>NZ_JANOQD010000060.1:0-88193 GCF_031422135.1 Flavobacterium sp. | reverse complement strand
ACATTGAAATACTATAATAATGTAGTTAGAATCTCCCTCGCGTGAGGGATTGAAGTGAAAAGCCCACAGCCTGACAAAGGAAGTGCGAGGACTTGTAACGAAAAACCCGACCTGAGGAGGAACGACGATAGGGCACGCCCTGAAAAAATGATTATGAAAACTTGATGGCTTTGACTGGGGAAATTTTGGTTATTATATAGGAGGGAATTAATAGCACTAGTAGGCAAATTGTGATGGTGCCGAGATTGAGTAGTAGTATTGACCAGAGATTTATGTCGACTGGAGCGGTGTTGACGTAATAGTTTTCTGGGTTGAGTGTTATGATTTTGAAGTATTTTTGAATCAACAAGAGTGTTATCCCTATGAGATTTCCCCAGAATAGTCCTTTGGTAATGAGATGTGCTGCGTTGTAAAGGAATATTTTTCGGACTGTCCAGTTGTTGGCTCCTATTGATTTTAGGATTCCTATCATTTGGGTGCGTTCTAGGATTAGGATGAGTAGTGCTACGACCATATTGATGGTGGCAACGAGTATCATTATGGTGAGGATGACAATGATATTGAAATCGAATAGTTTGAGCCACTCGAATATATAATAGTATTTTTGGGTTATAGTTTGGGTATCTAGGGTTTTGGTGGGATCGGCTTTGTTGATGGTGTTGTTATAGACTTCGACTCCTTTTTGTTCGATTTGATCAAAATCGTTTATGAATACTTCGAATGCTCCGACTTGGTTTGGCTTCCATTTGTTGATGCGTTGTATGTGGCGAATATCGCCTATTATATATGTAGCGTCAAATTCCTGAAATCCGGAATTGTATATTCCTACTATTTTGAATACTCGAAGATTTGGCAATTGACTCCCATCTTGCTTCATAAAGAAGGTGTTGCAATTGTCGTTGAGCTTAAGTTGAAGTCGGTTTGCTAGGTATTCGGATATTATAATTTCGGGATTTAGGTTTGAGTTTAGCTTTGGGATTTTGCCTTGAACTAAATATTCTTGCAAATTGTTCCACAAATAATCTTTGCCTACTCCTTTGAAGACGATGCCTTCGAATGCTTTTTCGGTTCGGATTATTCCTGCTTTGCTGGCTACGGCTTGAATGTGCTGAATGCCTTGTACGTTTTTGAATTTTGGATAGAAATCCTGATTGGTGGAAACGGGCTGTAAACTAACTTGCGACTGGTTGTTGTCAAAGTTGGAAATGAGGATGTGTCCGTTGAATGCGGCTACTTTTTGACGTATTTTTTGCTTTAACCCTATTCCTGTGGCAATGGAGACTATCATCATTATCATTCCGATGGCGATGGCTGAAATTGCAATTTTTATTATTGGCGCAGATATACTACTTTTATGGTCTTTGGCCTTGGTTAATCGAGATGCTATAAAATATTCTAAATTCAATGTTTATGTTTTACAATTCAATGTTCAAAAATACGTTTTTATTCCTTTTGATGGTTGTTTTTTCTTGTGGAAGTTCGGTCAAAGGGAAAGAGGAAAGAGGAAAGAAGCAAGAAGCAAGAGGTGAGAAGCAAGAAGTAATAGGAAATGGGCAAGATGAAAGAATTGAAAACGAAGCTGTTTTGTTAGAAGATATTCTAACTGGTGCAGAGAACTTTTCTGCCTATTTTCCTTTGTTGAAGAATAAAAAAGTTGGTATTGTTACCAATCAAACAGGAGTAATTAAATTTAAAAAATTTGTTGAAATAAAAAACAACACTACTACTGGAAGTGATAAAGGAATTGAGATTAAACAAGTATCGGTTGTGGATTATTTTATAGAAAACAAAATAAATGTACAAAAAATATTCGCTCCTGAACATGGTTTTCGTGGCACAGCGGATGCTGGCGAATCGATAAAAGATGGAAAAGACACTAAAACTGGATTACCAATTATATCGCTGTATGGTGATAACAAAAAACCAAAAGCCGAACAATTGAAAGATATTGACATTCTGGTTTTTGATTTGCAAGATGTTGGTGCTCGGTTTTACACTTATATATCGTCTTTGCATTATGTGATGGAAGCTTGTGCCGAAAATAATATTGAATTCTTGGTTTTAGACAGACCAAACCCAAATATAAAGATTATTGATGGTCCAATTTTAGAAAAAGATTTTACGAGTTTTGTAGGAATGCACTCAATTCCGTTACTTCACGGAATGACAATTGGGGAATATGCAAAGATGATTAATGGCGAAAAATGGTTGAAAAAAGGAGTGCAATGCAAATTGACGGTGATTCCGTGTTTGAAATATACTCGAGACCTGAACTATTCATTGCCTGTAAAACCATCGCCTAACTTACCAAACGACCAAGCCATTAACTTATATGCAAGCTTGTGCTTGTTTGAGGGCACGAATGTGAGTGTTGGGCGAGGAACGGAAAAACAATTTCAAATTTATGGCTCGCCGTTTTTACCAAAAAATGATTTTAGCTTCACTCCTATTCCAAATTTTGGCGCCAAAGAACCTACCCATAAAAACATTTTGTGTCACGGCGAAGATTTGACTAAAATTGAAAAAGTAAGCAAATTGGAATTAAAATGGTTGATTACTGCGTATCAAACCACTTCGGATAAATCTAAATTTTTTAATGCTTTTTTCACAAAATTGGCTGGAACCAAAAAATTGCAGCAACAAATCGAATCTGGAATTTCTGAAACTGAGATTAGAAAAAGTTGGGAAAAAGGTTTGGCTGATTTTAAAAAAATGAGAACAAAATATCTGATTTATTAAACCTAACAAATACTTTAATTGATTCTATCACGAATTTTACAAATTAATACGAATTAAATCCGTTGTAATTTGTAGAATTTATTTAATTACAAAGGCATTTTCAACTTCATTTTCTCGACAATATTAAATGCTGCTGGGCAAATGGCAACATTCTTCAAAGTCAAATCGGTAATTTGATTGAATTTTTTTCTGTCAGTGTGCGGAAATTCACGACACGCTTTCGGGCGAACGTCATATATAAAACAAGCATTGTCTTGGTCCAGAAAATTACACGGAACGGTTTGTAAGACATAATCTTGGTCTTCGTCCATTCGCAAATATTGATTTATAAACTGTTGTGGTTTTTGTCGCAAATGCTTCGAAATCCTTTCAATGTCGGCATCTGTAAAAAGTGGCCCAGTAGTTTTACAACAATTGGCACAGTCCAAACAGTTGGTTTTTTTGAATTCGCTATCGTGCAAATCTTGCATTATGTAATCCAAGTTTTTGGGCGGCTTATTTTTTAGCTTCACAAAATACTTTTTGTTTTCGATATGCTTATCTTTGGCTTCTTTTTCTAGACTATGTAATGGCGGGTTTGTCAATTTACTTATTTGATAAATGAATTGCAAAATTATAGAAAACAAATCAACAAATTACCAAATCAACAGATAAAATTAAAAATGAAAGACCTTTTCGGAAAAGCCATATTAGATTATCAAACCAATAATTCTCCAGAAGATATTATTACCGAAACCTCTATCTCTGAAGCCGATGAAATGAGTGTTTCTTACTTATTTAGAACTTTTAATGAAATGCCATATCTAGAACAAAAAGCTTTGAAGCTTGCCAAAGGCAAAGTCCTTGATGTGGGTTGTGGTGCTGGAAGTCATTCGTTGTATCTTCAAAACGAGAAAAATTTGGAAGTGGTTTCTATTGATATTTCTGAAAAAGCGATTGAAGCTTGTCACCTTCGAGGTTTAAAAGAGGCGCGTGTTCAGAATGTTTTAGATTTAAAAAACGAAAAATTTGACACCATTATTTTATTAATGAACGGAACAGGGATTTTTGGAACTCTAGCTGAAACTTCTAAATATTTACAAAAATTAAAATCGTTATTGAACCCTGACGGTCAAATTCTAATAGATTCCTCTGATATTATTTATATGTTTGACGACGATAGTGATGGAGGAAAATGGATTCCTAGTAATGGTTATTATGGCGAACTCACTTTTACTATTTCTTATAAAAACGAAAAAGAAGCTACTTTTCCGTGGTTGTATTTAGACTACAACACTTTGCAAAATGCGGCAATTGCTAATGATTTACAATGTGAATTGGTTATGGAGGGTGAACATTATGATTATTTGGCAAGACTTTACTAATTGCTTTATTTAGAAACTAATATTTATTGGCAATGTATATCTAACTCTAACTGGCATTCCTTTAAAAAAGCCAGGCTTCCATTTAGGGCAATTTTGCAAAACCCGTATCGCTTCCTCACCTGTACCAAACCCAACGTCTCTTATTATCTTCATATCGGCTAAACTACCATCTTTTTCAATAACAAACTCAACATACACCCTTCCTTTTAAGCTTTCTACATTGGGATATCTATAATTATTAGCAATATATTTATAAAATGCTTTAATACCTCCTTCAAATTCAGGAAGCACTTCTATTTCACTCATATTATACATTTCATCGGCTGCACTTACTGGAGGGAATTCAGTTACATATTCCTGATTAGTTTTTACTTGGGCAATACAATTAAATTGTAGAAAAAAAACAAAATATAAAAACGTATGTATTTTCATTTGAAAACATTTAAAAAAGACTAATATACAATTTATTACATCATTTAATTGTCACAGGAAATGTATATCTCGTAGCTACATCAATTCCATCTTGTTTACCCGGAATCCATTTTGGACAATTACTTAAAATACGTTTAACTTCATTTCCAGCGTTACCAACGTCCTGAATAATTGTCGTTTTAGTCACTTTTCCTTTGCTATCAATAATGATAGCTACTTCTAAAACTCCCGTAACCACATCATCCTCTTCAGGAATTTGATAATTCGTAATTACAAATTTCATAAACTCGCTTATACCCCCTGGAAATTGAGGTTTTATTGCTATCGTATTGTAATCAAAAACATCCGCTTGTGAGTAACCAACTTGAAAAAACAAAAGCAAAAGAAACACTGTAGAAAATCGTTTTTTATCCATAATTTTTTATATTTTAAATTTTAAAACCAACAAAACCTAGACTTAATATCGAAAAAATGAATTCAATTTACACTATTAAATACAATTAATATATTGATTGTAAATCAATAAGATTTTATTTATGGAATTAAAATGACAGTTTTGCTGTAGTAAAATTATTAAGCATAACTATAACTGTAAACAAAAAAACAATACGTTAACATTAACATATTGTTTGTTTGTTAGTTTGATAAGGCTCTATTTTAATAACTTGCAACTGTAATTGGTAAAGTAAATAGTACACGAACGGGGTTTCCTTCGTGTTGACCAGGAGTCCAAAGTTTAGATTTAGATATTACGCGAATAGCCTCTTCCGAAGTTCCAGAGCCTAAATCTTTGATGATTTTTATATCTCCAATTTTTCCGCTTACTTCGATAACAAAACTAACTTTCAAAATACCAGACAAACCTTCTACTTCAGGAGTTATATAATTTTTTCCTATGTATCTCATAAATTCATTGTTGCCACCAGGATATTCTGGCTGAACATCAACTATATCATAAGCAATAGGCGGACTTTTGACAACACTAATTGGCGCTTGAGCATGTATAATTTGCGCAAAAAACAATAGAAATGCAATTAGAATATTTTTTTTCATAATTTCTTAATTTAAATTATTAATATGTATTCAAATAATGTGCCATAATTTTATTCTGTAAACATCTAAAAATTAATAGTATAATTAATTTTAATTTGAAAATATAACAAAAAACAGTCAGTAAATATATTGCAAAAATTCAACTTTCCAAATATTTATCTAAAAAAATCAACAATTGTTAACTAACAGTTTAGTTCTAATTTAGAGATTTATTAAACAATCATAAGTTTCGTATTGCTTTCTTTAAAAAAAATTAAATATTAATCCCAAAAAATCATTTTTAATTAAAAAATTCATTCGAAAAATATTTTAAAAATTTTACTTTTAAAAACGAATTTAATCGACAAACAGATAAAAAATAAGTAATTACCTATTTTATTCATTAAAAATTATTAGCAAAAACAATTAAGGTATGTTTAAATACTTATGCGTTTGAAGAGAAACTCTCCATTTTGGATTTTTCATTACATAATCTACAATAAGCGAAGTCATTTCTTCTTTCTTACTCCATTCAGGTTGCAAAAAAAGAATTGCTTTTTGATTTATTTTTGATGCTTGTTCTTCTGCAAAAATAAAATCATGTCTATTGTATATAATTACTTTGAGTTCATCAGCTATTTCATAAGCTTCGGGAACTGGCAACTTATTTTTTTTGGGAGACAGGCAAAACCAATCCCATTGTCCAGTTATAGGATAAGCTCCTGATGTTTCAATATGAACTTTAAGGTTTTCCTGTTTTAGTTTCTGGGTTAACTTTGTCATGTCCCAAGTAAGTGGCTCTCCCCCAGTAACAACAATAGTTTCGGCATATTTTTTTGCGTTTTCAACGATGATGTCTGTATTAGTTGGCGGATGCAAAGCTGCGTTCCAACTTTCTTTAACATCACACCAATGACAACCTACATCACAACCACCTATTCTAATAAAGTAAGCCGCTGTTCCCGTATGATATCCTTCGCCTTGAATGGTGTAAAACTCCTCCATTAATGGCAGCATTTCACCTTTTTCGACAGCTATTTGTATTTCTTTTGTAAGCATTTCTTAATTAAATTGTCTGCAAAGATAGTCAATTAGAGAATTTTGAGAATACTTTAATTATGAAAAATGATTGGAAAGTAACTTTAAAAAATATATGAATAAAAAAACCACCTCTTTTACGAGGTGGTTAGATCTTGAATTAGAACTTTATACTCTTATTTTAAAGTCTTTTGAAGATTAACTAAATCAGCATCAGCTGGATCAATTAAAATTGCTTTTGCAATAAAATCGTTTGCCTTTACTTTGTCTTTCTTACCAAAATGTTTTGCTAAATTATAATATGCTTCAATCAACTTAGTTTTGTTTGCAGGTTTTGCTAATTCAGCATCCCCTTTTGCAGTCACTACTTTTGTATATTCTTCATAACTTTTAGCCATTTGCTCTTGAGAAGCGGGAGTTTCAGGAAACAAAGCGTTTACTCTTGCTCTATAAATATGAGCTTCTTGTGTAGTTGGCACAGCAACAGTTACATTTTCAAAAGCTTTATCAGCTTTTTGCAATGCTACTACATCAACCGCTTTTGCCTCTTTATCTGAATTATCAAAATAATGAGCATATCCTAAGAAAAAGTTATCATACAAATAATTTTTTGAATTTGGATTTGATGTTGCAACTTCATAAATAGCCGCAGCATATTTGTACAATTTTTGATCAAAATATTTTTTCCCTATTTCATTCAATTCATTAGCCATTGGCTTGTCAATATCTACAGCTTTACGAAGGTTTTCAACCCCTGACATAAACATCGCTTCGTTAATAACTGGTTTTGCCTCACCAACTGCCGCTGGAGTAGCAATTTTAATTTGTGCTAATCCCATAAACAAATAATCACGACCAATAATTTTACTTGTTGGTTTTTCTATAAATTCTTTTAAAGCAGCAATTGCAGCTTCTGGATTTCCGTTTTCATAAGATGAATACCCTAAATAACGTAAAATTTTTGGATTAACATTGTCTAATTTTTTCATTTCCAAAGCTTCTTTCTCAAGCGCTTTGTAATCTTTGTTTATAATTAAAAAGTCAGCGTGACGCATACGGGAAGCTAATGAATAATCTGTAAGACTCATGTATTTTTCATAATACCCAAGTGATTTTGCCGTATATTCCTTGTACTTATCTTTGTCGCTATTTGCCCATCTATTGTAGGTTTCAGCTAACTCACGATAGGCTGGTCCAAAATTTGGGTTAATAGCTACAACTCCATCAAATGCTTCTTTTGCTTCGGCATACGCTTTAGCTTCTTTAAGCAAAACACCTAATTGAACTTTGGCACGCACAAGAGTTGGATCAGCATCAAATGCATTTCTGTATGCTGCATAAGCTTCATTCTGATTTTTATCTAAATAATACGCATCACCAAGTGCCAATAGCGTTTGAGGATCATTAGGATTAATAGTTTTAGCTTTTGTTAAATTCAAAATTGCTTTTTTGTAATCTGGCTTTTCAGATTGAGTAAAGGCTTTTCCAATATATATAAATTGTTCGATGTCTTTCTTCTTAATATCTTTAACCGCTTGATCAAAATTAAATTGAGCCGCTTGCACATTACCATTGTCTAGATCCATTTGACCCAGACCAATATAATTGAAATTTGCATTTTCTTTTGCTGCAACTCCTCTAAGGAAACTAAATTTTGCGGAATCTGCTTGATTCTGCTTCAAATAGACATTACCTAGCAAAAAGGCTAACTTTCCATTGTCTGGTTTGGCTTTAAAAGCAGCTCTTAAAATGGCTTTTGCATTCTCAAATTTTTCCGCATCAATAGCTTTTTTAGCCAATTCGATTTCTTGTGCATAAGTAGTAAAGCCAAATGCAACTAGAGCTATACTTAAAAACTTAACTTTATTCATTTTACTTGTATTTATTTATTTTTAATTTCTTTTTGGATTGTAATATTTCGATTTGGCATTTTTACTGGAACAAGTCCAGATTTCAAAACAATTCGTTGTCCTATATCTCCTGCCATAAAGGAAGCAAATCCCATGCCTAAACCTTTAAATCCTTGATAATTTAACATTTTAATTTCGCGAGTCAATGGATAATTCCCGCTAGCCATATTGTCTTGATTGGGTTTTATATAATTATTTCCATTTAGCGATTTGACACCTAACACATTAACAGCTTTAACTACTTCCATCATATCTGGGTTGGGTTGATACAACCAGTTGACCCCAACTACCCCAATCATACCTTCATTTTTTGAAATAAATTGAATTACTTCATTATTTGTTTTAAACGAAAAAATATTTTCTTTTGGCAAGTCTTTTAACTTTGCTACTTCTTTAATGTAACGCACAGTACTTGAATTTGGATTATCAAAAACCAATCCTTTACATTTGTTTTGTTTTTTTCCTTGAACAAAATTTACAATATCTTCAACGCTCACAAGGGTATCTTTATTGCTTTTATGTACAATAAAAGCAATTGCATCAGTTGCAAATGGAGTTACCCTTGGTTTTATATTTTTGTTTTCAAACCCTTGTGCTTCAACTTTAGTCAACTCTCTAGTAAGAATAGCAAGTTGCTGTTTATTTTGTACAAGCATTTGAACAATCTCAGATTCTGATTTAGGTACTAATGTAATTTTAGCATCATATTGATTCTCAAAAACATCAACTTGATCTTGCACAATTTGCAATAGAGTTTCATCAACAAGTATGGTAGCTTGACCTACTAAAATAGTTTGCTTTTTCTCTTTTTTATCATTGCAAGAATAAAAAATGACTAAAGCTATAATTACAATAAGAAATAAACTCTTTTTTTTCATTTGATTATGATTTTTGAAAGAAACGAATAAAACGCAAAAAAGCGTAGCCAATTATAAGCACTCCAAATAAATTTCGGTACGTTTGAGACATTGACAAAGGTAATTCTTTCCAAAAAATAACGGCCAAACCGAAAGAGAAATATAGCATAAAAAACAAAATGCCTATAACAAGAAGAAATCGCTCTTTGAGCGATTTCTTCGAGGTATTATTTGAACTAAAATTGTTCATTATTCAGATTTGATATCAATAGTTATTGGCAAACTGTAACGCACACGTACATTTTTACCATTCATAACGCCTGGTTTCCATTTAGGAACTGTTTTCAACAAACGTATTGCTTCAGCTCCAGTTCCGTGACCTACATCACGAAGCACTTTAATATCTGTCAAACTTCCGTCTTTTTCAACAACAAATTCCACAAAAATTTTTCCTTTCAGTTCTTCAACATCATCTGGATATTTGAATTTATCAGAAACATATTTATAGAACTTAGCAATACCTCCTGGGTATTCTGGTTTTACTTCAATACCAGCCGAGTTGTAAATATTTGTATCATCAACAATTTTTGCATTATTATCCCCATCACCTGAAGGAATATCAACTACTAATTTACCATCATCACGACCTTTAATATCTTTTGCTCCAACGTTTTTGTCTTTTAATTCTTCGATTGTTTTAATTTCTTCTACAACCTTTTCTTTCTCGACAACTTTAGGCTTCACAAATTTTACTTCGTCAATTTTCGGCGCTGGCGGCGGCGGCGGCGGTGGCGGAACTGCTGGCGGCGGTGGTGGTGGTGGTTCAGCAATATTTGCCATATCGACCAAAGTCACTTTTTCTTCATCTGCTTTGGACAGCCCACTAAGATCAAGAAGTGGCAATGCCATTAAAGCAGCGAATACAGTACCTCCAACAAGCAATGCTTTTATGGTTGTTTTAGGATTTTCTTTACGCAATTCGTAAGCACCGTAACTTTTATTACGATTTTCGAAAACCATATCAATCCATTTCGATTTAAAAATATCTAATTTCATAATAATTTTTATTTAGTTTGACAGTAAAGATTGCATCTTATTCAACAAACAATTTTTCTTCCTCTTTGGTTATATCAACAATTGCATAGGTTGGCACTCTTGTAAGTGCTATTTCATCTAACATATCCACCAAATTCTTGTAATTAGATTTTTTATCTGCTTTAATAAGCACAATCAAACCTTTTTTTGGATCACCCATTGTTATAGGCACTGATTTCAATTTAGCAAGAATATCTCTGCGCAATCCTTCTTTTCCAAAGGCAACGTCTTTTACCTCTTCTAAAGGAGAAGCAAACTGTCCCATATACATTTTAACTTTATTATCAGGACCTAACAACACTGTCATCGTTCTTGCATCAGCAATAAGAATCGGAGGTATATTAGTATCTTTATCAGGCATTGGCAAATCCATAGATTGCGGTTTTGACAACGATGTGGTTAGCATAAAGAACGTAATAAGAAGGAATGCCAAATCCACCATTGCAGTTAAATCCACTTTTGAATTAGATTTTTTACTTCTTACTTTTTTGCCTTTACCACCTCCACCGTCGCCGGTATTTAATTCTGCCATGGTTTTATTTTTTTATATTAAAAATTATCACTTCTAAGACCTGTAACCAAATTGAATTTGTTTACTTTCTGATCTTGCAAAATATCCATTACTTTTTTAATTTCTGGATACTCTTCCTTAGCATCACCTTTGATAGCGAAGTTCAATTGTTTTTCGTGCAATTCTGCATTAGCAGTTCTTGCCGCAAAAATCCATTCTTTCAATTGGTTGTCTAATGAATCATGAGGAATCCCTCTTTGCAAACCATTAACATTCCTCTCAGCAGATTTCAATTTCAATAAGCCTTTTAATTGATAAATTGGCACACCAAAATTTTCCATCAAACTAAACTTATATTTTTCCTCATCTGTGAAAGAAATCTTCATTTTTTCTGAAACTAACTCTAATGTACGCTTTCTAACTTCTGGACCAACAACTCCAAAAAATACTGTTCCACTTTGACCTACTGTAATCATTGCCAAATCTTTTTCAGGCAATTTTGTTTGCACTGTTGATGATGGGGTATCTACAGGAAGTGGCTCAGGTTGCTTTGCTGTTGCTGTTAGAATAAAAAACGTAAGCAAAAGAAAAGCTACATCACACATTGCAGTCATATCAATAGACGCTGCATTTTTGCTCATTTTAACTTTAGCCATTTATCTTATTTTTATAATCTAAAGACCTAAAACGTATAATTTTAGGTCTTTAAAAATATTATTAACTTAAATTAGTTTTTTAAACTTCCTCTGAAACGTCTGTATGTATTTACAATTGTAGATCCCGCTTCGTCGATTGAATACGTTAATGTATCAATTTTTGAAGTAAAAAAGTTGTACATAATAATTGCTAATGCAGATGTAGAAATTCCTGTAGCTGTATTAATTAACGCTTCAGAAATACCACTTGCTAAAGCACCTTGATCTGGTGTTCCTGCTGATAATGCACCAAACGCTTTAATCATACCCGTTACCGTTCCCAGCAAACCTGCAAGAGTTCCTAATGAAACCATTGTAGAAATAATAGTTAAATTTTTCTCTAACATTGGCATTTCAAGAGAAGTTGCTTCTTCAATTTCTTTTTGAATCGTTTCTGTAGCTTCTTCACTAGTAAAACCTTCTTCTTTAACCGCTTGATATTTTACAAGACCTGATTTTATTACATTAGCAACAGACCCTTTTTGTTTGTCGCAAGCAGCAATAGCACCATCAATATCTCCACCTTTTACACTGGCTTGTACTTTAGTCATAAAAGCATCTAAATTTCCTTTTCCAGCAGATTTAGAAATTACTAAAAAACGCTCGATCGAAAAAACAACCACCATTAGAAGACATCCTAATAATATAGGTACGATTGGACCACCCTTGTAAACCATTGCTAAATAATTATTTGGAAGCGGCTCTCCTGTATTCACTCCACCTTCAAAATTAGCACCAGCACCCATTATGAATTTCCAAATAATGAATCCTAGTATTAGACATCCAACAATGATAATTCCTGTTATCATTCCACCACCTTTACCATCGTTTTCTTTTTTAGCTACCTTTACTGCGTTTGCCATTTTTTTAAATTTTAAATGTTATAATTTTTAATTAACTTAAATTAGATTGACAGCAAATTTAATTTTTTAGTTGTAATAAAAAAACTTTTTTTGATTTTTATAAGTACTTAATTTTTATGAGCACTTACGGTGACAACTCTTATACAATGCTGATTTATTATTAAATGGTTTATTTACAATAGCTTAATTGAATTATATTCTCTTAAATTTCATAAAACTTACCGATTATGCAAAAATAAGTTCCCATAATTATTAATGTACTATTTTACAATTAATTTGCTTCCACTTTATATAAATCAAAAATCAAGCCAAATTTAAGTTAATTTTAAGAATTTTTATTACGTCAAAATTTATACATTGCACCTAATTATTTATATACTTATGTCAACAACAGAAAATTTTATAGCACAAATCAGTCAAGGATATACTTCAAAAGGCGCAAGCATCAAACTTGGGGCTGCTATGCTTGATGGAACCGCTCAAGATATTACGGTTTCAATACCATTAAAAACAATGAATCGTCACGGATTGATTGCTGGCGCTACTGGAACAGGCAAAACGAAAACCATCCAAGTATTATCAGAACAACTGGCACAAAATGGTGTTCCTGTCTTGATGATGGACATAAAAGGTGATTTTTCGGGCATTGCAAAACCTGGTGAAGAAAAATCGTTTATCACCGAAAGACATACAAAAATCAACATTCCCTTTGAACCAAAAGGTTTTTCGACCGAATTAATGACGCTTTCTGAACAAAACGGAGTGCGATTGCGAGCTACAGTTTCGGAATTTGGTCCTGTTTTATTTTCTAGAATTTTAGATTTGAATGATACTCAATCTGGTGTTATATCCGTAATCTTTAAATATTGCGACGATAATAAAATGCCTCTACTGGATTTGAAAGACATTAAAAAAGTAATGAATTATATTACTGAAGAAGGCAAAGAAGAAATCGAAGAAAGCTACGGAAAAATATCTACAGCAACTACAGGTACTATATTAAGGAAGATTATTGAACTCGAACAACAAGGTGCAGATATCTTCTTTGGAGAAAAATCGTTTGAAATTGAAGATTTAATGCGGATTGACGAGAATGGGATGGCCTACATTAATATAGTACGATTGACCGATATTCAGGATAAACCCAAATTGTTTTCGACTTTTATGCTAAATTTATTAGCCGAAATTTATCAGCAAATGCCAGAAAAAGGGGATTTGGATCAGCCAGAATTGGTTATTTTTATTGACGAAGCACATCTTATATTTAATGAAGCAAGTAAAACGTTGTTAGATCAAATTGAAACCATCATCAAATTGATTCGATCCAAAGGCGTTGGTGTGTTCTTTATTACTCAAAACCCGATGGATATTCCGAAAGGTGTTTTGGCACAATTGGGTTTGAAAATTCAACACGCTTTGAGAGCATTTACTGCAAATGACCGACAAGCGATTAATCAAACGGCAGATAATTATCCGACATCTGAATTTTATAAAACCGAAGAATTGTTAACTTCGTTAGGAATTGGAGAAGCATTAGTAACAGCGTTGAACGAAAAAGGAATTCCGACGCCACTTGCTGCGACTATGATGCGTGCTCCAGAAAGCAGAATGGATATTTTGACTCAAACCGAAATTGATGAAATAAATGCAAACTCAAAATTAGTAAAAAAATATGCCGAAGAAATAGATAGAGACAGTGCTTACGAATTACTAACCAAAAAAATTGAAGACATTTCTGCCGAAGTTGCTGAAAAAGAAGAAGAAAAACAAGCTAGTAAAGAACCAAGTACAGCATCAGTTGTTGGGAAATCGGTTTTGAAAGTGGTAACAAGTGCGAGTTTTATTCGTGGTGCTTTTAGTGTTTTGATGAAGGTGTTAAGAAAATAGAGCGAAGAATCAAGAAAAAAATTAATACTTAACCTTACTATGAAAGCACTTACTTTTTCAAAATTCGGTTCGCCCGAAGTATTAGAATATATTGAAATTCCAAAACCTAAAATTTCAAATAATGAAATTTTGGTAAAAATGGAATCCATCGGATTGAATTATGCTGATATTTATAGACGAAAAGGAAATTATCACTTGAAAGGAAATCCGCCTTATCTTGCTGGTTACGAAGGTGCAGGAATTGTTGCAGAATCTACTGTTTCAAATATAAAAATTGGCGATCGTGTTGCTTTTACAGATGTTCCGTTTGCTAATGCCGAATTTGTAATTGTTCCTGAAGCACACATTATTCCGCTTACAAAAAACATTAGTTTTGACTTGGCCGCATCAGTTTTGCTACAAGGATTGACAGCACAGTATTTATCGACAGATAGTTTTCAAGTCAAAAAAAATGATGTGGTTTTAATTCACGCGGCTTCTGGTGGCGTTGGGCAAATTCTGGCTCAAATTTGCAAAATGAAAGATGCAAAAGTGATTGGATTGTCTAGAAATGTAAGCAAACTAAAAATAATCACTGACAACAAAGCCGATTTTGCCATTCCGTTAAACGAAAATTGGAAGCAAAAAGTAATGGAAATCACAAATAATAAAGGTGTTGATGTCGTTTTTGATAGTGTTGGCTCGACTTTAATGGATAGTTTTGAAGTTACCAAAGAATGTGGTACGGTAGTTTTTTATGGAATGAGTGGTGGCGATCCAACGCACATTGATCCAAGAATGTTGATGGACACGAGCAAAACCCTGACTGGTGGCGATTTGTGGAGTTATATCAATTCGCACGAACAAAGAATTAATCGTTCCAAACAATTGTTCAATTGGATTTTAAATGGCGATATTGTTATTGCAGAACCTGTAAAATTCAAATTATCTGATGGAATAAAAGCACACGAATATTTAGAAAGTGGTGATAGTTCGAGCAAAATTTTATTAATTCCCTAAAACAAAACAAATGAAAACATTAAAAATCACACTCCTGTTTTTGTTATTAACCATAAATAGTTTTTCTCAAAATCGAGCCAAGGATACTTTAGAAATCAAAAAAACTCTTACAGATTTCTTTGAAGTTTTCACTAATCCTGATATGAAATATTTTGATAGAAATTGTGTTCCTACATTCGAACTCTATGAAGTTGGAGAAGTTTGGAATATCGACAACATCAAAGGTTATGTAAAAAAAGTTCAAAGTAGTCCTAAAAATTGGGAACGAACTAACAAATTTAAATTTATCAAGTTCAACTTCAGAAAAAATTTAGCTTGGGCGAGTTATCACAACACGGCTTATATTACTAATTTAACAGACAATAGTAAAAGAGAAATTAAGTGGCTGGAAAGTATTGTCCTTGAAAAAATTAAAAATAAATGGCTTTTAGTTCAGATGCACTCTACAAGAATAAAAGAATGAATGGCGTTTGTTATTTGTAAGTCCAATTTTTCAAATGACTATAATGATATCATTGGAACCTTTGGTGTTGGATTAATCCTGATTGCTTATTTCTAAATATTCATTCATAGAAAATACGAGAAATTTTATTTCGCTATGAATATTATTGGAGTACGTTTGACTTATTATGTTTGTTTGCTAATCAATTATATTCCTTTTATCTTTTTTAAAGAAAATCTTGGCAATTATGAATGTGTTTGGGCTTTTAAAAAACTTCAATAAACATTTAGATATTATTTTTTTAATTATAAATGTTAATTTTTTGTTAAATAAAATAAATTTGAATTATAAAATATAATTAAAATCGTAAGTTAGTGCTTATGAATAATTCAATTCTAAATATAACTCCAATCCCCTCACGGGAAACTTTATTTACTTCTCCTGAAGTACGGCTCTCTTAATTATAGCCTTTAGATAATACTTTTATATTTTATTCATTTCTCATTTTTTTTATTTTGAAATTCTCACAAACAAGCAATGGATTGCTATATCCAATTGTATCGTTTTTAGTATTCATTTGTCTGCTAAAATACAATACACAGAATAGTCTAATTAAGTTTTACAAGCTTAAAACCAAACTAGTTAATTACTTTTTTAATTTAAACTTCATTTATTGATATGGACATTACTATAAAAATAGCCAATGAAAAGCATTCTAAATATGCGCAAGAAATTTGCGATACAATAGAATCGTCAGCATTGTTAAGAGGTACAGGAATTGCAAAAAGAACACCAGAATATATAGAGAAAAAAATGCAGAATAGAGATGCTATAATTGCATTAGACTGCGATAAATTTGCAGGTTTTTGCTATATAGAAAGTTGGCAACACGCGCAATTTGTTGCGCATTCAGGATTGATTGTTCACCCAGACTATAGAAATTTAGGTTTGGCAAAAAAAATAAAATCTAAAGTATTTGATTACTCTTTAAAAAAATATCCTAACGCAAAAGTCTTTGGAATCACAACTGGATTAGCCGTAATGAAAATAAACTCAGATTTAGGATATAAGCCAGTTCCGTTTTCAGAATTAACCAGCGACCCAAGTTTTTGGAAAGGCTGCCAAACCTGTACCAATTATGAAATTTTGAAAAGCAAAGAAAACAAAATGTGTTTATGTACTGGAATGCTTTATGATCCAATGGAAGAATCAAAAGACCCACCAAAGCATCCTTTCAATATAAAAGTATTAAACAGATTAAAATTAATAAAACAAGCATTGTTTTTAAAAAAAGATAAGGTATGAAATCAATAAATTGTAAAATTCCAAAAGTGATATTAGCCTATAGTGGCGGATTAGATACATCGTATTGCTTAAAATATTTGAAAGAAGAAAAAGGTTATGACGTTCACACAGTATTAGTAAACACTGGAGGTTTTAACGATTTTGAACTAGAAGAAATTGAAAAAAGAGCCTATAAGCTAGGAACTAAGCAACACATAACCTTGAATATCATAGATAAATATTATGATAAAGCCATTAAATATTTAATTTTCGGAAATGTTTTAAAAAACAATACTTATCCGCTTTCAGTTAGTGCTGAACGAGTTTTTCAGGCTATCGAAACTATAAAATATGCCAAAAAAATAGGAGCTACCGCTATTGCTCATGGGAGTACAGGTGCGGGTAATGACCAAATTCGTTTTGATTTAATCTTTCAAACCATTGCTCCTGAAATAGAAATTATTACTCCAATTAGAGATTTGAAATTATCTCGTCAAGAAGAAGTAGCCTACTTGCAGACCAATGGAGTGGAATATGTATGGGAAAAGGCGCAATATTCTATTAATAAAGGTCTGTGGGGAACAAGTATAGGCGGCAAAGAGACATTAACTTCTCATCAATCATTACCAAGTGAAGCATATCCATCACAATTGCAAAAAAAGGGCGAAGAAAAAGTCATATTACTTTTTGAAAAAGGTGAATTAATGGCTATCAACAATAAAAAAGACAAACCTTCAAACAATATTGTAACTCTTGAAAAACTAGCTAGTGCTTATGCAATAGGCCGAGATATTCATGTAGGCGACACCATTATTGGCATTAAAGGAAGGGTTGGTTTTGAAGCAGCAGCACCGTTGATTATTATAAAAGCGCATCATCTACTGGAAAAACACACTCTAGGTAAATGGCAACAGTATTGGAAAGAACAACTCGGAAATTGGTATGGAATGCTGTTTCATGAAGGTCAGTTTTTAGATCCTGTAATGCGAAATATTGAAGCTTTCCTTGAAGACACACAACAAACGGTAAACGGGACAGTGATGGTAACTTTAAAACCGTATCACTTTTCTCTTGACGGTATTGAATCTAAAAATGATTTAATGAATACTAATTTTGGTCAATATGGCGAAATGAACAATGCTTGGACAGCTGACGATGCCAAAGGATTTATAAAAATTTTAGGGAATGCTCAAAATATTTTCTCATCGGTAAACAATTTAGAATATGATTAAAGTTGGAATTATAGGTGGATCTGGCTATACGGCTGGAGAACTCATCAGAATATTAATGTACCACCCAAATGTAACAATCGATTTTGTGTACAGCACTACCAATGCTGGAGAATTACTCTCAGTAGCACACACTGACCTAATGGGAGATATTGAAATGTATTTTACAAATGTTGTAAATCCAAATGTAAATCTTGTTTTTTTATGCTTGGGTCATGGCAAATCTAAATCTTTTTTAAAAGAAAATCAGTTTGCAAGTCATACTAAAATTATAGATTTAGGCAATGATTTTCGTTTAACACAAGACGAAATTTTTGAGGGCAAAACTTTTGTTTATGGTTTGCCCGAATTAAACAAAATGAACATAAAAAATGCTCAATTTATAGCCAATCCAGGTTGTTTTTCCACTGCAATTCAGTTGGCTTTGTTGCCATTGGCCGAAGCAAAATTACTAAATAATGATGTACATATTAATGCTACCACAGGAAGTACTGGTGCAGGCGTGAGCCTCTCTGAAACTACACATTTTAGTTGGAGAGCTAATAATATGTCTCATTACAAAGCCTTTGAACATCAACATTTGGGCGAAATAAACCAAAGTGTAAATCAGTTACAACCCGATTACAAAAGAGAATTGATTTTTATACCAAATAGAGGCGATTTTACAAGAGGAATTTTCGCTACTCTGTATACAAGTATAGAAGAAAGTTTAGACGAAATAGTTGCAAAATATGAATCGTTTTATACCAATCATCCATTTGTAACCATAACAAAAACAAGTATCAATATGAAACAGGTTATCCAAACCAATAAATGTATTATTAGTTTAGAAAAACAGGGAAACCGGCTTTTAATTACATCGATAATTGATAATTTAACAAAAGGCGCTTCGGGTCAAGCCATACAAAATATGAATTTGATTTTTGGTTTGGACGAAAGTACTGGTTTACATTTAAAACCAAGTGGATTTTAAAACGAAATAAAAGAAGAAAGAACCAAGAAAGAAATAGTACGCATATTATAACTATTTCTCCTCTTGCTTCTTATCTCTTCTCTCTAAAATAAAAAAAAATGAACTTATTCAACGTTTACCCATTATACAACATTACTCCTGTATCTGCAATAGATTGTACAATTACAGACGAAAAAGGAGTAGAATATTTAGACTTATACAGTGGTCACGGAGTGATTTCTATAGGCCATACCCACCCAGAATATGTAGCCAAATTAAAAGAACAATTAGATAAGATTGGTTTTTATTCTAATGCCATTCAAAATCCGTTACAAGTAGAACTCGCTTTTAAACTAGGAAAGATTACTGGTCTTGATAATTATAGTTTGTTTTTATGTAGTTCAGGTGCTGAAGCCAATGAAAATGCTTTAAAACTAGCTTCTTTTCACAATAATAAATCACGAGTTATTTCCTTTAATAATTCTTTTCACGGAAGAACCTCAGCGGCAGTAGCAGTTACAGACAATAAAAGAATTACAGCACCCATTAATGCGCAACAAGTTGTTGCTTTTTTACCCTTAAATAATATTGATTTAGTTGAAATTGAATTCATAAAAGGCGACATTAGCTGTGTTATTATTGAAGGAATACAGGGTGTTGGTGGTCTTGATGAAGGTACTCCTGAATTTTTTCAGGATTTAAAAAAATTGTGTGCAAAATATAAAGTGGTTTTAATTTTAGACGAAGTCCAATCGGGTTATGGCAGAACAGGAAAGTTTTTTGCTCACCAGCACCATAACATAAAACCAGATATAATATCAATTGCCAAAGGAATGGGAAATGGATTTCCTATTGGAGGTATATTAATTTCTCCAGACTTCGAGGCCAGTTATGGTTTATTGGGAACAACATTTGGAGGAAGTCATCTTGCTTGTGCGGCAGGAATTGCTGTGCTGGATGTTATTGAGAATGAAAAATTAATGGATAATGTGATTCAAGTAACTGACTACTTTATGAACGTTATTAAAAAAGTGCCTTATGTAAAAAAAATAAAAGGAAAAGGATTAATGTTGGGTATCGAATTTGATTTTGATGTGAGTGAATTGAGAAAAAAACTCATCATCGAAAAACATATTTTTACAGGAAGCGCAAATAACAAAAACCTGTTAAGAATATTGCCTCCATTAACTATAAAAAAGGATGATATTGATACCTTTATTCTTGCATTAACAGAAACTTTAGAAGAACTAAAATCGCAAACATCATGAATTATACTTCAATAAAAGACATTGATTCCCTATCCGATTGGGTGTTTGATGCCATAAAAATCAAAAAAAATCCATTAAAGAATAAAAAATTAGGAAAAAACAAAACATTAGGATTGTTGTTTTTTAATCCAAGTTTAAGAACCCGTTTGAGTACTCAAAAAGCGGCTCAAAATCTTGGAATGAATATTATGGTAATGAATTTTACTAATGAAGGCTGGACGCTCGAATTTGAAGAGGGTGCTATTATGAATTCGGGTGCTTCAGAACATATTAAAGAAGCAGCAAAAGTTGTATCGCAATATTGTGATATTATTGCTATTAGAGCATTTGCAGAATTAAAAAATAAAGATGTCGACAATTCAGAAATGGTGCTTAATGGTTTTTTGAAATATGCGTCAGTTCCTATTGTAAATATGGAGAGTGCTACTGGACATCCTTTACAATCACTTGCCGATGCTATTACGATGCAGGAATACAAAACCAAACACAAACCAAAAGTTGTTTTGTCGTGGGCACCTCATCCAAAAGCATTGCCCCAAGCGGTTGTAAATTCGTTTATAGAAATGATGCAATTGCAAGAAGCTAATTTTGTAATTACGCATCCCAAAGGCTACGAATTGAATCCTGAAATTGTAAAAAATTCTAATGTGGAATACAACCAAGATAAAGCTTTTGAAAATGCTGATTTCATTTATGCAAAAAATTGGAGCAATTATAACGACTATGGGGAAATTACCAATTCAGATCCAAATTGGACAATAACAGCAAAAAAAATGCAATTGACAAACAAAGCCAAATTTATGCACTGTTTACCAGTAAGACGAAATGTTATTGTTTCAGATGAAGTGCTAGATAGCGAAAATTCAATTGTCATAGAACAGGCTAACAATAGAACTTATGCTGCACAACTTGTTTTACAAAAAATATTGGAAAATGAAAAATAAAAAACCCTTAACCATTGTAAAGATTGGCGGGAATATTATCGACAGTCCAACAGATTTAAAACAATTTATAATTGATTTTTCTAAAATAAAAGGAGATAAGATTTTGGTTCATGGTGGAGGAAAATCAGCTACAAAAATGGCTGAAAACTTAGGAATAAAACCTCAAATCATAGATGGTCGACGCATAACAGATGCATCAATGCTAGATATTGTTGTAATGGTTTATGCAGGTCAAATTAATAAAAGTATAGTAGCACAATTACAAGCAAATAAAATAAATGCTATAGGTTTTTCTGGTGCCGACGGAAATAGTATCCAATCTGAAAAAAGAAGCCATCCCACAATTGATTATGGTTTTGTAGGTGATATAAAAATTGTGAATACAGAATTAATAAGCGGTTTACTATCATTACAAATTACACCTGTTTTTTGTGCCATTACACATAATAGTAAAGGGCAATTATTAAATACCAACGCAGACACTATCGCTTCGGAATTAGCCATAGCCTTATCAAATGTTTTTGATGTAACCTTAAATTATTGCTTCGAAAAAAAGGGAGTTCTAACCAATTTAGAAGATGAAAATTCAGTACTAAAAACAATAAATCTTGAATTATACAACAAACTAAAATACCAAAATGCCCTACATTCTGGAATGATTCCTAAATTAGATAATTGCTTCTATGGATTAACTAATGGTGTTACTAAAATAAAAATTGGTCATCACAGTATGCTACTAAATGAATCCATTTTATATACTAGAATTACTTTATGAAAACTATAAAAACACTAACGCAAGAAGCCATCGCTTTATTAAAATCGCTTATTGAAACACCTTCTTTATCAAGCCAAGAAGACAAAACAGCATTATTAATAGAAAATTGGTTTTCGCAAAACAACATTCCTTTTTTTAGAGAAAACAATAATGTTTGGGCTTATGCTAAACATTTTGACAAAGCAAAACCCACTTTATTACTCAATTCGCATCACGACACTGTAAAACCCAATCAGGGCTATACAAACAATCCTTTTGAAGCCATTGTAAAAGACGGCAAGCTCTTTGGATTAGGAAGTAATGATGCTGGTGGTTGTTTGGTATCACTGCTGGCAACTTTTGTCTGTTTTTATGCACAAGAAAATCTATCTCATAACATAGTTATAGTCGCTTCTGCCGAAGAAGAAAGTAGTGGCGAAAATGGACTAAACAGTGTTTTAAAACACTTACCTGAAATCGATTGTGCTATTGTGGGCGAACCTACGCTTATGCAACTCGCCATTGCCGAAAAAGGATTGCTAGTGCTCGATGTGATTGTAAAAGGAACGGCTAGCCATGCAGCTCATACAAATGAGGACAATGCAATTTATAAAGCATTAGACATAATTAAATGGTTTAAAAACTACAAATTCGAAAAAATATCAGATGTTTTAGGGCCTGTAAAAATGACAGTAACGCAATTTAATGCGGGTAGTCAACACAATGTTGTGCCTGCTGAATGCCACTTGGTTATTGATATTCGAGTAAACGATTGCTATACAAATGAAGAAATTTTAAAAACAGTACAAAAACATACAAATGCCGAAATTAAACCACGCACTATGCATTTAAAAGCTTCATCCATTCCTATTTCACATAGCTTGGTACAAGCAGGAATGGCTTTGGGCAGAAAAACCTATGGCTCTCCTACCCTTTCAGACCAATCAGTATTAAGTTGTCAATCGGTAAAATTAGGCCCAGGAGAAACACTTCGATCACATTCGGCTAATGAATTTATATTTATTACTGAAATTGAAGAAGGCATCGATTTGTATATTAAAATATTGAACGCTTTTTTAATAGTATTATAATTTGGAGCTATTACTACGTCCGTTCGCTGGCGCTTGTGTCCCGCTATCCGTTGCAATCTTTTCTTTTTTTGTCCTTCGACAAGCTCAGGATGAGAAAAAAAGAAAAGGATTTCCACTTCTATCGGGGCTAAAAAACCAACAAATATTAACCATCAACTTCAAAATATGAAACTTTGGGAAAAAGGAATTTCGACAGATAAACAAATCGAACATTTCACTATTGGAAATGACAGAGAATTAGATCTAGTATTAGCCAAGTACGACGCAATTGGTTCCATAGCCCATACAAAAATGTTAGGGAAAATAAATCTTCTAACAACCATAGAAACCAATTCTTTGGTTATCGCTTTAGAAGAAATAATACTAGATATTGAAAAAGGAAACTTTATAATTGAAGATGATTTTGAAGACGTTCATTCAAAAATAGAATACTTATTGACAACTAAATTAGGCGAAACTGGAAAAAAAATTCATACCGCACGTTCTCGTAACGATCAAGTTTTAGTCGATATGCATTTATATCTAAAAGATGTAATAATTGAATTCAAAGAACAATTGAAAACGCTATTTGATTTACTTTTGGAATTAGCCAACAAACACCAAAATGTATTATTACCTGGCTATACACATTTACAAATTGCCATGCCATCTTCCTTCGGAATGTGGTTTTCTAGTTATGCGGAAAGTTTTATTGACGATGTAACCTTGTTGAATGCTACTTTAAAAATCATCAATCAAAATCCACTTGGATCTGCTGCCGGCTACGGAAGTTCATTTCCTATCAATCGAACCTATACAACCCAAGAACTTGGATTTGAAACATTAAAATACAATCCAATTGCAGCACAAATGAGCCGTGGTAAATCAGAAAAAACAGTTGCTTTTGCTATGAGTAGTGTTGCCGCCACGCTGTCAAAATTTGCTATGGATGTATGCTTATATATGAACCAAAATTTTGATTTCATCAGTTTGCCAGCAAACTTAACTACAGGTTCTAGTATTATGCCTCACAAAAAAAATCCAGATGTTTTTGAACTCATTCGTGGAAAATGTAACAAAATTCAAGCACTACCTTATGAGATAACCATAATTACCAACAATCTCCCAAGTGGTTATCATAGAGACCTACAATTGCTAAAAGAAGGCTTGTTTCCTGCTATTCAAAATCTAAAAGCTTGTTTAGATATTGCTATTCATAGCATAAAACAGATTCAGATAAAAGACAATATTCTAGACGATAAAAAATACAATTATCTATTCACAGTCGATGCCATAAACGAGTTAGTTGTAGCAGGAATTCCTTTTAGAGATGCCTACAAAACTGTAGCAAATCAAATAGAAAACAACATATTTAAATCACCGAAAATTACCAAACATTCTCACGAAGGAAGTATCAATAATTTGTGTTTGGAAGAAATAAGAAATAAAATGAATCTAGAATATTAAATACTTCCACAAATGAATTATAACGACATTATCGGCACAATCGGAGTTGGATTAATCTTGATTGCCTATTTTCTAAATATTTTTTCATTTATAGAAAAAGATGGGGAATTCTATTTTTTGATGAATATTATTGGGGCAAGCTTGGCTTGTTATGCTTCGTTATTAATCAATTACAAACCATTTATCATCTTGGAAGGAACTTGGGCAATAGTTAGTATATTTGGATTTTTGAAAGTTTTAAAGAAATAATATTTTTTAAAATTTGAAAAATCAATCAATCTGTAATCCAAAAAAAAATATTTATATTTGTATTGAATCAATTATTAGAATCCAGTTCGTTTTAAATATGCCAGTACAAATCATCAATAACATCAAATCATTTGTTGCTCTTTCTCAAGAAGATGAAGAAGCATTTATTAAAATACTTGAAATAAAAAAATACGCCAAAAAAGAATTTATTCTCGAAGAAGGTCAAGTGTGTGATAAAATATTTTTTATTAATTCAGGTTGTGCTCGCGATTTTTTTAATATTGACGGAGAGGAAAAGGTAGTAGAATTTTTCTTTGAAAATAAATGGTTTACAGATTATAATAGTTTTTTGACAGGTCAACCCACTTTCGAAAATGTGCAGGCAATTGAATTATGCGAAGTGGTACATTTTAGAAAATCTGATGTTGAGAAATTATATGTTACCAATCCAGTTTTTGAAAAAGTGGGAAGAGTCTTGGCAGAAGAAGCAATTATTTCTTTAATGAATCTGATTGGAATGAAAACCAATCAAGATCCAGAAGAACGTTATATAAATCTTTTGAAGCAAAGACCAGAACTATTTGAAAGAGTGCCACAACACTTTATTGCTTCATATTTAGGTCTGCAACCACAATCTTTAAGTAGAATACGCAAAAGAATTTTCGAAAAATAGAAATTAGTTAACTCAAGTGAACGTTTTTAGTCTTGAGTAATATTCATCTTTGTATTGTATTCAAATCCTTCAAAGATGAAATCATTTCAAGAAAAATTTAGAATAAAGTCAATTCTAACAGAAAATAAAATTTTATTTTGGTTAGGAACAATTCATTTGGTCGTTTTCTTTTTTCTTTTGTTATATATGCCTTTTAACAATACAGTTGTTTTAGGTTTAAATTCTGTCATAAAACCAATCAAATTTGCTTTGTCAATCTGGATTTACAGTTGGACAATGGCAATTATTTTGCAACCAATCAATAAAATAACAAAAGTAAAAATATATTCTTGGGTAGCGGTTACCGCAATGAGTTTCGAGCAAATTGCAATTACAGTACAAGCACTACGAGGCGAACTTTCGCACTTTAATTCGAGTGATACATTCGGTTTTGTAGTTTTTCAATTGATGGGGATTTTTATTCTCACATTAACGTTATGGACAGGTTATATGGCCTACGTTTTTATCAAACAAAAAACACGTCACATTCCACCAGCTTTAGTTTTAAGTATAAAAATAGGTTTAATTTTCTTTGTCATTTTTAGTTTATTTGGCGGTTACATTGGAGGCAAAACAGGTCATACAGTTGGTGCAGCAGATGGTGGCAATGGTTTGTGGTTTCTGAACTGGAGTACTCTTTTTGGAGATTTAAGAGTTGCACATTTTTTTGGAATTCATAGTTTACAAGTAATACCTCTATTTGGGTTATTTTTAAGTAAGTTTTCAAATACTTCATCGGGAACCAAATTGGTTTGGATTTTTTCAATACTTTATTTTCTGTATGTTGTTTTTGAAATGGTTCAATCTGTAAAAGGCTTACCATTTATAAAAATTTGATTTTAGCTTTTTTAATTTTTTTTTAATAATTTTTGCAAATCAAAAATTAATGAATACTTTTGTTATTGATTACTCACTTTTTTACAATGAACAAAAAAGATAACATACTAAAAATTGCACTAGAATTATTTTCAAACCAAGGTTATGAAAATACTTCAACCAGTTTAATTGCAAAAAAAGCAGCAGTTTCTGAAGGATTAATTTTTAGACATTTTACCAATAAAGAAGGATTATTAACAGAGATAATGAACGAAGGAATTGCGAAAATTCAACCTTTTTTAAATACTGTAATTAATGAAAAAGATGCCGAAAAAGTAATTCTAAAAGTAATCGAACTTCCTTACAAAATAATTTTATCTGAAAAAGAATTTTGGAAATTGCAAATTAACATTAAATCACAAAACTCGAAATTCAAAAAAGATTTTGATACCAATAAATATTTAATTCCTGTTTATTTAAAATTAAATCAAGCCTTTTCAGATTTAAAGTTTGAAAATCCAGAACTAGAAACCCAATATTTATTCACTGTTCTAAATGGCTTAACCCTTTCACTTATTGAATTAGAAAATTTAAATGACGCAAAAGTCATTATTAACTACATTCAATCTAAATACAAAAAATAATTTTTTTGACAATAAAAAAAGTGATTACTTACTTATTAACTCTAATTATATATAAAAAATGGAAATTAAAAAACAGTTAAATGTTTTCGGGATGATTGCATTAACAACAGTATCAATGGTAACAAATAAATTAAATGCTCAAACAAATATGGAAAATAACAAAAAAGTAGTTTTGATTACTGGTGCCGCAAGTGGCATTGGTAAAGCAACCGCAATTAAATTTGCAGAAAAAGGATTTGAAGTTTATGCTACCGACAAAGACACGGTTTTGCTTGAAGATTTGACTAAATACAATTGCAAAACAATTTATTTAGATGTAACCAATGAAAAATCGATTGTTGATGCCGTTCAAAAAATAAATAGCCAGTCAAATGGCGTAGATATTTTAATCAATAATGCTGGCTTTGGTCAAAATGGCGTAATCGAAGAACTACCAATCGATGCCATCAGAAAACAATTTGAAGTAAATGTTTTTGGACTTCTTCGCGTAACTCAAGAAGTTTTGCCCACATTACGAAACAAGAAAAAAGGTAGAATTATAAATATTGGTTCTGTTGGTGGTGAATTTACAACACCCGGAGCAAGTGCTTATCACGCATCGAAATATGCATTAGAAAGTTTTAATGATGGGCTTCGAGGCGAATTGCGACAATTTGGAATTGATGTGATTTTAATAAAACCAGGTGGTGTATATACCAATTTTGTTAATGCTTCCAATAAGATATATCCAAGTCCAATAAAAGACAGTCCGTATTTAGATTTCAGAGAAAAATTTCAAACAATGACCAATAAATTATTTGATCCAAAAAGCAATTCGTTTGGCATATTAACACCCGAAAAAGTAGCATCAGTAATTTACAAATCGGCAACAGTTCGCAATCCAAGAACAAGATATCGCATAGGAGCATTAGCAAAAATAACACCAAGATTAAGAAGACTTTTTGGCGACAACGGTTGGGATAAATTTATGCTTAAACAAATTGGCGTTTCTAAATAAAAACCAAAAAATGATTAAAATTTTAGGGTTAGTATTTTTAAAACCGCAAATTTCAATTGCGATTTGTGGTTTTTATTTTCGGATAACTTTGTTTTTTAATAAAACCCCAATTTAATAAAAAACTATACCTTTGCTATTATTTGAATTTTGCAAAAAATGGAAAACATAAGTATAAGAGAATTTTACAAAGAAATATTCGGCGATGGCGAAAGCAAACTTGATTATTTATTAGACATTAAAAACCTAAATGATCTAGGGCATTTTAATGTATTTGATACCAATAAGTTTTATTTTAGTGGTAATAAAAAATCGGAAATGACTTATAACCGAAGGTTGTATTATAAAATCAGTTTGATAAAAGGTAAAAATCTAGTTGAGTTTGCTGACAAAACAGTAATGATAGAAAAGCAAGGAATACTATTTGCTACGCCCAAAATACCATATCGATATTCGCCTCAAGCCAAGGAGCAATCAGGATTTTTTTGTGTATTTACCAAAGAGTTTTTGTCTAAATCCAAAACAGGTTTATTGATTGATGATTTTCCTATTTATCAATACAATAGTGATTTTGTATATCAACTCACTGACAAACAATATCTTGAAATTGAAACTGTATTCAAGAAAATGGATTCTGAATTATCATCTGATTATGCATTCAAATATGATTTACTTCGAAACTATGTAATGGAATTAATTCATACTGGGCAAAAATTAAAACCAATGGAAAGTAATTCCGCAACCACAAATGCTGCCAGTAGAATATCCTCATTATTTATAGAATTATTAGAAAGGCAATTTCCCATAGAAAATAATTCGCAATTAATGCAACTAAAAGCACCCATTGATTTCGCAACGGTTTTAGGCATTCACATTAACCATTTAAACAAAGTATTGAAAGAGATTACAGGGAGAAATACTACTGAAATTATAAATGGCAGAATAACCGAAGAAGCCAAGATTTTATTGAAACAAACCCAGTGGAATATATCTGAAATTGCTTATTCATTAGGATTTGAAGAAGTGGCGCATTTTTCTAATTTTTTCAAAAAGAATACTTCGATTTCACCTTTGAAATATCGTAATTGATTGAATTTCATAAATAATTGATTGCTATTTGCAAAATAGTAGTCTTATATATGTTTGATCTTTGCTTCACAAATAATAGCAATTAAAAAAATAAAAAAATGAGCAAGAAAATATTAATTACAGGAGCAAGTGGCGGTTTTGGAAAACTTACCGTCGAAAAATTAATTTCCAAAGGTCACAAAGTAGCCGCCGGAATGAGAGATGTAAATGGTAGAAATAAAAATACTGCTGATGCATTGAGTGCGCTGGGTGCTATAATCATAGAACTAGATGTTACCAATGACGAAAGCGTTACAAATGGTGTAGCCAAAGCCATAGAAAATTTAGGTGGATTAGATGTATTGATGAATAATGCAGGAATTGGTTCTGCTGGAATGTTAGAATTTTTTACTACCGCCGATTTCCAAAAAGTATACGAAGTAAATGTATTTGGTGTACAAAGAATGAACAGAGCCGTTGTGCCATTTTTTAGAAATCAAAAATCTGGCTTAATCGTTTACACTTCTAGTTTATTGGGTAGAATTGCATTGCCTTTTTATGGATTGTATCAAACATCAAAATGGGCTTTAGAAGCATTGGCAGAAAACTATCGTGCAGAACTTTCTACTTTTGGCATCGAAAATTGTATTGTAGAACCAGGTGGTTATCCAACTGCATTTGCAGAAAATTTACTATTTCCTTCAGATACTAGCCAAGCAGCAAACTATGGCGAATTTATAAATGCACCACAAAAAATGGGAGAAAGTTTCGGTAATGTTTTAGCAAATAATCCACAGCAAGATCCTCAACGTGTAGCAGATACTTTTGCAGAATTGATTGACAAACCTTTTGGCGAAAAACCATTTAGAACTACCGTCGATTTTATAGGTATGGGAGATCACGTTGATAAATACAATGAGCATTTAAGCCAAGTAACACAGGGATTGTACACAAATTTTGGAATTGTAGAAATGTTAAGTGTTAAGAAATAATATAGCATTTATTTAATTTTTAAACCGCAAATCTCATTTGATTTGCGGTTTTTTTATTTTCTGATTTTCTTAACCCAAGTTAACGTTTTGAGCTTCACATCCAGCGCATCTTTGCACTATAATTTAAACAAAGCAAATATGACTAACACAATTAAAACATACACATTACTTCTTTTAACAATTATGAGCTTTCAATCTAACGCACAAGAAAATACTGTTAAAACAAAAAAATGGGGACTTGAAACTGATGTAATTCAACCTTTTTTACCCGAAATAGGAATAATTACCCTAAAATTCACAAGAACTATTCTTGGAGAAATCGGTGGTAAACACGGAGACATTATGTTAGGTGCTTTTATAAGACCCAATGTAAAGCACGATGTTGTTGATGTTATTGACGAGTATATGGCTTCAATTGGTTACCGACATTATTTTAGTAAAAACTTAAATTTCGAATTGCAGTATTATGCGGGTAATGTTGATGCAAAGAAAAACAAAATTGATGGAAAAGATTATTCAGGTTTTGTCCATTTCGCAGAAGCAAATCTTGGCTATAAACTAAATATTCTAAAACTAAAAAGTTCAACAGTTTATCTAAATCCTCAATTTGGTTATTTACAAGGATTGAATAAAGAATTAATCATTGGTCCAAGAAATGGAAAAGAAGATGCTTTCGTACAAGGAAAATTACAATTAGGAATATCATTTTAAAAATAGAAATTATGAAAAACACAATAAAAAATTTAGCATTACTAATTCTAATAGTGCTAAGTAACATTTCCAATGCACAAATAGCACCAGAAAAAAAATCTTTTACTTATGGAGAATTTAAGGCGGGTTATGCAACCAATCAATTTGGTGAAAACCTAGAACAACAATACGATTCTGGAAATTTCGGAAACTCAGGTGGTGGATTATTCACTTTAGCAGCATACCACAAATTTGAAAGCATCAATCATTTCAACTTTGGTGGAAAATTTTCAGCTCTTGGTGCATCACCATCAAAAGGAGATAACGGTAACGAAATGCTTTTTAATTTTTGGGGTGCTGCCATTTCTGCAAAATATTATCCAATAAATAAAAATGCAGATAAAGGGCTAAACTTCTACACCGATTTTTATTTCATTACACAATTTACTCAAAAATACCGAAATGTAGATGCAAAAATTTACAACCACCAATTTGCAATTGGGAATGGTCTAACCATTGGTGGAGCTTATGACTTTTCAATTAGAAAATACAATTTTTCAGCATCAGTTGAATATGGTTTGGCATCACGAAGAGGCGAAGTTACAGGTGTTGGAGATCGAAATTTTAAAAGTAGTTACATAGGAACGCAACTTGGTTTTAAATTCTAAAAAATAATTTTCAAAAAATGAATTTGTTAACTCAAGTGAACGTTTTCAGAAACAAACTGCTTACATCTTTGCAGTATAAATTTTAAAAAAAAATTAATAATCCAAAAAAACAAATAAAATGAAAAAAATTCTATTTCTAATTTTATGCTTTACAGCAAGCATTGCATTTTCCCAGACAGGAGTAATTCGAGGGAAAGTTACAGACAAACAATCTGAAAAACCTATTGTTGGTGCCAATGTTCAATTAGTCGGTTCTGAAACCGCACAAATTACTGATAATGAAGGGAACTTCAAACTATCTGAAATTCCATTAGGAAGACAAGCCGTTATCATTTCTTATATAGGTTATGAAGACGCTACGATTTCTGAAATTGAGGTAACCACTGGAAAAGACAATATTCTTTCAGTTACTATTTCAGAAAAATTTAATACACTAAATGAGGTTGTTATTACTGGTGAAAGAAGTAAAACCAAAGCAATCAACAAAATGGCAGCAGTTTCTGTTAGACAATTTTCCGCCGAAGAAGCCAACAGATATGCTGGTGGGCGAAGTGATGTAGCACGTTTGGCCTCTAACTTTGCGGGAGTTGCAACTGCCGATGATAGCCGAAATGACATTGTAGTTAGAGGAAACTCGCCAGCTGGATTATTATGGCGTTTGGAAGGTATTCCTATTCCAAGTCCAAATCACTTTGCGACTTTAGGCACAACAGGAAGTCCAGTTTCAGCATTAAATCCACAAATGCTATCCAATTCAGATTTTATTACATCAGCTTTTCCTGCTGAATATGGAAATGCAATTGGTGGTGTTTTCGACTTAGGTTTCAGAAAAGGAAATACTGAAGAATATGAATATAGTGTTGGTGTAGCCGCTTTTCCTGGTGCTGAATTTATGGCAGAAGGTCCATTATTGAGAAAAAATGGAGGATCGTTTGTTGTTGCTGCTCGTTACGGAATTGTTGCTGCAACGGGATTGGCTGGAACTGCTGCGGCACCAAATTATAATGATTTGTCTTTTAATTTAGATTTAGGTAAAACTAAATTAGGGAACTTTTCAATGTTTGGAATTCTAGGAAATTCTGATATTGATTTTATTGGGAAAGATATTGACGAAACCGATTTATTTGCTGCCAAAGATGAAGATGCATTTGCAAAATCTAACTTTTCAGCTTTTGGATTAAAACATACTATTGATATTGGAGAAAAATCGAATTTGAAAACTACTTTAGGAACATCATCAGCAAAATCAACATTCGAAGTTGACAGATATTTTGGTTTTGGAACTGCTGCGGTTAACAAACAGCGTTTTACTGATGTTGATAACACTGAAAGTAGAGTTACATTCTCGACATTATTCAACTCAAAAATATCTAAAAAATTTACTTTAAGAACTGGTTTGTTATACGAAAGCTTTACGCTAAAAGCGTTGATCAACGACAGAGACAGACAAAGTGATAACAACGGTGATGGTCTTCCTGATTTGGCAAGTATTATCAACAACGATGGCAATTATAATATTGTGCAACCTTATGCGCAAGCGCAAGTTCGTTTATCTGAAAAGTTTACTTTAAATGCAGGTTTACACGGACAATATTTTTCGGTAAACGAAGAATTTGCTTTTGAACCAAGAGCATCTATAACCTATGCTGTTAATGTTAAAAACTCATTCCATTTTGGTTACGGAGTGCATCATCAAAATGTTGCTGCACCATTATTATTCCTTAATGAAAGAATAGGTGGACAAAATGTACAATCTAATAAAAATTTGAAATTAGTAAGAAGTCAGCATTATGTTTTGGGTTATGATGTAAAATTAGCAGATAAATGGAGAGCAAAAGCAGAAATTTATTACCAAGCAATTGACAGAGCGGCAGTTGAAAGAACAGCAACAGGATATTCATCGTTAACCGAAGGTGCAAATTTCTCTTACTCTATAGACAAAACATCATTAGTAAGTAACGGAAAAGGAAGTAACTCTGGAATAGAATTAACGTTAGAAAAATTCTTTAGCAAAGGATACCACGCATTGTTTACCTCATCTTTTTTTGACAGTAAATACAAAGGAAGTGATAACATAGAACGTGATTCACCTTTCAATAATGGTTATGTAGTAAATGCATTGGCTGGAAAAGAATTTAAAATTGGAAAAGCACAGAAAAATATTTTCTCTATAAATACAAAATTAACAACTGCTGGCGGACGTTACTTCACACCAGTTAATTTAGCAGCATCACAGGCTGCAGGATACGAAATTGAAGACAATTCAAAGCCATATAGCGAACAATATGATGGTTATTTTAGACTAGACTTAAAACTAGGTATGAAATTTAACAGCAAAACCAAAAAACGTTCACACCAGTTTTATGTTGATTTTCAAAACGTAACTGCCAATGAAAATGTTTTTTCTAAAGACTACAATCGTTTAACTGGTAGAGTAGATCAAAAAAACCAAATAGGTTTTCAACCAGATTTTGGTTACAGATTCAATTTCTAAAAGTTTCATTTTTGTTTTATTGTATGAATGCTGGGAATAATGAATGGTTTAAATTTTAAAACCCAGCATTCATTTATTTTTGAATTTAAAACAAATTATATTATTTGTTAGTTACAGGGTTTTTGATTGATTTTTTTGGGAATCTTTAAATAAGCCTGTTTTTTTTTAAACATAACGATTCATTTTTGTTTTGTTGAAAATGCTGGTAGTACTATTTTATAAAGGTTAAGTCTTTAACAAGTTAAACCAGCATTTTTTTATTAAACCTAATTTATTATGAGAAACAATCAAATTATTCTTGGTGCTGGCGGAAGTGTAGGAAATGCATTAGCAAAAGAATTAAAATCATATACCGAAAATATTACACTTTTTTCTAGAAATCCTAAAAAGGTAAACACTGATGATAATCTTATATCGGGCGATTTATTAGATGCGATTCAAACAGAAAACGCATTAAAAAATATGGATATTGCCTATTTGGTTGTCGGATTACCATACAATACAAAAATTTGGGAACGTGATTTCTTGAAAATTGTCGAAAATGTAATCAAAGGTTGTAAAATTCATAAAGTGCCATTGGTTTTTTTGGATAACGTTTATATGTATGATCCCGAAGATTTCGAAGATTTAAACGAAGATGCACCTTTAAAAATAGCAAGTAAAAAAGGCTTAGTCCGAACTGAAATTGCAATTTTGATTAATAATGAAATAAAAAAAAATGAAATAAACATTATTGTTGCACGCTCCGCAGATTTTTATGGCAAAGATGTCAAAAACAGTATGTTTAACGAACAAGTTATCAAAAGAATTCAAGAAGGCAAAAAAGCCAATTGGTTTCTTGATGCAAACAAAAAACATTCGTTAACACTGGTTTCTGATGCCGCAAAAGCAATTGCATTGCTTGGTAACCGAAATAGTGCCTACAACCAAGTATGGCATTTGCCAACAGACAAAGCCTATACAGCCAATGAATTAGTCCAAAAAATAGCAGACATTACTGGAAAATCAGCAAAAATTCAAGTGGTTTCCAGATTTATGATTACTATTTTAAGTTGGTTCATTCCGCCAATTAAAGAAAGTAAAGAATTATTATATCAATATGAAAATGATTATGATTTCAAAAGCACAAAGTTTGAAAATGCTTTTAAAGTAAAACCAACAACAATTGAGGAAGGATTAAAACAAATTTTAAAATAACAATTATGAAAACTCCAAATAAACTCCAAAATTTTGCAATTTTTTTATTGCTTGTAATGATGATTACAGTGACTGCTCCAGTAATTATTTTAGGTTCAAACTTCAATTTTCCTGATATTTTGCGTTAACCAGCAGCCAACGCTTTTGCACTTTTTAGAGAAAATCAAACGATTATTGTCTTTGGATATTACATTTTTCTATTATCATCGTTGCTTTTTATTCCGCTAACGATTGTTTTACAAAAAGTGTTGTTTCAAACAAAAAAATAAAACAGCATTGCATTTATTTGCTGGTTTTGGTTTGGCAAGAGCCATATTTCAGTGCATTTGTTTGTGCGTTGGATATTTGTAATGCCTTTTTTTAACAGAGAGTTATTTCAATAATCCCAAAAGTCAAAAAACAATCACAATCATTTACGAAATGCTCAATCGCTATGCAGGAATGAGTGTAGGCGAACATTTAGGATTTATTGCAATGGGATTTTGGACAATTTGTTTGGGAAGTATTCTAATGAAACACCCAAAATTTGAACTTTGGGTTGGATATTTTGGAATTCCAATTGGCTTGCTTTTAATTGCAAGTACCGCAGAACATTTTGGTGGTGCATTTGCTTCAATATTTGGAATATTAAATTTTTTAGCCAATACACTATGGTGATTTGGCTGGCTATTATTGCTTATTTTATTTTTAGAATGAGGACAAAAGTTAATTCTTGAAAAAGCAAACTGATAAACATAAAACTTTCTTGGTATGATTTTTTGATAATTAAAAATTCTAAAATTTTGATTTATTTATATTAGCAAAAAATAATATTTATTTGTCAATTTGAAAATTGGATTAAACTATTGATTATTATATTTGTGCATTCAACTTTTATTAAATGAAAAAATACACCTTACAAAACAAACCATTCATTGTTCCAACAACTGATGGTAAAATCATAAAAGAACACCACGGAAACGCAACTACAAACAATCCTAATATTTCGATTGCACATATGATTGCGCCGCCACATTGGGCTGAACCTTTTCAAACTCCAGAATTTGAAGAATATACATTTATAATTTCAGGTAAAAAACAGTTTATAATTGATGATGAAATAATAATTCTTGAAGCTGGTCAATCTATCAAAATTGAAGCCAATACAAGAGTTCAATATTCAAATCCATTTGATGAAACGTGCGAATATATTGCCATTTGCAAACCAGCATTTGACTTTATGAAAGTGCATCGAGAAGAGTAGATTTTAGATTTTAGATTTTAGATTTTCCAAAATAATGTTTTCGACTTCCAAACTATCCCAAATATTCTCAATATTATCCATTTTCAAAACTTCTTGCATTATTGTTTCTTGAAAATCGCCTATGGCTAGTGCTTCCGAATAAGGACGAGTAGAAAAAGTAACTCTATCATACAAAGGAGTCCATTTTGTAGGATATTTTTCAGCAAAATGTTTCTCTATTTTTTTTTGTAAAATAAATTTTGGATCGGCAGTTTTGGTGCTCATTTCCATAAAATTTCTATAGGAAAGTTCGGCAATGGCATCGGCATTTGGTTTGCGTGATTTTTGATATTCCGAAAAAATCATTTTCCAATCGTTTCCATATTTTTGCATCATTTCATACAAAATCGTAATGTCTTCAAAACCAGCATTCATTCCTTGTCCATAAAACGGAACAATAGCGTGACAAGCATCGCCAATTAAAGCAATTTTATCTTCATAAGTCCAAGGAAAACACTTCATTGTAACCAATGTACTGGTCGGATTATTGAAAAAATCTTCTGCTAAATCTGGAATTACATCAATAGTATCTGGTAAATTTTCTTTGAAGAACGCTTCTACTTTTGGTCTGTTATTTAAGGATGCAAAAGAGTTTTCCCCTTCAAAAGGCATAAAAAGTGTACAAGTAAAACTTCCATCCAAATTAGGAAGTGCAATGAGCATATATTTTCCTCGTGGCCAAATGTGCAACGAATTCTTGTCTAATTTGTAACTTCCGTCAGCATTGGCAGGAATGTGCAGTTCTTTGTACCCTGTATTTAAAAATTCTTGCGAATAGTTGAACATACTTTGACGTTGCATTCGGTGACGTATTCTGGAAAAAGCACCATCGGCACCAAAAACCATATCGTATTTTAACTCTTCCCATTCTCCTCTTTCGGTTTCGCCAATATGCAAAGTAGCATCGGCAAGGGTAATATCCCAGATTTTTTGTTCAAAAAAGAATTCGACTCCAGCTTCTTCAGCTAAATCAATCATTTTTCTATTTAAAACACCGCGCGAAATCGAGTAGATACTTTCGCCTTGCAAACCGTAATGCTGAAAATTGAGTTTGTCACCTATATGTATTGCACGTTTTTCCATAGCGATGGCAACATCACGAACTTTATCGCCTACACCAGCACCATCAAGGGCTTTCCAACCTCGATGTGACATTGCTAAATTAATAGATCGACCAGAAAAATTAATGGTACGAATATCTGGACTTCTGTCGTAAATATGAACCGTATGACCTTCTTTTTTGAGATAAATCGCAAGTAAAGAACCTACCAAACCAGAGCCAACTATAGCGATTTTTTGTGATTTTTGCATTAATTTTTTATTACCTCGCATTAGGCAAATTTACACGAATTATTTACTTAAATAAAAAAAATGAATCAATTTGGTTGAAATATTAATTTGGTTGAAGTTTTGATGACTCCTTCTTTATTTATTTTCATTTTTCTAAACTTTCCTTCTACATACATTTTTGCTTGATCGTTGTAATGCTTGCTCATTGGATTTCCTGAATTTCCTGTTGGTAAAACACTTAAACTGTTTTCTATATCCGAAAAATCAACAATTCGTCGTGTTGAAGGTCCTGCTTTAATAATGTATTCCTTGTTACTATAATCAAACATAGTATTATTGATAACTTCATTTGATCCTGCAATGTCAAAAATACCGACATTAAAAAAAGGTCTAAATAAAGCTACGCTACCTAAAGGATGTTTGTATTCAACTTGATGCACTCGGTTCCAAGTCCAAGTTTTTGGATTGTTTCCTAACTGACTATTCAAGCTCGAAATAGCTTGTTTGAATGATGCTTGTAGGATTTCTTTATGGGTTTCTTTTTTATTTTTTGTTGTTATATCATCCCACCATGGAGAACTAACATTCTTAAGCTGATAAGCAATAGTTTGCTTCATAATATGTGTTTTTAAAAACTGCAGAAACGAAGTTTTACCCATTTCATCTTGAAAGGTGTTTTTTAAATAAAAATAAATCCATTTATTGAATACCGTTGGTGCTACTTCATTTAGAGAATGATTTCCTTTCCATTTTTTTAATATCGAGATGATTTCATTTTCTTGTTTTGTAAATACTCTACTATTTGCTTTCAGCAAACTATTTAAAATTTCAAGCGAAACAGGTGATGTATCATCGGTTAGCATTTTAGCAACGGCTTCCTTGTCCCAGTCGCTTTTGACATCTAACAAACTGGTAATTCTCCTGGCTCTGTCTTCGGGCAAATAATATCCTGGATAATGATACCCATTAATTGCTTCAGGCATATTATTCGAGGAATAAACATAATTAGTTGTAGGATTTATTGCAACAGGATTTTTAGAAAAATCCATAAATTCTTTTTTATCATCAATGCCATTTGTTCCATTTAAAATAAAATTGGCATTTACTCCTTTTTCTAGTTTATATAGTTTTCCAGAAGTGAACCAAGCAATGTTGTTTTGTGCATCTCCATACATAATATTCAAACCTGGCGCAACAATATGCTGTACAGCGGTTTGAAATTCCAGTATGTTTTTGGAGTGACTCAGTCCATAAACCGCATCAAGAATTTTATTGGGTTGTTGTGTATAAATCCAAGAAAAAGAAACTGGCTTTTGGGTTTTAAAATCCGCAATCAAATCATTAATAATTGGGCCATGTTGTGTTTCTTTAACGATCAATTCTACTGTTGTAGAATCCTTAACTTTTATGGCTTCAGTTCTAACTTTATAGGTGTTAAAACCAGAGGAAGTTTTATACTGATTTGTATTTTTGGGATTGTTTTCTTCTTGAAAAAAATCAGCATCGTCATTTTCAAACATTGTTAAACCGTAAGCATAATTCCTATTGTGTCCTAACAGCGGAAAGGGAGTTCCTGCAATATAATATCCATACATTTCATAATCAGGACAAGATATATGCGCTTCATACCAAGTTCCTGGTTGTGAGTACTCAATATGTGGATCGTTACTAAACAGGACCTTTCCAGTTTTTGTTTTTTTTGGCGACAAAACCCAGCTATTACTTCCTATGAATGTTGGAACTGGTGCGTTTTCTAGTAATTCCGTTATTGATTTTGAAATTGCTATATATTGTTGTGTTTTTTCTTTAGAAATTTTCAATCGTGTTGGATTGAACTCATAATTAACTCCAAAATCTTTTAAATATTCTTCTCCGAATTGATTGCGAATGTCGGTTAACAAAGGATCTGTTTTTTGAGCCATTGCAAAACTAAAAGCCATATATCCAAAAGTATTGTAAACATCTTTTAAGGTAAACTTCGTTTTTTTTACCCCAAGTATTGTAAACTCAATTGGTGTTTTTCCTTCTTCTAAATATTGATTAATTCCATCTAAATAGGCCATCGCCATTTGATATGGTTTCCCATTTTTATCTAATTCTGTAATCGCTTTTTCAGAATTTTCATCGATACCCAAACCTATAAAAAACTTGTCGTTTTTTAGGGCTCGTGTTCCAAATATTTCAGAAAGCTTACCTGGTGCCACCCTACGAATGAGTTCCATTTGCCATAATCTGTCTTGGGCGTGAACATAACCTAAAATTACCATTGCATCATGCTGGCTTTCAGCATAAATGTGCGGAATTCCATACTCGTCAAAATAAACATTGGTTTCTTTAGATGTATTTTTAATGAAAAGCTCTCCTTCGTATTGGGGTTTGGTATAAAATAAATAGACAATCGTAGCAATTATTATTATTGCAATTAAAAAAAATAATGCTATGGCTATCTTTTTAAGCTTTTTCATTTGATTAGAATTGATTTATTCAAATATAAAAAAAAGACCGATACAATACCAGTCCTTCTTTAATTATAAAAAATATAGCGTTTATTTTCTTTTAAAATTTATTTTCTCTCCCACATTCATTCCGTTATTTTTAGCCAACATTCCACACATGTGAAATAGCATTCTAGCACCTACATTTCCATCCCAATCGGTATCGCCTGGTGCAACTTCGACTAGGTCAAAACCAATAATTTCTTTTTCCGATGCTGCTAATTTACTTAACAAATAGGTTGCTTGCTCGAACGAAAAACCTCCTGGAACTGGGGTTCCTGTATTTGGGCAATACCATTGATACATTCCGTCAATATCGAAACTTACAGTAACTTTTTCTGGTAATGCTGCAATGATTTCGTCACATTGTTGGTGCCACGTTTTTCCATTAAAGGTTTCGGCTTTCATATCCATATCTGTATGAACTACCACTCTGTTGGATTGTGCTACTTCAACTTCTTGTTCGCAAAAATCTCGGATTCCAACTTGAACAATTTTTGAAATTTGAGGAATTTGCAATGCGTTGTACATTATCGATGCATGAGAATAAGTAAACCCTTCATAAGCAATTCGCAAATCCATATGAGCATCTAAATGCAAAATTCCAAAATTATCGTGTTGTGTTGCTAGTGCTTCATAATATCCAAGTGGTGTGGAATGATCTCCACCAATAAGCACTACTTTTTTACCTTTGTTTATCCAATACAAAACTTTCTCTTTAACTTCCGTATGCAATTCACGACAAGCAGCATTGATTTTTTTTAAGTCAAATTGTAGTGATGGCAAACTTTCCATATCTTCCCCATTTTCAAGTGCTTCAATTATAGGTTGGGCTAATTTTTTGTAGGCAATAGAGTCTTTTGCCCAATGTTCTGGAGCTTCGTCATAATACATTCCAAGTTTCCAAAGCTCTGAAAATTCTTGGTGTTGCAGATCGACTTGAAACGAGGCTTCCAAAATAGCTTTTGGTCCTTCAGATGCTCCTGAACCATAACTCACGGTCACTTCCCAGGGCACAGGAATAATAATAATTTCACTTTGTTGCGCCGAAAATGGCAACCCGAATATTGTCGCATCAGCAAGTCCTGGTTGTGATGGATCAAAATTTTGTATGATTTCTTCTTTTGTCATTTTTTTATATTGATTTTTCGATTTTTTGATTTTTCGAATCATCGAGTTATCGTACAATCGAGTTATCCATTTTATAATTTTCCTTTTAAATAAGACATAAATTTAGACAACATTTGGATATTAGTCTCCAATAATTTTAATAAATCAGCTAATGTTTCATCATTAATAAATTCTAAATCATTTGAAACTAATAATTGAGTTTCCATTTCATAACACGAGCCTAAAGAAGTTTCTAAAAAAACTAAAAAATGTTTATCTGATGACTTTGCAGAACCTTCTGCAATGTTAGATGGAACGGAAATAGAAGCTCTACGTAATTGACTAACTAAACCAAATTTTTCTGCTTCTGGAAATTTAGAAGTTACTTTATAAATAGAACTACAAAATTTTCTGCTTAATTTCCATATTTCAAGGTCTTTGTATCTATGTATCTTTTATTTTTATGATAATTTGATTGTTCGAAAAATCGAATCATCGAATCATCGAGTTATCCCTTTCTTCAATATTTGCCCAAAATTATACATATCTTCAAATGAGCAATACAATGGCACTGGTGCAAAACGAATCACATTGGGCTCACGCCAGTCGGTAACTACGCCGTTTTGCATTAAGTATTCAAACAAACTTCGTCCTTGACCGTGGAAGAAAACAGACAATTGACAGGCTCTTTCTTCTTGGTTTTTGGGTGTAATAATTTCGAATTCGGATCCAGAAATTTCTTTATCTATTTCTTGAAGAATGAATTCGAGATAGGCTGTTATTTTGTTTCTTTTTTGGATGAGTTTTTCCATACCCACTTCGGCAAACATTTCGACTGATGCCAAATATGGTGCTAGCGACAGAATAGGTAAATTGCTTACTTGCCAACCATCGGCACCTTGAACTGGATCGAAATCTTGTTCCATTTTGAAACGACGCTCTTTGTTGTGTCCCCACCAGCCTGCAAATCTTGGTAGTTCGGAATTAGTATGGTGTTTTTCGTGAATGAAACAAGCGGAAGCGTTTCCTGGCCCTGAATTCATATACTTGTAACTACACCAAGCGGCAAAATCTATATTCCAGTCGTGGAGTTCTAGATGAATGTTTCCTGCTGCATGTGCAAGATCCCATCCTACTTTTGCTCCTACTTTGTGCCCTGCTTGGGTAATGGTTTTGATGTCGAAAACTTGTCCTGTGTAATAATTGACTCCGCCAATTAGTACTAATGCTAGTTCGCTTCCTACTTCTTCTATTTTTGCTAAAATATCTTCTAATCGAATGTTGTGTTCGCCATCTCGACGTTTAATCTCGACAATGGCATCTTCAGGTTTGTATCCGTGGAATGCAACTTGAGATTGAAACATATATTGGTCTGAGGGAAATGCTTTTTCTTCGCAGATTATTTTGTATCGGGTTTGGGTTGGTCTGTAAAAAGACACCATTAGCAAATGTAGATTTACTGTTAAAGTATTCATTACGGTTACTTCGGATGGTTTTGCTCCTACTATTTTGCTTAATGGATTGGCGAATCGCTCGTGGTAATCCCACCAAGGTTTTTGGGAATAAAAATGTCCTTCGACAGCGAGATTTGCCCAATCGGACATTACTTCGTCGACGTAGGTTTTTGCGGATTTGGGTTGCAATCCTAAGGAATTTCCTGTAAAATAGATGACGTTTTTACCGTTGTGTTGTGGGAAAATGAATTCATTTCGGTAGTTTGACAATTCGTCTTGTGTGTCGAGTTGCTGGGCGAATTGAAGTGTGTTTTGGAAATTCATTTTTTGTTATTTATAGCTGTAAAAGTAATTAAAAGTGAGAAATTTTCAAAGTGACAAAGACACAAAGTTCTATGGTGATTTTGAGGTGTTGATTCAACAGTTCGCTGCGTGAGGGATAGTAGCGGAAAGCCCACAGTGAGGAGGAACGACGAAACGAGGACTTGCAGCGGATAGCCCGACCTGAGGAGGAACTACGAGGGTCACGCCATAAAAAAATCTCATCGTTGCGGATGAGATTTTATGTAAAATGGTCTTCGACAAGCTCAGACTGACATTTTTATATGATTAACATTGCGTCACCATAGGAGTAGAACTTATATTCTTCTTTTACAGCTTCTTCGTAGGCTTTTTTCATAAGATCGTGTCCACAGAATGCGGAAACCATCATTAATAATGTTGATTTTGGGGTGTGAAAATTGGTTATCATACAGTTTGCCAAACTAAAATCGTGTGGTGGAAATATAAACTTGTTTGTCCAACCATCAAATGGATTTAATGTTCTGGCGGATGATACCGAACTTTCCATTGCTCGCATTGTGGTGGTTCCTACGGCACAAATTCTTTTCTTTTTTGATTTTGCTTCGTTGATGATATCGCAAGCTTCTTGTGTGATTTTTAGTTCCTCAGAATCCATTTTGTGCTTGGAAAGATCTTCTACTTCTACAGGATTGAAGGTTCCTAAACCTACGTGAAGTGTTACTTCGGCATAGTTTATTCCTTTGATTTCCAAACGTTTCATTAAGTGTTTCGAGAAGTGCAAACCTGCTGTTGGTGCCGCTACTGCTCCTTCTTCTTTAGCATATATAGTTTGGTAACGTTCTGCATCTTCAGGTGTTACTTCACGATTGATGTATTTTGGGATTGGTGTTTCTCCTAATTCGACTAGTTTTGCTCTGAATTCTTCATAGGAACCGTCGTAAAGAAAACGCAAGGTTCTTCCACGTGAGGTGGTGTTGTCAATAACTTCGGCTACTAGTGAGTCGTCGTCACCAAAATAGAGTTTGTTTCCGATACGGATTTTTCGTGCTGGATCCACAAGCACATCCCAAAGGCGTTGCTCTTCGTTTAGTTCTCTTAATAAAAAAACTTCGATTCTTGCTCCTGTTTTTTCTTTGTTTCCATACAATCGTGCTGGAAAAACTTTAGTATTGTTAAGCACCATCACATCTCCTTCATCAAAATAATCGATAACATCTTTGAACATTTTGTGTTCGATAGTTTGTGTTTTTCTATTGATAACCATTAAACGGGACTCGTCACGATTTTCGGCTGGATATTCTGCTAACAATTCGTTTGGTAGATTGAACTGGAAATGAGATAGTTTCATATTTGAATTTTAGATTTCAGATTTTAGATTTAGGCTTTTATACTAAATTTTAAATCGTGTGCAAATATACGATTGTGAGATAGGCGTTGTCAAGTGTTTTGGTATTTATTTTTAAAGATTGTTCGATTGTTTGATTATTTGATTGTTCGACTATTCAATTATTTGAAATCCTATGCTTCTTAAATCATGCCAAAATGTAGGATATGATTTGGAAACTACGGCAGCATTTTCAATAATTATATCTGTTTTTAAGGCTAGTGGCGCAAACGCCATTGCCATTCGGTGGTCTTGGTAGGTTGCTATTTTGATATCGGAATTAATTTTTAACGAAGGTTCTAAAGTCAAAGAATTATTGCTTACAGAAATAGTTGCGCCTAGTTTTGTGAGTTCTGTTTTTAGGGCTTCTAGCCTATCGGTTTCTTTGATTTTTAGGGTATGAAGTCCTGTGAGATGGCAACCTATTCCTAGTCCGAAGCAAGTCACGGCAATGGTTTGGGCAATGTCTGGAGCGTTGTTTAGGTTATGAGTTTCGGGTTTCGGGTTATGTGTATTGATTTTTGATATTGAAATTGTATTATTACTATTCAAGATGGTTTCTACTCCGAAATTTTTGTATATTTCAACTAATGCGGAATCGCCTTGAAGGCTATTTTGTTTGTAACTTGACAGCGTGATTTTTGTTCCGATTTCTGATAATGCAATTATGGAATAATAGTAGGAGGCTGAAGACCAGTCGGATTCAATGATTTGAGTTTTGGGATTTGGGATTTGGGATTTGGGATTTACTTTGATGGTATTTTCTTCAAAACTTGTTTCAACTTCAATTTCGTTGAGCAATGCCAATGTCATTTTGATGTATGGAATGGAGGTTATTTCACCTTCAAGGGTTAGTTCTAATCCGTTTTCGAGTTTTGGGGCAATGAGCAAAAGAGCAGAAATATATTGACTACTTACATCGGCTTTGAGTGACACTTTGTGTTTAGTGATTTTTTGACCTGTAACTTTTATGGGTGGAAAACCTGCATTTTCGACATATTCAATTTTTGCGCCTAGTTGATGAAGTGCATCTACTAGAATTTTTATAGGTCTTTCTTTCATTCTGCCTGAGCCTGTCAATACTACTTCAGATCCTTCTTTTTGAGCAAAATAGGCTGTAAGAAATCGCATAGCAGTTCCAGCATGATGAATATCGATTTCTCCTGCTAGTTGAAATGACAAATCATCTGAAAGTGCCTTTGTCATTACCTCAGAATCATCTGAATTTGAAGCGTTTTCTATAGTAATGTTAGGATATAAAGCTTGTAGTAATAACAATCTGTTAGTTTCAGATTTGGAACCTGTGATTGAAAGTGTGGATTGCAGATTGCAGACTGAATGTTTTAATTCTAAATTCATTTTTTTTATATCACGAAGTTTCACAAAGAAGACACAAAGTTATTTTAACTTATCGTTGTTTTTATGTCTGTCTTTATCTCTAGTAGATTTTAAATCCATTTTTTTATCGAAAGCTTCTTGCAAATTAATTCCAGTTTGATTTGCGAGACACAATACTACGAAAACCACATCAGCGAGTTCTTCCCCTAAATCTTTGTTTTTATCTGATTCTTTTTCAGATTGTTCTCCATAGCGACGAGCAATTATTCGGGCTACTTCGCCTACTTCTTCAGTAAGTTGCGCCATATTAGTCAGCTCGTTAAAGTAGCGAACACCGTGTGTTTTTATCCAGTTGTCGACTTGGAGTTGGGCATTTTGAATATCCATAATTATACTTTTTTAAGTACTATTTTCTCATTCTCTTTATCAATCCAATTTTGAAAAAATTCTTTAATTATCTCGTAATAATCCGTTTGAACTATAGGAGCATTAATATCCATAGTTATTCCTATTTGAACTTTATTACCTGAATTTTTTATAATGTATTTAAACGACCCTATGTTGTCTGCGACCACAACGTTAGAAGCAGCTGGTAGCGATTCAACTGCGTAGCCTTCTGGAATCTCAATACTAATATTAAATTTATTTTGAGTAGGAAAACCAAAATCAATAGGATATTCTCTTTTTTCTTGTTTGAATGGATTCTGAGTTGTCGTTAAGAAAAACAATGGCGATATGTATATTTTATCTCCTATTTTCTCAACACTTTTAGAATCTTTAAAGGAATAGGTTTCTACAACTGGATTGGACAAATCTAATTCGTTTTCTCGAACATAGTCTGTTATTTCTATGTTCCCATTTTTATGTTCTAATTTCTCTAAATAACTATCGTTGGTTAAACCTACATAATTTTGTCTGAATGACAATGCTAATTGATCTGAAAATTGCTGTCTTATTTTCCCTTCTACCATTCCTTCTTTAGTAACTACTACAGAAATATTTGTCGCTTCTTTTGATTGTGTTTTTGGCATAAGGTTTACTTCCGAAGAAGTGCCGTCTTTTCGTATTAGCCTTCCAAACCAATTCAAATCTCGAAGCGGCAAAACGTTAGGAAATGAATAGTGATCTGTGGCATCTAGTAATATTAAATCGTTTTCAATTTCTACAGCAGAAATTACATAATTGTAGGCTGTACGGTTTGGAAAAAAAGCAATTCCGTTTGAACGAGTACTTACTAAAACTGGATTAGCTTCGATTCCTGCGTATCGTAACATTGCTGTTAACATCAAATTAATTTCCGCTACATTACCTGTTTTGTTTTTGTAGGCTGTTTTTACACCGTCATTGCAAGAATAACCAGTAAAATCATTCCATTTTATCTTTGATTTTACAAAATTAAATATGGCATAAATTTTCTCGTTACGATCTGTTAAACTCGCAATTATCAATTTCAAATCTTCTTCGAAATAACCCGTTTTGTTTAGTTCTGGCCCAAAATCATCGTCCTCATAGATTTTTTTTGTAACTGTTTCCCAGTTGGTAGAATAATTTTTAATTGGACTTTCTGGGAACTTTGTACTTATTAATTCGTGAGAAACAGCGGATACATAATTGTCGATATTATTAACATAGGATTCCTCCTTCATTGCTGGCAAATTTTCGGCTAAATAGGTGGTTCGATATTCCGAAAGTTGCACAGTAACATACTCTACTGAGGATTTGACATGTGAATCATATAATCCAGAGCCACCACTTCGCTCTTTAAAGGAAAGCGAAATTGTTTTGCTTACGATATCGGATGTGATTTTAGGGAAAATAAAACCTTTTTGATTTGTATTGTAGGTAAAATATTCGGGAATGTTAGTCTTAAATTCAGAATAATTAACCGGAATACTGGATTGAAAACTCCAATCTTTCATTCTGCCATAATTAGGCGATTTAATCGTGTATTGAAATTCAATAACTGAACCTTCTTTTACATTGGGCATTGTGATTTTTTTTTGACCATAATACCTACTTAATTTTTCGTCAAATTCTCCTTCACTTTTTAATTTTGTTTTTACAATTTTACCATCAATTAAATTATAGGTGACTGCATCATTAAAGTTAACCGTCTCTTTACCGTCGCCTTCATTATAATATTTCACTTTATGATTTGCCCATTCATAACCTTCTTTTTTATAAATTTTGATACGCACTTTTACTTCAGTGACCATAGTAAACCAAGAGTCTTGAGAATACTCAAAACTAACTTTACCCTTTTCAAATAAAATGGCTGCAACTGCTGATGAATCTTTCGAATGTGCTTTTTCTTGAAGTTCTTCGATTGTCACTTTACCAAGTTCTAATTTTTGGGCATAGCTAATGGAACTTAAAAAAGTAAAAACCAAAGCGGTAAAAAGGGTACTGAATTTCATTTTTTATTATTTTTTTATTGTTTTTTTATTAATACTGTTTTTGCGTTATCGTTTCTAGAAATTTGCTCCATAAAAAGGCGATACTCTTCATATTCTTTATTCGTATAAAGTCCTTTTTTTAAGAGCATTGTTCTTTTATATACTAATTTATTGTTTCCTAAATTAACTATTTCCGTTTTATAATCGCCAAATTTAGAATTCAATTCAAAATTTGTTGGCAAAGCTTCAATAGTGAAATTTGAAGGCAAATTTATCTCAATTTCATCACTATCAAAATACCCTCTTTGTATCTCAAATGCATTTTTACGATTTCTAATTTTTCTAATTAATCTATTGTTTTTATTGAAAGCATTAACTACAAATAACATTCTGTTAGCAGTTGTACTGGCATAATTTACAGCAGAGATTTTATTGTTTTCTACAAACGAAATTTCATTTTTATCATTTAAAAATTGAGTAGCATTGATTTTTAAATTATTGATATAATCCCAGTATTCTTTATAGTGTTGCTCTTTTTCGAGAGGCGTCATTTTTTCGAGACCAAACTTACTGTTGTATTGAGTTCCTTGGGAAGTAATTGCAATTTGTCCAGAAAAATCTCCGGTTTCTGATATAGAATAACTTCCTTTGCTTGTCTGACAATTCTCTTTATCGGCATATATAGTAGTATGAACAATTTCTCCACCATCTGGTTTTATAATTAATACGTCTCTATCATCTGTAAATGTACCTTGATATCCGAAAGGATCTTCTTGGCTGGTGCATTCGAGCCAAATGAATTTTCCATCAACAGGTATTGATAATATCACGTGATTTCCTTGCATAGAAACAAAATCCGAATCAATACTTCGCTTGTTTCTATCACCATACAAAACCGTATAATAGGAGTTGACTCCTGCCTCGTTCAATAGTGCTTTGGTGTAATTAGTCAATGCTTTACAATCACCATAACCCAATCGATCAACATCTTTAGCTAACATTGGCTTCCAACCACCAATGCCTACTTGAACACTCACATATCGAGATTTTTGTTGTAAAAAATTATAGATTATTTTGGCTTTTTTAATAGTATCTTTTTCAACACCAATCAGTTCTTTAACTTTTGCTTTTGTTTGATCTGACAATTCGGTTGTTCCTTCTAAAATTTTATCTGAATACCACTGTCCAAATTCTTTCCAAGTTTTGGCATTTCCATCAACTCCTTCTAAATTAAAATTTTCTAAACCCATCATTAATCTAGGGAAAACAGCACTTAAATTGCTATAATCTTCTTCTTTTTGAGCAATTACATCATTTATCTCATAAGAAAGTCGTGTTGGAGTATCTGTAGTTTTTACAATTTTAAAATTTTTAAAATTCAGCTCTTTTTTTCTAAATCCTAAATTATCTGAAAATTTGACATTTAAAATGCTCTTCTCTAGACTTACATAATAATCAAATATTGGAATCCATTGTGGTATAAAAGCAGTATTTGAAGTTTCAACTTCGCTATCATAAACTATTGTAAAGGGATATTCTGTTGGAGTATAATCTAAATATAAAACTCTGCTGTCAGAAAATAAGGTTCCTCCGTCAACAGCACTATGATCTTTAAAATCTTTTCTCTTTATTTTTTTTATTTCTGAACCAAAACTATTATAAACTGTAGCTTCAATTTTGGTTACTGAATGTTGTTTGTCATAATTTTCATAGGCTTCAATAGCACCGAGCCCTTTTTCGTTGAGAACAGAAATAATTCTTTTGTTTTTAACAATCATACTCCGTTGAGACTGTATATCGATATCAATTTGATTTAATCGAATAATAGCATTTGCATTTTGTTTTAAACTGTCTGGAATTTTGGAAACTAAATAATCACTTTTTTGGGCGAAAAATGATATGGATGTAACCAATAAAATTAAGGTAAATTTCAATTTCATTAATATGTAGGTATTGATTTTGGGGTGTAAAAGCTACAAAAATAAGTAAATTATTGTCTATTCTTTATTTTTACTGTCAATAATTATCGTTACTGGTCCGTCATTTACTAGCGAAACTTTCATGTCAGCACCAAAAACACCATTTTGTAATTTCTTTCCTAATTCTATTTCCAGTTGTTTTATAAAAATTTCATACAAAGGAATGGCAATTTCAGGTTTTGATGCTTTAATATAAGAAGGACGATTGCCTTTTTTTGTAGAAGCATATAAGGTAAATTGAGAAACGACAATAATATCTCCATTTATATCTTTTACAGAACGATTCATTACCTGATTTTCATCGCCAAAAATGCGAAGATTTATTATTTTTGAAATCAACCAAATGATATCTTCTTGATTATCTTCATCTTCAATTCCAACTAAAATCAATAGCCCATTTTGGATTTGAGCTACAATTTTAGAATCGATTTCTACGGAAGATGATAAAACTCTTTGGATGACTACTTTCAAACCTACTTATGGTAAAAATTTAATTGTTTTAGCTTTTCTATTAATGAATTTTTAAATTTTAAATAAGATGGCAATTTTTCTAATTCTGACAATTCAATTTTTTGACCCATAATTTGGTATAAATCAGAAATATTTAAGCCTTTATTCCTTTTTCGCTTTGTTTCGTCTTCTTTAGATAAACGAATTATTTCTTCAATTATATTTTTAGGATTTTTTAATCTTTCAGGATTTAAATGAATTCCTAATTCTGTATCGGTTTTATCAATACCAATTTCACTTTTTAAAAGCTCTCTGTCTGCAATCATCCAAGCTTCTGTCATATGAATTGGAACAATAGCAATCATTTCTTTACAATAAGAACTGCCATCTTGATCTGAAAGTCTTTTTTGGGCAGGAATAATTTTTGATGCAAAAATTAATTCATCATTTGTTTCATCTGAATCTGTGTGAACAAATAGTAATAAGATACTAAATTTTTCAAAAGCAGATTTTGAGGCCTCTAATACTTGATCGCTAAAACTTAAATCTTTTTTATCAATCTTAATTATTTCTAGGTCTACATCTATATCTCCAGTGCAATCGAAAGCAACTTCTTCTAAAGTTCTTTTCACAACACTTTCCAAAAATCTATTATCTGTAGTTCCTTCGGTAAACAACCCAGTTAAAATAAAATTACTCATAAATATTAAATAACGTTATCTTCAAATTCAGCTGTTTGCAAATAATCATTTACAATGGCTAAGGTTAATTTTCTGTCTTGTTCAGAAAAAACCAAATGAAGTTGTTGCAAACTATTATCTTTTATCACTCTACTTATTTTGGTCGTATTAATTTTTAATCTAGTATTGCTTATTTCTGTAATTGTATTTCTCATTTGAGCATACCAGATACTTACATTCGTGTCGTTTTGCCACTTCATCATATTACCAACCAAAACAGGCGAATGAGTGTTTACAATCACTTGACGTAAAGGAGTTTCTGCTTCATTAAAATCGACACTCAAATCTTTTAACAATTCCGTCATTGCTTTAATTCTAAATGGATGAATACCATTTTCTGGTTCTTCAAAACAAAGTAAACCTGTATGTTTATCATCAAATTCTAAAATGCACAACGCCAAAATCCTTAATGTTCCTTCAGATAAAACTCTTGATGAAAATTCTTTTTTCTCAACATCTTTTAGTTTTATTAAATATTGTTTATTTTCTTTATCATCTATAACATCAACCTCAGTGAAGTTTGGTAAAAATTTATTAAGTTTTCTTGAAATTTCTTTTAAAGCATAGTTGTCTTCTTGTTTAATACGATACAAAGCAGCAGCTAAATTTCTTCCGCTTGTAGAAATTGTATCTTCCCCATTATTTTTACTAGTTGCTTGACGTAAATCTTCAGGATTTAATTGAAGAAATTTCCAGCTTTTCATTTCTTCTTTTGCGGCTAAAACGTGTGGAAAATCTACCGTATCAAAACTACTTAAAACTGTTCTTGTTGCATTACTTAAAGGAAATCTTCTTTTATTACCAGTCGTTCCGTCTTGTGAAACTAAAACTGTAGGTAAATTATTCTCTATTTCAGTTTGAATGTATGGAATTCCTCTTTTTCCTGTAACTACTTTAGGCCTCCAATACTCCAATGTCTTTTTTGATATTAAATTAATCCATTTGTCTTCCTGATGATTTAATTTAATTAGATTTTCCTTAGAAACTAATAAATCTTCTATTCCTGATGAATTTGTTATTCTCTTAATTGATAATTCATACCTTAATCGAGTATATTTTAATTTACCTTCATTACCCCAAGCGTCTTTTATATTTTTGTTTACTAACATTTCAACAACAAATTCCATTTCTGAAGCAAATTTATCATCTCCATATTGTGTAAATAATTCGATAAACTCTCCTCTTTGTTCATTAAAAGCTCTTTTAAGATTGTCAGATTCAGCAAGCCTAGACAATAATGTTAGTGCATCAAATAAATTACTTTTCCCAGAAGCATTTGCACCAGCAATTACTGTAAATGGAGTAAATTCCATTTCAAAATTATAGAAAGATTTGAATCCATTTATTTTTAGATAGGTAATCATATTGTGAAATTATTTATTCAAAAATAGTACAATTAATTTGCAATTAGTTGTTTCACGCTCCATTATTTATTCCTCGTTTCATCACTCGCAATTCTGTCATCATTATAAATATCCGTTCTGTAAGTTTCGTCATCTCCTTCTAAAATTTTCAAATAACTATTGTATCGTGAATAGGAAATTTCATCTTTTTCTAAAGCGTCTTTAACAGCACATTTTGGTTCGTCTTTGTGCAAGCAATTATTGAATTTGCATTGGTCTTTGAGCTTGAAAAATTCTGGAAAATAACCTGAAATTTCTTCTTTTTCCATATCGACAATTCCGAAACCTTTGATTCCTGGCGTATCGATAATTTGAGCTCCAAAACTCAAATCGTACATTTCGGCAAAAGTGGTGGTATGTTGTCCTTGCTTACTTTGTTCAGAAATGGTTTTGGTTTTAAGATGTAAACTGGGTTCCATAGCGTTTACCAATGTTGATTTTCCAACACCAGAATGTCCAGAAAACATAGTTACTTTGTCTTTCATTATGTCTTTTAATTCCTCGATTCCTTTTCCTTCGGTCGATGAAACTCGCAAACATTTGTATCCTATTGTTTGATAGATGTATTGCATAAATAATTGTTCGTCGAGCATAGCTTCATCATACGTGTCTATTTTATTAAACACTAAAATGGTTTCTATTCCATACGCTTCGGCAGTAACCAAAAAACGGTCTATAAAATTGGTCGTTGTTGGTGGATTATTTATCGTAATTAAAAGAAAAACGTAATCAAGATTGGAGGCAATAATGTGCATTTGATGCGACAAATTGACTGATTTTCTAACAATATAATTTTTCCGTTCGTGAATATTATTAATGACTCCAGTTACAGTATCCGAATTTTCGTCTAAATCATAATCGACAATATCGCCCACAGCAATTGGATTGGTGCTTTTAATGCCTTTCATACGGAATTTCCCTTTTATGCGACATTCCATAAAATCGCCTTGTTCGGATTTTACGGTGTACCAACTTCCTGTAGATTTATAAACGAGTCCTGTCATATGGCAAATTTACACTATTTGAATAAAGAATTTAGATTTTATTATTCAAAAAAAAAGACTGTTTATTTTCATAAACAGTCTTACAATTTAATTTATTAAAACTTCTTAATATTTATAAGAAACTCCTTTTTTTATTGCTTGAGAACCTCCAATTGCATTAGAATTTGCTCCAACGGTTGTTTTATCAGATGTTAATAATATAAATGGACAACCAAGTGCCGCTGCTGCCATTTTTAACTTCTTTTCTGCCTTCTTGTCGCCAGTATTACCAGTTTGAAAGTTAACCAAACCTGTTTTACCTCTTACTTCTTCACCTTTTTTTAATCCAGCTATGTATCCTTTGTCTTCTAAAATCACAACTTTTTCCCAGTCCTCTTCAGTTGTTACAACAATTTTTTCAGTAACTTCCTCAACACGACCACTTTTTCCATAAACAATTTTTTCAATTGCATATTTTCCAATTGTATTTTCAGCATCTTCACCATCATACTTGAAAACAACGGTGTATTCTTCCAATTTTATAACTTTTCCAGCTACTTTTTCTCCACTGTGTTTGAAGATTTGATCTACTTGAGCATTTGCCATTGTTGCAGTAAATGCGAGCACTAAAAATAATAATTTTTTCATTTTGGGGTTTTTAAAACTTATGCAATGTTACGAAAAAAATAAACTAAATCTTACTTGTTAATAATTTTTTCTTGATGACTTATACTTTCTTGATGCACAGCTTTAAATAATTTTAAAATAAATTCTTCACTCAATCCTTTTTGTTCACCATCGAGTATCATTTTTCCTAAAATTTCGTTCCACCGTTTGTTTTGCAAAACTGCAACATTGTTGGCTTTTTTGAGTGCTCCTATTTGTTCTGACACTTTCATTCTCCCACCAAGAAGTTCTAACAATTTAGCATCATAAATATCAATATTGGCGCGAAGTTTTATCATTTCGGTATTATACCCATCCTCTTCTACTGTCATTTTTTTGACTTTCAAGTCTTCAAAAATTTGTTTCAAAACCGTTGGAGTTACTTGTTGTGCAGCATCGCTCCAAGCATTGTCTGGATCGGTATGGGTTTCGATAATTAATCCGTCATAATTCAAATCCAAGGCTTGTTGCGATACTTCTTGAATCATATCTCGTCGCCCTGTAATATGCGAAGGATCGATTATTAAAGGTAAATCCGGGAATTTACTTTGCAGTTCGATGGCAATTTGCCATTCGGGAATGTTTCTATATTTTGTCTTTTCGTAGGTCGAAAATCCACGATGAATCACGCCTAATTTTTTGATTCCTGCATTGTACAATCGTTCTACACCACCTATCCAAAGTGCCAAATCCGGGTTTACAGGATTTTTTACCAATACAATTTTGTCTGTATTTTGCAAAGCATCGGCAATTTCTTGCACCGCAAATGGATTTACTGTTGTTCGGGCGCCAATCCACAATATATCAATATCGTGTTCGAGCGCTAGTTTTACATGTGCCGCATTGGCCACTTCGGTTGCCATCAACAATCCTGTTTCGGCTTTGGCTTTTTGCAACCATTTCAGACCAATGGCACCAACCCCTTCAAATCCGCCTGGTCGTGTGCGGGGTTTCCATATTCCTGCTCTAAAAATAGATACATCCGAATTTTTCAATTCGTGTGCTATTTTTAACACTTGTTCTTCGGTTTCGGCACTGCAAGGTCCTGCTATAACTAATGGATGTGAGAGTTTAAAATCCTCTAGCCACGTTTTCATTGTTTTACTATTTTCCATATTTTTTTGAAATTGATTATTCGATTATTCGATTATTCGATTGTTTGATTGTTTGATTATTTGATTATTTGAAACTTTGAAACTTTGTCCCGATAGCTATCCGGAATTGAAACCCTAAAACTTTGAAACTCTAAAACTTTGAAACTTTAATTGAATTTGCTATTGAAATCGTTTTAATACTTCTTTTATTTTTTCTTCGTCAATACACAATGAAAACCTTATATATCCTTCTCCATTGCTTCCAAAAATAGTTCCTGGCGTGATAAACAAATCTTTTTCGTATAATAATTGGTTTACATACCCTTCGGCACCTGTTATTCCTGATGGTAATTTTGCCCAAACAAACAAGCCTACACTGTTTTTATCGTAAGAACATTTTAATTTTTCTGCCAATTGAAAAACCAAATCTCTTCGTTTTTTATAAATCGCATTTTGTTCCAAAAACCACGATTTGTCAAGTTTTAATGCTTCGATTGCACCTTTTTGAATGCCATAAAACATTCCAGAATCCATATTGCTTTTTACTTTGAGAATGGCATCAATATATTTTGAATTTCCTAAAACCATTCCCACACGCCAACCCGACATATTGTAGGTTTTGGATAACGAATTGAGTTCCAAAGCAACTTCTTTGGCACCATCAACTTGCAAAATAGAAATCGGATTGTCATTTAAAACAAAACTATACGGATTGTCGTTTACCAATAATATTTGATGTTTTTTAGCGAAAGCGACTAATTTTTCAAACAAATCTATGCTTCCAGAAGCACCTGTTGGCATATTTGGATAATTAACCCACATTAATTTCACTTTAGACAAATCTTGTTTTTCTAAAGCTTCAAAATTAGGCTCCCAATTGTTTTCTGCTTTTAAATCGTAAAAAATAGGGTTTGCTCCAACTAAATTCGTAACCGAAGTATACGTTGGATACCCTGGATTTGGAATCAAAACTCCATCTCCTTCATTCAAAAAAGCCAATGAAATATGCATAATTCCTTCTTTGGAACCCATCAATGGTAGCACTTCAGAATTGAAATCTAAAGAAATTTCAAAATGAGTTTCATAAAAATTTGCCATTGTTTTTCGCAATTCTGGCAAGCCTTGATAACTTTGGTATTGATGCGCTCCAGCATCATTCATTGCATTTTGAATGGCTTGAACTACTAATTTTGACGGCTTTAAATCTGGACTTCCTATTCCCATATTAATAATGGGTTTTCCTTGCGCCATCAACTCGCGAACTTCACGTAACTTTGACGAAAAGTAGTATTCTTCAACCGTATTTAATCTATTGGCAGTTGTTATCATTGGATTCCTTTTTTGTATTCGCCCAAAATTTTGAAATGTGTAGTCATTAATTCTAGTATTTTCTTTGCTTTTTCGTAATGTTTGTATTTCTCAAAAACAACATCGACAAAAAACGAATATTGAAATGGTGTTTCTATAATAGGCATTGATTGTATTTTGGTTAAATTCAACTTGCAATTGTTCATTACATTCAAAACCGTGGCCAAACTTCCCGCTGTATCATCTAATTCAAATTTTACTGAAGCCTTATTAATCTCTTCTTTCGGCAATTCTTTATTTTGTGTTTTTACAATTACAAAACGTGTTTTATTACTTTTTACCGTATGAATTCCAGCTGCGAGAATATCCAAATCGTATAATTTTGCCGCTGTTGGACTAGCGACTGCGCCAATTCCCAGCAAGTTCTCCTCGTGAATTCGTCTCGCTGTTTCTGCCGTGTCACCACTTTCGACTAGTTTTATGTGCGGATATTGATTAAAAAAAACAGCACATTGCAACAATGCTATTGGGTGCGAATGTACTTCTTTGATGTCTTCGATTTTTTGCCCTTTCAAAACCATCAAATTCATATCGATATCCAAATAGTGTTCGCCAATAATATGCAAATTGTTATTGTCTATCAAAGCATAATTGGGAATTATCGAACCCGCAATCGAGTTTTCCAAAGCCATTACTGCCTTTTCCGATTTATTTTCTTTAATGCTTTGCACTAGTTTTTCAAACGACATACACTCGTCGAGCAAAAGTTCCGATTGAAAGAATTCTTGTGCCACTTGATGGTGAAACGAACCTTTGATTCCTTGAATAGCAATTTTTTTTGTTTCCATAATAGCAAAAAAAAAATCCCGATTTACATCAGGATTTTTATATATGTTTTTGAATTAATAATTAATCAGATAACAATACAACAATCCTTCTCTATTTTCCAATAGAAATTAAATGAGTTGCTATAATAAAAACTGTTGTGTAACATTTTTTGATTTGTTATTCGGCTAAAGTATATAAAAATGCTTTTGCTTTGACAAAAGTTTTAAAATATTTTGAAAATTTAACTTTACAATTATCTACTTTTGCTACAAATCGAGAATTATGTCTATTGAAGTTACAAATATTTCTAAAAATTACGGAACGCAAAAAGCGTTAGACAACATTTCTTTTTCTGTAAAAAAAGGAGAAATAGTTGGTTTTTTGGGTCCAAATGGCGCCGGAAAATCTACTTTGATGAAAATTTTGACTACTTATATTTCTGCCGATGCAGGAATTGCTACTGTAAATGGGTTTGATGTCAATAAAAATCAATTGGATGTTCAAAAATCGGTTGGATATTTGCCAGAGCACAATCCGTTGTATTTGGATTTGTATGTGAGAGAATATCTGGCTTTTAATGCCGATGTTTATAAAGTAACGAAATCTCGTATTGACGAAGTGATTACTTTGACGGGTTTAACGCCTGAAAGTCATAAAAAAATTGGGCAGTTGTCTAAAGGTTATCGGCAGCGTGTTGGTTTGGCAACAGCACTTTTGCACAATCCTGATGTATTGATTCTAGATGAACCGACAACCGGTTTAGACCCAAACCAACTGGTTGAAATTCGGGATTTGATAAAAAATATTGGCAAAGACAAAACCGTTTTCCTTTCGACTCATATTATGCAGGAAGTGGAAGCCATTTGCGATAGAGTAATTATTATCAATAACGGGAAAATTGTTACCGACAAAAAACTAGATAATTTGATTTCTGCCGATGCAACACAGATTATCGAAGTGGAGTTTGACAAAACGGTTGAAGATATTCTGATTGCAACCATTCCTTATATTGTTTCTTATAAAAACACAAATGGTTCTTTTTGGGAATTGACTTTTTTTTCTGAAAAAGACATGCGTTCGGTGGTTTTTGATTTTGCTCAAGCCAATGGTTTACGAGCTTTACAATTGAACTTGAAGAACAAAAACTTGGAAAGTATTTTTAGGGAAATGACGAAAAATTAGTTTCAGTGGTTAGATGGCGTTAATCAGTTGGCGGTTGGCAAAGCTAGCCTAGATAGCAGTGGAAAGCCTGGAGCAAAAAAAGTAAAGTTTCTTGTTCTCAAAAAGCGACCAAAGGAAGCTCTTTTTGGAACTTTAGAAACTTTACTTTTTTGTGAGGACTTGTAACGAATTGCTTCACCAGTTCGGCTAAAGCCTCGTATGCTGGAAATAGCTTCAGATTTCTCCTTTCGTCTAAATGACAATTTTGTGCATAATCTAAAAAATTGCTTTGGCAATCTCTTTAATATTTTCGGCTTTTCCCATTGAGTAATAATGCATTACTGGAAAACCAGCTGCAAGAATTTCTTTGCTTTGCTGAATACACCAGTCGATTCCTATTTGTTTTACGGCATCATTATCGGTTGCTTTTACCACTGCCATTATCAAATCGTCGGGTAAATCGACCTTGAAGCGATGTGGAATTAAGTTTAACTGATTTTTGGTTGCGATGGGTTTTAAACCAGGAATTATTGGAACGGTTATTCCCGCAACACGACATTTATCGACAAATTCAAAGAATTTTTTGTTGTCAAAAAACATTTGTGTGACAATGTATTCGGCTCCATTTTTGATTTTTTGTTTCAAGAAATGAATGTCAGAATCCAAACTTGGTGCTTCCATATGTTTTTCGGGATAACCCGCAATTCCGATACAAAAATCTGTGGAAGACGAATTTTGTAAGTCTTCGTCAAGATAAATTCCGTTGTTTAGATTTGTAATTTGCGTGACAAGCTCCGATGCATATTGATTTCCTGATTTTTCAGGTTTGAAATAGGTTTCGTTTTTCAAAGCATCGCCTCGCAAAGCAACCACATTGTCGATGTCTAGAAAATCTAAATCTATCAATAAATTTTCGGTATCTTCTTTGGTAAATCCACCACAGAGAATATGTGGAATGGCATCTACGTGGTATTTGTTTTGAATTGCAGCACAAATTCCGACAGTTCCTGGTCGTTTTTTGACGATTTTTTTTTCTAATAATCCGCTTGGTAATTCTTTGTATTCATATTCTTCACGATGATAGGTTACATCAATAAATGGCGGATTGAACTCCATTAACGGATCGATACTATCAAAAATAGATTGGATGTTTTGTCCTTTTAACGGTGGAAGAATTTCGAAGGAGAAAAGTGCTTTTCCTTGTGCGTTTTGTATGTGTTCTGTTACTTTCATTATTTTTTTATCTTAATGTCTTAATGTCTTAGTGTCGAAAGTCTTGATAGACTTTATGACTTTTGACATTAAGACTAAAATTAATCTGCTATATTCGGTGCTAACCATTTCAATGCCATTTCGGTTGAAATTCCTCGACGTTTTGCATAATCAATTACTTGATCTTGTTTTATTTTTCCGAGTCCGAAGTATTTGCTTTCTGGATTGGCAAAATAATATCCTGAAACCGATGATGCTGGCCACATTGCCATAGATTCTGTGAGCCTTACTCCTATTTCTTGTTCAACGTTCAATAATTTAAAGATTGTTGGTTTTTCCAAATGATCGGGACACGCTGGATATCCTGGCGCTGGACGAATGCCATTGTATTCTTCGGCAATTAAATCTTGGTTGGATAAATTTTCGTTGGAGGCATAACCCCAGATTTCTTTTCTAATTTTTAAATGTAAATATTCGGCAAAAGCCTCTGCAAAACGATCTCCTAAAGCTTTTATTAAAATAGAATTATAATCGTCTAGATTTTTTTCGAATTCCAATGCTTTTTCATCTACTCCAAAACCTGTGGTTACACAAAAACAACCTATGTAGTCTTGAATTCCTGACTCTTTTGGTGCTATAAAATCCGACAGGGCAATGTTTGGAACACCGGTTGTTTTTTGAGATTGTTGTCTTAAAGTTAAAAAGGTTTTGAGTTTTGGGTTGCGGGTTGTGGGTTGGGCTTCGACAAACTCAGCCTGACAAAGAATTTCAATATCGTCCTCATTGATTGTATTTGCTGGAAAAATCCCGTAAATTCCTTTGGCGGTTAGCCATTTTTCTTCTAATAATTGTTGTAGCATTTTTTGGGCATCTTCAAATACTGAAGTTGCTTGTTCGCCCACAATTACATCAGTTAGAATAGCTGGATATTTTCCGAATAATTCCCATGATTGAAAAAACGGTGTCCAATCGATAAAATCTACTAAATCTTTTAAATCAACTTCAATACTTTTTGTGCCAATAAAATTTGGTTTTACGGGTTTGTAATTATCCCAATCGAGTTTTAGTTTATTCTTTCGTGCATCTTCAATAGATAAGAAGTTTTTATCTCGACTTCGGCTCAAATAGCCTTCTCGAAGTTTGTCGTATTCTTCTCGAATATTTTTCTTGTATTCTCGTTGTGTGTCTTTTTGCATTAAGCTACTCGCTGCTGCAACAGCTTTTGAGGCATCGGTAGTGTGAACCACTGTTCCTTTAAATTCTGGTGCAATTTTCACAGCAGTGTGTGCTCGAGAAGTTGTTGCGCCACCAACCATCAGCGGAATTTTGAAATTTTGCTTTTCCATTTCTTTAGCTAAATATACCATTTCGTCTAATGATGGCGTGATTAATCCGCTTAAAGCGATAATATCAACATTGTGTTTGATGGCTTCGGCGATGATTTTTTCGGGCGGCACCATTACGCCTAAATCTATCATTTCAAAATTGTTGCAACTCATTACAACGGATACAATATTTTTTCCTATATCGTGTACATCGCCTTTTACAGTGGCGATTAATATTTTTCCTGCTGACGACGAAGTCGTCGAATCTTTTTCTTCTTCGATGAATGGCAGAAGTTTTGCTACTGCTTTTTTCATTACTCTAGCAGATTTGACAACTTGTGGCAAAAACATTTTTCCTGAACCAAACAAATCGCCAACAACTGACATTCCAGCCATCAAGTGTACTTCAATAACATCGATTGCTTTTTCGGAATGTATCCGTGCATCTTCGACATCGTGTTCTATAAATTCATCAATTCCTTTGACTAAAGAATGAATTAATCGTTCTTGGAAAGTTCCTGAACGCCACTCTTGTATTTGTTTTTCATTGACTTTGAAATCGCCTTTGAAACTTTCGGCTAAATCGAGTAATCTTTCAGTAGCGTCTTCTCTCCTATTTAATAAAACATCTTCGACGTGTTCTAGCAATGTTTTGTCAATTTCGTCATAAATTTCAAGCATTTCTGGGTTTACAATTCCCATTGTCATTCCGTTTTGAATGGCGTGATACAAAAATGCTGAATGCATTGCTTCACGCACTTTGTCGTTTCCACGAAAGGAAAATGACACATTGCTAACGCCGCCAGAAACATTTGCATATGGAAGATTTTCACGAATCCATTTGGTTGCTCGAAAGAAATCGAGTGCATTTAGTTTATGTTCATCCATTCCAGTTGCAACTGGAAAAATATTGGGATCGAAAATAATATCTTGTGCTGGAAAACTAACTTTATCAACCAAAATATCATAAGATCGTTTGCAAATTTCTATTCTTCTTTCGTAATTATCGGCTTGACCGTTTTCGTCAAAAGCCATAACGATTACTGCTGCTCCGTAACGTTTGACTAATTTGGCGTGGTGAATAAATACTTCTTCTCCCTCTTTTAATGAAATAGAATTTACTACCGATTTTCCTTGCACCACTTTCAATCCTGCTTCGATAATTTCCCATTTGGAACTGTCAATCATTATGGGAACACGAGAAATATCGGGTTCGGAAGCAATTAAATTTAGAAAAGTTGTCATTGCGAGAACGCCATCGAGCATTCCTTCATCCATATTGATGTCGATGATTTGTGCGCCACCATCAACTTGGTCACGAGCAACAGAAAGTGCTTCTTCGTAACGTTCTTCTTTTATTAAACGAAGAAATTTTCGAGAACCTGTAACATTGGTACGTTCGCCTACATTTACGAAAATAGACGCTTCATTAATACAAAGTGGTTCTAAACCTGAAAGTTGTAAATTTATTTTGTTTGTTCTTGACATATTTAATTTCTAATCCTGTATGGTTTTTTTTAACCTTGTAGGTCTTTTGTATTTATCCAAAATTTAATTTCTAAAATTTATACCTACAAGGTTAAAAAAACCTTGCTGGAATAACTGCTAGACCATTTCTAATTTTCTAGTTTTAAATTCAGAAGCAACTTCGGATATTAATCTAATGTGTTCAGGTGTTGTACCACAACAACCTCCAATTATATTAACTAGATTGTCTTGTAAATATTCTTTTATTAATACTTGCATTTCTTGAGGTGTTTGATCGTATTGCCCGAAAGCATTGGGGAGACCTGCATTTGGATGTGCTGAAATATTGAGTGAAGTATTCCTTGATAAACGCTTTAAATATGGTTTGAGTTGGTCGGCTCCCAAAGCGCAATTGAAACCGATGCTTAACAACTCTATATGTGAGATGGATATTAAAAAAGCTTCTACGGTTTGTCCTGATAATGTTCTGCCAGAGGCGTCAGTAATTGTTCCTGAAACCATTATGGGAATGTCAATATTGCGTTCTTCTTTGACTTCTTCGATGGCAAAAAGTGCGGCTTTGGCGTTGAGTGTATCAAAAATGGTTTCTACTAGTAAAACATCTACTCCGCCATCGATAAGTGCTTCTGTTTGTTGCTTGTAGGCAAGGCGAAGTTCGTCGAAGGTTACGGCACGGAATCCCGGATTGTTTACCTCTGGACTCATTGAGGCTGTTCGGTTCGTTGGACCAATGGCTCCTGCTACGAAACGTGGTTTGTCAGTAAACTCGTTGGCTACTTCTCTTGCAATTTTGGCGGATTGGTAGTTGAGTTCATAGACAAAATCTTGGAGATGATAGTCTGCCATTCCAATAGTGGTGCTGGAAAAGGTATTGGTTTCGGCAATGTCTGCTCCTGCGGCGAAATATTGACGATGGACTTCTTTGACGGCTTCGGGCTGGGTTATGGACAATAGGTCATTGTTTCCTTTTAATGGATGCTGGAAATCTTTGAATTGTGTTCCTCGAAAATCTTCTTCAGAGAAATTGTGGCGTTGCAGCATTGTTCCCATTGCACCATCGAGCACGAGGATTCTTGATTTTATTTCTTCAGTTATTTTTGACATAAATATTATTTTCACAAAGGTTCTCAAAGTAAACAAAGAGATCATAAAGGTTTACTAAAATGTTTCTAAAATAGCCCTGATGGAAGTGGAAATCCTTTTGTTTTTTTCTTTAAAAAACAAAAGATTGCAACGTACAGCAGGAAATAGCTCCTAAAAATATATTAAATGTTATGTGAAAGTATGAGAGAATTCTCGTGGTTATCTGTACAAGCCGAAGCTAGTTAGAATGTAGCACCTTCTTTTTGGCAAAGGGTTGCTAAGCTCTCGACGGGTCTATTCCCTCCAGCTTTCGTGATAACAATCAGTATGTTTATGAACAGTACAAAGTAAGGGAATCGATTTTGAATTTGCAAATGTATTGTGGAAAATAAAAATTAAATTCTTAACAGGGATTTGAGACTTTTAATACATTTAATTATGAGAATTCGGGTTGTTTGATTTTTATGTGTTCGGATATTTTGAGGATATCTGTGAGAACTCCTCTAGCTGTGACTTGTTTTCCAGCTCCAGCGCCTTGAATGACTATTGGTATTTCGCCATAGGTTTGGGTAAAAATTTCGATGAGATTATCCGATCCTTTGAGTTGTCCGAGTGGTGAATTTTGGGGTTCGGAAATGAGTTTTACTTGGAATTTTTTGGCTTCTAGATCTATTTCGCCTATGTAACGTAGCACGTGTGTGCCTAATTGTGTGATTTTGGCTATCTCGAATGGCTTATCCAATAGTTTTTTATTGTTTTGATATTCTTTTTTGGTGTTTTCTTCGTTGAGATTAGGCAATAATAGGGATTCTATTTGTATGTCTGAAAATTCTATTTCTTGTTCTATTTCTCTGGCTAGGATAAGTAATTTTCTAGCAACATCTTTCCCTGAAAGATCTTGTCGAGAGTCAGGTTCTGTTAATCCTAGGTTTTCGGCATCGATTAGTATGTTTGAAAAGGCTGTTTGTTCGGTTGAAAATCGATTGAAAATATAGCTTAATGTTCCTGAAAAAACGCCTCTTATTTTCGTGATTTTATCGCCTGAAAAATGCAAATCGTTGATTGTTTTGATGACTGGTAAAGCAGCACCAACATTGGTTTCATAGAGAAATTTTTTATTGTGCTTTTTGAGATTTAGTCTTATTTCTTTGTAAAAATCTTGGTGTAGTGTATTGGCTATTTTGTTTGCTGCTACAATATGAAAATCTGCTTGTATGAGTTGTATGTAATTTTTAACAAATTCTTGACTTGCTGTGGCATCAACCACTATTATATTGTCTAAATTATTGTTTTTTATATAATCGATAACTTGGGTGATTTGGTATGGAATGGCGTGTTTATCAAAATTATTTTGCCAATTGATTTGGATGTTTTCTTTGTTAAAAAAAGCCAATTTAGAATTTAATATAATAGGAAAATTCAAAACTACTTTTCTTTTGTCTTTGAAAAAGTCATAGCTTTCAACAACTTGATTTATTAAAGTGCTTCCCACATTTCCTATTCCGAAAAGGACAATATTTATTTTAGTTTTTGACATAATTTTGCTGTTTTATTTTATTAAAAATTGGATTTAAAATATGTGATAATTGATCGAATTCTATCAAAAAAGCGTCGTGTCCGTGAATGGATTTTATTTCGTGATAAAATATGTTTTGTTTTATTTTTTTTAATTGATGATACGTTTCGAGATTTTGATCAGGCGTGAAAAACAAATCAGAATCGACCGAAACAAGATGAATATTGCCTTGAACTTGATTGGATATAACCAAAAATGAATCTCTATTTCTAACGATATCATTTGTTTTTAGGAGATGATTCATTAGTTTGTAAGCCGATAATTGGAATCGATTTTTGAGTTTTTCACCGTGATTTTTGAGCCAATTTTCAATTTCGAAATTTTGATTTGGATTTTGTTTTCTTTGAAACCGTTGGTTTATAGATTGTGGTGTTCGATACAAAAGCATAGCATGAATGCGAGCATCTTCGATCGGGTTTTTGGAGTTATTGAGAATGTTATCTTGTATTAAAACATTGGCAATCATCCAATCGGTTGCTTTATAATCGGATGCAATTGGAATTACGTTTTGGATTTTTTTGGGATGTAAAACTGCCATTTCCCAAGCTATAGCACCACCAAGACTTCCGCCAATTGTTGCGAAAAGGGAGTTTATTTTTAATTCTTTTAATCCTAACCAAAATATTGTGGCAATGTCACGGATGGTAAAATCTTTGTAATTTTCAATTAGATTTTCTTCGTTTCCATCGAAGCCATTTCCAGGAATATTGAAAGCAATAATGGTAAAAAAATTAGTGTCAATAATTTTGTTTTCACCTATTAGCTCGTTCCACCAACCCTTTTCTCCAGTTACATTAGAGTTTCCTGTGAGGGCGTGATTGACTAGTACTACAGGCGAATTACCGATAGGCTGTCCGAAGGTTTGATAGAAAAGTGGGATGTTGTCTAAAGCATTTCCTTTTTCTAAAATCCAATTTCCTATGTTGATTTGTTTAAGCATTATTTTATTTTTAGTGGCACAAGGAAAACAACGTTTTTTTTTGCCACAGATTTGAGAAATCCGTGGCTAAAAAACAAAAAAATTAGGCAAATTTTTCTATAGGAAGCTTCTCAAAAACTGCTTGTAAATCGGCTTTTAAGTCTTCAATATCTTCTAAACCGACTGAAAGACGAATTAAATCTTTGGAAACACCAGTTGCCAATTGTTCCACATCTGATAATTGCTGATGAGTGGTACTCGCAGGATGAATAATCAGTGATTTTGTATCTCCAATATTGGCTAAAAGTGAGAACAGTTGCGTTCCATCAGCCACTTTTTTGGCAGCCTCAAATCCACCTTTGAGTCCAAAAGTTACGATGCCACTTTTCCCTTCAGGCAAATATTTATCGGCTAAAACTTTATATTTTGAAGTTTCTAAACCAGGATAATTTACCCAAGCTACTTCACTTTGCGTTTGCAGCCATTTAGCAAGAGCCAATGCGTTTTCGCTGTGCTTTTTGATTCTAATTTCTAATGTTTCCAATCCTTGAATGGTCTGAAAAGCATTAAACGGACTTAAAGCTGCTCCATAATCACGTAATCCTTCAATACGAACTTTGGCAATAAAGGAAGCTGCTCCCAAAACTTCGTAATATTTCAAACCGTGGTAACCCGCTGATGGTTCAGTGAATTCAGGAAATTTTCCGTTGCTCCAATCAAAATTTCCAGCATCGATTATTGCGCCGCCAAGCGATGTTCCGTTTCCGGTGATATATTTGGTAAGGGAGTGAATAACAATGTTTGCGCCATGTTCGATAGGATTTAATAAATAAGGTGTTGCCACCGTATTATCGACAATAAAAGGTACTTTAAACGCTTTGGCTTCTTTTGAAATGGCTTTTAAATCCAATACATCGAGTTTTGGGTTTCCTAAACTTTCGGCAAAAAAGGCTCTCGTATTCTCTTGAGCTGCTTTGGTAAAATTTTCAGGATTTGATGGATCTACAAACGTTGTTGTGATACCTAATCTTGGCAATGTTACATTCAGTAAATTATATGTTCCGCCATACAAACTACTAGAAGCGACTATGTGATCTCCTGCTTTTAGTAAAACTAACAACGAAGTTGCAATAGCTGCAGTTCCAGAAGCGGTAACTACTGCGCCAATTCCTCCTTCGAGTTTTGCCAACCGTTGTTCGAGAATGTCGTTTGTAGGGTTGTTTAATCGAGTGTAGATGAATCCAGCTTCAGCAAGCCCAAATAAATTGGCGGCGTGATCCGAATTGTTAAATACATACGATGTGGTTTGATAAATTGGGACAGCTCTTGTTCCTGCATTTTTAGTAACGTCGTGTCCTGCGTGCAATGCATTTGTTGCGAATTTTTGTGTGCTCATTTTTTTTAATTTTAGATGTTAGACTTAAGATATTAGAATTGTTTATTAAATAAAAAAGCCCTTTTTAGAATTTCCAAAAGGGCTTATAGTTTGACTACAATAGAGATTAACTCTTTCACTTTTGGGAATAGGCTGATGGTGCACAACATTTGCACATCATATAACATACCATCATTTTTACTATTGAATTATTCATTTTAGTTATTTTTTAAATAAAAGAACCTCTGCGATTTGCAGAGGTTCTAATTGTTATATTTTTGATTTAAAATTATACAATAGCGTTCTCTGCGGAAATTTTCCACATCATACAACACATATTGCAAATATTAAAACTCATTTTATTATTATTTTGAATTACAAATATAGATTATTTTTCTAAATTAAAAAAATTATTAGATTATTTTTCTAAATTATATTATAAAAATTTATTTATTTAGAAAATACATCTAAATAATATCAATTTTAAAGAAAACTTATTATTTAAAAAAAGTTTTTCTAGAAAATTTTCAATAATACTCTAACACTAAAAACAATTACCAATAAAGCTACGAGTAATAAAGCCGTTTTTTGAGGAAGCCTTCCTGCTAATTTTGCTGCCAATGGCGCAGCTGTTGCGCCACCAATAATGAGTCCTAATACGACATACCAATGACTTACGCCTAACCAAGCAAAGAAAGTAATTGCTGCTGCAAGAGTAACAAAAAATTCAGCCAAACTTACAGTTCCTATAACATAATTGGATTTTCTTCCTTTGGCTAACAACGTCGAAGTTACAATAGGACCCCAGCCACCACCGCCAAATGCATCTAGAAAACCACCTGAAAAACCGAGAAAACCAGTATTTCTCATTTTCTTTTTCTCATTAATCTTTCTAAAAGCCAAAATAATTAATCTGATTCCAATAATCATCGTATAAATTGACAAAACCGTGTAAGCTATAGTAACATATTTATTACCTAAATAAATAAGTAACATCGCGCCACTAACAGCTCCAAACACCCCTGGAACGGCAAGCCATAGCAACAATTTCTTGTTTACATTCCCAAATTTATAATGCGAATAACCACTAACGCCACTTGAAAACATCTCAGCAGTATGTATACTGCCGCTGATGGCTGGCAAATTAATTCCAAGTAACATCATACTGGTAGCACAAGTAACTCCGTAACCTAATCCTACAGCACCATCAACCAATTGCGCTAAAAAACCGATTAGTAACATCCCATAAAATTTATTAGGAATATGACGCAATCCATACTTTACATCTGTAATTGAAACAATGCTTGACAAACCGTAGCCTATAAATAACATAGAGAAAGAAATGGCTAAGGTAAAGGCCAGTTGTTTGTATTTTCTAGGCTCTTTTTGCTTTTTATTTTTTTGAAATCCTTCAGTGATTTTATTTAAATCAGACAATTTTTCCTGAAAATCTCCTTTGTGATTTCTTCTGAATTGGTTTAAAACATCCAGACTCTCTTCTATATTATCTGGAATAACCTCGGTGAAATATTCACGCATTCTTCTGGCTAAAACCGGTGATTTTCCATTGGTAGAAATAGCAATTTTTAAACTTCCCTTAGTAATAATAGACCCCAAATAAAAATCACATAAAGCCGGTTGGTCAGCTGCATTGACTTTGATTCCTTTGGATTTGGCTAATTCTCTTACTGCCAAATTAATTTCGGGTTTATCGGTAGTAATAATTACAAAATCCTTGCTTTCTAGGTCGGTTTCCTCAAAAGGACGTTCGAAAAAAGAAATATTCTCATGTTGACTTATTATTTCAGTCAATTTTGGATGAAAATAAGTCGCCACTATCGTGATCCTAATATCAGGGTTTTGTTTTAATAAAGTTTCTGCTTTTTCTAAACCAATATTACCACCGCCCACAATTAAAAAATGGGCAGTTTCTGTTTTTAGAAAAACGGGGAATAAAGTATTACTCATATTTTTTGTTGTTTAATGATAGACTATGAAAAAGTGATAGTCTAAAAATATTTCGGTTGTAAAAATCTACCCCAGTTGTTTGTTGTTGGAACCAATTCATATAACCCATTTCAACTGCCAATTTTGAATTGATAACATAATTCATTCCTGCATAAATTCGATTTTGATCGAATGTGTTTTTAACAATTTTATTACCTATGTTAACCATCAATTCATCTTTTAAAACTAAAATGATTTTGTTTTGATTTTCTTTTTTAATTAATGGAACATCAAGCACAAACTGGTATCTAAATCTAAAATTAGAAAACGTATATGCGTCAACCAATTCATTATTTTTCACTTGATGAAAAAATCGGGCTTCTAATTTGTACCGATGCGAAATTGACATACGTTTAAATTCTTGTTTATTATTGAAACCAATATCTGGTCGCAACTCTGGCACCATTAAATCGCTTCTCGAAAAAGGATCATTAGGGCTTTGTAAAAAAAGTGTCATCCCGATTGATAATTTCAAATTATCAACTAACTTCTTTTCTAGATTAGATCTAAAAACCAATTGGTGTTGTTTGATTGGATTGACAAAATGCCTTTCTTGTATTTCACTTTTCAAACTCCAATTTTCGTTTATGGAAAGTGAGTTATAATAACCATACCATACTAACTCTTGATTTATAAGGTTTTTTTGCGCCAAAGAATTAAAGCAAGAAAAACAAAGAAAAAGAACGATTGATTTTTTCATTCAATAGATATTAAGAAAAGATTGTTCTAAACGCAAAATCCCCAAATGTTTCTTTGTCATTTTTTTTATCTATGTATAAACCAAGTAATTGATCGACTTCTTCTAAAATTTGAGCTTCAGTTAGCTTTTCTTTATACAGTTTATTCAATCGTTCCCCATATCGATCGCCACCTAGCATAAAATTATATTGACCTGGTCCTGTGCCTACAAAACCGAGTTCAGCTACATACGGACGACCACAACCATTAGGACAGCCCGTCATTCTTATCACAATTCCTTCATTTTGCAGTTGATATTTCTCTAAAATAGGTTCGATTTTAGTCACCAATTCTGGTAAATAACGTTGTGCTTCGGCCAAAGCCAAAGGACAAGTTGGCAATGCCACACAAGCCATAGAGTTTTTTCGAAGAGCACTGTCGTTTTTATTTATTTGATGTTGTTCAATTAAGGCTTCAATTTTAGATTTGTTTTCTTCAATTACTTCTCCTAAAATCAAATTCTGATTTCCAGAGAAAATAAAATTAGATACCTGTAATTGCGCTACTTCTAGTAAAAATTGCTTTTGATCTGGTTTGACAACGCCGTGCTCAATAAATAATGTATAAAACCATTTTCCTTGTTCACTTTTTTCCCAACCAAAACGATCGCTTCTTTCGGTAAACTGAAACGGTTGTTCTGGTAACAAATCAAATCCGATGCGTTTTTCCAATTCTTTTTTAAATCCATCAACAGTCAATTTATCAACTGTATATTTCATTCTAGATAGTTTTCTATCTACTCTATTTCCGAAATCTCTTTGAATCGTTAGGATTTCATACACTACTTTGAGTGTTTTTTCTTCCGTATCTGTAAAACCAATAATAGAACCCAATCTAGAATACGTATTCGGATTTCCGTGTGTTGTGGCTAAACCTCCACCAACAGCTATATTGAAACCTTTTAACTGATTGTTTTCGATAATGGCAATCAATCCTATATCATTGGTAAAAACATCCACATCATTTGAAGGTGGAATCGCGATGGCAATTTTAAATTTTCTTGGTAAGTATCTGTCTTCATACAAAGGATCTGCTTCTGATGATCGTTCATAAATTTTTTCTCCATCAATAAAAACGTCGTAATACGATTGCGTTTTTGGCAATAACAAAGTGGAAATTTTATCAGCATATTCGTAAATTTCTTTATGAATAGAGGATAATTGCGGATGAGAACTCACGATTACATTCCTATTTACATCGCCACAAGCCGCAATAGAATCAAGCTTAGCAGTATTAAAAGACTGAATTGTAGGACGCAATTGGTGTTTTAATAAACCATGCAATTGCAGTGTTTGCCTAGTTGTTATTTTTAAAGTTCCTGTTCCGTATTGCTCCGATATTTCGTGTGTTGCAATCCATTGATCTGCGGTAATTACACCACCTGGAATTCGCAAGCGAATCATAAAGGAATACAACTTATCTAATTTTTTGGCGGCTCTTTCGGCTCTTCGGTCACGGTCATCCTGAACATACATTCCGTGAAACTTCACTAAAGTTTCATCGCCTTGACGGACGTTTCCTGTATGGTTATCTAAATCGATGCTTTCTTTTAGAGTTCCTCTAAGACCATCACTTTTGGTCTTTATGGCTTCTATTGGCGATAATTTCTCACTCATTTTTTTAGTTTTTAGTTGATGGTTGAGTAAAACCCAACAATCATCAACAATTAATAGACGTCTTTTTGGTATTTTCCTTGATTTTCTAAATCTTCTAAAACTTCCTTGGCTTGATCTTGCGAAATATTTCGTTCTTTGGCAATGACTTCAACTATAGCTTGTTCAACATCTTGACTCATTGGACTTTTCTGACCACATACATATATACTTGCACCATTTTCTAACCATTTATTAAAGTCTGATGCCTTTTCACGAATACGATCTTGTACATAAATTTTTTGTTTTTGGTCACGAGAAAAAGCGGTATCTAATTTTGACAAAACGCCAGTGCTAATCCATTCTTGAATTTCGGTTTGGTAATAAAAATCCAATACAAAATGTTGCTCCCCAAAGAATAACCAATTTTTACCTTCTGCTCCAGTTGCATCTCTATGTGCTAAAAAACTTCTAAAGGGCGCAATTCCTGTGCCTGGTCCTATCATAATAACATCTGTATCTTCATTAGGTAATCTGAAATTCTGATTTTTATGAATGTAAAATTCCAACTCCGTATCAATAGGATAATCGGCTAAAAACTGTGAAGCCAATCCTGTTTTAATTATATTTCCAACTTTGAAAGTATTCAAATTAACCGTTAAATGTACTTGCTCATCGTGCGCTTCTGGCGATGATGAAATAGAATACAATCGTGGTGCAATGGGCAATAAGATTGTAATCAAAGCTTCGATAGTAGCCATTTCTGGTTTTGAAACTTGTTTTAAGACATCAATCAAATCGGCTTTTTCAAATTCGATGTACGTTTGAATTAAAGTTCCAATTTGATCTAAAGAACGCTTACTTAAACCTTTAATATTTCTTTCAGATAGCCATTTTTCAGCTGTTTCTTTTTGGTCTTTAATAGTTATTTCTTGCGTTGCATCTGTTCCAAAATAATTCAAAATAAAAGCAATATCTTCTTGTGTGTTTTTAGGAATCACGCCCAAAGCATCCCCTGGTTCATAAATTATTTCATCCTCAGAAGTAATTTCGATATGATACGTTTCTTTATTAGAACCCTTATCATTTAATATTACTTTATGACTGATAATTCCAGTATAATTTTTTTTATGAGCTGTTTTTTCAGACTTTGCAATACTAACATTCGTATCAGTTGTTGGACTATCATTAAAAACATTTAACAAATCATTTTCCCAATCTATAACGTTTTGTGCAAAATCTACATCGGCTTTGACCAAAGGCAAGAGTTGTTTTCCTCCTTTTTTTATTAGAATTTCATCAAGTAAAACACCTGCATTACAAAATAATGGATAAGAAGAATCTCCCAAACCAAAAACGCCAAAAGATACATTGCTTAAATCTACATCAGAAGCTTTTAGTTTTTCGTAAAAAGCAATAGCATTTTGCGGAAATTCTCCTTCTCCTTGTGTGCTCATTACAAACAAAACCAAACTCTCTTTTTCTAATTTAGTTAAGTCATATTGAAAAACATCAACCGCTTTGGCTTGAATTTTGTTTTTTTTGAAGTTGGCTAATAATTGTGAGGCTACTTTTTTAGAATTTCCAGTTTCAGTTCCATAAATAATTAGCGGTTTAACAGAAACAGGAATGGCAGCAGAAGTAACGGGGGTATTTACTCCCAATTTATTCCCATCTAAATAGCCCGCTAAATAGCCTTTTGTCCAGATAATTTCTTCGTTTGTGGCACTTTGCACTAATTGTTGCAATAGTGAAAGTTTAGTTTCAGATAGCATTTTGATAGGTGTTTTTATGGTTGTCGAAATAAGATTCTATAGTGTTTGATTCTTGGAACCAATGAAATTTTTTGTGAAGATTGACTACATTACCCACAATAATTATGGTAGGCACAAATTCAAAATCTGGTAAAACTTTATTTTTTAATTCTTCAAAAGTAAATACTGTTGTTTTTTGAAAAGGAGTTGTAGCTTGCTGAATAATTGCTATTCCTTTATCAGAATCTATACCATTTTTACCAAGAAAATCAGCTAAAGTGTATAGCTTTTGTCCACTCATATAAAAAACCAAAGTATCTTCAGTAGTTGCCCAATCTTCCCATAACTTTGGCGCAACATTTTTTAAATCATACAAGGTCAAAAATCTAACTCCTCTAGAATGCTCTCTCGCTGTTAAAGGAATGGCTGTATATGCCGCAGCTCCAAAAGCGGCAGATATTCCTGGAACAATTTCATAGGGAATGGCATACTCGGCTAAAATTTCTAATTCGTCAAGTACATTAGAAAACAAAGAAGCATCTCCTCCTTTCAAACGTAGCACCAGTTTTCCGAGTAAAGCAAACTCTACAATTAGTTCGTTAATATCTTTTTGAGGTGTATGAATTCCTTTAGAACATTGTTTGCCCACATAAATCACTAACGCATCTTTTCGAGCGTTGTTTTCGATTAGAACAGGAGATACTAATCGATCTGTCAAAATCACATCAGCAATTTGAAGGTATTTTAGTGCCTTGACACTAATCAAGTCTGGATCTCCAGGACCTGCTCCTGCTAAGATTACTTTTCCTTTATTTACTATTTTCATCTTCCATAATTTTTAATATGTAATAAGAATGTATCCTTGTTTTATAAACAAGGTTTTATACTATTACAGAATATTGTGAATTGGGTTTTCTAAAACCTTTTGAATGTATTATCAAATTCTCTTTTTTACTTGTTTTCGAGAAACATTAAAGCGCCAACGGTTGTGCAAGTTGTTTCATCAATTAAAATGGCATTCCCTGATTTTGGATTGGTTAAAAAAGAATCATAAAACAAGGGTTGATTAGTTTTTATTGAAATTTGAGCGATGTCATTAAGTTTAATTTCATTAGTTTGAGAAAACTCCCAATCATTGATATTCCATTTCTGGTTTATTTCCAATACTTTTGCTCTAACATTTCTAAATCTGTGTTGTAAAGTATAGGTTTTACCAATTTGCAAATCGGTTGTGTCCAACCAAGAAATCCAAGTTTTTATTTCTGTTCCTTCGATGATTAACTCGTTTGCTTTTACGACAGAATCTCCACGGCTGATATCTATATTTCCATCAAAATGCAATACAATATTATCTCCTGCTTTTGCCACCTCTATTTGCTCTAAATTTCGCTCTATTTTAATAATTTTAGTCTCCATATTTGAAGGGGAAATTTTTACAGTATCATTTACCTTATAGCTACCACTTAAAACCAGACCTGCATAACCTCTATAATCGTGATTTTCTTCATCTTTTGGTCGAATAACCCATTGCACTTGAAAACGTGACACTAAATTTTCGGACGTAGGCACTTCAATTTCTTCTAATGTTTCTAGTAATGCTTTTCCTTCATACCACGGTGTATTTTCTGATTTTTGGACAATATTGTCACCAGCTAGTGCACTAACTGGTATAAATATAATTTCGTCAAATTGCAATTCGCTTTTGATGGCTTCAAAATCATTTTTGATTCCATTATAAATGCTTTCAGAATAATTAACCAAATCAATTTTATTAATAGCCACGATGGCTTTTTTGATTCCCATTAATGATCCCACACTAGCGTGCCTTTTGGTTTGCGTTGTAATTCCTTTTCTAGCATCTACTAAAAGAATAATCAAATCAGAATTAGAGGCCCCAGTAATCATATTTCGAGTATATTGTTCATGACCTGGAGCATCGGCAATAATGAACTTTCTTTTTTTAGTAGAAAAATATTTGTAGGCAACATCAATAGTGATGCCTTGTTCTCTTTCGGCCCTTAAACCATCTGTAATTAGGGATAAATCAATATCTACTCCTTCTTGTTTGGTTTGTTTTTGTAGTAAGCCCAATTGATCAGTGTGTATGCTATCTGAATCATAAAGCAATCTCCCAATCAGCGTACTTTTCCCATCATCAACATTTCCAGCTGTTATAAATCGTAATGTATTCATTGTTTTATGTCTAAAAGTTTAAAAGTCTTTAAAAATATCCTTGTTTTTTTCTATCTTCCATAGCGGCTTCAGACAACTGATCGTCAAGTCGTGTTTGTCCTCTCTCGCTAATTCTGGTAATAATAATATCATCAATGATATCTTGAATACTAGAAGCATTAGAAGGAACTGCTGCTGTACAAGTCATATCTCCAACAGTTCTATATCGAACTCTTTCGGTAACAACAATATCATCTTGCAAGGGCTGAATGAATTCGGAAGTTGCGACTAACTTGTCTCCATATAAAATACATTCTCTATCATGAGCAAAATAAAGATCGGGTAATTCAATATCATATTTTTGAATGTAATTCCATACATCTAATTCGGTCCAATTACTAATAGGAAACACACGAACATTATGTCCTTTTTGCACTTTTCCATTTAGAATATCCCATAATTCAGGGCGCTGTAGTTTTGGATCCCATTGTCCAAAGTCATCACGAACAGAGAAAATTCGTTCTTTAGCTCTTGCTTTTTCTTCATCTCTTCTAGCACCACCAATACAAGCATCAAACTCATTATCTTGAATCGCATCAAGCAAAGCATAGGTTTGTAAAGCATTACGAGAAGGAAACCGACCTGAAGTTTCTTTTAAATTGTATTTTTTAATACTATCTTCGACAGAAGCAACAATTAATTTTTCACCAATTTGATTCGCTAAATAATCTCTAAATGCAATTGCTTCAGGAAAATTATGACCTGTATCGATATGCACTAATGGAAAAGGAAATTTACCTGGACGAAATGCTTTCAAAGCAAGGTGCACCAAAACAATAGAATCTTTTCCTCCAGAAAATAACAAGGCTGGTTTTTCAAATTGTGCAGCCGTCTCTCGGAGAATATAAATTGCCTCGTTTTCTAATTGTTCTAAATAGTGATTCGTATTTGCCATTTTTTTTTATTTACGTTTAGACTTTGTTTTTATTTACTGTTTATGTAATCCACATTCTTTTTTTGATTGATCTTCCCACCACCAGCGTCCGTCTCTAAAGTTTTCACCCTCTTTAATTGCTCTTGTGCAAGGAGCACATCCAATACTCACAAAATTTTGATCATGAAGTATATTATATGGAACACTATTCTTTTTGATGTATTCTTTTACATCGACTGTGGTCCAATGTAACAATGGGTTATATTTGAAAACTTGGAAATGCTCATCCCATTCAATTACATTAAGTCCGTTTCTATTATCAGATTGCTCAGCCCTAAGTCCAGTTATCCATATTTTTGCTCCAGTAAGCGCTCTTTTAAGTGGAACTACCTTTCTAATATGACAACATTCCTTTCTAAGTTCAACTGAAGTATAAAAAGAATTAATTCCATTATTTTGAACATACTCTTCAATTTGCTCAGTATTTGGATAATATGGTTTTATTGAAGCGTTGTATTGCAATAATGTTTTGTCCCACAATGCATAAGTTTCAGGAAAAAGTCTACCTGTATCTAAGGTAAAGGTTTCAATGTTTTTTATTTTCTGACTAAAAATAGCATGAAAAATAACTTGATCTTCAATGCCAAAACTTGTTGAAAACACTATTTTGTCATCAATAGATGCTGATAATAACTTAATGTTTTCATCAAGATTATTGCTTTTTACAATATTCATTAAAAAATTTGCATCCATAAATAATTTATAATTATAATTTTATTACATAAAAAAGCCCTTTTGGAATGGTACCAAAAGGGCTTATAGTTTGACTATATAAAGATTAAATCCTTCGCTTTTGATAATAGTTTGATGGTGCACAACATAGACACATCATACAACAACACACGATCATTTTATTAGCTACTGAATTATTCATTTTATATTTTTAAATTCTGTTAATAAAAAAAACCTCTGCGGTTTGCAGAGGTTCTATTGGTTATATTTTTAATTTAAAATTATACAATAGTGTCCTCTGCGGAAATCTCCGACATCATACAACACACATTGCAAATAGTAAAATTCATCTCTTTATTATTTTATTTAACAAATGTAGAATAATTTTCTATTATCGCAAATTTTATAGATTATTTTTCTAAATTTTGTTGTTAATTTACAATTAAACAGGATAATAATCTAAATAAATAATTAATAACAGAATATAAATCTAAAATAATTCAAAAGCTACATCGGCATAAGAATTAAATTTAATCAAAAAAAAGTTAAGATTGCTTATCAATTCAAATTCGTTTTATACATTTGCGCCATAATAAAGAGGAAAAATTTGAACTGATTGCAACCTCGTTAAAAAATGCTAAAGCAGAACACTTCTACTTTATCATTTTCTGCAATTTTTTCGTTTTATAAAATTTAACAATAAAATATATTATGGCTTATTTATTTACGTCAGAATCTGTGAGTGAAGGACATCCAGATAAAGTTGCAGATCAAATCTCTGATGCATTAATTGATAATTTTTTGGCTTTTGATGCTGAATCGAAAGTAGCTTGCGAAACATTAGTTACTACTGGTCAGGTTATTTTGGCTGGTGAAGTAAAATCGAACACCTATCTTGATGTTCAGAATATCGCTCGTGAGGTGATTCGTAAAATTGGTTATACCAAAAGTGAATATATGTTTGAAGCCAATTCTTGTGGAATTTTATCAGCTATTCATGAACAATCGGCAGATATAAACCAAGGTGTAGATCGCGCAAGCAAAGAAGAACAAGGCGCTGGCGATCAAGGAATGATGTTTGGTTACGCTACAAATGAAACCGAAAACTATATGCCATTGGCACTTGATTTGTCTCACGCTTTGTTGATTGAATTGGCTAATTTACGTAGAGAAAATAACGAAATTAAGTATTTGCGTCCTGATGCAAAAAGCCAAGTTACTTTAGAATATTCTGACGACAACAAACCACAACGAATTGATGCGATTGTAATATCAACACAGCACGATGATTTTGATGAAGAATCAAAAATGTTGGCTAAAATAAAAACAGATTTAGTTTCTATTTTAATTCCTAGAGTGAAAGCAAAATATCCTCAATATGCTCATTTATTTAATGACAATATAACTTATCATATCAACCCAACTGGAAAATTTGTAATTGGCGGTCCTCACGGAGATACTGGTTTAACAGGAAGAAAAATTATCGTGGATACTTATGGTGGAAAAGGTGCTCACGGTGGTGGTGCATTTTCTGGAAAAGACCCAAGTAAAGTAGATAGAAGTGCAGCTTATGCAACTCGTCATATTGCCAAAAACTTGGTTGCCGCTGGTGTTTGCGAAGAAATATTAGTTCAAGTTTCGTATGCAATTGGTGTTGCAAAACCAACATCAATAAACGTGGTTACTTATGGCACCAGCAAAGTAAACTTGACCGATGGTGAAATTAGCAAAAAAGTAGAAGCTATTTTTGATATGCGCCCGTACTTTATAGAACAAAGATTGAAATTACGTAATCCGATATATAGTGAAACTGCTGCTTACGGACACATGGGTCGCAAACCAGAAACAGTAACTAAAACCTTTAATGCTCCAGGCGGATTAACCAAAACCGTTACCGTGGAATTGTTTACTTGGGAGAAATTAGATTTTGTGGATCAAGTGAAAAGTGCTTTTGGAATTTAGATTTTTAATCCAAAAGCTTACAAAGACAGATAATAATAAACCCTGATTGTTAATTTAGTCAGGGTTTTTGTATTATAAAATTGTTATATTTGACAAACTTTAAACAAAAAAGATGAAAAAATTATTTTTAGGATCTGCAACTATTGTTGCTATTTTGTTTTCTCAAGGCAGTATTGCACAAGGGGAAAAGGGTGCTTATGTGAATATCAACGCTGGATATGGATTAGGAAATGACTCTGGAGAAATAGTTGCCTATCGTTGGGGAATAATAAATTCTACACAAATTAATCCTACAACCAGCAAAACCGAATTAACAAAGGTTGCATTGGGTAAAGGATTGAATGTTGGCGCCACTTTTGGGTATATGTTTAACAAATATGTTGGTGCTGAATTGGGCGTTAACTATTTGCTAGGGGGCAAAACAGAAGGGAAACAAACTGAATTATCTGGTGATTATTCTAATTCTAGTATTTCTGCAAAAATGTTGCAAATCAAACCAACACTTGTTATCGCTGGAGGGTTTTCCAAAGTTAATCCATACGCAAAATTTGGTGTTCTTGTAGGTATTGCCAGCGTAATAAATCTTGAAAGTGAACAAAGAAGCGGAACAGATATTCTTAATAGTAACTTAAAATTTAGTGGCTCTAGCTCAATAGGTTTTCATAGTGGCGTTGGATTATTGTATAGTTTGAACGATAAAATTAGTCTTTTTGGCGAGTTAAATATGGTGAACCTAAACTACTCTCCTAAAAAAGCTAGTTATACTGAATATTCTGAAAATGGCGTTAATGTTTTACCATTGATTGATGTTGCGGATAAAGAATTTGAATTCGTGGATAGCTTCACTAACGACAGTTCCATTCCTTCAAATCCAGCACAACCTAGTAAAGAAGTTAAAGCCACTTTTAATTTTGGAAGTCTTGGATTGAATATTGGTATGCGATATAATTTTTAAGAATTGCTCTATTTAAAACAAAACCCTGATTATTAATTTAATCAGGGTTTTGTTTTTTAGCCCTGATAATAGTGAAAAGCCCGCAGTTATTGATGGCTTTATTTTTTTGGCTTTGCAAAGCGACCAAAGGAAGCTCTTGCAAAGCCTTAAAAAATTTACCATCAAAACGAGGACTTGAAACGAATAGCAGGAATAGCTACAAATTATATTTCAAACTTAACATAATGTATCGTGGTTGCACCACATATTGCGAGGTGCTGAAGCGGGATTGATTGAAGTTGTCGTCGTTGAGTGATGTTGTGTTTAGAATATTGGTGGCGGAAAGTTTGTATTCCATTTTTGCATTTTTCTTCTGATAAATAAGGCTTGCACTTAAAAAATCGTATTCGTTATCGACTGTTTTAGAATTGTTTGTATAATGGTAATATTCGTATTCTGAAACGAAAGAAAATGCATCGAGAAAGTAATAATCTAGCTTAATTGACGGGGTTTGAGTAAAAAATGTATCGTTTTGATAATCATTTATCGTATACCCAAAACCCAACTCGATATTAGGCAGCTCTTTGTAATTTGTAGACGCTTTGAAAGTGTAATTCTGAGTTATACTTTCGGTAGTGATTCGATTGTTATTTTGAATGTTATTGAATTTTGACCAATTTATTGCCGCACTCAAATTTGCTTTGTAATATCTAAAAAACGAACGCCCATAATTTCCCGCTCCAGACAATATCTCGTCTGCAAAATTGGAGTTTATAGCAGTCGCTGTTTGATTGATAAAATCAAAATCGGAAGCGTTTTTGACAGGATTCATTCTTTTGGAATAGGAAACATTTGCAAAAATATTCTCAAAATTAAACATATTGTATTTGAAATATCGCAACGAATGGGTTTGTGAAGTGGCGTTTTCTAACTGTCTGTTTCCTCTAAAAATAGTGTTGTAGTTGTTCAACACGTTGCCTTCTGCCAATTTATTAATATCCGTAAAATCATTATTGTAAGTTAAGTTGTATGTTAGTGTTTCTGATTTTTTTATTTGATACAACGCATACATATCTGGTAAAATTCTATAAAAATCTTGTGTGAAATTTGAGCCTAATTGTTGGTTGCTTGTATTGAATTTATGAATCGAGAAACCTGGATTGAAAGTAAATTTTCCTGTTAAGAATTTATAGTGTAAGCCTATAAAAACGTCATTAAAATTGTATTTTACTTGGTTTTTATTTTCTTGAGAATTAATGTTATTTATATTTCCGTTGTCAAGTGTCTGAAAAATAGAAGAGTTGAAATTTTGATGCGAATAGGTGCTTCCAAAGGTTATATTGATATTGCTTTTTGGGGTAACCATATAATAATAATCTAGTTTTGCATCAATCTTATTGGTTTGTACAAATCGGTTTTGATTTAGATTGGTTCTGCTTGTTGTATCATCATAATTTAAAATACTTATAAAAGGATCATTTTGTAGGTTTGCATTATAAAACGGATCTTCGTTTTGATACAAATGTTGCAATTCTAAAGTGAAAACATTTTTGTCACTTTGCGTATAATATCCATTGAAATTTTGATTTATTGAAAATGGATCTTGTTTTTTGGCTGTAAATATATCTTGGCTATTTAGAAAAACAGTATTGAGCCCAAAGGTTTGTTGCGATAAGTAAGTGTTTTCATTTTGTTGGGATTGCTTCGCCAAAACATCATAATCAAGCTGTAATTTTGAATTTGGTTTATATGTTGCGCTTAGTTTATATAATCCTAAATTGTTTTTTTGTTTTGCTATTTCGTCTCTTTTTTCGGAAGAAAAAACGGCTTTTCCATCTTCGGCTAGTAAACTGGTTTGGCTTTTTGTTTCTAAATCGGTTTCGGTAGCAGAAAGTATGACAAATCCAGAAATACTTAGCGTTTTTGAAGGATTGAATGAGAAATTTGTGGCTCCAAATTGTGTGGTAATTTCTTTGGCTCGATTATTTCTTAATAATGAAATACCCAAATCGTTGGAAGAAACGTTAAAATTGGTTCCTCCTTTTTTCATCATATTTCTAAAACCACCTGTGAATTTGAAATAATCTTGAACAGTAAATGGCAACTCTCCAATGTTATTAAAATTCCCTAATACATTAATACTATATTTCGGGCTGTAATAAAACAGTTTTGGATTTGCTTGATACCTACTTTCCTGATGTCCAACTCCCGTTGCTGCTGTCATATCACCAAACCAAAAATTCTTTTTTCCAGATTTAAGCTTGATGTTCATTGCTACATTGTCTTCGTTATTTTCTAGACCTTTGAGCGCTCCTACTTCATTATAATTTCGTAATACTTGTACTTTGTCAATCGCATCAGCTGGAATGTTTTTTACGCCTAGTTTGGTGTCACCATCAAAAAAATCTTTGCCTTCCACCATTAGTTTCGATACTTTTTCACCTTCCACTTCCACTTCTCCATCAGCATTTACTGTAACTCCAGGTAATTTTTTAAGTACATCTTCCAGCTTACGTTCAGTTCCTGTTTTGAAAGAATCTGCATTGTAAATTATGGTATCGCCTCTAATGGAAACTGGCATTTCACGCACAATTTCGACACCTTCTAGTTGTGTCGCATCGGACTGAAGTAAAATAGATTGGATTATATCTTCCGATTTTGTGTTGATTGTTAGATTTTTTGTTTTTAATCCTAAATAAGAAAATTTTACATTGTAGGTTGTATTTGCTTTGAGTGATAACTGAAACTTTCCTTTGTCGTTTGTTATCGAATAGGCATCAACCGCTTTGGTAACTTGATTAACCGCCATAACATTAGCCATTTCTAGTGGCAGGTTTGTAGTGTCTTTTACAACACCTTGAAAAGTGATGTTTTGAGAAAATGAAATTACTGTTTGAAAGAAAACAAAAAGGAATACTATTTTTTTCATTGAAAATTTAAATTTTAGAATGTCGATGAATCTATTTACTTAACTATCTACCCATTCTAATTTGCATTCCACTGTTTCCACCACGACCTTGATTCATTTCACGAAATTCTTCCATTTTTTTAATAACTGTTTCGTCGTAGTCTTTTTGCGAAATTACTGAACCTTTGGTTGGTGCTTTTATTTCTACTTTTTCTTTGGCATTGAGGATAATTTTAGAACATAAAATAGTAGTTTTCCCATCGTTTACTTCCAATATTAAACCTGGCAAACCCCAATAGTTTTCTGGTCCTTGATTGACAGGGATTTCTGGCGAATACCAAGCTGTTACTGTAATGTCTTTTGGCATTTCCACCTCATCCATAAAGTTGGTTTTCTTGTCTTTTGTTTCTGCTTTTTCACCTTCTTTTTTTTCTTCTTGTTTTTTAGGTCTAAAATTTCTGAAATCGGTTTTACTTGCTGGTCTTACTGCTGTGGCCTTCATACACATATAACCGCCTATTTCTCTGGTTTCGCTTTCCATTTTCCATTTTAGAGTTGGTAAAGAATCTTTTACTAAAAATTCTTTACCCATAAATTCTTTATCCACACTATAGGATTTGTCTTTTACGTTCTTGAAAAATGTTCCGCCTCCACCCATCATAGAACTCATCATTCGCATACCGCCACCTTGAGTTCCTGGCGCCTCCAGTTTTTCTTCTTCTTTGTATATGGATGTGTTTTTATCAAAATTAAGAATGAATGTTTTTTCAAACATTTTTTTCATTCGTTCTTCAATTGTTTTTTGCATTTCTGGAGTGATGTCTTTGTTACCTTCAAATCGAGATTTAAAATCAGCTGTACTCGTTTTGGATTCATAAACTGCCATTCCTTGGAAATCCTTTTGTGCAAAAGTGGTTATAGAAATCAATAATACTGCTAAAGTGGAAACTATATTTTTCATTGTTTAAGTTTTTTAATTTTGACTTAACAAATATGACGAATGAAATTGTTTTTTGTTACCAATAGTTTGTTAAATAAAGTTGTTGGACAATTAATTTTATAAAAAGTTTAATTGTAATTTTACTTCTATGAAAAAAATATTTTTGCTTTTTGTTATACTATTCTATGTTTTGGGGTTTTCGCAAAACTCAAAAATACACCCTGTTTTAAAAAATAGTTATTCTATTTCAGCTGACACTTATATTGGTTTTGATGCTTTTGGTTTTGATTATTATATAAAGGATAATGTTTTATTCAAAACAAAGGATACAGAAATGTTTCAATATAAAAATATTTCTTTAGGGAAAATTTCGAAAATTGACATTCAAAACCCCTTAAAAATAATCTTGTTTTATGAAAATTTCAATACCATCATAGCTCTTGACAATCAACTAAATGAGGTTCAAAAAATTAATCTTTCAGAAATCAATCCAAACATAGCAGCAACGGCAGTTGGCATTGCATCCAATAATACTATTTGGCTTTTTGACAGTTTAAAACAACAATTTGTTTTTTACAATTATGTAAAAAATACATTTCAAAACATTGGTTTACCTATTTCAAAAACAATAAAAAACTACACTTCTGGATTTAATACTTTTTATTGGATTGATGAAACTAATGCTTTTTACTCAATGGATATTTTTGGAAAAATCAAACTCATCAATCAAATTCCAGAATACGAACTTATTTTTATTGTGGACGAAAAAACGATTCTTTATTCAAAAAACAATTTAATTTACATTTTTGATGTTAAAAAAAACGATTCCACTTGGTTAGAAAATATTCCAAAATCTGTTAAAAATTTTTATTATAAAGAGCAAATTTTGTCTATTTTTACCAACGAAGGAATTATCAATTTTAAAATCAATATACCATAATGCACATAGCAATAGCAGGGAACATAGGCGCTGGAAAGACGACACTTACCAAACTTTTAGCAAAGCATTTTAAATGGGAACCTCATTTTGAAGATGTAGTTGACAATCCCTATTTGGATGATTTTTATCACCAAATGGAACGATGGTCATTCAACTTACAAATATATTTCTTGAACAGTCGTTTTCGTCAAGTATTGCAAATTCGTGAAAGCGGTAAAAAAATCATTCAAGATAGAACTATTTATGAAGATGCACATATTTTTGCACCGAACTTGCACGCAATGGGATTGATGACCAATCGCGATTTTCAAAACTATTCCTCGCTTTTTGAACTAATGGAAGGATTGGTTGGCGCACCAGATTTGTTGATTTATTTGCGAAGTTCCATTCCAAATTTAGTTGGTCAAATTCACAAAAGAGGTCGAGAATATGAAAACACTATTTCTATAGATTACTTAAGTCGTTTGAACGAGCGTTATGAAGCTTGGGCTGAAGGGTATGATAAAGGAAAATTATTAATTATCGATGTGGATAATGTAGATTTTGTAAACAATCCTGAAGATTTAGGAATAATTATAAATAGAATTGATGCTGAAATAAATGGTTTATTCTAGCCCTAAATTTTTCTGATATTTCTCCAAAAAAATATGCCACTTGTAAACCCACTTCCTGCAAACCACGACGAAGAAACTCGTAAACTCGCTGAATTTTTCAATGAAACATTAGGTTTTTGTCCTAATTCAGTCTTAACGATGCAACATCGACCGTCCATATCAAAAGCTTTTATTAATTTGAATATGGCGGTTATGGAAAATAATGGCCGAGTAACTTTAAAACGAATGATTGGTTGGGTTTCTAGTAATGCTGCCGGATGTCGTTATTGTCAAGCACATACCATTCGTGCTGCTGAGCGTTATGGCGCTGAACAAGAACAGCTAGATAATATTTGGGAATATAAAACACATCCTTCATTTTCGGCAGCTGAACGTATTGCATTAGATTTTTCGATTGCGGCTACTATGATTCCGAATGCGGTTGATGCCACTATTAAAGCTGAATTATACAAGTATTGGAACGAAGGCGAAATTGTTGAAATGCTAGGCGTTATTTCGCTTTTTGGTTACTTGAACCGTTGGAATGATTCTATGGGAACTGTTGTAGAAACTGGCGCTATAGAAAGTGCAGAGAAATACCTAGGAAAGCACGATTGGGAAGTTGGGAAACATCAATGATTTAATTTATGAATACATAAATAGTATAAAAAACTCTCCCAGCAAAATTTTATTATTAAATTCAACAACCACTTCCTTTGCCAAAAGTATTATTATATACAATGATAATTATAAAACATAGAATTGGCAAAACAAAACCAGCGGTCTTCCACTTTGAATAATAATCTAATGGATTTCTTACCATAATTACAACTGCTGATATAAGAAAAATAACATTCGCAATAGGATTAAATAGTAGTGCAGTTACTGCATTCGACGTTTTACTTCCAGAATGTGAAGTAGAAATACTGAAAATCAATAATACATTTATCACTATTGTTAACATCACCAAAGCTATATAGCTTGAATCATCTTGTTCTTCATCATCCATATTAACTATGTTAAATAACTAAATACCTCTTTTTGTTTTAAAAGAGGTATTTAGTCTATAATTTACTATTATTTCACAGTAACTCTAACATCTACTCTTCTGTTTTGAGCTTGACATTCTTTTGTGTCGTTTGCCTCACATATTGGATGTAATGGCCCGTAACCTTCCGCTTTTACAACCGCACCTTTAACAATTCCAGCGGCTTCTAATTTTGCTTTTACAAAATCAGCTCTTTCTTGCGAAATTTTTTGATTGATTGCTAGGTCACCCGTATTGTCTGTATATCCTCCCACTTTGATTACCGCTTTTGGAAAAGATTTCAAAATAGCCGCTAAATTAACAATTTGTTCGTTTGAAGCTTCTGTTAATTCCGATTTGCCTGACACAAAATACGTTCTATCTAACGAAATCCATCCTTTTGATTTGTCGGCATCAACAACTGATTTTGGGTCAGATAAAAAACTAAACAATTTGAATTCAGAAGATAATTTACCCACTTTCAATTCTTGACCAGAAGGCAATTTTACAACCGTGTTTTCACCCAAATCATAGATGTAATTTCCATCAGCATCTAGTTTTGATTCTCCAACAATTGGTTCACCAAGAACTTCTCCAGATAACATTTTACAGTTAGGATTCACACAACCTTTTGTTTCACACTCTTCTTTGCTCATTGATGAACAAGTTCCTTCAACTTGACAACAAGATGCTTTTACAACTGTAGTTGAATGCGAACCATTTCCTAAAATTGGAGCAATTACCAAACCAATTAAACACGTTAATTTTATTAAGATATTCATAGATGGCCCAGAAGTATCTTTAAATGGATCTCCAACAGTATCTCCAGTTACCGCTGCTTTGTGCGCGTCAGAGCCTTTGTATGTCATTTCTCCATTAATCATAACACCAGCTTCAAAAGATTTCTTAGCATTGTCCCAAGCACCACCAGCATTGTTTTGGAAAACTGCCCAAAGCACACC
>NZ_JANOQD010000059.1:0-32880 GCF_031422135.1 Flavobacterium sp. | reverse complement strand
ACTCAAAGGATAAGTAGTTCCACGAGTGACTGTAGTAGTTGGGATACCCGTAGCGGCATAATTGTTATATGAATTTGAAGTTATATTTCCACAACCAGAAGGGTTGTTCAAGGTGTTAAAAGTGACATTACTTATCTGTGTAAAAAGACAACCGGCTCCAGTATGAACTGGTGGACAATAACAAGGCACACTAGCAGTTGTAAAACTCCAAACAATTGGCGTTCCTGAAGTATCACCACAAGCGGATTTTGGAACAATTTTCCAGTAGTAGGTGGTGCTGGCTAGTAAAGTTCCTGTAGTATAAGTTGTTCCTACTTGATTCACCGTAAATACAGGAACTGGGTTAGTGCCAAAATACACATCGTAACTCGTTGCTCCCGCTGCAGCAGTCCACGAAGTCGTGGTTACAGCACCAGATCCTGCATAGCAAACGCCAGTGGCGGCAGTAGTTGGGTTTGGTATTGTTGCTAATGTAGCAATAGGATTATTTACTGTAACAACTACACTTCCTGAACTAGGACTCCAGCAGGTACCGTTAAAAGATCTAATATAATAGGTTCCAGAGGTGCTAACCACTTGTGCTGTAGCAGCATTGCTTGTAGTAGAGGTTCCTGTTGCCGTAGTTTGCCAATACCACGTTTGTCCAACTGGTGCAGCTCCCGTTTGGGTTATAGTAACACCAGTAGGGTTGCATTGTGGTGAATTGCTTGTTGGATTGGCTGGATTTGCGGGTATAGTACTTACCGTATAGGTACCGCTACTTGTTGCTGTACCGCCACTTGTAGTTACTGCTACTGTTCCTGTCGTGCCAGAACCAACTGTTACCGTTACAGTTGTTGCGGTGTTGCCAGTTATAGTTGCTGCGGTGCCGCCAATAGTTACTGCGGTAGCACTTGATAAATTGGTTCCATTTATAATTAGGGAATCTCCAGTACAGCCATTTGAGGTGGTTAAACTTGTAATGGTGGGTACTAAAGCTGGAGGTGTCCAAGTATACGTTAAACCACCTGTAGGTAATTCGCCAGCACCATTACCAGTATTACAAGTTGCGGCATTAGTGCCGCCAGCAGTTGAAGCTGGCCAATTGTTTGTTGTCGTTCTATTATTAAAATCAGTATTTGCAGCGCCTCTTAAACCGACCTGTACTGCTAAATCAGTAGTATAAGTTGTGGCGCAAGGACCATAAACAACTTGGACGATGTTTGAAGTTTCATATAATTTTATTTGAAAATCAAAATCATTATTTACTTTTGTTCCTCCATCAAATCTTCTGGCATCAATCCACTGGACTGTCAAAACGCGATTGGGTGTTGTGCCTGTTGTTACATGTTGTACTCTCGTTCCATTATGACCTAAATCTCTTGCTAATACACTAATAGCACCTGCATAACCGGCAGTTGATGAAATAGGCAAGTAATTAGTTGTGGCTGGTGCCGTTGCTCCAAAAGTTATAAAACCATTGGTACTAATATTACAACTTGTATAGCCTATACTATTAAAAGTAAATGTAAAGGGAATGGTAATGATAGTAATGTCATCATCCCAATTGTTAGAACTTGCGTTTGTTCCTCCAGTAATAGCGGTATGTGTTCCAGCAGCTTGATTAAAAGTATAACCAGCTACTTGAGCATTAGATACATCAAACATAAAAAGATATACCACCATCAAAATCAATCCTAAGAAAGATGGTTTCGGTTGGTGAAGCGATGGTCGCAAGGTGTTCAAAAAAATATTTTGTAGTTTTAGGGAAATGTACTGTTGTTTCATAATACTAAATATTAAAGGGTACTATAGTTGTAAGTTTCTTCTTTGATAAATAACAAAAAAAGAATTATATTTTTTTTCTAATTGATACGTAGGGTTTTAGCCACGACTAAAACAAACGTATCTACAAATATATAAAATTATCGATTAAACGCAAATTTAATCGTTAAAATCATTAATTTTTTTATGAAGTACTGATTATCAAAGATAAACAAAAAAATTAAACAGTTAGTTTATTAACTTCGAGTTTTAGATCGAATAGACGACTTTTGTCACTTCGAGTGATTTTGGCTCGATACTGTTTAATGAAAAATCAAAAACACGATAGCCAAAATTGTATCGAGAAGCTTTTCAACTAAGCTTCTCGATACAATTTTTAAAGTTGGGAATATGAAATAGCTTCATAATTATAGTACACTTTAAAACCCACTCGAAGTGACGACGAGTGAGTTACTTGGAATTTTTACATTGAATATATTGGCTCTCGTCACTTCGAGTGATTTTGGCTCGATAGTATTGTTTTAAAATTGGAATATATGAATAGCCAAAAATGTATCGAGAAGCGTTTTTTTTAAAACTTCTCGATACAATTTTTAAAGTTGGGAATATGAAATAGCTTGATAATTATAGTACACTTTAAAAACCACTCGAAGTGGCAGCGAGTGAGTTACTTGGCGTTTTTACATTGAATATATTGGCTCTCGTCACTTCGAGTGATTTTGGCTCGATAGTATTGTTTTACAAATAGAATTATGAATAGCCAAAATTGTATCGAGAAGCGTTTTTTTTAAAACTTCTCGATACAATTTTTAAAGTTGGGAATACTAAATTACATCATAATTATAGTACACTTTAAAAACCACTCGAAGGGAGGAATTTTCTTAATTCAAACCATTTTTTAATGTTTACTTTTGCATTAATGGTGATTGTTCCAAATCAAAATATAAAAACATCAAATCCCACTATTTCGTTAGCTATTAAACGAGAAGATTTGCTGCATCCTTTTGTTTCGGGAAACAAATTCAGAAAGTTGAAATACAATATTCTAGAGGCAAAAAAGCAACAACAAATACAATTAATCACTTTTGGAGGTGCCTTTTCCAATCATATCGCGGCAACAGCCTTTGCTTGTCAAGAAGTAGGAATAAAAAGTATAGGGATTATTCGTGGAGAAGAATTGCGCACTAAAATCGATGAAAATCCCACATTGCATTTTGCCCAAAATTGTGGTATGACATTTGAGTTTGTTTCGAGAGAAAGTTATCAAAACAAAAACGCTACAGATTTTATAAAGGAGTTAGAATCGAAATATGGCAAACATTATGTATTGCCTGAAGGTGGCACAAACGCATTGGCAATTCAGGGTTGCGAAGAAATTTTAACAGATTACGATGCTGATTTCGACTACATTTGTTGTGCTATAGGCACTGGTGGTACGATTTCGGGTATTATAAACAGTGCAAAACCGCATCAGAAAATTTTAGGATTTCCAGCGGTAAAAGGAGATTTTTTAACAGAAGAAATTTGTAAATTTGCAAAAACTAAAAATTGGGAGCTCATATCGGAGTATCATTTTGGAGGTTATGGCAAAGTAACACCTGACTTAATACAGTTTATAAATGATTTTTATAAAGAAACAAAAATTCCATTAGATCCAATTTATACGAGTAAGATGGTTTTTGGCGTTTTAGATATGATAGAAAAAAATTATTTTCCAAACGGTTCAAAAATATTAATGATTCATACAGGAGGATTGCAAGGAATTAAAGGAATGAATCAATTGTTAGAAAAGAAAAACAAACAAAAAATTGAAATTAATGTATAAAATAAGTGTGTTTTTTTTGGCATTTTTCATCGTGAGTTGTAGTGCTTCGAAACCAAATAAAAGAGCGTCTAAAAAAACGGTGGTAAAAGAAGTTGTCAAGCCAGTGCAAAAAATAGTTGCTGTCGTATCTACTGAACCGGTCGCAATTGAAATAAAGACTGTAAATGAACAGCCTAAAATTGAAGTGCTTGAAGCTACTCAAAAGATAAGAGTAACTCAGGCTATGGTGTTGGAATATATATTAAATTTTAAGCAAATAGCCCAAGATAATATGACTGCAAAAGGTATCCCCGCTAGTATTACCATTGCACAAGGAATTTTGGAATCTGGTGCAGGAACGGGCGATTTAGCCTTGCAAGCCAACAATCATTTTGGAATCAAGTGTCATAAAGAATGGATGGGTGCTAGCGTGCGTCACGATGATGATGCGCCACAAGAATGTTTTAGAAAATACGACAAGCCAGAGCAATCGTATCTCGATCACTCCGATTTTTTGACAAGTAGACCTTGGTATGCGCCTTTGTTTAAGTTAGAAAAAAATGATTACAAAGGCTGGGCAAAAGGACTTAAAAAAGCAGGTTACGCTACCGATGTAAAATACCCTCAAAAATTAATTGGACTTATTGAGAAATACCAATTGCAACAATACGATGCAGAAGTTCTAGGTATTGAATATGTTGTCGTGCCGAAAATGGAAGTGATAAAAATAGAACCAAATACTACAGAGAATAATTCCGAAAAATATTGGGTAGCTAAAGGCGATACTTTATACTCAATTTCAAAAAAATTCAATATCACAGTTGAGGATTTGAAAAAGAAAAACAACCTTTTAGAAAATACACTTTCCTTAGGACAAAGTTTACACATAAAGTAATCTTGAATGTCTAAAATCTAATATTTTATATGATATACAAAAGAAGTAGCGAACTTTTCGCAGCAGCAGAAAAAGTAATTCCAGGGGGTGTTAATTCGCCAGTAAGAGCATTCAAATCAGTAGGAGGAACGCCTATTTTTGTCAAAAGTGCGAAAGGAGCTTATTTGTATGATGAAGATGGAAATAAATTGATTGATTATATCAATTCTTGGGGACCAATGATCTTAGGTCACGCCTATGAACCTGTTGTAAATGCAGTTATTGAAAAAGCAAAATTAGGAACATCATTTGGAATGCCAACAGAATTGGAAACTCAAATTGCTGAACTTGCCATTTCGATGGTGCCAAATATTGATAAAATTCGTTTTGTGAGTTCAGGTACCGAAGCGTGTATGAGCGCCATTCGATTGGCTCGTGGATTTACCAACAAACATAAAATAATCAAATTCGCAGGTTGTTATCACGGTCATTCGGATTCCTTTTTGATTCAAGCAGGAAGTGGAGCCATTACTTTTGGATCACCAAATAGTCCGGGTGTTACCCCAGGAACAGCTCAAGACACTTTGTTAGCCAATTATAATGATTTGGAAAATGTACAACATGTAATCCAAGCAAATATTGGTGAAATAGCAGCTATAATAATCGAACCCGTTGCAGGTAATATGGGATGTATTCCACCAGCAAAAGGTTTTCTGGAAGGTTTGCGTTCGCTTTGCGATGAAAACAGTATTTTGTTAATTTTTGATGAAGTAATGACAGGGTTTCGATTGGCAAAAGGAGGCGTTCAAGAATTGTATAATGTGAATGCAGATATTGTCTGTTTCGGAAAAGTTATTGGTGGCGGATTGCCTGTTGGAGCCTTTGCAGCCCGTGCCGAAATTATGAATTATCTTGCGCCACTTGGACCTGTGTACCAAGCAGGAACCTTATCAGGTAATCCATTAGCGATGGCAGCGGGATTAGCAATGTTGAAAGCGTTAAATGAAGATAAAGAAATTTTCAATCGATTGAACCAAAAAACAGAATATTTAAAAAAAGGAATGGATAAAGTGCTTAAGGAAAATGCTATTCCATTTACAATAAACCAAGTAGGTTCTATGATTTCTGTTCATTTTGATGCCAATCCAGTAACCGATTTTGCAACAGCTAAAAATGGAGACAACGAAATCTTCAAAAAGTTCTTTCATGGATTAGTGAAGGAAGGTGTTTATATTGCACCTTCTGCATACGAAACTTGGTTTATTACCGATGCTTTGACATACGAAGATTTGGATTTCACAATTCAAGCCGTACATAAAGTGGCAAAGGATTTATAACAAAAAAAGCTTCCGAATGGAAGCTTTTTTTGTAAAATAGGGCGATGCACTATTGAAAAATCAAACGTTGGTACAATCCTTCAACTCCTTCTAATTTTTTAATATCTTCATCAGAGAAAGAAGCTCTTAATTTCATATCAATACTAGTTGATAATTGTTTAATTTCTTCTTCAGAAGTTTCTTTTAGTGTTTTTATATTCTTGTGTTTTTTTAGAAACAATCCGTATAATGCATCATTTGTTGTTGTATTAATATCAATTATTTTAGAAAATTCTATAACATCATTTTTAGCTAGAACTTCAGGATTTTCTTTTTTACTTTCAACTTGTGCATTTGCTGTTGCTGAAAACGCTAAAAGCAAAAGGAATAATGCAAATATTTTTTTCATAATTAATTTAGATTCTAGTTAATAAAAGTTCTCAAAACTAAACATTTTTTTGAAATAACCAAAAGTTATTGCTTCAATTCTACAATTTTGGCATCTCCATCAATCCTAACCGATGTTAATCCGTGTTGAGAAAGATTTTTCATTGCGACATCCCATTTTACTCAAATAAAATATAGTTTCCTTCTTGTAAATCAATCTTATACTTCTCTTTAAATTCTTTTCTTTTGGTAGATTTGCTTGGTTGAATAATTCTGCTTGATTTTGATACACAAATTAATCCAATTAAGAATACTTCATCGGAAAATACTATTCTTTTCGAATAATATTTAAAAGTATTTGCAATTTGGTCATATGCTTTAGTTTTAGTTTTTTTATTTAACAAACTTCCTTTAGCAACTTTAACTTCTATAAAATGAAATTTATTTGAATTAAAAATAACATAATCACATTGACCACCTTTAAAATTATTCATAATACAATCATCATTTTGAATAAAATAAAAATCAGTGCTAATTCTGTTTTCAATATGTAAATGTCTTGGTTGATTAATAGTTACAAAAACTCCTTTTTTCAATTCATTATCTTCAAATACATATGAATGCTTATCAGAAATTTTAGACAGACAAGTTTCAATATGAGGAAAAGCTTCATTAACTAAATTTATCATAAATCTAACAATTTATCAAATTCATTTGAAAAATCATCAGAAATAATATCAATCATATTTTCTTTAATTTGTCCTAGTTTATCATCCATTATTAATCTTGCCTTGCCATTTTTCAATTCATAAGCAATGAAGTTTTTTGGATTTAGCCAAGATTCTTTCTTAATTATTTTATTTACTTCTTTAGGTTTTGTTTGTCCTTTGTCATAAGCTAATAATAAATTATTAATTGATGCTAATATAAAAGGACTGTGCGTTGTTAGAATTAAGTTCTTTCTATCAAACAAACAGTTTTTAACTAAATATTTAATGAGTTCGTGTTGTGCTTTAGGATATAGATTCAATTCTGGTTCTTCAACTACAAAATTGAAATTATATTCATCGTTTAATGATTTTGAATATTCGACTAAAAGTAGAATAGGAATTATTGATTGCAAGCCAGAAGCGGATTCTAATAAATCAACTTTTTCATTTTCATTATGATAAATGTAAGATGTTTTTCCTTCACGTTTGTATTGTAGCTTTTTGTCTATGATACTTAATGGCAATTCTTTAATGGTTTGTAATGCTTTTTCGTAATCTTGACCAGAGTTTAACAAATGCTTTGGAATTTGCACATTATTATTTATTAAACCAAGAGTATTTTCTGCAATTAGATGAAGAAAATTTCTTTCGGTTGGGATATAAATTGAGTCGTATAAAACATAAATTGAAAATTCAGCTAATACTTTATCATAAATATTTAAAAATTCAGTTAAGTTAATTTTTTGTTGCCAATCCAAATCGGATTTTATTTTACTTTTAATTTTGTCCCAAATTTTTTCATCCTTTTGTTTGTATCTTGAAAAGTAAAAATCTCTTTTTACTAATAGGTCAAAATTTAATTTTTGATCTTCAATATCTTTTCCATTATTAAATGATTCAACATATTTTTTTAATATATTTTCTCTATCATTATATTTTAGAGATTTTCTTTCATTTAATTTAAATCTAAAAATTAATCCCAAACTTCCTTGCTCATAACTAATATAGGTTTCGTTATTTAGATAAGAAAAAATATTATACTTTTTTAATTCATCTTCAAAAGTAATTTCATCATCTTTTCTAAAGCTTTCATCCTCAAAAATTGAAAGCAATTTGGCTAAAGTGCTTTTTCCGGATGCTTGTGCGCCAATAAAAGCAACCATTTCTCTAACTTCAATTTCAATATCTTTTAGTGGTCCAAAATTTTTAACAATAAGTTTTGCTCTTTCCATAATCCAAATGTAGGAAATTTAATTTTATAATTTAATTGCGCGTGAGTAGGGATTCGAACCCTAAACTTTGAACTATTCATTATGAAATCATTTGTAATAAAATTGTGCTCACGCAGTCAAAGTTTTAAACACGCCTTTTTTTATTTTTTCCATAAGTATCGAATTATTAAAATAACAGATTATACAATCATATAAAATGCCCAAACTCAATTTTACGTACAAATTATCTTCACAACCAATTGTCAATGTAATTATCAAACTGATTAAATGAATGTTTTTTAATCTTTTATTGCTTCAATTCTACAATTTTACTATCGCTATCCACTCTAACCGAAGTTAGACCGTGTTTTGACAAATCTTTCATAGCAGCGTCCCATTTTTTACCACTTAAATTGGCTAATAATTTCAAAGCTCCAATTTCCATATTCTGATGAGGTTTTAATAATTCAACAATCGCTTTTGCTTCTTCACTAATGGCTATTGGTTTTGCTTCAGGTCGCATTTGCGGAAAAAACAACACTTCTTGAATCGAGGCATTATTAGTCAAAAACATAATCAATCTGTCCATTCCAATTCCCAGCCCAGAAGTTGGTGGCATACCGTATTCCAAAGCACGCAAGAAATCTTCATCAATAAATTGAGTTGCTTCATCATCGCCTTTTTCAGACAATTTAAGTTGCGCTTCAAAACGTTCCCGTTGGTCAATTGGGTCATTCAATTCAGAATATGCATTGGCAATTTCTTTACCACAAACCATCAATTCAAAACGCTCTGTCAATTCTGGATTGTCACGGTGAGACTTGCAAAGTGGTGACATTTCCTTTGGATAATCGGTTATAAAAGTCGGCTGAATAAAACTCCCTTCGCATTTGGCTCCAAAAATTTCATCAATCAATTTTCCTTTGCCCATCGTTTCATTCACATCAATTTTCATTGATTTTGCAGCTTCAAACAATTCGGCTTCGCTTTTTCCAGAAATATCAAAACCAGTAAATTGCTTAATAGCATCAGTCATTGTCACACGAGCATATGGTGCTTTAAAGCTTACCTTATGTTCGCCAAAAGTAGCTTCAGAAGTTCCGTTAACTTGATTGGCACAATATTCCAATAAATTTTCAGTAAATTCCATCATCCAGTTGTAGTCTTTGTAGGCTACATATATTTCCATAGCTGTAAATTCAGGGTTGTGTGTTCTGTCCATTCCCTCATTGCGGAAATTTTTAGAAAATTCATACACACCATCAAAACCACCAACTATTAATCTTTTCAGATACAATTCGTTAGCAATTCGCATATACAACGGAATGTCCAAACTATTATGGTGTGTTATAAATGGTCTTGCAGCTGCACCACCTGGAATCGATTGTAGAATAGGAGTCTCCACTTCCATATAGCCACTTTCGTTAAAAAAAGTTCGCATAGCTGTAAAAAGTTTTGTTCTTTTAACAAAAACTTCCTTCACTTGTGGGTTCACAACCAAATCTACATAGCGCATTCTGTAACGCAACTCCGCATCATTAAAAGCATCGTGAATCGTTCCATCTTCGTCGGTTTTTGGCAATGGTAATGGGCGTAGAGTTTTGCTCAAAAGCGTAAAATTATCTACACGAATACATTGCGCACCTACTTTTGTGGTAAACAATTCGCCTTCTACTCCAATAAAATCCCCTAAATCGGTCAACTTTTTAAAAACCTGATTGTATAACGTTTTGTCTTCTCCAAGACAAATCACATCTCTATTAAAATACATTTGAATTCTTCCATCGCTATCTTGCAATTCAGCAAAAGCAGCTTTTCCTTGATCTCTCACACTCATTAATCTTCCAGCAACAATCACTTTTTTGCCATCTTCAAAACCCTCTTTTATTTTTTTTGAAGTGTGATTCACAGGATATAAATCCGCAGGATACGGGTTGATGCCAAGATTGCGTAAAGCAGTCAGTTTTTCTCTTCTAATAATTTCTTGTTCCGAAAGTTGCATAAAGGTGTTTTTTTAAAGGAGCAAAGATAGCCATTAGTTATAAAGTTTCAAAGTCACAAAGTTTCAAAGTTTTTTTTGGAGCTATTTCCAGCTTTCCACTTCAAACGAAGTTCACTGAACTCCTATGAAAATAAAAGTTAAGTGAAGTAATCTTTTGTGAAACAAAGCTTTTTTTGCAAGGTTTTACAAGAGCTACCTTTGGTCGCTTTGCAAACCCAACAAAAAATAACTTTGTTTCACAAAAGGATTTCCGTTGCAATCTGGGCTATTATCAGCATTGTCTTTAACGGAATGATTTTTTAATAATCAGTTTGTTCAACCCTATCAGGGTTTTGAACTTTTACAGGGTTTGTAGAAGAAAATTTTCACAATCTGGCATTACTTAAAAACTTTGTACCTTTGTCACTTTGCAACTTCATAAAAATGAACAAAACCATTCAACTTCAGGATCTAGGCTACAAAGACTATAAAGAAACTTGGGAATATCAAGAAAAAGTATTTCAAGAAATTCTCGATATCAAAATCAAAAATAGGAGAGAAGAAACCCAATTCGAAACCCCAAACTATTTCCTATTTGTTGAACACCCACATGTATATACTTTAGGAAAAAGTGGAGACTTTTCTAATTTACTTTTGTCCGAAAAACAACTTCAAGAAAAAGGAGCAACTTTCTACAAAATAAATAGAGGAGGAGATATAACCTATCATGGACCAGGTCAAATAGTAGGGTATCCAATACTTGATTTAGAAAATTTTTTCACTGATATACACAAGTATTTACGATTTCTCGAAGAAGCAATAATCTTGACTCTAGCAGAATACAATATAATAGCTACAAGAAGCGAAGGTGAAACAGGAGTTTGGCTGGGAGTAGGAACGCCATTCGCCAGAAAAATTTGCGCTTTGGGTGTTCGAGCCAGTCGTTGGGTAACGATGCACGGATTTGCACTAAACGTTAATGCCGATTTAGGTTATTTTGACAACATCATTCCTTGTGGCATCAAAGGCAAAGCAGTAACATCCCTAAACGTAGAACTCGGTGTCGAAAAAGTAAATGAAGAAGAAGTAAAAGAAAAAATCGTAAAACATTTTTGTAGATTGTTTGATTGTATTTTTGATAAATCTGAAATCAAAAATCGTTAATCAAAAATCTTAAATCATTTTAAAACTCATTCGGTGGTATTTCGTCACACCATATTTCTGTATAGCTTCCCGATGTTCCTTAGTTGGGTAGCCTTTATTTTGTTTCCAGTTGTACATCGGAAATTCTTCGTGAATTGTATCCATATATTCATCACGATACGTCTTTGCTAAAACCGAGGCAGCTGCAATGCTGCTGTATTTAGAATCTCCTTTTATAATACTTGTACTGGGAATAGAACATAAAAGTTCCATTTCGTTATTCGTAAATATTTTTCCAATCGTGTTTTTAAAACTATTTTTAGAAATCAAAGGTCTGTTTCCGTCTACTATTATGTGTATTGGTAAGGGATTTAATTTCAAAATACACTCCTGCATCGCTTTTAACGAAGCATTTAAGATGTTAATTTCATCAATTATATTAGATTCAATGTGTGTAACAGCAAAACTTACTGCAATTTCTTCGATACAAGGTTTTAATTTTTCTCTGGTTTTTTCAGAAAGTAGTTTGGAATCGTTAAGTAATGTCAACTCAAATTCCTTAGGAAGAATGACAGCTGCAGCAGTAACTGGACCTGCAAGACAACCACGTCCCGCTTCGTCAGTACCCGACTCCAAATGATTTGTTAAAAAAAAAGGGCTTAACATTAATTTAATTTTGATAAAAATATAAAAAAACACGCAACCTTTTGCATTATTATTCATCTTATTCACGAGTGTATAACATTCCGATTACATTTCGTGCAAAAACTTTAACTAAAATAAAAAATAATATTCCGTCGTATTATTTGGTTATTTAAGAAATTATTAAGAAGTTTGCGGAATAACTAACTCAAATAAAATTAATATGAGATCAAAGTTCAAATGGATTTTTACGCTATTAGTAGCGTTGACTATGCAGTTTTCTTTCGCTCAGGAGAAAACGATTACAGGTACGGTATCTGATGGATCAGGACCAATACCAGGTGCAAATGTTGTTGTCAAAGGTACACAACGTGGAGTATCAACAGGTTTTGATGGTAAATATTCTATCAAAGCAAAAGAAGGTGAAGTTTTAGTGTTTTCATTTATGGGAATGAGAGATGCTTCTGCAACAATTGGAGCTTCTAGTGTCGTGAATGCAAAATTGAAAGATGATGCAGAGCAATTAGTAGATGTAGTTGTAACGGCTTTCGGTATTAAAAAGAAAGACAAAGCGGTTTCTTCAGCTACGCAACAAATTAAGGGTAGTGCTTTGACTGAAGCTAGAGAATCTAACTTGGTTAATGCATTGTCTGGTAAAATTGCGGGTGTTCAAGTTACTAGTAGTTCAGGTGGTGTTGGTGCTTCTTCAAGAATTGTTTTGAGAGGAAATTCATCAATAACAGGAAATAATGAAGCGTTATTTGTTGTTGATGGTATACCTTTTGATAATTCAAGTGCAACTTCTGGTAAAATAGGGATAGCTGGTGCTAATACTGCTGGTTCTGGAGGTGGAGTAGATACTCCTAACGGTATTGCTAGTATTAATCCAGATGATATTGAGTCAATTACGGTTTTAAAAGGACCTACTGCGGCAGCATTGTATGGTATTCGTGCTGCGCAAGGGGTAATTTTGATTACAACTAAAAAAGGGAAATCAGGAGAGGCTTTAGGGGTTTCAATAAATTCTAATATTACTTTTGCTAATCCTTTGATTACTCCAGATTTTCAAAATTCGTATGGACAAAGTGGACGTCCAAGTGATAATTTTTTCCAATTTACAGATGGTTCTGCCGGTACGACTCCTGATGGTACTGACGAAAGTTGGGGTTTGCCACTTGACGTGGGATATTCATTTGTTCAATGGGATTCTTTTAAAGTAGGTGGTGCTCCGTTGCCTTGGATATCTCATCCAGACAATGTTAGAGATTTTTATGATACTGGTATTTCAATTAGTAATACTGTTGCGCTTAGTGGTGGTTCAGAAAAAGCGGATTTTAGATTTTCTTTTGGTAACACTGATGAGAAAGGTATTGTTCCGTTCACAGATTTCAAAAAATTTAATGTATCTGCAAATGGTAATTTAAAATTAGGAAATTCCGTAACAGGTGGTGTTGCTGTTAATTATTTTAAGGATGCGAGTGGTAATTTACCGGTTGGAGGTTATACAGGAGAAAATCCCGTACAACAAACTATTTTTTCTGCAAGAAACATTGATTTTCAAGCCTTGAAAGATTGGAGAAATTTACCTATAATCACAACGGGTGCTGGAGGAGGATCTCCTTTAAACTGGAACACGCAATACCAAAACAATCCATATTGGGTTTTAGAAAATAATACGACTACATATGCAAGAGATCGTGTTGTTGGTAAATTTAATTTGGGTTACAAGATAACGCCATCTTTAACGTTAACAGGTAATGTTGCAATGGATAGTCATAGTACGTTGTTGGAAGCGAGACAAGCTTTTGGTTCTGCTAATAATAAGTTTGCAGCTGGAACAGCTCCAAATGGTTCTTTTGAGACTACTGCGTCTAGATACAATGAAACGAATGCCGATTTCTTGGTTAATTACAATACTAAATTAACGGAGGATATTGGATTCTCAATCAATGGTGGTGGAAATGCAATGAAAAGAGTATCAACTTACACTTATGGTAGAGCTGATGCTTTGGAGGTTCCTGGATTGTATAATTTATCAAACTTGAAATCGGGGAGTACCCTTAGAGCCTCTAATAGATACGTTGAATCTAGAATTAATAGTTTGTATGGATTTGGTCAATTTTCATATAAAACTTATTTTTATCTTGATTTTACTGGAAGAAATGATTGGGCTTCAGTATTGCCGTCTAACAATAATTCATTCTTTTATCCTTCTTTAACAGGGTCTTTAGTTATTTCTGATATCTTAAATACAAAAACCATAGGTATTGATTTAATCAAACTAAGAGGTGGTTGGTCTAAAGTAGGTAGTACGGGTGCGTTGAATCCATATAATTTGAATGATACTTTTCTTTTGACTCCAGGAGCTTATGGTAATTTAGGCTCTGTTCCAGGGACCGAATTTAGTAATAAGTTAAAACCTGAAACGACTATAGGAGTAGAGTATGGATTAGATCTTAATGCTTTTGCAAATAGATTTCGTTTAGGATTTACTTATTATGATCAAAAAAGTACTGACTTGCTTTTGCCAGTTGGTGTAGCTGATAGTTCAGGATTTACACAATCTTGGCAAAATATTGGTGAAATGCAAAACAAGGGATTTGATGTTGCTATTGGGGGTACACTACTTAAATCTGAAAATTTTAGTTTTGATGTGGATTTAAACTTTGCTAAAAATGATAATAAAGTAGTTTCTATTGGCGATTTACCTACATTAATTTTAGGTGGTCAATGGGGTGTTACTTTAGAAGCTATAGCTGGAGAATCATATGGTTCAATTGTTGGTAACGATTATCAAAGAGATCCTGCTGGAAATGTGGTGCATGAAAATGGATTACCAGTTTTGAATACTAAAAAGAGTATTTTAGGAAATATAACTCCGGATTGGACGGGTGGTGCGAACTTTGCAGTAAAATATAAAAACATTGATTTTACTGCTCTAGTTGATGCTAAAGTAGGAGGTGATGTACATTCGGTTACACATGCATTTGGAAGATATGCTGGTGTGCTTGAAGAAACGTTAATTGGTCGTGAAGGAGGTCTTATTGGTCAAGGTGTTATGTCTGATGGTGCTGGAGGTTTTGTTCCTAATAATGTTGTGGTTTCAGCTAAAGATTATAACTACACTGCTTATAGTGCTTCTTCTGCTAGTGCTGGTTCTGTTTTTGATGCTACGTATGTAAAGTTACGTCAAATGACAATTGGATACTCATTGCCGAAAAAATTCTTAAAAAATACTTCAATAGATGGTTTAAAATTATCTATAGTAGCAAGAAATTTGGCAATGTTATATAGAAAGGCACCCCATATTGATCCAGAGTCTGCATTTAGTTCTGCTAACGGAGAACAAGGTCAAGAGTTTGGTCAAATTCCAACCACTAGAACCATTGGTTTCAATGTTAATGTTAAATTTTAATTAAATTAATTACGTTATGAAAAAAATATCGATTTTTTTAATCACTTTATCATTGTTGTTTGCCGCTAGTTGCGATAACGATTTTGAACAAGTGAATACGGATCCTAACAATCCAGTTAAAGTGCCTGCAAATCTTTTGCTTGGTGCTTTAATTAGAAATTCACAGAATATTTATGCTGGTGGTATAGGTAGTGATATGAGTTCAATATGGGCACAACACTGGTCTAAAGTTGAGTATAATAATGAAGAGCGTTATACGCCAAGGCAAGCTGTTATTGATGGTCATTGGACAATTTCTTATACAAACATTGTATATGATGCTAAAGTGATGCAGCAACTTGCAGTTGAAGAAGGAAATACTAATTTGCAAGCTATTTCTTTGATTATGCAAGCTAATACGTTTCAAGTTTTAACGGATTTGTATGGGCCTATTCCCTTTTCAGAAGCAGGAATTAAAGGTAATTTAAAGCCAAAATTTGATTCTCAAGAAGACGTTTATTCAGGAATTATTGCTATGTTAACGCAAGCTGATGCTCTTTTGGCTAATGGTACTGGTGCTGTTCCTTCTACTTCTGATTTAATTTATCTTGGAGATACTTCTAAATGGAAGAAATTAGCAAATTCATTAAAATTAAAAGCTTTAATAAGAATTGCTAAAGCTCCTGGAGTTAATAATGCTGCTGAAATTGCTACCCTTATTGCTTCTGGTAAATTAATGACGTCTAATAGTGACAATGCATTGATTTTAAACAAGCCAGTTGTTGCGGATGGAAATCCAATGTACAGAACATTAGATGGTCGTGGAGAATTTAAAGTGAGTTCTGTTCTGGTTACTAAATGTCAAACATTGAATGATCCACGTTTGGCAAATTTTGCTAAGCCAGTTGGAACTATTTATGTTGGAAATGTTCCTGGTCAAGAAACTAAAAATTATGCTGGAACATCTGCAGTTGGTGCCTTTTATAATAAGCCTGAATTGCCTAGTGTAATTATGTCTTATTCTCAAGTTGAGTTCTTGTTAGCGGAAGCTGCAAACGAAGGATATATTGCAAATCCTGATGTTGCTACTGATGTCTCCGTGTCTTTAGATCATTTACGAAAAGGTATTGCTGCAAGTTTTGCTTACAATGGGTTGACTAGTAGTCAAGCATCTGCTTATTTTTCTCAACCTAATTTAATATATACTGGTGCAGATAGAATTGGTGCTAGAAAAACAATAGGCGAACAAGTATGGTTTTCACTTTATTATCAAGGTGTTGAAGCTTTTACTGAATGGAGAAGGACTGGATTTCCAGTACTTGCACCAGCATTTTTAGGTGTTATTTCTGAAATTCCTAGTAGATTTTTTTATCCAACAAGCGAAAATCAATTAAATAGCGCAAACTATGCTTCTGCTGTAGCTACACTTGCTAATGGAGATGAATTGACATCTAAACTTTGGTGGGACGTTAATTAAATTATTATAAATTTTATATTATGAAAAAAATAAATTTTCTTTCTATCCTTTTTGTTTTTTCACTTGCCTTTGTGTCTTGTGAGAGAGAAAAAGGTGATTATCTAACAGGAAATAAAAATGTTGGAGGTTTAATAGGCGTTAATAAACAGCTTGTTGCATATACAATTGGTAACGGTACTACATTTCAATATGAAAATGTAATTACTGCTGATCAATCAGGTATTGTTAAAGTACTTAAGGTAAATGTGTATAAATCATATACAGATACACAAGGGACTGCAGATCCAGCTGATGATTTAGTTTCAAATGAGGCTTTATTGAAAACTATCGATTTACCATCTAATAGTGCAAGTGTTGTGGTTCCTTTCGGAGTTACTTATCCAGAATTAATTCAAGGTTTAACTATTGCTGGTGCACCTGTTGCACCTGTGGATACTGATTTAAATATTGGTGACTTCTTTACGCTACGTTATGAGCAATTGCGCTCAGATGGTGTATTAGTTGAGTCAGCGGGAACGTTATCTACTAAAGTAGCTGTTGGGACACGTTTAGCAGGTTCATACAAATGTATTAATTATGCATACTATAGATTAGGTGTTTTAAGTCCTGTTACTTTCGCTCAAATACCTACTATTAATATTGAATCCGTAGATGCTACGACGTATAAAGTTGTAAGACAGTTTGGTCAATTTGGACCTACAGCTACCGATCAAAATAACTGGTTCTTTACAGTAATTGGTAATAATATTACTTATCCTGCAAATGATGCTGGTGGAGCAGGACAAACAGGTAATGATCAACCGTTTGCTACTTGTGCTACTAATGCAGCTGATTTTGCAATTCTTGGAAATTGCGCTACATCTAATGTTGTTGTTCTTGATAATGTTGCTGGTAAAGACAAATTGTTTATGAATTTTGGTTACATTACTGGTACTGGAGCAGTTGGTCCACGTGTTTTCACTTGGACACTTGAAAAATTATAACTATTTAAAATTATTATAAAAATGAATAAATTTAAAAAAATAACATTATTAACAATCTCATTAGCTGGAATGTTTGCTAGTTGTGAGAAAATTGATGATAATACTGGTGGAAGCGCTGCTAGGTTTGTTCCTGGTGTTGTAGGTGCTGTAAATTGGTCTTTTCCTACAGTTCAAAGTGTAAATGAAGTGGACAAAGGTGTGTATACTTTTACAGTAACTATAGATAAACCTCAATCAGTTCCTGTTGGAATTAATATTGAGCAAATTGCTGGTAATGCTACTAAAGATGATGATTTCGAGTTTGCAACTCTTATTACTATACCAGCTTTTGCAACATCAGTAACGAGTTCTGTGAAAATTTTGGATGATTGTACTGTTGAAGGTGTTGAAGATTTTACACTTAGAATTAGTGATTTAAAAACTTCTAATGCATCAATTCCTTCAAAAGAAATTAAATTCACAATCAACAATAACCTAAGCCCTTTAGCTACAACGCTAGATTTAGAATTTGATTACAATAAATCATTCATCTTACTTGGTAACTCATATACATTATGTGGTGTTGCTTATGATATGGACTTCTATATTTTAGATGCTGCTTTTGCTGATACAGGTATTTATGATGCGGCCGCTAGTGGTTGTCCTGAGAAAGTATCATTATCTACTGATCCAACTTCTGCTACTTATTTAGCGGATGGGGTGTATTATGTGTTTTATGACACATTTGAAAAAGGGAATATGAACGGAGGAGCTAATACTACAACTGATGATGTTAATGATTTTTATCATGAGCCTTTTGATATTCCAGTTACTGTTCATTATGAAAGATGTGGTGGTATCGATCCAGGGACTTATGTTCAAGCTGCTGCTTTTGTACACAGATCAGTTACGCCAGGAACTCTTCAATTTGATTTAGCACTTCCAAACCCTACTTATGTAGTTACTATTGAAGTAAATGCTGGAGTATTTACTCTTAAGAATAATACTTCAGAGGTTTTAGCTTCAGGTAGAGTTTCTCAAAGTAAATTAGCTCAAGCTATGACTAACGCAAGAAGAAACAATCCAAATAAAAAATAATTAATTATTTTTTAAATATTAAAAGGGCTACATTTCGTAGCCCTTTTTTTTGTGTTTAATACTATCAAAATGTGTATTTTTGCATTTGACAGTTATATTATGAAATACATATATTCACTTTTACTATTACTTTCTTGTTTCACTATTCTCGCACAAGTAGATGATGACAAGATTGTTAATACTAACGACACCATCAGAAAATCACTTCGTGATGCACCTAAAGAAAATCCAAAAGCAAGACACGACCAGTACAGAATTGTAACTCTTGAACGAGATACAACCTATGTTGATACATCATTGTCAATAAAAAAAGAGTATCAATTTAATCACTTGCGAAGAGATAATTTCGGATTGTTACCCTTCAATAATGATGGACAAACTTATAATACGCTGGATTTTGGACTAAAACAAAACAATACTTTTCCAGAATTTGGTTTCAAAGCCAAACACTTCAATTATAGTAAAGCACACGAAATTAAATATTATTCCGTAGCAACCCCACTAACTGAATTGTATTTTAAAACCGTTTTGGAACAAGGACAGTCGGTAGATGCTTTTATTACCTTAAACACTTCCGAAAGATTAAATATGTCGATTGCTTATAAAGGACTAAGATCATTAGGGAAGTACATAAATTCCTTATCTAGTTCTGGAAATTTTCGATTTACAACCAGTTATTTTACCAAGAACAAACGTTATTTTGCTAATTTTCATTACGTTGCCCAAGATGTGCTGAATAACGAAAATGGAGGTGTCGTTAATATTAATGATTTTCAATCAGGGGATTCCGAATTTACCGAACGTGCTAGACTTGATGTGTATCTGGAAGACGCAATTTCAACTCTAAAAGGGAAACGATATTTTCTAGACCATTCCTATAAATTAAATGCTTCAAATAAAAACAATTTAACAATAAATCATCAGTTTAGTTACGAATCAAAATTCTTTCAATTTAATAAAACTTTAAATACGGAAAGATTTGGAGATTCCTATTTATCATCAGGTTATTCTGATTTAACTAAAAATAATATACTCTATAACAAGCTTGGAGCTTCTTTTAGAAATTCATTACTAGGAAATTTGAACTTTTTTGTCGAAAATTACAAATACAATTATTTCTACAATCGAATCATCATTTCTAACAATCAACTAGCAATTCCATATAGTAATAATGACAACCTAAATGCAATTGGTGGTAAATATCTTTACAACAAAAACAAAATCAAAGGGCAAGCACTATTCTCTAAATCAATATCAAAACAAACATTTTCTACCCTAGACATTTCAGCTCAGTACAAGTTCAATGATAAAAATAGTTTTGAGGTTCAATACATGAATCAAAGCAAAGTACCAGATTTAAATTACACCTTACATCAAAGTAGTTTTATAAACTACAATTGGAAAAATAATTTTGATAACGAGAAAATAAACACGTTGAATGTAAAAGCCAATACGCAATGGCTTCTTGCAGAAGCACAGATTACGGTTTTAAACGATTATTTATATTTTAAAGACACAGATTTGTCGGATTTGATAGTTGCTTCAAAGCCATTTCAATACAATAAAACCATCAATTACCTTTCTCTAAAAGCCTCCAAAGAAATCAAATACGGTAAGTTTGCATTAGATAATACCGTTCTATTTCAGCAAGTAGCACAAGAGGACAACATACTAAATGTGCCCAAACTAGTCAGCAGGAACACAGTATATTTTACCGATTATTTCTTCAAGAAAGCTTTGTATCTCCAAACTGGATTTACCTTTCAAGCCTTCACAAAATACTACGCTAACGAGTACAATCCGCTTATAGGAGAGTTTTATGTTCAAGATAAAATCAAGATTGGAAACTTTCCATTACTAGATTTTTTCGTGAATGCACGCATACGCCAAACCAGAATATTCCTCAAAGCAGAACATTTTAATTCAAGCCTCACAGGCCGAAACTATTATGCCTCACCAACCCAACCTTACAAAGATTTTCTAGTTCGATTCGGACTCGTTTGGAACTTTTTTCAATAATTTTAGTAGGCATAAATGTCATATTCAACGCAGTCAAAATAGGGGCGTGTCCTAGAATGTAAAATCTCGCTCGTGCCTCACTTCAATTTTACATTCTAGGTCGGGCTTTCGGCTTTATCTTTTTTTCGTACCTCAAAAAAGGATACCGCCTTTATCCCTCACGCAAATCAACATTCCGTTTCAAAATTAAAATTCTAATTACTATCTTTGCATTATAATTATTTTTAAGATGCAAATTCCATATCTTAAATCTAATATCTAAAGTCTGAAATCTAATATCCAAAATGAAATACGCAAAAAACATACTCGAAACCATTGGCAATACACCACTTGTTAAAATCAATAAACTCACCACAGAAATTGAGGCATTAGTACTAGCAAAAGTCGAAACTTTCAATCCAGGCAATTCTGTAAAAGACCGAATGGCCGTAAAAATGATTGAAGATGCAGAAGCCGATGGTCGACTAAAACCAGGTGGAACCATAGTAGAAGGAACTTCAGGCAACACTGGAATGGGATTGGCATTAGCCGCAATCGTAAAAGGATATAAATTGATTTGCGTAATATCAGACAAACAATCCAAAGAAAAATCAGATATTTTAAGAGCCGTTGGTGCCAAAGTAATTGTTTGTCCAACCGATGTAGAACCAACCGATCCACGTTCGTACTATTCTGTTTCCAAAAAATTAGGAGAGGAAACACCAAATTCTTGGTACGTGAACCAATATGATAATCCAAGTAATTCTGTAGCACATTACGAACAAACCGGACCAGAAATTTGGGAGCAAACCGAAGGAAAAATCACCCATTTTGTAGTTGGTGTAGGAACAGGAGGTACTATTTCTGGTGTGGGGAAATATTTAAAAGAAAAAAATCCAAATATTAAAATTTGGGGAGTTGATACATACGGTTCCGTATTCAAAAAATACCACGAAACGGGTATTTTTGACGAAAACGAAATTTATTCCTATATCACCGAAGGAATTGGAGAAGACATTCTTCCAAAAAATGTGGATTTCTCCTTAATTGATGGTTTTACAAAAGTAACCGACAAAGATGCTGCTGTTTATACACGTAGAATAGCTTTGGAAGAAGGTATTTTTGTAGGTAACTCAGCTGGTTCCGCTATAAAAGGAGTGTTGCAACTCAAAGAACATTTCACTAAAGACGACGTTGTAGTAGTTTTGTTTCACGATTCTGGAAGTCGTTATGTGGGCAAAATGTTCAATGACGATTGGATGCGCGAGCGTGGTTTTCTTGACGAAGAAATCACTAAAGCCGAAGATGTAATCAAAGATCATTTAGACAAGCCATTAATTATAGTTCGCACCGAAGAATTGGTTTCACACGCTATTGATCGTATGCGAAAATACAAAATATCTCAAATCCCAGTCATTGATATTACAGGATTTGTAGGTTCTTTGGACGAATCCGATTTGTTTCAAAGTTATGTTTCAGACAAAAATGTAGCCGACAAACCCATTCGTGAATTAATGGGAAAACCCTATCCTATTGTAAAAGCAGGAACTTCAATCGAAGAGGTTTCTAAACTTTTCACCAAAGAAAACCAAGCTGTTTTAGTCGAGCTCGAAAATGGGAAGCATCATATTATTACCAAATATGATATTATAGGTTCTATAAAATAAGTTCTTAAAAACAAGTTCTACAAACTTTCGCTAATTCAATTAGTTAAAATTTGTAGAACATGTGCTTTTAAATCTAATGTCTAAATTCAGAAATCTAATATCAAATGACTTTCACAGCTATCGATTTTGAAACCGCAACAGGACATTCTGAAAGTGCTTGCGCTGTTGGTATTGTGACTGTCAACAATGGAGTTATCACCGAGGAATATTATACACTAATTCAACCACCAAATAACGAATACTGGTACAGGAACATTATGGTTCACGGCATAAAACCCATAGAAACCATTAACGAAAAAACCTTCGATCAGTTGTTTCCTGAAATTCAAAAACGATTATTCGGTCGTAAAATTGTAGCACACAACGAAGCTTTTGACAGGCGAGTGCTTACCAAAACAATGAAAGCCTACGGGTTGTATTACGACGAACTCGAAATCGCCGATATGTGGGAATGTACGTGTAAGATTTACCGAAAAAAAGGTTATAAACCAGCAAATTTAAAACATTGCAGTGATTTAAATAATATCGAATTAGTACACCACGAAGCCTTGTCAGATGCGCGTGCTTGTGCAAAATTGTATTTGTTGCAATGATTAAAAGTCTTATTTTTCTTGTTGTGCTATTTAATCTTAATTTATTTTATTACTTTAGTCTTTCATCTATCCGTCTAGTATCTATCATCTACAATAAATGAAAGAAGATTTTCTCCACTACATCTGGCAATTCAAGAAATTTGATTTTACCAATCTAAAAACCACATCAGGAGAAAACGTGACAATTATTAAAGTTGGAGATTTCACGCAACTTGCTGGTCCAGATTTTTTCAATGCTCAAATCGAGATCGAAAATCAAAAATGGGCTGGAAATATCGAAATTCATATCAAATCTTCTGATTGGTATGTCCACAACCATGAGAGAGATGAGAATTATGATTCTGTAATATTACACGTGGTTTGGGAACACGATGCTGCAATTTTCAGAAAAGACAATTCTGAAATTCCAGTTCTCGAGCTCAAAAACTACGTTTCAAAAGAACTAGTAAGTCAATATTCTAAATTAAGAACTACCAAATCTTGGATTTACTGCGAAAATGAAATCAAAACTATTCCAGATTTTGTAATTAAAAATTGGCAAGAACGATTGTTTTTTGAACGATTAGAACGAAAATCAAATCCAATTCAAACGTTGTTACTCGAGAATCAAAACGATTGGGAAGCTACATTTTTTTGTTTTTTAGCTAAAAATTTCGGATTGAATACCAATGGAGAAATATTTTTCAAAATAGCCAAATCAATTCCGTTTTCGACTTTAAGAAAAGAAACTTTTGAAGTCGAAAATCTGGAAGCATTATTTTTTGGACGAGCTTCATTATTGGAAACTGAAAAAGAAGATACCTATTTCAAAAACTTAAAATTCCGCTGGGAATATCTTCAAAACAAATACCAATTTGAAAATGTGATGATCGAACCCATTCAATTTTTCAAACACCGACCAGATAATTTCCCAACCATTCGATTGTCGCAATTGGCGAGTTTGTATCAAACGCATCAAAATGTATTTTCAAAAATAATTACGGCCAAAACTATTTCAGAAATATACCAAGTGTTTGAGGTTTCAGTTAACGAATATTGGCAAACGCATTATAATTTTGATAAAATAAGTCCTAAAAAATCCAAATCATTATCAAAATCATTTATTGATTTACTTATTATCAATACCATAATTCCTTTTCGATTTGCTTACCAGAAAAGTCAAGGAAAAGAAACATCGGAAGAAAATATTTATTTCTTGGAGCAAATTGCACCTGAAAAAAATGCGGTTATAGACAAATTCAAATCCATAGGAATTGCATCAAAAAATGCATTTGAAACCCAATCGTTACTCCAACTCAAAAACGAATATTGCAGCAAAAGTAAATGTTTACAATGTGCTGTTGGTTTAGAACTCTTAAAAAATTAGATTTCTATATTTTACGATTGGTAAATAACTAGTTTTTTGTAGTTTTACAAAGCAAATAATCAAATTTTCAAAACACACACAATGCGATTTGTATTAAAACTCAAATATTTTTTCGAAAAACAAGGTTTTCACGTTTCTTCTCGTTTGGCCGATAGATTAGGAATGCGAGCCAACAGTGTTCGTTTGTTTTTTATTTACATTTCTTTTGTTACAGCAGGATTATGGTTTGGTGTATATTTAACATTGGCTTTTTGGTTGCGATTGAAAGATTTAATTCGTGCCAAAAGAACTTCAGTTTTCGATTTGTAATATATGAATTTCAAACACTATTTTATTTTCAATAGAGAACAACAAACAGGTTTGGCCGTTTTAGTCGGTTTGATTGTAACTTTGCAACTTTTGTATTTTTTTGTAGATTTTCCAACCCAAAAAGTAGTTTCAAAAGAGGAAGAGCAATGGTTGGCAATGCAGACAGAAATCGATTCAATGAAAGCCATTGCAAACGATGATACTTATAAAATGTATCCTTTTAATCCCAACTTCATCACAGACTTCAAAGGCTATAAACTCGGAATGAAAGTTGCTGAAATCGACAGATTACTAGTTTTTAGAAAAACTAATAAATATGTAAATTCTGCAAAAGAGTTTCAGAATGTAACTAAGATTTCTGATTCTTTATTAGCAGTAATTTCACCATACCTTAAATTTCCAGATTGGGTAAAAAACAAAAAGGAATATCCAAAATATGAAAATTCTAATTTTAAAGATTTCTCAAAAAAAGAAAAAATTGTAATTCTCGACATCAACCAAGCGACAAAAGAAGATCTAATCAAAATATATGGAATTGGGGATGCTATTTCTGAAAGGATTCTGAAAGAAAAAGACAAATTTGGTGCTTTTGTCAGTATGGAACAAATGTCAGATGTTTGGGGATTATCGCCAGAAGTAATCACCGAATTGAATACCCATTTCAGAGCATCGGTTTCAACAACAGTTAAAAAAATTGACATTAATAACATTTCTGTCAAAGAATTAACAAATTTTCCTTATTTTAAATACGCTCTAGCTAAAGAAATCGTGACTTATCGAAGTATGAATGACGGAATTAAGAATATTGAGGATTTAACAAAAATTAAAGGTTTTCCTGTTGATAAAATAAAAATAATAGCCTTATATTTGGAATTCTAAAAAAAACGGACAATATTTTTTTTAAAAACAGCTTTAGTTATATGAATTCAATATATTTTACAGAAGAACACGAATTATTTAGAAAGAGTTTGCAAGATTTTTTACAAAAAGAAGTAGTGCCTCATATTGAAAAATGGGAAAAGACAGGTACAATTGAACGCTTCATTTGGAAAAAATTTGGCGAAATGGGCTTTTTCGGAATAGCATATCCTGAAGCTTATGGAGGAATGAATTTAGATTTATTCTACACTGTTGTACTTTTAGAAGAACTTCAAAAAATAAAATCGTCTGGTTTTGCTGCTGCAATTTGGGCTCATGCCTATTTAGCTATGACGCATTTAAACGCAGAAGGTGACGAACGAATCAAACAAGAGTACCTAGCTCCAAGTATTGCTGGAGATAAAATAGGTGCTTTGTGTCTTACAGAGCCATTTGGAGGTAGTGATGTAGCAGGTATGAGAACAACAGCGACAAAACAAGGCAATAAATATGTTTTAAACGGCTCAAAAACATTCATCACAAATGGTGTTTATGCCGATTATTATGTCGTAGCTGCAAAAACAAATATAGGAACAGGAAACAAAGCCATAAGTATGTTTTTGGTCGATACAAATCTAAAAGGAATATCGGCAACCAAACTAGATAAATTAGGTTGGAGAGCATCAGACACTGCCGAAATAGCCTTTGATAATGTAGAAATTCCTCTCGAAAATTTAATGGGCGAAGAAGGAAAAGGTTTCCCATATATTATGCAACATTTTGCACTAGAGCGATTAATTATGGCGATCAATGCACACGCAAGAGCTGAGTATGCCATAGATTATACCATCAATTATATGTCGCAACGTGAAGCATTCGGCAAAACAATCGATAAATTTCAAGCATTGAGACACACTATGGTCGACCATGCAACGGAGGTTGAGCATTGCAAAATATTCAATTATGCAGCCGTAGCAAGATTAAACAAAGGAGAATATGTAGTAAAAGAAGCCACAATGGCCAAATTAAAATCTACAAAAGTAGCAGACGAAACCATTTATAGTTGCCTGCAGATGCTGGGCGGTTACGGCTATATGGAAGAATACCCATTAGCGCGTTTATCAAGAGACAGTCGTTTAGGGCCAATAGGCGGAGGAACTTCGGAGATTCTTAGGGAAATTTTATCAAAGATTATAATTGACAAACAAAATTATGAGCCAGCGGTAAAATAATATTAATAAAAAAATACAAATTGATTTAAAAAAGCCAAGTAACTTAAAAATTGTTATTTGGCTTTTTTTATGAATTTGCAAATTAATACTAAGAAAATCAGAGCAATAAGAATACGTAAAGAACTCGATTGGAAGAACTCGTTTGGCAAGAATAAATAATTCGGTTTTAAGTACAAATTCTTTTAAAAAAGAGCTTGAAGTTTCGGTTTATCCTAATCCATCAAACGGCATTTTTAATATCGATACTAATGCTACTTTTCAAGTTATCGATATGCTTGGCAAACAAATGATAACTAAAAAAATTGAGATGGGAGTGTTGCAAATAGATCTGTCTAATTATTCAAATGGTATTTATTTGATGAAAATAACAAAGGAATCAAACCAAACTAAGTTTGTAAAATTGATAAAACAATAAAAAAATAAAAAAAGTAATAGTTCTTTTAAATCCTGTTTGGCCTCGGCTAGGCAGGATTTCTTTATTATTTTAAGAGTGTTAAAAAAATAACATTTTAAACTTTGATTTCATATATTTTTAAATCTAAACAAAAAAAGTAAATTAGCCTAAAATTAAATTTCAATATGACATTGACTTATAACAGAAAAATAATTCTCATTGTTTCATTGATAGTAACAATAGCTTTGAATTTTCAAAGGCTTTTTATTATTGAAAATCCTTATTTTGAAAAACATTTTTGGCGTTTTAATTTTTCAGAGTTTCTTTTTTTTGTAGTTATCAATTTTGTTTTTTGTATTGTTCTTGGATTTTTAAATGATTTTATTTTTGCAAAAAAAATGGAATCTAAACTAAAAAAAGGAGTGATTCTTTTTATTTTAAACTTGTTGGCTTTTGTTTTATTTTTAAAACTTACTTTTATTATTCAGTCACTTCTAGTTCAAGATATTAAAAATGCCACTTTGCAGAAATGGTTTTTTATATTAAAATATTTAATTGCTAATGGCATAATGCTTTTTCTAGTTGAAATTTTATATCTCAATACAAAAAATAGATTAAAGGATAAAGAATACGAAGAACTTAAAAATCAAAATCTTCAAGCAGAAATTCAACTTTTGAAATCGCAAATAGATCCGCATTTTTTATTTAATACCTTAAGTAGTTTATCGAGTATTGTTAGAGAAAATCAAGTTTTGGCACAAGACTATATCAATCATTTGTCTAAAATTTACAGGTATCGTTTAGGAAATGACACGGCACAATGGACATTGTTATCAGATGAAATTCATTTTTTGGAATCTTTTTTTTATTTGCATAAAATGCGATTAGAAGATAAAATTATGCTCACTATTTCAATTGAAAACGAATATTTAAATGCCCAAATATTGCCTTTTAGCCTTCAGCCTTTGGTAGAAAATGCTATAAAACACAATATTGCGTCAAAAGTTAATCCTTTACAAATTTCAATTTTTGTCGAAAATGATAAATTAGTTGTAAAAAACAATCTAAATCTTAAAAAAACAAAACCTGAAGGATACAAAATAGGTTTGTCAAATTTAAGCAATCGTTATCTGATGCAGTATGACAAGCCAATTGAAATAGAACAAAACGAGGCTTTTTTTATTATAAAAATTCCATTAAGATATGAAACCTGTTAGAATTTTAATTATTGAAGACGAACCTGCAACAGCAAGACAATTAGAATACATAATAGAAAAAAGCGAATCGAATGCTACAATTATTGATGTGCTTGATAGTGTAGTAGATAGTGTTGCTTTTTTTAATACAAATAACGATGGTGTCGATTTAGTATTTATGGATATTGAATTATCCGATGGAAATTCGTTTGAAATTTTTGAAAGTATTGAAGTTAAAGTTCCAATTATTTTTGTAACAGCTTATAATGATTTTGCCATCAAAGCTTTTAAAAACAATGGAATAGATTATGTATTAAAACCTTTTTTACAAGAAGATATCTTTATAGCATTAAAAAAATTTAAAGATTGGTTTTTAGTAAAAAACAATGAAGATATTCAAATGAATAATTTTCAAAAAATGCTTCAAGAAATGCAAACTAAAAACAGTTATCAAGAAACTTTTTTGGTTTATTCTAAAGACAAAATGCTTCCAATTAAAACAGATGATATTCATTATTTTTATTCTGAAAATGAAATTGTTAAAGCTTTTATGATTGATAAAAAATCATTTGTTATAGATTATACTTTAGAAAAACTGGAAACTTTACTTTCTCCAAAATCATTTTATAGAGCCAATAGACAATTTATTATTCAAAAAAAATCAATTCTATCTATTTCTGCTTATTTTAATTCTAGATTGATTGTAAAAATGGCACCTGAATTTGCTGAGAATCTTATCATAAGCAAGGCAAAAGCAACAGAATTTAAAAATTGGGTTAACCAATAGTTTGTTTCAACTTTACATATAGTCGTTTCACCTAACATTTTATTTTTTTGAAATGTCTATTGCTGAAATTTGTTCCATAATAGTAAATCATTTATTATGGAAACGTCACTTGGAGCATATCGCATTAACGTATTGTTGTTTCTTTTAGCTTTAATTTTTATTGAAGTTATTTGGAGTATAAAACTAAAAAAGAATGTATACAGTTTAAAAAGTACAATGACTAATTTTTATGTTTTGATAGGTTTTTTCTTTTTCAAAACTCTTTTTACAGGTTATCAACTTGCGCTATTATCGTTTGTAAGTAAGTATAAATTGATAAATGTTTCAGAAAGTATTCCAACTTTTATAATGTGTTTTCTCCTAGCCGATTTTATTTATTATTGGTTTCACAGAGTATCTCATACTTGGAAACCGCTTTGGGCATTTCACCTTATTCATCATTCTAGTCAGGAAATGAATTTAACGGCTGCGTATCGCCTCAATTGGATGTCAGCATTAATAAGTCCAATATTTTTTATTCCATTGGTATTGCTAGGATTTTCGCCCGATTTTATTGTAATTTCTTATACTTTAAATTTATTGTATCAATTTTTTCTTCATACAGAAATTGTTGGCAAGTTAGGTTTTTTAGAAAAAATAATAGACACGCCATCATCACATAGAGTGCATCACGGATCAAATCCTATTTACATTGATAAAAATTTTGGTGGCGTATTTATCATTTGGGATCTACTTTTTAAAACCTATCAGCCTGAAGTAGAAAAAGTAAAATATGGAATTACAACTGGATTTATTAGTAATAATCCCTTGGTTTTAAATTTTAAAGGGTTTTGGGATTTATTCAATGGAAAAATGAAGTATAAAGGATAATCAAACAAGTATTAATTTTAAATATCTATAAAAATGAAAACAATCAATTTCAAATTTGCATTAGGGATATTATCTCTTGCATTAGTAACCTCTTGTAATAAAGATGAAGTAACAAACGGTCAAGCAATTTCTGAACAAGAAATAGCTGAAGTGGTTATAAATTCAATTAGCAAAGAAACCGATGGACTTGTCACACAAGTTGAAAAAGCGATAGAAATGGCAAACAGCTCCACATTAACTTGCTCTCAATCAGACAGTGCTAATTTTTCATCGTCAAATTCTATTGGTAGTGCAATTATTTATTCCACTTCTTATAATTGGAACTGGATTTATAATTGCAACGGAACTGTTCCAGACAACATTACTTATAATTTTTCTGGAAATAGTAGTTATGACACACCAAGAATGTCGTCTAATGATACTGATGATTACCAACTTGTGGTATCAAATTTAGATCCTTTGCAATCTAATTTTATTGTAAATGAGAGCTTTGCAAGACAAGGAACACAGGTTTCTAAGGTTCAGAATCAATATTCTTTTACTAGTTCAATTATTACTAATTCAACAAATATTAATGTTAGTAAAACAACAGGACGTATTATGTCTGGTGAAATTTTGGTGCAAATAAATGCTACAAGTACTTCTGGTAATAGTTTACAAAGCTCAGGAACCTTAACTTTTTTAGGAAATAATGCTGCTAGATTAACACTATTAAACGGAAACATTTATAATTTTAACTGGTAAAATAAGTATAAAAATATGAGAATTTTAAATCTTAAATGGATTGTTATTGTCGGATTGTTTTTTAGTCTAAGTTTAAAAGCACAGTCGCTAGAAAAAATGAAAACGATGTCAGTTGAAGAATTGGCAACATTTAAAACCAATGAGCTCAAGAAAGAATTAAATCTTTCAGAAAATCAAGCTGCTAAATTGCAAGTAGTTAATCTAGAATTTGCAAAAGTTGCTCTGCCAGTTATTAAAAGTAACGATGCTAAATTTACAGTTGCAAAAAAGCTAAAGCCGCTTGATGAAAAAAGAGATCAAGATTTAGAAAAGATTTTAGACAAAAAGCAATTTGAATTGTACAAGAAAAATAAGGAGAAAAAAATCTCAAAATTAAGAGCAGAATTTCTTTCCGAAAATTAGATGATACTAAAGCAATCCTAACCTAAGAAGTATATATTAAAAGAGTGTAATTGCACTCTTTTTTTTGTTAGTTCACCTTCGGTTTTTTCCGTTTCACCTTAATAATAGTATCATCCAACTTTAGATTATTTTATTTTTGAATCATAATTTAAAACTCTTTATTATGAAACATTTATACACTTTTTTATTCGGATTGATTGCATTACAAACTCAAGCGCAATCAAGCTATACTTCTGCAAATTATGCGGCAAATGGTGATATTTTTTATATAGCATCAGCTTCAAATTTAGCAATAGATTATGTAACAACTGGAACAAATTACAATTGGAACTTTTCAACATTAACAGGCATCTCGCAAGAACAACTTCAATTTAGGAGTCCAAACACTACGGGTTTTGCTTGGCCATTTATTTTTAATGTTAATAATACTAATTTATCTTCAACAAAAAATGAAACAAATTCACTTACAGTTTTAGGGCAAACATTAGGAATAACAAACGTAAATGACTATTATAAAAAAACGACATCACAATTAACGCAGCCTGCAAGCGCATATAAAATAAATTACAATGGTACTCAAATTCCAGTAACAAATCAATTTACCGATAGTGATGTTATTTATAATTTTCCAATTGATTTTGGTGATAATGATTCAGACAATTCATCTTATGAAGTAAATATTCCTAACATCTATTATCAAAATAAAACCACTCAAAGAACAAATGAAGTAGATGGTTGGGGGAGTGTAACAACACCTCACGGCGTTTTTTCTAACGCTTTACGAATGAAAACTACATTAGTACAAAACGATACTATATCAGTACTAGGTAATGGATTGCCTAGAGTAATAACCACATCAAGAGAGTTAAAATGGTTTGATATTTCAAAAAAGCAACCCATTTTAGCAGTAACACAAAACAATATTTCGGGAAATTGGGTTACATCAAAGGTAGAATATTTAGACAACCAAAGAGATTTTCAAACAATTGCGTTGTTTGCTTATACTCCAGTAAATCCAGCTCCAAGCGATATCGTTTACATTCAAAATTTAAGCACAAATGCAACAACTTATTCTTGGAATTTTGGTGACCCTTCAAGTGGCTCATTAAATACAAGTTCAGATCAGCATCCAACACATATATTTAATTCAGCTGGAAACTATCAGGTGCAATTAACTTCAAGTAATGGCACATTTAATGACACCGTAACTATACCAATTGTTGTTGGATCATTAAGTTCAAATGAGTATAATTTTGAGAATACTGGATTGGTTTATCCAAATCCTTTTACTTCAAAAATTAGTGTTTCGGATAATCTAAAAGGCTCGGATTTTTATTTATATGATATTTACGGACGTATTGTTTATCAAGGAAAAAATATTCAAAATCAAGATTTTAGTAATTTAGCAAGGGGTAGTTATATTTTGATTACTAAAAACGGGAATAAAGTTGTAACATATAAATTGATAAAATAATTTATAATTTATAATTGCTTCGCCTATTCAAAAAATAAAAAAAATATTTTTTTTCGGGGTCATAATTAAAAATAAATAATTACTTTTGCACCCTTAACGAGAGGAGGTGTCTATATTATGTTAATTATACCAATTAAAGACGGAGAAAATATCGATAGAGCATTAAAGCGCTATAAAAGAAAATTTGACAAAACAGGAGTCGTAAGACAACTAAGAAAACGTCAAGC
>NZ_JANOQD010000058.1:0-8918 GCF_031422135.1 Flavobacterium sp. | reverse complement strand
ATCGACATCAACCTTAAATGCTTTGCTGTCTACGTTTATGGTTTTACTCTCAAAATGAGCTTCAGTTTCTAGAACTTCAATATCAACAAAAAGTTCTTGTTCTGAGCCTTCAAAATAATCATCGCCCCAGCTTTTAGGTATCGCTTTTAAATTTGTAGTAAGAATAAATGTATCACCAGTTATAGGAAATATTTTATTTTGTAGCTCATTTATTTATAATCATATTAGTTTAATTAATCTTCTTTAAAGGTAAATTATCATTGCCAGGGTTTATTAAGTAAATTAAATCTCCTGAGATATAATATTCATTATCAGCTTTTTCAATATTTATATATCCATTTTCCTCATATTTTTTATTAAATATTATTTTAATTTTATTTGAAGAAATATTTTTAGCAACTAAATTTTTATATACCTCAACAGGCTCATCATCACCAATATATTTAATAGTAATATTGTTTAAATCCAATATAGAAACTTCAAAACTTGTTTTTAAATTATCTTTATTTTTAGATTCAAAATAATACTTCCCATTCCATTTATTTGAGGTGAAAAAACCACTTTTAGATAAGTTATAGATATTTACATTGTTTGAAACAATCAATGTATCCATTCCATTTTCAGTTTCATCATTACCTTCAGACTCTTCATTTATTTTTATAGATTTATCTTTATTGATTACGAACCTTTTTTTAAGACTTCCTTCCCAATCAATAGTTTCATATACAATTAATGAATCAATTTTTTTATTTTCAGAATATGAGAAAAGAGAAATTATAGGCTCAATATGCTCATCACCATTTGGTTTAAGCTCGACTATGTATACTTCAATATCATTATTTTTATATTTACCAATTATTCTTGAAAGCTTAGAATAGTTCTGTTTTTTAAAACTATTGTCATAAATAAAGTAACCGTTTTTATCTTTTTTTGAATAATTTAATGTATTCGAATTGTATGGTAAATCTATTAGTTTTATTTCTTCTAGGGTTTTAGAAATAGTATCATCTAGTATTATTTCTTTTCTTTGAATTTCATTATTATTTATATCAACTTTTTGATTACATGAAATAAGAATTAATGCAAATAGACAAATAAATATTTTCATTTTATTTTGAGTTTATAAGTATTAGAGAATGGTCAAATCCAGATAAGTGAAGATGGTGATGATGTCTATATCCACCTTTTCCTAATTTTTTCATATGTTTAGTATGGTTTAAAAGTGTCTTTTCATTTTTACCATATTTAAAATTTTCAGAATACATTTTTTCTTTTCTACCCCATCCAAATAAATAAAGTGCATCATTAAATTTATTTTGATTTACAAAGTCAAAATCTGAATCTTCTAATAATGTTGCTGCTCCATCTTTATTTGTTGTTAAGTATCGTAAGTCTCCTTTTTCTCCATTTCTGTGAGATTTACTTCCTCCAACGGATTGTGCTAAATCATCACTAAATCCATTAAATCCTAAATAATCAATACTTTCATCAGCCATTGCTCCTAATAATCCAGCGAAACAGTCAGGATTTATATACCACCTGTCGCTGTCTGAATTCCAAGTTAGGAATTTTAATTTTATATTATCTTTTGAGTAACCTTTGAATTGTCTTGCATCTAATAATTCAACATTATTATTGCCTTGTACATTGCCTGGATTCATTTCTTTTGTAGTTGTATAATCAAAAGTACCCAAGTTATGAGTTTTATATTTACTATCAATATAAACATATTGATATTTATTTTTAAAATCATCTTTAATCTTTTTTGGAATACTTTTTTCAATAGAACCAGCTTTATATATATAGTAGGTAATTATTTCTTTAGCATCATTAGTAGGTTTTCCTATTATTAGACAGCTGTAAACTGGTGTTTTATGGTTTTTGCCTTCCTCATAAAATTGATTTATTGCCTCCTCAAATTCCCAAACATATGAACTTCCCTTTTTCCCTTCATAATATCTTTTAACACCTTTTTTATCAATATATGATTCATCTTTTTCTCTTTTGAACATTGGATTGTCATCATACGCAGCTTTACTGCTATCGTATACTACATAGTCTTTTTCTGTACCTTTACCACATGCGTTCGGATAGTTTACTGCTAAATATAAATCTGTTTTGGTTTTAAGTTTATCTTTAAATTTATCTTGTTTAAAGAATTTTTCAACATATTCTAATTGCTCTACTCCATTTAGCTTTAATAAATCTGTTCGATTGACCTTTAAATCAGTTGCAGCATCTTTACCTATCTGTATTAGTCCAACATATCCAATTTTTGAGTTATCTTTGTGTTTTTTAAATGTCCCTACTGTTGGACTAAAACTTCTTCCAGTCTCCAATGCCATTACTGCCATTAACCAATTAGCTCCTTCATTGTTTTCTTGAGGCAAATTTAAACCCTTTGCAATTGCTACAACTTTTTTCCTAAAATCACAACTTACTTTATTACCCCAAATCAAGTCGTATTCTTTACAGACACATGAGCTAGATTTTTTTGCCACCTCACTTCCCTCCAATGTAACCACTTTATTAGCATCATCGACATCAACCTTAAATGCTTTGCTGTCTACGTTTATGGTTTTACTCTCAAAATGAGCTTCGGTTTCTAGAACTTCAATATCAACAAAAAGTTCTTGTTCTGAACCTTCAAAATAATCATCGCCCCAGCTTTTAGGTATCGCTTTTAAATTTGTAGTAAGAATAAATGTATCGCCAGTTATAGGAAATATTTTATTTTGTAGCTCATCATCCACTAGGCTTCCGCCATCGTCTTCCATCAGTTTGAACCGTATATTTTTACCAACTAGCCCTGTCGAGTATATGGTGGTTATAACTTGTTCTGTGCCTTTTTTAGTCAGTGTTACACTGGTTATCCCTTTTTTAGCTGCTGGTGTATGTGGCACTCGTGGTATCGCTGGTGCTCGTGGTGTTCCTACTGGTTGTACAGGTATTTTTTTCTTTACGGGCGGAATCACTTCTTTGGGTTTCGCCTTTCCTTCTAGTTTGTCTTTGGTTTCGGCTATTCGCTCTTTTGGGTAAACAAAATTTACGTTTTTACTCGCTTTAAGTTCTCCAAGTGCAAAAGCTGTTACATAATACTCGTGGGTTTCATCGTCTTTCCCTTCGTTTTTAAGCGCTTTTTTAGCATAGTCGCGACTCATTACAAACTGGGCGTGGGCAATGCCTTTGCTGCCTACTTTAGCAGGTTTGTCGTATTTTACAATTTTAGTATTCTTATCACTATGTCCTGCGCCATCTACATCGTCCTCCCAAAGCGTAATGTTCATATGATGTCCCACAATTCCTGCGGTGCGCACGTGTACATTAATTATATTTCCGTAGGCTAACTTTTTAGTGATGGGTTTGTCGTGATAATCTGTAATGTCTATGCCTAATATCTTAGGTTCTTCGGCGGAGACAACCGTAACTTTGATACCTGTACTCAATTCAGGTTCAAACATATAAGCTACTATTAAATAGGTTTGCCCAATTGCTTTTTCTTGAAATCGAAAATGACCTATTTCTTTTTCTAAAATTTTTACGGGTTTTCCAGTGGTTACATTAAAAGCTGCCCATTTTACATTGGCTTCATTTCGAAGTGACATAGGCGTACATTCATACCACTTCGATACTTCGTAGTTTCCCCAATTACCAGCTTTTATTTCTGCGCTACCTGTTATGGCTTGTACTCCTTTTTTTATATTTTTTTTGTGCCTATTCCAGCTTTGCGCTATAGCCCTTGTTCTCAAAGTTTTTTTTCTAAAGTCATCACAAGAGCTTCCTGCAGTCGCTTTGCGATATCTAGAAAAAATAACTTTCATAACTTCGGGGCTACCGCTACAATCTGGGGCAGTTTGTTTGTCGTTATTAAGTGTATCTTGTTTTAAATTCATTATGTTTTTTTACCAACACATTTAGTACACTAGGGTCAAATTTAAACCGTTTTAATTGATTTAACTTCATAAAAATAAAAAAATAACCCGTAGGTTATCTTTTTAATTACTATTTTTTATTTTCTGTTCGCAATTTTATTGGTTTTTTATCGCCACCAACACATCTGATACATTACCATATTCTTCTTCAGTATAGGATGCATAAAACTATTTAATATCTTCTAATTTTGAATAGACTTCTTTCCATTCTCCATTTGATTGAATTTGGATTTTGTAAGTTCTTATTTTACAGTAACCCGATGGATGACCTATTGTTAAAGTCTTTTCTTGTTTGTTTATTTCAATTGGAAAATACCTAATATTTTCTGTTAGATATGTATCCAATACAAATTCTTTATTTGGCTTTTGAATATAATATGCATATTGAGGTCCACCATTACCACCTTCGTAATTTATTATGGCAAAATCTTCTAAACCATCAAAATTTACATCTAAAACAATTAGTTTGTGATAAACTTCAATCCCTTCGGAAGTTTCGATAATTTGTTTTTCATCTGAAAAATACGAATAATTTGACGGACTCTCGTTAAAACTTCCTAATAATGCCTCAGGGATGAAATCTATTTCTTGAATTTTATTTGTTTTTTCATTCGTCAAAAGTATTTTAATTTCTTTCTTTATGCTTTCGTTTTCACTTTTTGATGTTAAAAACTTAAAACTAAAATTTTCGGATAAAGTTAGATTTCCTTTAGAACTATTTTGATTTATAGATAATTTTTGACATAAATCTTCATCAAGATAATTTAGAAACTCGTATGATAATTTATTTGAATTCCAGAAAACAAAGAAGCTTGATTTTTCTGGAATCACTATATCAATTACTTTTCTATCGCATACTTTTCCTTTTCTGAGATAGGAGAATATTCCTTCATCAAATTGATCGTATATGACAGTTTTAATATCTTCCTTTGCATAATCACCAGATTTATATACTATATTAGGTACAACTCCATTTTTATAATCATTAAATATTACTAAAAAAGGAAAATTATAATTAGTATATATATCATTTTTATATTTTTTATATCTTAATATAATCGCAAAATCATCGATTTTATTTTGATTAAAATCACCTTTTAAATATGTGAGAATAGATGTATTTTTTACCTGCTCATTTATTAATTTTAAATCTTTTTCCGTAAGTATTTCAAAGTCATTATTCGAATCAAGATAAGTTTTTATTTCATGTGGTATTTCGCTTTCAATTGCATTTGTTGATATACTTTCTTGTTCTCTACTGATAACTATGCTTTTATCCTTTTCATTTTTACAATTAAATAAGGAAAAAATTATACATATTACTAAAAAAAATTTTATCATTTTTTTACTCACATCTATTCAAAATCACTAAATTACTGATTCCATTATTACTAAATTGAGATTCCTTATTAGACCATTTTTTTGTTTTAGTATTATAAAAACCATACCACCAAAAGTTTAATTTATTGTCTTTCAATTCAATTTTAGCTATATTCTCTGTTTTCGAAGTATAAGTTGGGTCTAACTCATTTTCACTTGCAGCTGGAGGATTCATATCTTGTTCTTCAAATCTCAAATAATAAATATTTTCCGACTCACCTGGTATTACTTTTGCTTCAACAAATATAGCTGGCGGGGCAACGGCTACTGTAGCATACATATTAGATTCTTTGACATAAATATCTATTCCAGAATTTTGAAGATTACAGTCTAATTGCCATAATCCTCCAAGATTATTTTTAGATTTTATATTTGATAAATTGTTCTCTTTTAAGGGTAATACAAAAGAATTACTAATATATAAATTTATATCATCGTATCCAGTACCTAATTTTAATATTAGAATTTTATCTTTTTCTGATATATTAAAATTATATTTTAATTCAATTTCGTTTTTATCAAGTTTTACATCAAAGTTTTTACTGCCAATATATTTTACACTATCTTCATCTATTTGATAAACATAAAAAGTATGTCCGTATTCTAAAAAAGAATCTAATACTAAAATCATCTTTGATCCATTATCAAAAAGATAACTGTTAACTCCTAATTCAAAAATTGATTCATTAAATGAGTGAATAAAATTTTTATTTTTATATTTAAACTCAATTATGGATTTACCATCGGCTAATTTAAATTCATAATATAATCCCTTTTCTTTATTTCCACAATTTGTAGGTGCAAATTGTTTTCCTTGACAATCCATAGTAATTTGGGAATAACTATTACTTATCAATGCTTCATCAATTGACTTGACATCAATTTTTGGTTGGTTCGTTGTTGAATCTGATTGCTTCTCTTTGCAAGAGGATAACAATAAAACAAAGAGCGATAATATATAGCATGTATTGGACTTTAGTTTCATACGCACTATTAATTATTTTTTGTCACGCATACAGCCTTTTTTTCTGCATCTATAAGTTCACTGAAAATTTCATTGACCGATTTTTGAAGATTAATTTGAGTTTGGAACTCACAAATCTTTACTTTGTTATTATCCTCAGATGAATCAACTTGGTGCGTTACTTTGTTTACCATAAAATTAGTATTACTATAATTGATAAAATAAGTATATTTATCTGTTCCTTGAGGGAAATCTGTTACAATTAAAAATCCGTTGTCGATTTTCTTAATTTCAGATACTTGATTTCCACCATCCTGCGAAAGATTAGTTGAATTTAATTTTAATACATATCCATTGTTTTCATAAAAATAAACAATTAAATTATCACCTGTATTTGGTTTATTGCTAAAAATTTTATCTTCTTTACCATCACCATTTATATCAAATGATACACTCAAAAAATCTGTATTATTTAGATAAGCATCCAAATTACTCGTATTTGGTATTGTTGAAGAATTTTCCTCATTCAATTTAAGATTAAAATCTACCAATGAATAAATTTGAGGTTTGCTTCCTACTTTATAGTCTATAATTAACCAATTGTTTTTATTACTCTTTTTATTGAATAAATAATTCTCATTTTTAAAATTAATCTTATCAAATTTTACGGAGGTAATTTTCTGATTAGGCTGAGAATAAATTTTTGAAATGTAAAAATTACTATCGTCAGCAACTGTATAAAAATTGTCTTCTCCAATTACCTTTTTAAGTGAATCTATTTCTTTTTCATTAGGCGATAAAAAATAAATTCCTGTATTAATAATTATAGTATCGTTTGTACTTATTACCTCTGAAGTAGATGCAACGACTTTTGAAGTTTCATCATTCTTTTTGCAGGATATAATTAAAATAGAAATTAAAAATATTGCTGTAATTGAGTTATTTAGTTTTTTCATCATTGGTTTATTTCAATATGATAACAAGCATTTTCATCTAATAATTGATGAAGTTCTGCCCTAGTTTTCATTGTAGTTTTAAAATCGTTCGGGTTTGTTAATCGGCTTATTGACACATCAAATGTATTCATAACGGCAGGATTTGCCAAATGTTTCGATACACTTGATGGTCCAATTTCATTAATTTTATTTTCCATATCCTGAATAATATCAGCTTGAGATTTCCCTGCATTAACACCAGCAGTATAAACATCAATAACTTGATCGCCGGCATTTGCATATATTACTTTCTGTGCAGCTGCTCCAGTTCTTACTGTATTATCATACATAATCCTTGCTTGGTCTGCTGGAGTTCTTGCCGTACTTGTAATGTAAATATCATAGTTTTTTGATGCTTCACCAACTTCCTCTAGTATTGTTCTTGTTCTTTGGGATATTCCACTAGCTAAAGCAGTTTCACCATCAAAGTGAATTGTTACAGTTGAATTAGATTTCGCTTTAGCATTAGTACAATCTTCAGGATATTTAAAAATTTTCTTAATTTCCTTTAGATATTCTCGTCTTTCTGTCCTGCCATTTCCTCCACCATTTACAAGCCAACTTATGGTATCTATATAATCAGCATCTGCTAAAAGATTAATATCTATTGTGCCATATTTTTTTGATACACCATCAACTTCATAGGTAAATTCCTTTTTAGGATATTGTTTTCCTGTAGATTTATCATATTCACTAAATGAGGTTGTAGGAACTTTCCATGTTGATCCAGGGTTTAACTCTTTACCTTGCTTCCAGAACCATCCAGCTGTATCTACTGTTAATTCTAATTCTTTAGCTACTTTTTCATAATCGGTTACCACATCCGTTCCAGAGTATGCTTTATATCTTGCATAGCCATCTTTCCATGTCAGCTGCATTAATCCTCTACCAATATATGGCTTATATCTTCCAGTCTCATTATATTCTTTTGTTGTCTTAAATCTATCTGTTTCGTGATAGATTTGAGCTAAAAAATGTATCTTTCTAATACAGGTATTAACATCGAATTTTTTAAATGTTTCGTTTAATTTTTTTATGAGACTTGCGTTCGTTTTATCATCAAGTTCGCAATTATCTGCATAAAATAATGATGAAGTGTTTGACATCGACTCACTTTCTCTCAGTTTTTTAAGAATATTTTCAAACTCAGTAAGAGAAATATCTCGATTACAAAAACATTTGCTACCAATCACAAAATACTCTCCATCTTTCTTCAAAAACTCTTTGACATATTTTTTAGTCCCTGTACATTCCGCTTTTAACCACAGGTTTTCTGTGACGTTTTTGTACACATCAAAAGTAATTTGCTCGTCTTTATTGTAGGCTGCTTTTGTCAAAGCTGCTTCTATAGCATCAACTTTAGCAAACTTTTTAAGTCCAGTCAGTGTATCTTTAATTTTACCTGCAATAACACCAGCTATTTTTTTCTTTTGCTCTGCTGTAGCAGTAGGATTATTACTTCCAAATTTGTAAGTATGTGTGCCATCTTTTATTCCTGCCAGTTTTTCTTTCCACGTTTTTAAATCAGTATCTGCTTTTGGACGTAATTTTATTTTTATCCTAGCAACACCTTTTTCTACCATAGCTTTTAACACTGTTATTTCTGCACCGTTTTCTTTGCCTTCTAGCACTGGTAAATCTGCATCT
>NZ_JANOQD010000057.1:0-19313 GCF_031422135.1 Flavobacterium sp. | reverse complement strand
ATATTTATACAAGTTTTAAAAGATACACAAAATGAGCAAAAGAACGTTCCAACCATCGAAAAGAAAAAGAAGAAACAAACACGGATTCATGGACAGAATGGCTTCTGCAAATGGTCGTAAAGTTTTAGCACGTCGTCGTGCAAAAGGAAGACACAAATTGACTGTTTCTTCTGAACCAAGACACAAAAAATAATGATTAGCAATTAATCAATATCAAGCCGTTACTTTTATTAGTAGCGGCTTTTTTTTATGTCATTGCGAGTATCAAAGCAATTGTTCATAAATTTTAATAATTTTTTGGAGCTATTTCCTGCTGTTCGTTACAATCTTTTTATTTTTATACTTCGCGAAAAGCTCAGTATAAAAATAAAAAGGATTTTCACTGCCATCAGGGCTACAAGCAACACTAACTAATATTTTCGAAAAAATCAAGTAATCTAAAAATCGAATAATCTAACTACACAATGCCAAAAGACAACTCCATAAAATCGGTTTTAATAATAGGTTCAGGTCCTATCGTAATCGGTCAAGCCTGTGAATTTGATTATGCAGGATCACAATCTGCAAAATCCATTCGCGAAGAAGGAATTGAAGTAATCTTGATCAACTCCAATCCAGCAACCATAATGACCGATCCATCAATGGCAGATCACATTTATTTGTTGCCATTGACCACCAAATCTATTATTCAAATCCTGAAAGAGCATCCACAAATTGATTCGGTTTTGCCAACAATGGGTGGGCAAACTGCATTAAATCTTTGTTTGGAAGCAGATGAAAAAGGAATTTGGAACGATTTTAACGTCAAAATGATTGGTGTCGATGTAAACGCCATCAATATTACCGAAGACCGTGAACAATTCAAACAATTGTTACATAAAATAGGAGTACCATCAGCACCAGCTGAAATTTGTACTTCATTCTTGCGTGGAAAAGAAATTGCACAAGAATTTGGTTTTCCATTAGTAATTCGTCCATCGTTTACTTTGGGCGGAACTGGTGCGGCGGTAGTCTATAAAAAAGAAGATTTTGACCAACTTTTAACTCGTGGTTTAGAAGCATCGCCAATTCACGAAGTATTGATTGATAAAGCATTAATGGGTTGGAAAGAATACGAATTGGAATTGTTACGTGATAAAAATGATAATGTAGTTATTATTTGTACCATCGAAAATATGGATCCAATGGGAATTCATACTGGTGATTCCATAACTGTGGCTCCAGCTATGACTTTATCAGACACAACTTTTCAGAAAATGCGAGATTATGCCATTTTGATGATGCGCTCCATTGGTAATTTTGCTGGTGGTTGCAATGTACAATTTGCAGTTTCGCCAGACGAAAAAGAAGATATTGTGGCTATCGAAATTAATCCTCGTGTTTCTCGTTCGTCAGCATTAGCTTCAAAAGCAACAGGTTATCCAATTGCAAAAGTAGCCTCGAAATTGGCTTTGGGTTATAATCTTGATGAATTGCCAAACCAGATTACTAAATCAACATCGGCTCTTTTTGAGCCAACATTGGATTATGTAATTGTAAAAATTCCACGTTGGAACTTCGATAAATTTGAAGGTGCCGACAGAACTTTAGGCATTCAAATGAAATCAGTTGGAGAAGTTATGGGAATTGGTCGTTCGTTTCAAGAAGCACTTCACAAAGCAACTCAATCGCTTGAAATTAAGAGAAACGGGCTAGGAGCGGACGGAAAAGGATACAAAAATTACGAACAAATTATAGAGAAACTTACTTTTGCAAGTTGGGATCGTGTTTTTGTTATTTATGATGCGATTGCGATGGGAATTCCGTTATCAAGAATTCACGAAATAACCAAAATCGATATGTGGTTCTTGAAACAATATGAAGAACTATTCCAATTAGAAAAAGAAATTTCTAAACTTAAAATTGATTCTTTGTCAAAAGACTTGTTGTTAGAAGCCAAACAAAAAGGCTATGGCGACAGGCAAATTGCGCACATGTTGGGCTGTTTGGAAAGTCAAGTGTATAAACTTCGTGAGGAGATGAACATCAATCGAGTTTATAAATTGGTGGATACTTGTGCAGCTGAATTTAAAGCACTAACACCTTATTATTACTCCACTTTCGAAGCCGAAATCGAGAAGCCAAACGGAGAAAGATACGTTCATAATGAAAGTATTGTTTCTAATAAAAAGAAAGTAGTTGTTCTTGGTTCTGGACCAAACCGAATTGGACAAGGAATCGAATTTGATTATTCGTGTGTTCACGGAGTTTTGGCTGCCAAAGAATGTGGTTACGAAACCATTATGATTAATTGCAATCCAGAAACGGTTTCAACTGATTTTGATACCGCCGATAAATTATATTTCGAACCTGTTTTTTGGGAACATATTTATGATATTATTCGACACGAAAAACCTGAAGGTGTCATTGTGCAATTGGGTGGGCAAACTGCTCTGAAACTAGCCGAAAAATTATCGAAATACGGTATAAAAATTCTTGGAACTTCGTTTGATGCACTAGATTTAGCCGAAGACAGAGGACGATTTTCAGAATTATTGACAGAATTACAAATTCCGTTTCCACAATTTGGAATAGCCGAAAATGCAGACCAAGCCAGTGCTTTGGCAGATGTTTTAGATTTTCCATTATTGGTTCGCCCTTCCTATGTTTTGGGTGGTCAAGGAATGAAAATCGTGATTAACAAACAAGAACTCGAAGAACACGTTATCGATTTATTGAAAAATATTCCTGGAAACAAATTGCTTTTAGATCATTATCTTGATGGAGCAATAGAAGCCGAAGCAGATGCGATTTGCGATGGAGAAAATGTGTACATCATAGGAATTATGGAACACATTGAACCTTGCGGAATACATTCAGGCGATTCAAACGCAACTTTACCACCATTTAATTTGGGTGAATTCGTAATGCAACAAATCAAAGACCATACTAAACAAATCGCTTTGGCATTAAGAACTGTAGGTCTAATTAATATTCAATTTGCCATCAAAGACGATACGGTTTATATTATTGAAGCCAATCCAAGAGCTTCGAGAACGGTTCCGTTTATTGCAAAAGCATACGGCGAGCCTTATGTGAATTATGCCACCAAAGTAATGTTGGGTCATAATAAAGTAACCGATTTTAGTTTCAATCCACAACTAAAAGGATTTGCCATTAAACAACCCGTTTTCTCTTTTAGTAAGTTTCATAATGTCAACAAAGCGTTGGGTCCAGAAATGAAATCAACTGGCGAAAGTATTTTATTTATTGATGATTTGAAAGACGATCAGTTTTATGAGTTGTATAGTAGAAGGAAGATGTATTTGAGTAAGTAGAATTAGTTTTGTCTAGTCCTAAATAATCGATACAGATTATTAGACAAAAATAGATAAATTAAACAGCATCAAAAATGTTTTTGGTGCTGTTTTTAGTTTTATAGGTTTTCATTATTAGTTAACTTTGCTCGCGCATTTGATTTGGTGTTAGCATATGATTGGATAAATGAGGCCTTTTTTCATTATAAATTGTTACAGTTTCTTTTATTATTTGTTTCATAATTGGAAGGTCTTGATTGTATCTATCAATAAAAAACTCTTGTTTTAAAAATACCATTTATTCTTTCTGCTACTGCATTTTCATACGGATTCGAGTTTTGGGTCATACTAGGTTGAATTTCATTTTTGCTTAATAGTTTTTGATATTCATTGGCACAATATTGCAATCCTCTATCTGAATGATGTATCAAAGGAATTTGAAATTGAGAATAAATATAATTTGGCTTTTATATCAAACACTCAAGACACACTTTTTGCAAATAAAGAAAAGAGATTGGTAGAAATAGAATTAAAGCTTAGAAGCGAGGAAAACCAACTCATAAACGACAATAAAAACTATTACTTAGATTTAGCCACATTACAAAAAGAAAAGTATAAACTAAAAACCAATTTATCCAACTACGAGCTAAACGAAACCAAAAAAAATATAATCGAACTAGAAAAAAAGTCGAAAATTATAAGCCCAAAACAAATCTCATGATCGCCGAATACAAAAAGCAATTAGAGAAAATTAAAAATGGTAGAATTGGAAACATAACCTATTCCGGAACAATCAATTTTATTGAAATTCACAAATAATTTTTTTTAGGAGCACAAGCACTGTGGATCACCTCACGACTCGTCCCGCTATCCGCTATATCTTTTTTTTTTGAAAAAAAAAAGATGCCGCTCCTATCGGGGCTATACCAGAAATAATCGTTTTCATAACGAATAAAGTTTTATAAGGTGCTGCAGAAAAAGCAGCACCTTATAAAACTTGAAAGCGGTAGCAAGGTTATTATTTTTTTTAAAATACCAATAGCTAGGATAATACAAATTAGCCATGTGGCAATAAAGCATGATTCCACTCTGTTCTATCGCTCGGTGCATAATACCAAGTACATATATTCCGTACCATAAAATCCCTCTCTCGTGGCATTAAAATCCCTCTCTCGTGGCATTTTTTAATTCTCAACAATAATAACGCAGTAATTTTGATGTATATCATAATGGGAAATAAAAAGTGTAGCAGAACCCACTATAAAAAACGATCCTTTCTGTAAAGGCTTTATTGCAGAGGTCAAATCTTACAAGCCTTACTGTAAGAAAATTAAATTTAAAATATTATGGCATATGCACAATGGGTAGCTATTACTATTTACCCTTCAAATTTCGAGATTACATTAAAAAATGTAGCGCATTCATGGGGTAAATTTTACAAAGATGGTAATAAGGATAATGAAATTCAACCTTCAGAAATTGAAGGAACAAAAATTGCAGCTGGTAACAGTTATGTGATTTATGCATGCGGTCGTTCAGACGCAGCTGCTGGTACTGAAGGAAGTTTTGATATTTATGATGGTGCGACTGTAGTTGGTACATATACATGGGACTGTCCTTGGGGTTCTAAGACTAACAGTTCTAATTGGTCTCCTAATGGGCCACAGCCACCGTTCAATAATTACATAACTCAACAATCAGGAGCAAATCTTAATTCAGGAGCACTTGGTAATGTCACATTACAAACAACTAAGGTTAAAACATTATAATACGCTTAAAACATTATAATTAGATTTTAAAGATGGTATCTTCAGTAATGGGGATACCTCTTTTAATTTTAAATATCTCGATAAATCGGACATTCGCTATCATTTTATATATTCCATAAAACCAGATATCATTTATAATATTTTTGGATATAAATAAAAGAGCGGATTTATTTCTAGTGTTTTTCTAGAGTGGTAAGAACCTTTACAATAACATTCAAAATTCTATAAAAAAAATAAGTGTCGGACGCGCAGTTCTGACAATGCCCTTGGCTAGTGCCCAATTTGAGAAATCTTTTTTTACCCACAACACTAATTTACACTAGAAAAGAGAATAAAAGTAGCCGAAGGAAATCAGAATAATTCAAACAAAACAGACCGTTACACTGTCTAGTCCTAAATAATCGATACAGATTATTTAGGACTAGACATTTTTCTAGTAATACCATTTATGATTTATGTTTATAAAACCAAAAATAATACTAATACTATTATAAATAAAATTTAAAATCTCAATAATAATAGCATTACTATTATTATTTTAAATATATTTATATAATTAAAAATCAGAAAAGCCGAACACTGATCAAAAAGTAGGCGAATTTTAAATTATTTAATTATGAAAACAAGAAATTTAATTTTGGGTTTAATTGGAACAACAATTTTTTTAACATCTTGTAAACAAGAAAAAAAAGAGGAATTAAAAAGTCAAATCACAACTGCAACTAACAATGAGGTCCAAAAAGTAATAGATCAATTGGGATTGGTTTATGTTGAAGAAGGCGCACAAACTATAATAACCTATGATGAGGTAAATGCTGCTCAACAAGCATGGTGTGATGCTCTTGTTAAAATTGGAAAATTAAAAGAAGAAGGTGGCGATTACAAATTGTTTGCAGAGCAAGTGCTATCCGATGCATATAACTATGACTATGGGAAAGTATTTTTTAAACCAACGTTAGCTTTTGGAGATCAAACCTTTAGAAACGATAAAAAAGGAGCATTATCTTATTTTATTGGTGGAGATGCTGATTATCCAAATGATAAAGGATTTGCGATTACACCATGGGTAAAAGCTCGATATAAAAATGCAGGTGATAATAATGAAGGAATTCAAGTATATGGATCGATTGCAATAACAATGGGTAATGTTTGGGTAACTGATAAAACCGGAAAAGAAATTATGGTGGATAAAACTTGGGTTTTCAGAAAAGGTAAAGACGGTAAACTTAGAATCATTGTTCATAAATCGGCATTGCCTTTTGCACCATCAACATAATATCATTTATACACATAAGTGGTATAATTATTAATCTGGGTTGAGATAAAAACTCAACCCTTATTTTTTATAAATATGAAAAATAAAATAATCTTACTATTTCTTTTTAGCATAATTAATTATTCGCTAAAAGCACAAAACACGAGGTTGACGGACAACAACACAATTGGTTGGTACAATTATTTTGGAACATTTAAGTTAAATGATAAATTCGGAATTCACTCAGAATATCAATTGCGTAGAGACAATTTTATTACCGACAAACAACAAGGATTATTGCGTTTGGGAATAAACTATCAGTTAAATCCTAAAATTCAGTTACGACTTGGTTATGCTTGGATAGAAACCTATCCGTATGGAGATATTCCAATAAATGGTTTTGGAAAAGAATTTACAGAACACAGAACATTTCAGATGGCAAATTTGACTGATAAAGTTTCAATTTTAGAATTATCACATCGATTTATGCTGGAACAAAGATGGGTTGGAAGATATTCTAATGCAAATTTATCTACTGAAGATGACTTTCCTTTTTCTAACCGATTTCGATATATGTTTCGAGTGCAAATGCCATTGAAAGGAAAAATAATTGAAAATAATATACCTTATTTGGCAATTTACGATGAAATTTTTGTTGGCTTTGGAGAAAATGTAAACGAAAATATATTTGACCAAAATCGATTAGGAATTTTACTAGGTTATAAATTTAACAATTCATTTAGAATAGAAGCTGGTTATTTAAATCAAAGGTTACAATTAGGTCGAGAAGTAAACAATCGCAATGTATTTCAGAATAATAATGCGTTCATAATTAATTCCATCTTCAATTTTGATTTAACAAAAAAATGAAATAAACAGCACATCAAATAATTACTAACTTAATTAAATATTTTCAAATGCAACTATTTCCAACTGATATTATTCAGATTAATCAACAAAAATTGGACGAAATTAATAAGATTGTAAAATCGATTTACAGATTAATTATTTACAGTAGGTATCATTTAGATGATGATCTTTTGGATGTTTATTTAGAAGGAATGCAAAATCTTAGAGATCTTGTAGGAATCAAAAATGCTCAAATGGAAGCCCAAAATGAAGAAGAAGCTATAGAGTATTTTGAAAACCTTAAAAAATCGCTTGATTTTGTTGTTGAAGAAATAGTCTTAGATAATAACTTTAATAAAGAAATACAATTATTCCAGTTGCTAAGATTAATTTCTCCAGAAACAAATAAAATTCATCCAAACAGTTACAGAAAAACAATTGTTCAGGTAGGTGGACACATTTGTCCAGAACCAAATTTAGTTTCGACATTAGTTTCAGAATTGTTCTACAAATTAGAACACATAAAAACGCCTATTATAAAAGCAATTTATTTTCATCATGAGTTAATTAGAATTCACCCATTTGTTGACGGTAACGGACGTGTGACTCGAATTGCAAAAAATTGGATTTTAATGTATGATTTGTATCCACCCATATTTATTAATGATACTGATCAAAAAAAAGAGTATATCAGTACTTTAGGAAATAGTTTTAATGCACTAACAAAAGATCCGAATCAATGGAATGAGTATACGGCTCGGTTTTTTGAACAAGAACTTGACCGTTTATTAACAAATGCTAAGTGGCTATTTAAAAAGATCAATCAAATTGGTAAAAATAGAGAGCAACAAAATGAAATACCTTTTAACCAAATTTAATTATAACAATTATGATTTTATCTACCGACAATTCTTTAGTTCAAGATATCGAATTTGCTAAAAAATCTGGTTTTACAGCAGATTTTATGTACATTAATAAAAAAATAATAGATAGAAAAACCAAAAAAGAGTACACTGATAGAGATTGTTTTTTGGTCGAATTTTGCAGACACGAAGGTATGAATGATCCATCTGATTCTTCGATACTATTTCTAATTGAATGTATTGACAATATAAAAGGTTGTTTAAGCAGTGCATATGGTAAAGATGCTGACCCAAACTTAATTGAGTTTGTAATAAATTTGAATAAAAAAGAAGAGTAATTTTAAAAGCGTCAAATTCTAAACTTAAATGGTATAAAAATGATTTAATTTCAATATCATTTGTTTGTAGATTTTCTTTTTTAAACAATTATAAAAAAGGTAAAGCATTTTGTTTATCGATGATTTAAAAGACAATAAATTTTATGAATTGTGTAGTAAAAAAATGTATTTTGAGTAAATAGAATTTAGTTTTACCATATAAAAAATCCCAATATAGAAAAAATTTTAGATTGGGATTTTTTTTGTTTATAATTCGCCAAATATATGCAAAATATATACTTATGGCGAAATATAAATTTATAAATCGCCAAATTTTAATATAAATATGTATATTTGGCTAGTTATAAATTTATTCTTATGATAGTAGCAGGACGTGAAGACGAAATACAAATAATGCAAAATTTGCTCAAAAAAAAAGATTCAGAGTTCTTGGCGGTTTATGGTCGCCGTAGAATTGGGAAAACCTATTTGATTCGGCAAGTATTCGAGCAAAGTATTGTTTTTGAAGCCAACGGCATTCATGAAAAAGAGATGTCACAACAATTAGAAAGTTTTTGGATGATATTATTAGAAGTCAATCCTAATGAAAGGCCATCACTTCCAAAAACGTGGTTACAGGCTTTTTCACTATTAAAAAATTATATTAACAGCATTGAAAGCAAGAAGAAAAAAATTATTTTTTTAGACGAAATTGCTTGGTTCGAAACTCCAAGATCTGGATTTTTATCTGCTTTACAAAATTTTTGGAATTTGTTTTGTTCCAAACGAAAAGATATTATTTTGATTATTTGTGGTTCATCTGCATCATGGATTATTGACAAAGTTATCAATAATAAAGGTGGTTTGCACAATAGAATTACTAGTCATATTCAATTAATGCCTTTTACATTACAAGAAACTAAAAGTTTTTTAGAACTATCAAATGTAAAACTTACACTAAAAGACATTGCAATGCTTTATATGTCTGTTGGTGGTGTTCCATATTATCTGAAAGATGTAAAACCAGGTCAAAGTGTACCACAAATTTTAGATGATTTATTTTTTAAACCTCAAGCAATTTTAAAAAACGAATTTCAAAATTTGTATGCATCCCTATTTAAGAATAGTAATTTGCATATAGCAATTATAAAAGCATTAGCAACAAAGGCAAAAGGATTGACCCGAAACGAATTACTGACAGCAACAAAACTTGCTAGTGGAGGCAGTTTTACAAAATTACTTGACGAATTAACTGTATGTGGTTTTATAAAAATTATTTATCCGATTGATAAAAACAAAGAAGGTTTTTTGTATAGATTGGTCGATGAATATTCTATTTTTTATTATAAATTTTTAGTCAATAAAAAAGTGAATAGCAATTGGCTTCAATTCTATAACACGCAATCCTATAAAATATGGACGGGTTATGCCTTTGAAAATCTTTGTTTTAAACATATTTTGAACATCAAAAAAGCATTGGGAATTAACGGCATTATATCTAACGAATATTCCTGGATTTATAAAGAAAACGAGAATCAAGGAGGTGTTCAAATCGATTTTATTATTGACAGAAGCGATAATTGCATTAATATTTTAGAATTAAAGTTTTATGATGCTCTTTTTGAAATGACTAAAAAATATGCTGATGAAATGCATTACAAAGTTAGCTTGTTTAAAGAGAAAACTAAGTCAAGAAAAAATATTTTCACGACTTTATTAACAGCAAATGGTGTCAAGAAAAACGAATACTATTTGAGTGCCATTACCAATGAATTGAAAATTGAGGACTTATTTTAGTTAATTTATGAAAGCATTTTGTTCAGGGATGATTTAAAAGATGATCAATTTTATGAATTGTATAGTAAAAGGAAAATGTATTTGAGTAAATAACAAAAAATCCCAATCTAAAAAATAATTTAGATCGGGATTTTTTAGATTATCTCGAAGTTCTATTCTTTTCATCTTCGTTTCCGAAATCTCGTTCTTGAACTTCTATTTTTTTATTTCCGAAATTGTAAGTCATTGAAATTCTAAAAAATCGTGCACTATCATTTTGGGTATAAATCTGATTGATTCCGTTAACAACCGATTTGTAGTCTTTAAGATATGAAGTGTTAAATATATCATTTGCAAGTAGCGTGATTTGTAACTTCTTTTTTAATATATTTTGATTGATGGCAATGTTTATTCCAGACATATAACCAACTTCAAATAAGCCGCTTTTAAAAGGTGAACTGTAAAAATAATCTACTTGTAATTTTGTGGATTCACCGAGCGAAAAAGTATTATTTGTAGATAAATACACTTGCAAACTATTTGAAAGTTTGGCATTTATATTTTTGATAAATTCAGTTTTTGATCCTAAAAAATTCACTTCACTTCGCGATTCCCACCAATTAGTTATTTTTGTTGAATAACTTTCTACAATACCAAATGAGTATTCTTTAAAATAATTTTCACGAGTGACTACTTGTGTATTATTTATTGGGTTTGAAGTGAAAATAACGCCATAACCATTATTTCTTACATTAAAAAAAACATTTGTTCTTAACTTTTCTTTGTACGAATAAGTAAAATTAAAATTATTACTAAATGAGGGTTGCAAAAATGGATTTCCTTCGGAATAAGTCGTGTTGTTAATATAAGTTCGGAATGGATTTAAAAAATCAAAATTGGGTCTATTAATCCTTTTTCCATAATTGAAATTGAAATTATGATTGTCATTTTTAGTATATGAAATATAAAATGTTGGAAAAAATTGTAAATAATTATTAGTCGTTTTTTGATTTAAAGTTTTCGAAAAACCTTCCGTTTGTGTATTTTCTATACGTAAACCTAATTGAATAGTTAATTTTTCATTAATTTTTTTATCACTATTAATGTAAATGGCTTGATTGTTTTCTTGGTATTTAAATTGATTCGATTGATTCAAATCTATAATTGGATTTCCAGAAATGGTGTTAAAATAACTAATATTGCTCCTACTTTTTATAAAACTTGCTTTTACTCCATAGGATAAATTTAGAAATTTTAATGGATGTTCCATATCAGATTTGATACTGATATTCTCAATATTTTGATTAGAAATATTTCTTGCAGATTGGTCGATATTTAAGAATGTCAAATCTGGTAAAAATGTTTTTGCAATAAAATCATTATCAAATCTGGAATTATAAGTAAAATAATCAATATCGATACTTAATTTTCTTTGTAGTGAATCTAATTTAGAAATTAAATGAGCGTTAATTGTATTGCTGCCTGTATTTCTATCCTGAAATCCATTGGTTTTTGTTACTGTTTGTATAGCATTTGAGTTATTAAAAATATTAATGTCTGAGTTGTAATCGATGCCTGGATTGTTGTTTTCTTTTAAATATTGAATTCCAATGCTAGTTTTATCTGAAAAATCATAATCTAAAGTAAAACGACCTGAAAGGTTATCTTTTTTTATTTTTGAATCAACTTCGAGTTGCCATAATCCGTTTGGATAATTAACTTCAAACGCTTCTGTATTTCTAAAATTGCCTAAAACTCCATTTCCAGATGCAGAAAATCGGAATTTGTTTTTGTTGTAAAAAAAACTATTTCTTAAAGTATAAAACTGATATTTATTTTGATCATAAGACAATGTTGAAGTATTTTTCCACGAATTTCGAGTTCCTTTTTTGAAGTTAATATTTATAATTCCACCGTTTCCACTAGCGTCATATTTTGCTGATGGATTACTTAGTATTTCTATGTTTTTAATATCAGATGCCGAAAATGATTTTAGATAATTATTGAGTTCTTCGCCAGAAAGTTCTACCATTCTGTCATCAATCATTACTCTCGGAATTCCTTTTCCAAGCAAATTTATCGAGTTATTTTGCACTACTACTCCTGGTGCAGTACTCAAAGCATTTAGTGCGTCACCACCGGCAATAACAATATTTTCACCAACGTTATAAACTAATTTATCTATTTTCTGTTCCATAATTTTTTTCTTTTTTTCAATAACAACTTCATTCAGTTTTGTAGCACTTTCTGTTAATGTAATTGTGCCTAAATATAAGTCTGAACTTATAGAAATTTCTTTTTTCCAATCGCTAAATCCAATCGCTGAAATATTTAATTCATAAATTCCTTCTTTTAAATCTATTTCAAAAGTGCCATCTCCATTTACTGTTGATTTAGAAATTATTGTTTTATTTTGAGTTTTAACTTCGATATTTGTGTAGGTAAATTGGTTAGTAATTTTTCCTTTTAACTTGAATTGTGCCAAACCAAATATTGGAAACATTAAAATAATAAGTACTATTGATTTTTTCATAATTGCTTTGTTATTTATTTAAAGCAAAGATGAATGAACAATTATTGAAATGCGTTCGACAAAAAAAGTCGAACCATTTTTTTTATAAAAAATTGGTTCGACTTTTTAAACAAGAAGTTCGACTTTATTGTAAAGTATTTATATTGAGTTGTTTCTAAAGTCTGTTGGTGTTTGACCAGTTTGTTTTTTGAATGATGTATTGAATGACGATTTTGAGTTAAATCCCACTTGGTATAGAACTTCTAGAATAGTTAAATTGTTTTTTGAAGCATCCTTAAGAATATTCATTGCTTTTTTGATGCGATATTCATTTATAAAATCAAAAAAATGTTGTTTCATTTGATGGTTTATCAAAATAGATAAATCTCGAGCAGGAATCTTAATTTGGTTTGCCAAGTCTTGAATAGTAAGTGATGGATCCAAAAACGGTTCTTTTTCTAACATAAAATTTTTAAGGAATTCAATTTCATTATGTTTAGATTCATCAATAGTATTTTCAATTTTAAGTTCTTTAACAAGATCTTCGGTCAACGGTATTTTGGAATCAATACCCCGAAATAGTTCAGGATTTTTTAATGCTTTTAATACAAACCAGCACGTTATAAATAAAACATTTATCCCTATGACAATATTAATCCAAGTGTAAGAAATTGAATAATTTGTGTGTTTTAAGATGTCTCTAACAATTACAAATGAATGTGCAATTACGAAAATAACGGTCATTTGAAATAACCATTTGTAGGTTGTGATTAAATTAGTATAGTTTTCTAGGTAGATTTTTTTAAACTTTTTAAGAACTAAAAATACTAAAACAAAATATACTAAAACTTGAACCTCGCCTAGAATTTGACAAAAATGCATTTCAGGCATTTCGGACATATTTTCAAAAAAGGATATTTTTTCTATAGAATTCGCCAAATATACTCTTGGCAATAAAACTACATTTAAAATTACATATGGAATAAAGTGCAAAAAATGTATTTGTTTTAGTTTGAAATCATTATAACAGAGAGACAAAACATAAAAATAAAATATTGGCATTGTCAATAAAAAAGTGGTTATTCTTAATGTCTCAATATTTAGATAATTTTTTGTGTATTTGAAAATAAAAAAACCACTCAAATCAATTGCCATAGTAATAAGAAAAATACCAAACAATCTGTTGGATAATTTATTACTTGATTTTATGGTAAATAAAAAAAAGGAGAGAAGCAATGTGATAAATATTGCAATCATAGCCATATTTTCTAATAAACTAATTTTATTCATTTACTTTTTTTAACAAATATATTGAATTGTAAATATAAATGGTATTTTGATTAATTTCTGTAGAGATTTTTTACTTTTGATAAAATTGAATTGTAGAATTTATGAAAAACTTTAAAATTATTTTTCTCGTACCTTTAGTCCTTTTTGCTTCTTTGAGTTTGTTTTACTGGCTTTTGTTTACAGATAGTAGCGATGTTGTTTATAGAGGAACTTATAAAAATGAACCAGTCGTAGTAAAGGCTTTTACCAAAGAAGGTTTTATAAAAAATTCTACTTATTATAGCGTTAAGGTGGGTGATTTAAAGCCCATTTCAATAGATTGGAATTCGACTGATACTAAAGGAATTCCTTATGACAACTCGGTTTTTGGAGCAACGAAACCTGTTTTTATCGATACAAGTTATACTTATGAAAACGAATTGACTTATGATAGTTTCAATGAAATTACGATGTTGTACATCAGCAAAACCGATTTTACTTTAAAGGAATATCTAATTTATGAAGATTTTTTTAAAAACAATTGGTTGACTGTTCAAAACGAATTATTAAAACCAAAGAATGGTTTTTTTACGCACATTGTTGGAGTAGTTTATGGTGATAGAAAAGATTTTATAAAAGTTTTTAGAGGTTCTTATCAAAACAATTTTTATAATTTGACAGTTACTCCGGATGGAGAAATTATTTTAAGTAAAGATTCAAATGTAATGGAATTGCAAAATTCTGGTTTCTCAAACAAAGTGCAAATGCCAGGTAAAATAATAATACAAAAAGTGGATGAAATGAAATATTCTCTAAACTATGATGCATTTAAAGACAAAAAAGGAAAAATTTTAAAAGATTATTTTTGTATTGAAACAGAGAAAATACAAGTTGAAAAATGATATAGTAGAGGATAATTTAAGGCTTAATTTTAGTACTCGAATTTTTTATTTATGATTTACTCATCGGTCAATAGTTGTTCAAAGAAAGCACCCATATTATTGGCTCTATCTACAAAATGCAATTCCAGCATCCAATGTCTTGGTTGACCATATTTATCCAATTGAAGAATATCGCTATGATTTCCTGGATGAACATCTAAGCATAAATCATTAGGGTCATCAGGTTGTTCGTGAGGAAAATTTCCTATGATGTGTCCCGAAATTGCATTGCCAAATTCGTAGCCATAACGTTTGGCAAGATCTGTAGTGTAATTAAAAAAATCAGCACCAGTAAGTTTACTTTGTTTATAATACCAAGCATTTCCTTCGTGCCAAGCTGCTTCTACATCCTTTTTTATTTTAAGTTTCAAAGGGTCTTTGTCTAAAACATAAGTCCTGCCAAGATCAGCTTCCCAACCTTCAAAAACAGGATGAAAATCGAAAAACAAAATGTCACCTTCTTGAATTATTAAGTCTTGTGGATTTGCCATATAGGGTTGTAAGGTATTAATGCCAGTTCTTACAATTTTTTTGCCCCAATGATTTTCTACACCAAATTCCTCTTTTGCTATTTGTATTATTTCATTGCAAAGTTGGCTTTCTGTTTTACCAGAAATTATTAATCCTCTTTCTTCTACGGTGTTAAGTAATTCTATTGCTTTGTTTTGTGCAAGAATTAGATTTTGTTTTATTTCGTTCATAACGATTTAATTAAAATTAAATTATTAATAAGGAATTATAATTGCTTTATTTTGGTAAAACTACAAAAATTTCAATTTCAATAAGCCTGTTGGGATTGAATAATTATTTGACACCAATAGCGGTACTAACTGGACGGCTGGGTTGATTTTTATAATGTTTTAATCAAAAAATCAATTTCTTATTTTTCTGAATTCAGAAATTTCACTCCTATCCTTTATATAAATTCATTCAAATATCCGCCCGAACTTTCTAGTCCAACAATATCCATTAATTCCTCAAAATAGGTACAAATACGTTGTCTATCTTCGGTATCCAATTCTAAATATAAATCAGAAAATCGTTCTAGTCCAATTTTTATCTTTTCTTGATAATCTTTATCGGTTGGGTTTTCTTTTTGAGATATATTTTTAAAATCTTCGCAAGCCTCATTAATTTTCATGGTTAAAATCGGCATCAATTTTGGATTTCCAATTCCTGGATAAAAGGACTTGTTATCTTCTATAAATTTCTCTTTATTCTGAAATTCAGTAAATTTATTCATAGCGTTTTTTGGCGTTTCAATTTTTCCTTGTCCACAAGAATTTATACCTGTCCACAAGAATTTAAAACTAAATTTAAAGTTATTAATAGTATTATGGATTTGATTTTCATTCGTTTTAAATTATATTTCTTTTTTGATTTCTGTCGCGCGAAAATAAGGCACAACGTTACGCCGATTGGCGAGTTTGTGAACTTCGTAGCCGTTTATTTTCCACTAAGATAAAATTTCTTGCGAAACGCAAACGTGAATTTACTACAAAATTCGCAATCTTGCCAAACGCCTGTTGGCAGTAGTTATTTTTTTTTGCTAATTAATTGGATATTCGTTTTCAATTTGTCTCTTATCAAAATTACAGATTGTAGTTTTCCGTCGCTAAAATTAAATTTTAACAAGTTTGGATAATCAATAATTTTAAATAATCCATTTTTCAGGCAGAGTAATTCAATATCGTTTTTCCCTTTATAAAGTTCATAAAATGGTGATTCAATATATAAACGATTATTTTTCTCTACTATTTTAGTCTCCATTCCTTGACCAAAAAGAAAATCCTCGTAAGTTCCAATTAACATATTTTTAATATTTAAAGGTATTTCCTGAAGTTCTTTTTTTGGTAATTTATTTTCCCAATCCATCAATGTTAGAAGTTTTGTATTTGTTTGAATAAAAACAGGAAAGCGATTTGGTTTTTCTCCATTTGCAAAGTAAATAAATCCATTCCCATCTGTGACAGTAGCAAAAATATCACCGCCAACTCCAGTATTAGAACCACCGCAACGAACCCAATCATAGTTGTTGTATCCAAATGATTTTTGTCCTAAATAACTCCAGCCGCCAACTGCGTTTTTTAAAGCAGTTACTGCCATTACTTTTTTTGCAATTCTATGAGAAATTAATTTGTTATTTTTATTTCGTAGTGCATTTTGTATCTCAATAAAAAGTTTGGCTAAATCATTTGGTGTCGACCAAAGTCCCGATGCTGCAACTTGCGGTGTGATTGGCAAACCTGTTTTTATTACTTTTTTGTTTTCGTCGTGAACTAAAGCAATATTTGTTAAAAATCCTTTTTCATTTGGCTGAATCATCGTAGTGTTTTTCAAACCGAGAGGCGAAAAAATAAATTCTTGTGCAAGCTCTGCAATAGGTTTATTTAAAGTGTCCTCTAATGCCATTTGGATAATTACATAACCGCCACCACTGTATTGCCAATTAGTTCCTGATGTAAATAAAAATTCAATTTCTTTATCATATCTGGGTATTTGTCCCAAAAGACTTTGATTTAATGTTGGAATTGTATCTCCCTCATAATAGTCTGCAAATCCGTGTTGACTTGTACCAGCGGTATGATTTAGAAATTGTTTCCAAGTCGGATTGCTATTTTCAGTAAATTTGCTTTTAGGCAAATTCCATCTTTTTAAGTACTTATCTATTGGATCATTTAAATTAATCAGTCCTTTTTCTTCAAGAATATGACAAAGAATCGCAGTAATAGGTTTTGAAATCGATGCTGTTGAAAAAGCAGTATTTTTATCTATTTTTTCATTAGAAATTATTGATTTTACACCAAATTGGTTTGAGTAAACAATCTCATAATCTTTAAAAACTACAAGACTAAACCCAGCAAGTTTATGTTTTTCTAATTGTTGATTAATATTTAAACTGTCTGTTAGAAAATTGTAGTCTCTTTTTTGTGCCAATATTTTATGGCTACTTAAACAACTAGAAATTGTTATTAAAAGGATTAGTAAATTAAAAGTACTTTTCATTGTATCGTGTTTTTGTTAAATAATTATTTCGATACAAATTTGAGAAAGAAAATACTATTATACGACCGAATAAAAAAAGTCGAACTCATTTAATCAAAAATAATACGTTCGATTCATTTATAAATGAAGTTCGACTTTTTATAATTTCTTATTTTACAATTGTTTACGGTAAGATGTTGGTGTAGTTCCAGTGTATTTTTTAAAAGCAGTATTAAAAGAAGATTTTGAATTAAAACCAACTTCATACAAAATTTCAAGAACTGTTTCCTCTTTTTTAGTAGAATCCTTTAAAATTTTCATTGCATTTTCAATTCGATAAGTGTTTATAAAATCAAAGAAATGCTGTCCTAATTTATGATTTATTAAAAGCGATAAATCACGAACGGGAATTTCAATATCATCAGAAATATTTTGAATTGTAATTGATGGATTAAGATAAGGTTTTTTTTCAATCATATAATTTTGCAATTTTAATAATGTCGAATTGAACTCTTTTTCAATAGCCATTACTTGATTATTATTTTTAATTTCTAAAACAATATCAGATACAAGTTTTAATTTTGAATCAATATTTCTAAATAAATTGGGATTGTTTAATGCTTTGAATAAATACCAGCAAATAATGAATAGTTGAAGTATTAATAAACCAACTTTTATCCATTCAGAAATATTTGAATAATCAGAAAATTTAAAGATGTTTTTGAAAAGTGCAATCAAATATAAAATAGTCAGCACAATTGTAAACTGAAACAACCAATTATAGGAATTAATATTTGTTCCTGCATAATTTTCAAGATATAATTTTTTCGCCTTTTTAAGTATTATAAAAACTGCAATAAAATATATAAAAAATTGAATATGGATAAGAATATGATTGAATTTAAGTTCTATCATATTTAGATGGTTTTTAAGGAAATTAATTTTTGAAATAACATTTACTAAATAAAAACGAGGGAACATTATTAAATTTGAAATTAAAAATGGGATAAAATGTAAAAGATGTCTTCTTTTTAATTTAAAGTCAGAATAACAAACGGATAATATATAGAGATAAAAAACTGGAATTTGCATAAAAGCAAATGTATTTCTAAACATTCTCAAATTAGACGGGCTATGAATGATTTCGTTAAATATAGGTTCACTAATATCTATTGCAGTTATTAATAAAAAAACAGTAAACAGGAAATTGCTCACTTTATTAGTTGTTTTGACAGTAATTAAAAATAATGCAAGAAGGAAAGAAATAATTATAGATATTCCAGTAATAATTATCAATAAACTAATCTTATCCATTTATAATCTTCTTTTTAAGTTATTTCTTTGTCATATCCTAAAATACGTTGACCTTTTTTTAGGTTAATAATTGATTCAAATTTAAACTTAATTGCCGGAACATTGATAAGTTTTTTAAAAAATTCCCTTCGGGTTTTAAAAACTTATCAACATTCCTACGATGCAAA
>NZ_JANOQD010000056.1:0-3272 GCF_031422135.1 Flavobacterium sp. | reverse complement strand
AAAACAAATGCTAGAGAATTTCCTAGTTAAAATTGCGCATGTTCCTCAAAATTTTACGCCCAATGCTTTTGTTGAAGAAATGGTTGCAGAGCTTAAAGAAAAAATTCAAGATGATAAAGTAGTTCTTGGACTTTCTGGTGGAGTTGATTCTACCGTTGCGGCAGTTTTACTGCATCAAGCCATTGGAAAAAACCTGTATTGTATTTTTGTAAATAATGGTTTGCTTCGTAAAAACTAATACCAAAGCGTTTTAGACCAATACAAAGGAATGGGTTTAAATGTAAAAGGAGTTGATGCAGGCGACAGATTTCTGGGAGAATTAGCAGGAATTAGCGACCCAGAAACCAAACGAAAAATTATTGGTCGTGTTTTTATCGAAGTTTTCGATGACGAATCACATCGTATCGAAGATGTAAAATGGTTGGCACAAGGAACCATTTATCCTGATGTTATTGAATCAGTTTCGGTAAAAGGACCATCAGCAACTATAAAATCGCATCATAATGTTGGCGGTTTGCCTGATTATATGAAACTGAAAATTGTAGAACCACTCCGAATGTTATTTAAAGATGAAGTGCGAAGAGTTGGTGCAACATTAGGTATAGATGCTGCGTTATTAGGTAGACATCCTTTTCCTGGACCAGGATTATCGATCAGAATTTTAGGCGATATTACACCAGAAAAAGTGCAAATTCTACAAGATGTTGATGCCGTTTTTATTGACGGATTAAAATCTTGGGGTTTGTATGACAAAGTCTGGCAAGCTGGAGCAATCTTGCTTCCGGTAAATAGTGTAGGTGTAATGGGAGATGAGCGAACCTATGAAAAAGTAGTTGCGCTTCGAGCCGTTGAATCTACAGATGGGATGACCGCAGATTGGGTACATCTTCCTTATGAATTTTTGATGAAAGTGTCCAATGATATTATCAATAAAGTAAAAGGTGTAAATAGAGTAGTATACGACATTAGCTCAAAACCACCAGCAACTATCGAGTGGGAATAAAACTCAATTTCAATGGCAATTACAAAAATCAATTTCAATAGCAATAAAGAAATTGATTTTTTGTTTTTATATTGATTTTGAAAACACTATTTTTATTGACAAGGAAAATTTTTATTGCTATTGCCATCGAAATTGTTATTGAATAATTTTTAAAGATTTGAATTATGATAAAGAGAGTCGTTTTTATTTTTATTTTAGTAATTACCTGTTCTGTATTTGGACAAAAGTATGGTAAGCATAAAGTTGAAAAAGGAGAAACTATAGCACAAATTGCGCAAATTTATAAGGTAACCCCATTCGATATATATCAGCTAAATCCCGATGCACAAAGTGGTCTAAAGCCTTATAGCATTTTGTTAATTCCCAACAAAACGGAAAACACTAAAACAATTTTAAAAACAAAAACACACAAAGTGGAGCCAAAAGAGACTTTGTTTGGTATCGAAAAAAAATACAATATTTCAGATGAAGCTTTAAAAAAAGCCAATCCAATTCTTGAAAAAGACGGTTTGCAAATAGGGCAAGTTTTACTAATTCCTTCCAATACGGGTTCTAAAATTGTAGCTCCAACTCAAGAAAAAGCAGTATTTCATGAAGTACTTCCTAAAGAAACCAAGTATTCTATAGCCAAAAAATATGGAATTACGGTTGAAGAATTGGAAAAGAAAAACCCGGAGATTATCCCTAATTTGACCATTGGATATAAATTGATTATAAAAGGAACCGCACCAAAAACCGCTATATATCATGAGGCCGTTTCTTCTAAAAGTGAAATTATAAAACCAATTCTTGCAAAAGTTTCACCAGCATTAAATTATGTAAACTACGAAGTTAAATCTAAAGAAACTTTATATAGTTTGTCTAAAATTTTTGGTTTGAGTCAAGAAGAATTGACTGCTCTCAATCCAGTTTTAACAAATGGAGTTCAAGAAGGAATGATTTTGAAAGTGCCACAAACTGTTTTGATTCCTGAAAAAACTAAAAAAGATTACATCGTATTATCTAAAAAAAATACTGCAAACGACAAAAAAAAGATGGTTTTATTGTTGCCTTTTAACATGTCTAAAATAGAAAGCGATACTATAAATTCGACTACAGCTCGTTTGAAAAAAGATAAATTTTTGAACATGACTTTAGATTTTTATTCTGGTGCCTTGATTGCTATAGATTCGGCTAGGCAAATCGGACTTAATATCGACATTCAAATATTCGATTCACAAGAAACCAAAAATTCCTCGAATGTTGTCGCAATTATTCAAGAAAATAATTTGGTAAATGTTGATGCAATAATTGGCCCTTTTTATCAAAGTAATGTGGAGAAAACAGCTGAGTTATTCAGTAAAAATAATGTTCCCGTGATTTCGCCACTGTCAAAAGATATTGGCAATTCCTTTCCAAATTTATTTCAAACGATACCTACAAATGAAACTTTAAAAAATGCAATGTTCTCTTACATGAAAACAAAAGGAGGTAATATAATTGCAGTAATTGACCGCAAAAAAGAATCGGCTAGACACTATATTCAGGAAAATCAGAAAGGGGTTCAATTTGCTTCGCTACAAGAAAATGGTAGTTTGTCTACAGAAAATCTGAAAAGTTTGTTTGTAAAAGATAAAATCAATTATGTGGTTTTAATATCCGAAAATACTTGGATGATAAAATCAACAATGGCAACAATGATGAGCGCTATGAGCAGTTTCAAGTTACAATTAGTAATATTAGAACCCAATGAAACTTTAGATACTGATGAAATAAATTTTGATAATCTAACCAAATTAAAATTAATGTATCCATCAATCACTCGTGAAAACGAATCGGCAGGAGCATTAATTTTTGATAACGAATACAGAAAGAAAAATAAAATTTTGCCAAGTACTTACGCATCTCGTGGTTTTGATGTTACTTTTGATACTATGATGCGTTTGTTACAAGGAAATACTTATCAGGAAACTATCGAAGCTTCTGCAACAGAGCAAGTGAATAATAAATTTGAATTTTATAAAAAAGAGGGCGGAGGATATGTCAATAAAGGCGTTTATATTTTGTATTACGACGCCGATTTAACTATAAAAGAAGCGAATTAAGAATTAAGTATTAAGAATTTCGATTAAAGTAAACAGATAACTCATAACCTCAAACTTCAAACTTCTATTATGACTTCTAAAATAACATATCTAGGCGATTTAAGAACCACATCAACCCATTTGCAATCGGGAACAGAAATTCTTACTGATGCACCTACAGACAATCACGGGAAAGGGGAAGCATT
>NZ_JANOQD010000055.1:0-39049 GCF_031422135.1 Flavobacterium sp. | reverse complement strand
TACAGCAGAAATTTCTCGAGTTCAATTATGGCATTGGTTAGACAAAAAAGTGGTTTTAGAAAACGGTGACACTTGTACCAAAGCATTGTATGATGAATATGCCGTTCAAGAATTAGAAGCCATCAAAGAATATGTTGGTGTAACAAGATTTTCTGAAGGGAAGTTTGAAATTGCTTCAAAACTATTATTAGAAATGGTTTTTAATGAAAAATTAGATGAGTTTTTAACGTTAAAAGCGTATCCATACTTAGATTAATAAAAAACGAATATTAAAATAATTTACACAACTATATAAACAAAAAAGATGAACACAAACGAAAAAATTCAGCAATTAGTTACCGATTGGACAACAAACAAAAGATGGAGTGGTGTTGAAAGACCCTACACAGCCGAAAAAGTTATCACACTTCAAGGATCGTATCAAATTCAGCATTCAATTGCAAAACACGGTGCAGAAGTTTTATGGCACAAATTGAACAATCAAGATTGGGTTGCTGGATTAGGTGCATTAACTGGAAATCAAGCCATTCAGGAGGTTGAAGCAGGATTGGAAGCTATCTATTTAAGCGGTTGGCAAGTAGCTGCCGATGCTAATTTATCGGGAGAAATGTATCCTGACCAATCCTTATATCCAGCCAATAGTGTTCCTCAAGTTGTAAAACGTATAAATAATGCTTTGTTAAGAGCAGATCAGATACAAAGTGTAAACAAAATTGAAAATAAAAAAGAATATCTAGTTCCTATTGTTGCCGATGCAGAAGCAGGTTTTGGAGGTAATCTAAACGCTTTCGAATTAATGAAAGGTATGATTGAAGCTGGAGCTGCTGGTGTTCATTTTGAAGACCAATTGTCATCAGCTAAAAAATGTGGTCATTTGGGTGGAAAAGTATTAGTGCCAACGCAAGAAGCCATTAATAAATTAGTTGCAGCACGATTAGCAGCAGATGTTATGGGAGTTTCTACCTTAATTATTGCAAGAACCGATGCCGAAGCTGCAAATTTAATTACTAGTGATGTCGACGAAAGAGACAGAAAATTCATCACAGGAGAACGTTCCCCAGAAGGATTTTTCTATGTAAATAATGGTATCGAACAAGGTATTGATCGTGGTTTATCTTATGCGCCTTATGCTGATTTAATTTGGATGGAAACTTCTACGCCAAATATTGCAGAAGCTAGAAAATTCGCTGAAGCAATTCACGCACAATATCCAGGAAAATTGTTGGCTTACAACTGTTCGCCATCGTTTAACTGGGCTTCTAAACTATCGGTAAAAGAAATGGAAACATTCAGAGAAGATATTGCTGCAATGGGATACAAATTTCAGTTCATTACATTAGCAGGATTTCACGCCTTAAATACTTCTATGTTTGAGCTTTCTTTAGCTTACAAAAAGAAAGGTATGGCTGGTTATTCTGAATTGCAAGAAAAAGAATTTGCTCTTCAAAAAGAAGGTTTCAAAGCAATCAAGCACCAAAATTTTGTGGGAACAACTTATTTTGATGAAGTTCAAAATACGGTTACTATGGGATTAACATCAACTGTAGCGATGAAAGATTCTACAGAAACAGCACAGTTTTAATAATTTGGTTGAATTTTTTGTGATAGAAAGCCATCTCAACTTTGAGGTGGCTTTTTATATTTTTATGATTCGGATTACTTTTTTTAATCAATAAGAGTCACTAAATCTTCTTTGCTTTTTCTTACTTTGACCAAATTTACTAACCAATCTTTTTCAGTATCTCGGTAACCTATTGGAAGCAATACTACGCTTCTCAATCCTTTTTCTCTCAATCCTAAAATTTCATCTACTGCAGCTGGCGTGAAACCTTCAATTGGAGTTGAATCTACTCCTTCAAACGCTGCTGCTACAATTGCTTGTGAAAAAGCAATATAGGCCTGTTTTGCTGCGTGATTAAAGTTTTCTTCGGCGTCTTTTTGAGGATAGTTACTCAAAAGCATTTGTCTGTAATTTTCCCATCCTTCGTTTTTAAATCCTCGGATATCATTTGTTAAATCAAACATTTTATTGATACGATCTTCAGTATAAGTATCCCAAGCAACAAAAACTAATAAGTGAGAACAATCAGTTATTACCGATTGGTTCCAAGCTACAGGTCTAATTTTTTCTTTGACTTCTTGGTTTGTAACTACATATATTTCAAAAGGTTGTAGTCCGCTAGATGTAGGAGCCAAGCGAGCAGCTTCAATAATTCTGTCAACTTTTTCTTGAGGGATTTTTTCTCCATTCATTGCTTTTGCTGCGTATCTCCAACTTAATTTGTCTAATAATTCCATTTTTTTTTATTTTTTATTTTTCTGTTTTATTATCTGATAATACGGTGACCCAATCATTCAGTATATTTTTTAATAGGTTAATATTTTCTATGCTAATGGTTTTATTAAGAACGGTTTCAAGTAGTTTTTCTGGAATTGGTTCAGCTTGTTTTTTGAGTTCATTTCCTTTTGTTGTCAGTTCTACAATTACACTTCTTTCATCTTTGCTTGAGCGTTTACGATCAATAAGTTCCATTTTTTCCATACGTTTTAGTAATGGAGAAAGCGTATTGGTGTCTAGGAGTAATTTTTCGGTAATCTGATTGATACAGAGCTTATCGTTTTCCCATAAAACCATCATTACCAAATATTGTGGGTAGGTTAATCCAATTTTATTTAAATACGGAGTGTAAGTCTTTGTTATTAAACGAGATACGGAATATATGGGAAAGCAAATTTGATTGCCTAATTCTAATGGTGAACTAATCATATTGAATTACTTTTTCTTTTTTTCCATACACTCCAAGCGCCTGAAGACCAAATGGCCCAAACAATTAATACTGGTTGAAAAAATAAACGTATCAACCTGGCAGTATCAGAATTTAATGCTCCAAAGGCATCTGTTCCGTTATGATATTGGGCTATATTTCCAGGGAATATTAGCACAAAAAACGTAGCAAGTGCCCATCCGAATCTAATGCGTTCTTTTTTCCAAAAAGCCAAACCTAGTCCTAAACTAATTTCTACAATACCTGATGCTATGACTACAAAATCTTTGCTTAATGGAATCCAATTTGGCACTTGGGCTTGAAATTCTACTCTGTTAAAAGTCAAATGACTGAATCCTGCAAAGATCATAAAAGAGGCTAGCAAAATTCTGAATATTTTTTGAGTGATTGTAGTTTCTGATTCTTTCATAATTATATCGCTTGCAATTATATCGTAAGCGATACAAATGTAGTTCGTTTTTTTATTTATACAGTTTATATTATGTTAAAGTTTAGGTTTGGAATGAATTGGAGTAAAAAAGCGCAATATTAATAAGTGTATAGATTGTATTATTTCAATAAATACACTTATTAATCAGTATGTTTTTTTTATAATATTTTTTTTACTTAAAAAGTGATTTTTTAAATGAGTATAATTTTATGAATATTGTCTTGCAAAGTCTTTTTTGAACTTGTAGGTATAAAGTCTATTCTCAAAAATACCTATTAGGTAAAAAAAAACTTGCATAAACAAAACAACCCCAATACTTTTTTTAGCTATGGCGTTAAAAAAGCATTGGGGTTGTAACTATTAAGCGGTAATTTTATCCCTCAATTTTTACTGAGAGTTCAAACCAACGTTCTTCTCGATCTTCCATTTTATTAATAATATTTTCTAACTCTTTTGCTTTTGCAGAAATATCTCCATCAGCGACTTTTCCGTCAGAAAATAATTGTTCGATTGTGATTTTTTGAGCTTCTAAATCTTTAATTTCTTTTTCTATTTTTTGATACTCTTTTTGCTCGTTGAAAGTCAAATTTCCTGTAGGATTGTTTTGTTTCCAGTCTTTCTTTTCGGCTTTGTTGTCTTCTTTTTGAGCAACATCGGCACTGTCCTCATAGGCTCTAAAATCTGAGTAATTGCCTGGGAAATTTTCTATTTCACCTTGACCTCTAAAAACAAATAAGTTGTCTACAATTTTATCCATAAAATACCTGTCGTGAGATACCACAAGTAAACAACCAGGGTAATCCATTAAGAAGCTTTCTAGCACATTTAAGGTTACAATATCTAAATCATTTGTGGGCTCATCTAGAATCAAAAAGTTTGGATTCTGAATCAGAACGGTACATAAATACAAACGCTTCAACTCTCCACCACTTAATTTCTCTACGTAATCGTATTGTTTTTTTGAATCAAAAAGAAAACGCTCCAACAATTGAGAGGCCGAAATTAATCGTCCTTTCATTAACGGAATGAATTCTCCATATTCTTTAATGACATCAATAACACGTTGTCCAGGTTTTGGGTTGATTCCACTTTGCGTGTAATAACCTACTTTTATTGTTTCGCCAACAACCACTTTTCCAGAATCTAGAGGTAAAGTTCCAGTTAAAAGGTTCAAAAAAGTAGATTTTCCTGTTCCATTTTTTCCAATAATTCCTATGCGTTCGCCACGTTGAAAATCAAAACTAAAATTATCTAAAATTACGTGATCCTTGAATTTTTTTGAAATTTTATGAAGCTCGATAATCTTGCTTCCCATTCGTTCCATATTAATTTCTAGTTCAACCACGTTCTCACGGCGACGACTTTGCGCTTTTTCTTTGATATCATAAAAATCATCTTGACGCGATTTACTTTTACAAGTTCTTGCTTTAGGTTGACGACGCATCCATTCCAATTCTTTTACAAACAAGTTTTGTGCTTTGTCTACACTCGAATTTTCTGAAGCAATACGCTCTTCTTTCTTTTCTAAGTAATATGAATAATTACCTTTGTATTGGTATATTTTTCCGTTGTCAAGTTCAATAATTTCATTACAAACTCGTTCTAGGAAAAAACGGTCGTGTGTTACCATAAACAAGGTAATATTTTCTTTAGCAAAATAACTTTCTAACCATTCAATCATCTCTAAATCTAAGTGATTCGTAGGTTCATCCAGTATCAATAAATCCGGACGATTAATTAAAATGATGGCAAGAGACAAACGCTTTTTTTGTCCACCTGATAGGTTTTTTACTTTTAACTTGAAATCTTCCAACTTCAATTTAAATAGAATTTGCTTGTATTGGGTTTCAAAATCCCAAGCATTATGTTGATCCATCCCGTCAAACGCTTTCTGATACGCATCTCCATCTTCAGGGTTTTCTAAGGCTTTTTCGTAGGCTTCAATTATTTTCAAAGTTTCATTATCAGAGGCAAAAATGCTTTCTTCGATGGTCAACTCATCTTGCAATTTGTTGTCTTGTGATAAAAAAGCCATTCTGATGCTTTTTCTAAGAACTACTTGCCCAGTATCAGGCTCATCAAAACCATTAATAATGTTCATTATAGTGGTTTTTCCAGAACCATTTTTGGCAATGAAAGCAATTTTTTGATCTTTATTGATTCCAAAAGAGATGTCCTTGAACAAAGTACGTTCTCCAAAAGATTTTGAAATATTTTCTACTGATAAGTAATTCACGAGACTAATTTTTTTGCAAAAGTAAGGTATTAAATTACGAATTAAAAATTATGAATTACGAATTGGTTTTTGGAGCAAGTATTTAGGATTTATTTGCCAGTTATTTTCCCGCTTTTTGCTATATCTTTTTTTCGTGCCTCAAAAAAGGATACCGCTACAATCGGGGCTATCAGATTATGTTTTGGGAGTTTCTATAAATTCTCGGGCTATCTTTTTTTAAAAAAAGATTTTGTACATTTGATTATTAAATTAAAATCAATGGATAATTCTAACAAAAAATATAAACAATCAGATTCAATTATTTCTAAAGTAGAAGAACCAGCAATAGAATTTAATATAGAAGAGATAGTTTACGCAAACATTGAAGATCATCCATTATTTGCTAAAGTAATTGAAAAGGGATTGCGTGAGTCTGAGCAAGGATTAGGGATTTCACACGAAGAAATGAAACGAAAAACCAAATTGCGTTATCCGTTTTTAAAATGATTCTAACCATTCAATGGAAGCCCCAAGCAATAAGTAGTTATTATTTAGAGATGGATTTTATTTTATTAAAATGGAATGCCATTGAAGTACAGAAATTTGAAGATTTAGTGGATGAATTTCTTAAAACTTTATCACTAAAACCTGAAATGGGAAAATATAGCACTAAATATAATTGTTATTCAATAGTAATATCAAAGCAAACTACTTTATTTTATAAAATATTAAAAGATAAAAATCAACTAGATTTGATACTTTTTTGGAACGATGCCAAAAATCCCAACGACTTAACCAAGTTGCTATAAATATAGAATATGCAACTAACCATCATCATCCTAAACTACAACGTTCGATATTTTCTCGAACTATGTGTTCTTAGCGTTCAAAAAGCCATTCAAAATATCGATGCCGAAATTATAGTAATCGATAATAATTCGCCCGATGATAGTTGTGCTATGATGAAATCTCGTTTTCCAAATGTAAAACTGATCGAAAACAAAGAAAATTCAGGCTTTCCAAAAGGAAATAACATAGGAGTTGCTCAAGCAAAAGGCGAATATATTTGTATTCTCAATCCAGACACAGTCGTGGCCGAAGATACTTTTACAAAAGTATTAGCTTTCGCCGAAAGGCAAAAAAACCTAGGAATTGTAGGTTGTAAACTCATCGATGGAACTGGAAATTTTCTGCCTGAATCCAAACGTGGTGTTCCAACACCATTTGTAGCATTTACAAAAATCTTCGGATTGTATAAATTCTCTAATTATTTCGGAAAATATTATGCACAACATTTAAATGAAAATAAAACTGGAAAAGTAGATATTCTCGTTGGTGCATTTATGGTTATGAAGCGAGAATTGTATCTTGAAGTTGGTGGTTTTGACGAGAATTGTTTTATGTATTCTGACGATATTGATTTGTCTTATATGGTTTTGCAAAAAGGAAAAACCAACTATTATTTAAACGAAACAACTTTAATTCATTACAAAGGCGAAAGCACTATAAAAGATGAAACCTATATGAAACGGTTTCAAGAAGCAATGAATTTCTTTTATAAAAAACATTTTAAAATATCTGTTTTCTTTACTGCATTTATGAAAACTGGGATTGTATTTTTCTCGTTTGTAAAAATGTTTCAAGGAAAATCAAAGCAAAAAAATCAGCCAGACCATTATATTCTTATTTCAAATAGTCAACAATTACAGGATAAGCTAGAAAAACAATTTAAAAAACCAGTACAGCTTCAAAATATTCCGCAATCGTTTTCGGAAAATAAGAATGTGGAAGTGATTTTTGACAATAATTTTATTGATTTTAAAACTATAATTCAACTATTAGAACAAAATAAAAATAAAAAACTAACCTATAAAATTATTCCACAAATGACTGATTATATGATAGGTAGTAATAGTAGTAACGATTGTGGAGAGGTAATTCATATTGTAGATTTTAATAATTAGAGATTAGATTTTTTTAATTCGTGTAAATCCGTGCAATTCGTGTTAAATTTATTATTTTTGCATCATCAAAACCAAAACAACCTTTTTAGGCAAATAATATGGCAAGATTTGAATTGAAACTTCCAAAAATGGGAGAAAGCGTTGCTGAAGCAACCATTACAAACTGGTTAAAACAAGTAGGTGACAAAATCGAAATGGACGAAGCAGTACTAGAAATTGCTACAGATAAAGTAGATAGTGAAGTGCCTAGTGAGGTTTCTGGAATTTTGATAGAACAATTGTTTCAAAAAGACGACTTAGTACAAGTTGGTCAAACCATTGCTATTATTGAAACCGAAGGCGGTGATGTTGAAACAACTAAACAAGAAGTTCAAGTTGCCGTAGCGGAAATAGAAAAAACAATAGAAACTGTCAAAGATGCTGTTGCTAAACCAGCAGATTTTTCTAAATCTGATAAGTTCTTTTCGCCACTAGTTAAAAATATTGCCAAAGAAGAAGGTGTTTCTGTAGCCGAATTAGAAAGCATTTTAGGTTCAGGAAAAGAAGGTCGAGTTACTAAAGAAGATCTTCTAAAATATGTCGAAATTCGAAAGTCAAAAGCGGAAAGTGTTGTAGAATCAGTAGTTACGCAACCCAGAGCCCAGAACCCAGAACCCAGAACTCAAGCCGCTCCAGTTTCTGTAAATGGTGGTGACGAAATCATCGAAATGGACAGAATGCGTAAGCTTATTTCTGGATATATGGTGGCTTCAGTTCAAACCTCGGCTCACGTACAATCGTTTATCGAAGTAGATGTAACAAATATTGTAAAATGGAGAGAAAAAGTAAAAGTTGCTTTTGAAAAACGTGAAGGTGAAAAACTGACATTTACTCCAATTATGATGGAAGCTGTAGCAAAAGCTTTGAAGGATTTTCCAGGAATGAATATTTCGGTTGATGGTGATTACATCATCAAAAAGAAAAATATCAATCTTGGTATGGCTGCCGCTTTGCCAAATGGAAATTTAATTGTTCCCGTAATCAAAAATGCAGACCAACTAAATTTGGTTGGAATGGCAAAAGCAGTAAATGATTTAGGAAACCGAGCCAAAGCAGGTAAACTAAAACCAGACGATACACAAGGCGGAACGTATACAGTTACTAATGTGGGAACATTCGGTTCTGTTTTTGGAACACCAATCATCAATCAGCCACAAGTGGGAATTCTTGCACTTGGGGCGATTCGTAAAGTGCCAGCAGTAATAGAAACTCCCGAAGGGGATTTTATTGGAATTCGCCAAAAAATGTTCTTGTCTCATTCCTACGATCACCGTGTAGTAGACGGAGCATTAGGAGGAAGCTTTGTAAAACGCGTTGCCGAATATCTTGAAGCATTTGATGTGAATAGAGATTTTTAAAAAATAAAAACTTTGCAATTAAGCGATTCAAATTTTGAGTCGCTTTTTTTTTTTTAGAAGCTAATCCTGCCATACGCTATATCTTTTACTTTTTTGATTGCTTCGTAACCTCGCAATAGCAAAAAAGCAAAAGGATGCCGCTGCTGTCAGGGCTAGGATCAGCAATGCCGTATTAAAAACCTCAAAAAAAAATGAACAGCAATAATCCTATAATTCATAACTTTACAAAAAACAAACGCTAAAAACCAAAACCAATGGCAGTTTTCAAAAAACAAAACAAAAAGCTAAAAACCAACGAAAATACTGGTTTTGGAACCAACGCTTCAAATTACGGTGGTCGATTCATTTCAAAAAATGGAACAGCAAACATTCACAAAAAAGGAATACCTATACTGGATCAAATAAGCTGGTTTCACACTATGCTACAACTCCCAACATGGAAATTTCAAGTCGTAATTCTACTGTTTTTTATCTCAATCAACTTTATATTTGCTTTCATATATTACACAATAGGAGTAGAGCATCTCAACGGAATAACAGCGACCACCGAAATTGAAAAATTCGGACAAGCCTATTTTTTCAGTGCCCAAACCTTTACCACCGTAGGTTACGGACATATTAACCCATCAGGATTTCTAACCAGCGCCATAGCCGCTACTGAAGCACTTGCTGGACTACTCGCTTTTGCGTTAGCCACAGGATTACTCTATGGACGGTTTAGTAAACCCAAAGCTCACCTTAAGTTTTCTGAAAACGCAATAATAGCACCATTTCAGGACGGAACAGCACTAATGATGCGAGTAGCACCCTACAAAAACACCAATCTAACGGATGCCGAAGCCAAACTAACACTAGGAATGACTATAGAAGAAAATGGTAAAAAGATAAACCGATTCTTTCCACTCGATTTAGAATATGATAAAGTAAACGCACTCACATTAAGCTGGACACTTGTGCATCCTATAACCGAAGATAGTCCATTGTATGGCTTTACAAGTCAAGATTTTAAGAGCCAAAAAGGAGAAATATTAGTATTTGTTAAAGCCTTCGACGAAATGTTCAGTAACATAGTAGCCACAAGAACATCCTATACATTCGAAGAAATAGAATATGGAGCAAAATTTGTTCAAATGTATGAACATAGTCTTGACAATACGAAAACTATTATACATCTTGACAAGCTAAATACCTTTGATAAGATGGAGCTAAATAATTAAAAAAGAGAGTTGGTAAGAATAGCTATGAATATCCAATACTTATTTCAAATCAAATAGTGTAGTAACATTTACTTTTTTGCCTATCTTACCACGAACCACACTAGGAATTTTAATATCAAAATCTTCGGGGATTAAAGTAAAACTGGTTGTTAGTTCAATACCAGTAGTCGTTTTTTTAATTTTCCCACTAATCAAAACATCTTTCTTTTTCCCATGAAGCTCAATAGAGGCTTTTATTTCAATTGGAGTAGCGGTCTGAGTTAGTTTCGATGCATCAAAATTTTGAATTTTACCTTTCAGTATGGCTTTAGGAAATTTATCACTCTCCACATAGTTTTCATTAAAGTGCTCTTCCATTAACGCCACTTTAAACTTAAAACCTTTGAGCAAAATCAAACTAGCAATCTCACCAGTAGCAGTATCAAGAATACAAGTTGTTGCATTATTTTCAGCTTTTACAGGCTCAAAGCTCGTCACAATGGCGTCAAAATTGACCTGACCTGTTTTTGTCTTTAATTTCTGTCCATAAATATTACCAAATAAAAGTATGGTAAAAACGAATACAATTGTTTTTTTTATCATAAAAATAAGAATTAAAATTATTGAGTTAAGCCATCAGTTTGCCATTTTACTATGGCATCTATGGAAGTTTGCGGTAATCTCGTTCCTCCACTGGGCATCATACCTGAAGCTCCTTGATCTCTAGAAATTCGATTAATTAATCCTCTATTTTGAATGGCTTCTTTCACGTTTTCATAAGTTGTAAGTGACATAGGTGCAAAATTAATAGGAACAGCGGCGTGACAAGAAATGCAATTATTGTCTATAATAGCTTTTACAGTATTGCTATATGTGATTTTTGCAACTGGAATTATAACAGGAGATAAACTAGAGGGACTATCCTTTGAACAGCCAAAACTAATTAGGACTAATAAAAAAAAGGAAACTGTTGTTTTCATCTTAATGAATTGTTTACGGTAAAAATAAATAAATTTATAAAGCAATAGTTTTTTTTAACAACAAATATTACAACTTTACAAAATTAGAAACCATAAATGGAAAGAGTAATAGCGTTATTTTAAATTAATTAAAAATATTAATTATATTTGTGTTCAAACATAAGTTAAAATGAAGAAAATATTTTTTATAGCAATTATTGCTATAGTTTCGGTTTATTTAGGGTATTCTTATCTGTATAAAGGAGCTCGGGATTATGCCTCAGAAGAAACAATTAAAATAGAATCTGTTTTGAAGTTTAACTCGGAATTAGCAAAAGATGAGGTCAATGCAAATAAAAAATATTTAAATAAAATTATAGAAATTTCAGGAATAGTAACTCAAATTGATGCAGCACAAAAAGCAATTCTTATTGACGAGAAACTGTTTGCTATAGTTGTAAATTCTGATTTTGAAAAAGTAAAATTAAATTCCAATGTTCATATTAAAGGTCGTTTTTTAGGATATGATGAACTTTTAGAAGAAATAAAATTGGATAATTGTTATCTAATTCAATAGTAATTAAACAAAATCTGTAAATAAATTAAAATATCATTTTATGAAGTACTTATCCATTTTAGTAGTTTTATTTTCATTTCATTTTTCATTTGGGCAAGACGATTTATTATCTGAAATCGATTCAACATCAGTTGATAATCAAAAAGTAGCGTCTGCATTCAAAGCTATGAAAATCGTCAATTTAGAATCTACTAAACTCGCTGCCAAAGGGGATTTGTATTTAGTCATAGCACATCGATTTGGCTCCATAAAAGACAATATCGAAGGTTTTTTTGGATTGGACAATGCAGTAACTCAAATCAAATTTATTTATGGAGTAGGTAATGGCTTGTCTTTATCAGCTGGACGTAGTGAACAAGCTTATGATTTTGCGGCAAAATATATCTTAAAATCACAACAAGAAAATGGTTTTCCAGTAACAATTGTTGGGTTTAATAGTTTGGGATTTAATAATTTACTTAAACAATCCAATTATCCAAAATTGAAATTTGTGAACCGCATTACTTATGTCAATCAACTACTAGTTTCTAGAAAATTTTCAGAGAAATTCTCTTTTCAGTTGGCGCCAACTTATTTTCACGAAAATTTTGTCTTAAATGATTTTCAAAGTAATAGTCAATTTGCAATTGGATTGGGCGGTCGATACAAGGTAAGCAAGCGCATATCTATCAATGCCGATTATGCAGCACATTTAAATAGAACTTCATCATCCGTTTTTAAAAATCCACTTTCTGTTGGGGTTGATATTGAAACTGGCGGTCATGTTTTTCAAATGCATTTTACCAGTTCCCAAGGCATACACGAATCGGGTTTTCTAGGAAATACAACAGGAGACTGGAGTAAGGGTAATGTATTTTTTGGATTTAATTTAGTTCGGGTTTTTTAATTTTAAAACAACATAAAATGAAAAAAAAACAGCTATTACTTCTGTTTTCTTTAATTTGTTTTTCTTTATTTTCACAAAACAAATTAGTATTTCAAAATGTAACAAATCAAACTGTTAATTTGAATAAGAGTTTTAAAAAATATAAAATTTTAAAGCTAGACAATCAACTTCAAAAAATTTCCAGTGGAGAAAACATAACTTTAGAATATGACAAAAAGTATAATTGTGTTTTAAAAGAAAATAAACTGCTTTCAAATGATTATGTTGTTTCTATTAAAAAGGATAGTAATACAGAACGAAAATCACTTTCTGAAAGTGGTTTTGATGGAAAATATTTTGTAAATCAAGACATTTCAGAAAACAATCAATTTGTGTTTTCAATGTTTGAAGATAAGTTTTCGATTTATATTAAAACCGAAAAAGAAGAATTTTACATACAACCACTCCATAATTTTGAAGATGTATCAGATTCAAATTTATATGTTTTTTATAATCCTTCAGACGCCATTTTAGAAACATCAAACTGTGGTTCTCAAGAAACAGAAAGTAGAATAGATACTTCAGAAAAAACTGTTTTATCAGGAGGTTGTAAAACGCTTGAACTAGCTATGTCAGTTGATTATACTATGTATGCAACCTACGGTTCTGTTAATGCAACTATTGATCGAACATTGCAAATTCTAAATTTGACTCAAGCTAATTTTACCATCACAAATGGATTATCTGATGATATAATTTTTAAAGTTACAGAACATTATATAGTAACTTGTGATGCAAATTGTAACTACTGGCCGCCTACTTTACAGATATATGATAATTATTATAGTTTTAGTTCCAATGCTAGCATAATTTTTATAAATCCTTACGATATCAAATTGCACTGGCAAAATGAAGGAGGTACAGGAACGGTAGTAGGATTGGGCTCTTTTACTATGTGTGGTACATCTGGAATAGCAGTGGTTAAAAATTTTGGAAGTAATACAAATCAAACCCGTTGTATTTTATCTCACGAGATAGGTCATAATTTAGGATGTGTTCATAATTCAGATATTATGAATGCCACCGTAAGTTTGAGCAACAGTTGGTCAACTGCATCTATAACTACAATTAATAATTCTATTTTAAGCTTGCCTTGTTTGGCCACTTGTGCTGCAACAATTTGCGACAATAAAAAAGTATCAAATGCCTCACTAACAGTCGATATCCCTACAAATAAGATTAATGTAACTTGGTTGGCTGAATCAGGAATCGATTTTAAAGTACGATTATATAATAAGAATACAAATTCTTGGACAGCCTATTCAACCTTTTCATATCCTAATAACAGTACTTTTTATAATTATTCACAACTATATTGTGAAGATGTTTATAGAGTAGAAATCACACCAGTGTGTTCTGGAATTAATGGAATCTCGGAACAAATAGTTGTTAAAACAATCGGAAATGTACTGGCGCCAGTTTTAACGTTTAGCAGTAATGTAAACCAAACCTTTTGTGGTGCAAACAATGTGTTTTTTAACGTCAATGCAATTGATGGAGGAACAGCACCAATATACCAATGGAAAATTAATGGAAATCCTGTAGGGACTAATGCTTCTTCTTTTTCAGCGCTGGCTGGAAGTTTGATTAGTAATGATATTGTAAGTTGTGAATTAATTAGTAATGCAACATGCGTGTCAAATCCAAATGCAAGTGTTTCTACAATTGTGACTATTGAAACTCCATCTGTTTTATCAGTTATTGTTTCAGCGAATCAAACCACGATTTGTGCTGGAACAACAATTACATTAACAGCGACTGGAACAAATATTACAGGACAATTTCCTTATTACAGATGGTTTTTAAACGGTAATCCTTTAAGTAGTGGTCAACCTGGAAGTGGTGGAGAAAGTGGTACTGTTATTGCAGTTACTCCATTGAATAATGGAGATATTTATACTTGTACTTTATCAGATGGAGGGAATACTTGCCATACGGCAAATGGTATTGATGGCGGCGCAAACAGCAATCCTGTTACTATAACAATCCTAAATCCGTGTACATTATCTAGTAATGAATTTGATTTGTCGCATTTTACGATTTACCCAAATCCGACTTCTTCTGTTTTAAATATTAGTCATAAAAAGGATATGTCATCAGTATTGATTTATAACATTTTAGGGCAAAAAGTATTTGAAAAAAGTATTGTTTCTGAAAATGTGTCTTTAGATATTTCAAATTTATCAGTTGGAACTTATTTTGTTAAAGTTTTCGCAGGAAAAAGTTACAAAACTTTAAAAATGATAAAAAATTAAACAAAAAAAACGGAGCTCTTTATTTAGATAGAACTCCGTTTTTTTTTAAGGAATTAATGTCTTATTCTTTTACAAATTTTTGAGAAAAACCATTACCATTTTCATCTTTCAAAAGCAGTAGGTAAGTGCCAGAATTTAAATTTTCAACAGAAATAGATTCTTTAATTGCATCGAATTCAGAAATTAACTTACCTGTTATATCATATATTTTAGCTGTTTGGAAACTGTTCCCAACCATTGATTTGATATTTAAAGAGGTTTTTGCTGGATTTGGATATACATTAAATCCGCTTTTTGAAAATTCATCTATTCCTAATGTGGTACCCTCAACTATAGAAATGGATTGGTTTAAGGGAGGATTATTAAAAGTATCTATTGTTCCTGAAGGATATTTTACAACAATTTTAGTAATTTCAGTAGCAGTTCCAATACCAAAATGTGCATTCATACTACTTTGATGACTAAAACCATGCCCACTTCTAATTTCACGTATTTGTTTGCCCCAAGGACCATATACTTCTACTCTAGCTCCAATTCCATTTTTATTACTAGAAACTCCTTGTAGTTTTACTTTGACCCAATTGTTTGCATTTGGAACATTATAATACACATTACTTCCAAACTGAACATCAAGAAAACCATCGTTATTCAAATCGCCAATTCCACCTTCACTAAAGGGTAGGTCATAGCCTGTAAAGGTCAAATTGCCATTATTGATATATAATTCTTTACCGTTTTGCCACAAAAAGTCTATTAAACCGTCATTATTGAAGTCTACAGCTTGTATTTCCCATGAACCTACTTGGGGATCAATTCCTGATGTAGCATACACATCGGTAAATGTTCCATCACCGTTATTTTTATATAATTTATTTTGATCGGATATATTGGATACTAAAAAATCCATATCACCATCGTTATCAAAATCTTCAATAGCAGTTGACCAAGATTGTGAGCCATCATTTACACCAGCAGCGGCTCCAGATTCAGTAAATGTACCATCATTATTGTTCTTATATAATAAATTAATCCTTTGAGGGTCTCCTACAGGTGCCCCACCACGGCATTTAGCTAAATACATATCTTGGTCTCCGTCATTATCGTAGTCTGACCAAATAGAAGCGTAGTTTCCGCCAACATCAAGGGTTGGAAAAAGCGATATATCAAAGTTTAAATTTCCTGCTCCATCGTTTCTGTATGCATGACTTTGGTCTACATCATGACAGGCAAATAAATCTAAATGACCATCGTTATTAATATCAATAAAATTAGCTCTTTGCGTAAAAATATTTTGTGGGTAAGGAATTTCGGTGTAGCCTGTTCCAGTTGCATTCGCTTTGATAAGAGTCAATCTACTGGCACTTCCAAATACTAAATCATTAAAGCCATTTCTGTCAAAATCTCCTGCAGTGATACTCCAACTTGGATTTGCTGTTAATGCAGGCAAAGCATAATTGGTAGTTGTGAATCCTCCTGTTGTATTTTGCGTTAAAACATTCATCTGATTGGTCCCAACAGTAACAATATCATCAAGAAAATCGCCATTCATATCAGTAACAGAACATATTACGGAACTTGAAGTTATAGCAGTTGTTGTAAAACTAACTGGCGGAACGATAACGGCTTGCTCCGTTATTTGAAAATTAAAACCAGTTGAATTCCATCGGTTATCAAACGCAATAGTGTATGTTGTTCCAGCTGCGACATTAAATGTAACAACAGATAAATATCCAGTTCCAATTACTCCAGAATCATCATCACTAGCATAACAAGTTAAACTTCCACAGGAGCCAGTGTAGATATGCACTCGAGTATCTTTTCCATTATTTATAGCTAAATCTGTAGTAAGTGTGACGGTGTAGTTTTGTGTTGGAGTATAGGTATACCATTCGCCAGCAGGAATATTGGCAACGGGAATAGCTCCATTTTGCGCACAAACTGGTGATGGAATATCTGTGCCGTTTATGGCTCCAACAGTAAATGTTCCAGATGTTACTGTTAGTGCCCCAGAACAAGTATCTTGTGAATAAGAACTGTGTATTCCTAAAAATAGGGATAGCACTATTGTAATTTTTCTCATAATATTCTATTTAATTTAACGACAGTTTGCTGGCAAGGTATTAATCCAATCTTTCATGAGTTGAACCCCTTCCTCGTGAATTATATTTCTACCTATTATTGGCATCATAATAGCGCCTTCTTCAGTATTCATTCTTAGTATCATTTCGGATCTATTAGCATCACCACTATTTATAACAAAAGGACCATTTTCAATTGTAAATAAAGGTGTCATACACACTCCAAATGAAGATAAGTCTGTGTTACTGTAATTGAAACGCATATTTACATAATCACAGTGACCACCTTGTCTATGACAATGAGCACAATTTATATCAATATAAGAACGAGCTCTTGTTTCTAATGATTTTGTTTGATCTTCCCAATTTACAGTTGAATTTATAGTTGTTGGAATATCATCGCCTAGATAGCCAGCTGTTTTCCACATTGCCAACTGATTTTTTGAAACACCATTGTAATTATAGTTAGTATTTAAGTTTTGAGGTTTAGGGCCAATAGGAATTGTTAATTCTCCACCCGTTGTTTGTGTTGGATTTAACTTATGGCAAGTCAAACACTCTGTTTGTGAGGGTGTTTTGTAATTGACACTTTTTGAAACTCCATTTTCAAGCCAAGTAATAGGTATAAAAGTTCCGTTTTCGGTTGTTTCTAATAATGCTTCATTTTGTTCAGTATTCCAGATATAGTCGTAGGCTTTCCAGCCATCAGCTTTTCTAACTAAAAGTCTTGTTTCAATTATTTGAGTAGTGTTATTAGGCTGCACATTCTCATAATAAAATGTTTTAATTAGAACAGCGCCAACGGGTAATTCTAAAACGTTATCATCACCATTATAGGTTGCTTTCTTACCTGAAGGCATCCAAACAAAACGTTTTTTGTGCGCATAATCAGCAAATAAACTGCTTGCAGGTTCGTATGGTAAAACATTTAAGGATGGTTTTTGATTTTTTAAATCGCCATCAAAAAAATGATATTCAGATAGTTTGGTAAGCGGAACTTTAGTTAAATCAACAGTAACAGGCGAAATAGGAGGTGCTATGGGAATGTATAAATCATCGTCTCCACAAGAAAATAATAGAATAGCAATAAATGTTGCGAAATAGTAACTTTTTTTCATAAAAAGATTAATTGACCAACAAATGTAAAAAAATATGCTACACAATTAATTAAATATTTGTGTTAATTAAATAATTTTTATGTTGATAATCAATTAGTTTCAAATTTAACATTGTAATTGCTAAGGTTTGCTAAAGATTCGTCCGACTTATAGTCAAAATCGATTTCATACAATTGCTTGTCTTTTCTTAAAGAAATCATTTTTATACAGTTATAGAAACGTCTTATGTCATCATCATTTGCCAATATTAATCCTGGAACTTGAACATTTTTACCTTCTAAATCTTTCGAAACCATAGTAAAATAACTTGAATTGCAATGTTTTACTTTTCCGTTTTGTATGTTTTCAGCTTCGACTCGAATACCAATAATCATAGAACTTTTTCCAACATAATTGACACAAGCCTTCATAGTTACTAATTCGCCAACTTCTATAGGATTCAAGAAATCAACTGTATCAACCGAAGCAGTGACACAATAATTACCAGAAAATTTAGAAGCACAAGCAAAAGCGATTTGGTCTAATAACGATAAAATATAACCACCGTGAATCTTACCAGAAAAATTACTGTGTGATGGAAGCATTAATTCTGAAATCGTAACTTTTGATGCTTTTACAGTTTTAAAAATCGAACTCATTTATTTGACTTTAAATGGAGAATCTTCTTTGACGACTTCGGATACAAAATATTTTGTATCACCCCACCAAGCAAAGGTTTTGTATCGTTCAATATAAGTTACTTTTACATATTCTCCTTGCAAATCTTTCATTTGCTGAATTACTTTTTCTTCGCTGTCCATAATTGAAAATTTGAATATTTGAGCACCCGCAATTCCTTGACTCAATTCGCCTTCCCAAGTTTTGAAAATCATTCCTTTTTTACTAATTTTAATTAACTCTCCAGAACGAAACCCTTCGCTAAAAGTGGCATAATACATTATGGCAAAGTATCCAGCGATACCTAAAGTAATTGTTGCAATAAGAATAATAATAATTTTTCGTAACATAATAGTTTTAGTTTAAAATATTGTTTTCGTTTGTTTCAGCTCTGTTTATAATGTTTTCTGGCAATGCTTTTTTTGCTTTGGCTCCCATTTTTTTAAGTTTTTCGACACTCGTGATGAGGTTTCCTTTTCCTTCCACTAACTTGTTCATTGCTCCTGAATATTCTATTTTTGATTCATCTATTTTTTTACCAATTTTTATTAAATCAGCTACAAAACCTTCAAATTTATCATACAAAGCACCAGCTTGTCGAGCTATTTCAAGCGCATTTTCTTGTTGTTTTTGATTGGTCCACATACTGTCAATAGTTCGCAATGTAGCTAATAAAGTGGATGGAGTTACAATCACAATATTTTTTTCAAAAGCTTTATTATACAAAGTCGTATCTTCGTTCAGAGCCAATGCAAATGCGGGTTCCATAGGAATAAAGAGCAATACAAAATCTGGACTTTCTATTTGGTACAAATCGTGATAATTCTTGTCGCCCAACTGCTCCACGTGGCGTTTTATAGCATTGACATGTTCTTTTAAGTGATGCGATTTTAAATCTTCATCCTCTTCGTTTATATAGCGTTCATAAGCGGTTAGGGTTACTTTTGAATCAACAATCATCTTTTTTCCGTCAGGAAGATTAATGACTACATCTGGAAAAACTCGATTGCCTTCGGTTGTTGTAAAACTTTGTTGCACTTCATATTCACGACCTTTTTCTAAGCCTGATTTTTCCAATACGCGTTCCAGAACCAGTTCGCCCCAATTCCCTTGCATTTTGCTATCACCTTTTAGAGCTTTGGTAAGGTTTAGTGTTTCCTTGCTCATTTGCGCATTCATTTCGCTTAAGCCTAGTATTTGTTGGCGTAAGGCGGCGTGATAGTCAATACTTTCTTTGTGTGTGTCTTCTACTTTTTTTTCAAAATGCTGAATTTTATCTTGCAATGGCGACAAGATATTTTTCATATTTTGGTTGTTTTGCTCGGTAAATTTATTGGTTTTTTCTTCCAGAATTTTGTTGGCTAAATTTTCAAATTCTTTGGTAAATTTTTCTTGAAGTTGTTCTACTTCTTGTTTTTGATCTTTGTTTTTTTCGAAAAGCGAATCAAAATCAGCTTCTTTTTTAGTTAATTGAATAAGAAAAGTATCTTTTTCTGTACGAATTTGTTCTTTTTCAAAATTTAATACTTGCAATTGTTTTTCAAAAGTTGATTTTTCGATTTGAGACTGTTCTTTTAAAGAATTTAATTTTTCTTCTAATATTGTTTTTTCTGTTTGAGATTTTGCTGAAAAAATAATTTTCCCAATATAAATTCCAATAGCAAGTGCTATTATGAATGAGAGAAATACTAAAACCGTTTCGGACATAATTGTGTATTGAAATGTAAAAATAGGGAATAAAATCTATTTATGAATTTGAATATGTATTTTTGTGAAATGAAAATTCACCAGCATTTTATAATTCACAAACCGTATGGCTATTTGAGTCAATTTATTTATGAATTAAAAAGAAATAAAAAACTCTTGGGTGAATTGTACAATTTTCCTGAAGGAACAATGGCTATTGGTAGACTAGATGAAGATTCAGAAGGGCTATTGCTATTAACAACCGACGGGAAAATAAGCGAAATGATTCGTAGCAAAAAAGTGGAGAAAGAGTATTATGTTCAAGTAGATGGCATCATAAATCAAGAAGCCATTGAAAAATTAAAAAATGGAGTTGAAATAGGTTTTGATGGATCAAAATATACCACAAAACAATGCAATGCATTTATTGTAAATGATGTTCCAGATTTTGGGACACGAGCCAAAAAAATACGTGATGAACGACATGGTCCAACCACTTGGGCATCAATTACAGTAACCGAAGGTAAGTTTCGACAGGTTAGAAAAATGACGGCAGCTGTTGGATTTCCAACCTTACGATTGGTCCGTATTCGTGTTGGAAATGTACATTTAGACCAATTGAAATCTGGTGAAGTTATTGAAATGAAATCTTTTTTAATCGATTAAACAAATAACCACACATAAATATGTTAAACATCGTTTTAGTAGAACCCGAAATCCCTAACAATACTGGAAATATAGGTCGTTTGTGTGTGGGAACCAATAGCAAGCTACACTTAATTCATCCATTTGGGTTTGTGATTAATGACAAAAATTTAAAACGTTCAGGACTTGATTATTGGGTTCATTTGGATGTTACCGAATATCAAAATCTACAAGAATGGAAAGCCATTATTCCTGATGAATCTCGCGTTTTCTTGATGAGCTCACACGCTATAAAATCGATTTATGAAGCTGAATTTAAAGATGGTGATTGGTTGGTTTTTGGCAAAGAAAGTGTGGGTTTGAGCCCAGAAGTTTTAAGTTTGTTTGAAAATCATTTGACCATTCCTATGTCTGATAAAATTAGAAGTTACAATATTGCAAATTCTGTAGCTTTTGTAGTAGGCGAGGCGAGAAGGCAAATTTCATTAAAATAAATGACAGTTAGAAATAACAATATTGATGTTTTAAAAATACTATTGGCTTTTTTGGTAGTGGCATTGCATATTTTTCCAATTTTAAAATTGGAAGGCATACAAGATATTATTTCCTATGAAATTGCAAATGGAATTTCTCGCATTGCAGTCCCTACTTTTTTTATAATTTCGGGTTATTTTCTTCGAAATAAAATTAATGATACAATTTATTTGTGGCAGTACTCCAAACGGATTCTGTTGCTTTTTATAGTTTGGCAACTTATTTATTTACCAGATTTACTTCAATTGTATTATTTGAAACGGTTCACGACAATAGATGTAGTCTTGAAAATTATTTTTGGATACTGGCATTTGTGGTATTTGTTGGCTTCGGTTTTAGGAGTTTTGGTATTATATTATTCTAGAAATTTTTCATTAAAAACAAAATGGTTCGTTATCATTATATTGTTATTATTTGGTTATAGTTTTCAAATTTTAAATCAATCTGGAATTATTGAAGCAAATTCAATTGTAAATCAATGCTACAATTGGATTGGAACTACCAGAAATTTTTTGTTTTTTGGATATCCATTGCTATTGATAGGTTCAATTTACGACCATTGGAAATCACGATTATTGCCGTTTAAGTTTCTAATTTTTCCTTTGTTTGTCCTATTGATTTTAGAGTCCTTTTTGTATCATAAATTTGAGATAAAGGCACTGGATTTCTTGATTTTTGTATTCCCAATTAGTATGTTTTTAGTGCTAGTTTCTATAGAAAGTAAATCTATAACCAGAATTTCATTTCCACCAACACTCTCATTAGGTATTTATCTTTGTCATCCTTTTGCAATTAGGGCTGTTTATGTGTTTTTCCCACAAAAAGAGTTAGCATTTGTACTTTTGAAATATTTTTTGATTTGTTTGGTGGCCATACTTTGTTGGTGGATTGTCGAAAAAATAAATCGTAAGTTTTCTTGGTTTTTTTAAGTCTATATCTTGTTGAAAAAATCTATTTTAAAATCTAAAAAATCTTACTATATTTGTGAAAATAAGATTATTATGAAAAACAACTACTCTAAAACAACTACATTGTTTTTTCAATTTCTTTTCTTTTTTTTATTTATAAATACTTTAAATGCTCAATTTACGGATAGTAACTTGCCAATAGTAATTATAAACACCGATATTGATCCTGTTTCTGGAATGCCATTAGAAATTCCAGATGATCCGAGAGTTTTGGGTACAATGAAGATAATTAAGCATACGGACGGTTCAAGAAATTATCTTACAGATCAAAATACAACCGCATTTTTAAATTATAACGGAAGAATTAATATTGAAATACGAGGATCTACTTCACAATTATTACCCAAAAAACCTTATGGTCTATCAACTTTACAAGCCAATGGTACAAGCAACAATAATGTAAGTTTACTTGGAATGCCAGCTGAAAATGATTGGATTTTAAATGCTATTGCATATGATCCATCTTTAATTCGGGATTATTTATGTTACAATTTGTCCAGACAAATTGGGCAATATGCCTCAAGAACAGAATATTGCGAAGTAGTTGTGAATGGAGTCTATAAAGGATTATACATTTTGCAAGAAAAAATAAAATCTAATAGTGACCGAGTAAATATTGTAAAAATTGCCACTTTAGACATCACCTTGCCTAATCTGACAGGAGGATATATTACCAAAGCTGATAAAACAACTGGTGGCGATCCAATTGCATGGACAATGGGGGAAACTAATTTTATACATGAATTGCCAAAACCTACTGATGTCACACCAGAACAAGATGCCTATATTGAAGGCGAATTCAATAAACTTGCTTTAAATACATACAATCAAAGTTTGTTTAACGGTTATACTTCAGTTATTGATGTGCCTTCGTTTGTCGATTTTATGTTAGTCAATGAATTGAGTTCAAATGCTGATGTATATCAATCCAGTACTTTTTTTCACAAAGACCGAAGCGGAAAACTTCGTGCAGGACCAGTTTGGGATTTGAATCAAACTTTTGGCAGTACATTTACCTCGAGTAGTCATGTAAATCAATGGCAATTTGATAATGGAAATAGAGTTGGGCCAGAATTTTGGTTTGAGTTGACTGATAATGGTACTTTTTGGTGTTATTTTTCTAAACGTTGGAACGATATGACACAACCAGGAAAACCTATGGAATTAACCAGTATAAATTCATTCATTGATGCCACCATTACTAAAATTACGGAAGCTTCTGTAAGAGAACATGCATTGTGGAATACTATCCCAAATCTTCCTAATGAAATTATAACTTTTAAATCTTGGATTTCTCAAAGAATGACTTGGATAAATAATAATGTAGGACCATTCTCTTCTTGTGCCAATGTAGTTACTCCGCCACTTGTTATTTCAAAAATAAATTATAATCCATCAACTTCGACCAGTTTTCCAGTAAGTAATGATCAAGAATTTATTGAAATCAAAAATACAGGTTTTGATAGTGTGAATTTATCGGGTATTTATTTTAGAGAATTAGGAACTACTTATCAATTTCCTTACAACGCAACAATAGCTGCAAATGGAAGTTTGTTTTTAGCGAGTAACCCAACCGTTTTTTTTAATAAATATGGGATTGTTGCTTTTGATCAATATACACGTAATTTTTCTAACAAATCTCAAAAAATAGTGCTTGCTGATGCTTTTGGAAATGTAATTGATTCTGTAGAGTATTTTGACACTTCTCCGTGGCCAACTGCTGCAGATGGTTCAGGCAGTTATTTGGAGTTAACGGATGTTACATTGGACAATAATCTTGCTTCAAGCTGGATAGCTTCTACTAATGCATTACTTTATACAAATCAGTTCAATACTATCAACACTTCGTTATTTCCAAATCCAGTTGTTGATGTAGTTACAATTCAGTCCAATCAAGAGTTAGCCCTAATTGAAATTTTTGATATCTCAGGTAAGAAAGTGCATACTGCATACTTAAATTCTAATAGAGCTCAAATAAATATGAGTAATATGATGTCTGGTTTTTATATTGTAAAAATACTTGATTCTAATGGAAAAATGGAAACTCAAAAAATTGTTAAACAATAATATTTTTGAATTATAGTTTGATTTTAGAAGGCTATAAAGTCAAGAAGTGTCAATAACCATTACAGCGCCATAAACTCAATATAGCCACTAGTCTGAATTTAGAATTGTAGTATCTAAAAGAATTCTATTGCTCGCAATCCGCTTTTAGAATCATCGTTTATGCAACTGTTTAATGTAAAAAATAATACTGATTTTTTTTTTTTTTTATAATCCATAACTGTTAAATAAAGTTATAATTTCTCTAAATTTTATTTACATTAAGCTTTATTGCACCACAAACTCAATATTTCCATTAGCATTGCTTCCTGCTTTAGAAGTGCCTATTACAAAAAAATCACACTGATTAGCACCGATAAAGTTAATTTGGTCAGAATTGCCTCCACTTGGCAACTTATAATTTCCTAACCTATTTAACGTAATATTAGCTTCAAATTCATAATTGCCAGTATTAAAATTAAGTGGTATGTGGTATTTACCAGGTGCTTCCACCTGAACACCACTAACTAAATTAATAGTGTTTCCAGTAAATAAACCATCAATAGGGTACATTCTTAAAAAACACACACCAAAAGTTGCTCCAGTTTCAGCAAAAATATTTCTAGGCACACCTCCAAAAAATGTATTTTGAGAGGGAACAGTTAATTTCACATTAATAATATCACCTTGTTGATAGGCTACTTGTAAAGGTGATAACAATATTAAATCATTTTGAATTGTCTCACCCAGTGGCTTACAATTAGCGTCATCTTTTTCGCCAATACAGGCTGTGAATAATGCATATATTATTACAAATAAAAACCCTAAAATTATTTTTTTATAATCCATAACTTCTGAATAGGGTTTTAATATTTGTTGATTTTATTTACATTAAGCTTTACTGCACTACAAACTCAATATTCCCATCAACATTCCCACCAGCTTTAGAAGTATCTAAAACAAGCCTTTTACAAAAATTGTTACCTACAAATGCAATAAAATCTGGACCGTTACTCGGGAATTTATAATTTCCTAATCTATTAAGCTTTATATTTGCTTCAAATTCGTAATTACCTGTGTTTAAATTTAACGGAAAATTAAATTTACCTTGAACATCAGTTAATGTCCCGCTAATCAGAGTAACTGTATTGCCTAAAAAAATATCATTTGTTGGATACATAGTAATTATTAAACTTCCAAAAGAAGCACCAGATAAAGTATAAATATTTATAGGTGTAGTACCAAAATAGTCATTTTGTACAGGTATAGTTACTTTTACATTGATTACATCGCCTTGGTTATAAATGGTTTGAAGAGGCGAAATTATAATTAAATCTTTTTTATTGCCTTCTGCTATAGGGTCACAGTCAGTATTTCTAGTATCATCGTTTTTACCGCACGAACTAATCAGGATAAATAATATAAAGAGAGAATACGATTTTATTTTATTTTTATAATCCATAACTTCTGAATATGGTTTTAATATTTGTTGATTGTGCTGGATAAGTTAGTAAAAGCCTAGTTTTTAAATCTGATGCAGTATAAATATCACTTCCTAATAAATAATAGATACTTAATGGGGTGCTTGGCACAGAAACATTATCTATAATTTGAGATAACTGTTGATTCCCACTGCCCGAAAATAAATATGAATCCGTCTCGTTGGAACTAGTATCCGTTAAATCCCATAGTAAACCGCTTAAAAAGAAATTTTTGTTGTCCCTTCTTTGACTAAATAAGGTAAAAGGTGTTTGAAACATTGTAAAAGTCTCCATATAACTTGGTAAAGCTTTAATTTCAGACACATTTGGGCTAATTGGATTATTAGAGTTGCGTTCAAAACTATAATTGTAATAATGCTGCATACACCTGTTTTCAAGGTAAGTAGCCCAACCCTCTGCTAATGCTATTTGTTGTCCTGCGGCTACCGTTGGTGAAACGCCATTATAATACGGGTCTTGATAATCAATAGTATTTATCATTTCTGCAGATACAATTTTGGAATAGTTAATAGCACCACATTTTAAAGCGTGCGAGAAATGACTGCTTTCGTGAAAAACCAATTGCTCAATTACACGATTACTTTGGGGTGTTGTTATGGTGCTTTTAGTGTCTAACGAGGTGTAAATTTGGTCAGGCATTAAATGAGGTAAAAGTAGTGCAACACTACCTAGTAAAGGCCCTCTAATTACATTATGATAAAATGTGTTAAAAAAACCATTGGGTGACATTCCTGAAAACTGTGATAGTAATGGTATGGTATTCATTTTATGAAACATAGGCGTACTTGCAGCTCCATTCCCTGTTTTCCAAACCCATATGTTGGCACCTGCAACAGGTAATACACCATTTGCAACTGTATATTGTAAATACTTATGCAAACCATTATGAACTGCTCCTTTATACCACAATCGTTGGTCTGAATGTTGATTAAAAATTAAATAATTGGTATATACATTTCCTGCATTCATAGTCATTATGTGGTCTGAAACATCAATTCCTAACATTTCGTTTCCACTCATACGGAGAGTTGCGGTATAATTTCGCCAAACTGAACGTATGTTTACATTTCCTCTGTAATATTCCTGACCTACATAAAAACCAACTTCATTAGTATAGGTATGTGACCACCAAAAATAACGACCAATGTTTAATTTTGCGGATTTAAGTCCTTCTAAACCATTGGTGTCCGTTAAGTGCATTTGCACCGCTCCAATAGGTAAAAATTTTCTTGCTATAAGTCTTTGGGAAGGATTTGGGCCAGCTAAAACATCTCTGATATCATTTATTGAAACGGGTTTGCCAAAATCAGCTTGCAATTCATCTTGCCAATCCGACAAGACCATTGCAATTGTTTCTATATCGTTTTCATTATCAGTTGGTTTGTATAAATTGTCTAAAACCTCGTACGGTAAGTTTAAATCATAACCAGCAGGTATTGAGGTGTATAACGGCTTATATTCTGCTTCTCCTGCATAGTTTGGATCATTGTAATCGCTCCCCTGTTGGATTATTTGATAATCTAAAGGATGCTTGTGCAAAACTATCTCTTCGTTGTTATTTGCTATTTCCTCCAAAGCAATAAGGTCTTGCTCAGTTGAAGGAGTAATTTTGATGTATTGGTGTGTTGCTTGAACCACTATTCCAAGAAATTGTGAATCTTCTGGAAACATATTGTTATAAAAATCAAATGCACTCTGCATTGTTTCCACAGAATAGGCATTGAGTAATTTTTTGCCTAATATAATTTCTTCCCCTTTTGCAACTCCAGCTGTTCTAGCGTTGATAGAAGCTGTTTTATTGTTGGTTTGTTTTTTATCCTCTGGGATTCTGGTTTCTTCAAATTCTTTTTCACAAGAGTTTAAAAAAAGTCCCATAGTAAGTAAAATTAAAAAACTAAGTTGTTTAATTCGATATGTTTTTGTGTTCTTGTGCTGCTGTGTCATAAAGAAAAAAGTTTATTTATCAAAAATACAATATTTAACTATCAAATTTGTAAGTATAACGTTAATTTTTGTAAATATTGTTTTGTTAATAGTTATTTAATTTTTCGGCATATTTAAATATTTTGTAAAGCCAATCGAATTATGACGGGGTTCATATATTTATTGTAATTTTTTGATATAAAACTAATTTATAAAATTTCTTTAAAAAAGGCTAACATTAAAAGCCATGCTCTTTTGGCAGCTTTTTCGTTGTATGCTGTTCCTTTGCTATTGTCATTCCCAGCGTCTTTGTGTGTAAATGCGTGAACTGCATTTGAATAATAAACCATTTGCCAATCCGCTTTTGCAGTTTTCATTTCATCTTGAAAAGCTTTAATCTCGGCTTCAGGAATAAAAAAATCATCGGCTCCATGCAATACTAGAACCTTTGGATTAATAGATTCAATTATTCTTGATGCATCTCTGCCTAAACCTCCGTGAAAGGAGACTATTCCTTGTACTTTAAAGTTTGCTCTAGCCGCTTCAATAGCACCAGTCCCTCCAAAACAATATCCTATTACCACAATTTTATCTGGATTTGCTCCTCCTTTTACTAATTGTTCCAGTGCTAACTGAATGCGTTTTTGATACTCAGAATAGTTGGTTTTGAAATAACTGGCTATTTGACCAGCTTCTTTGGGGTTAGTAGGTCTTTTATCAATACCATAGATGTCAGCAACAAAGGTAATGTAACCTAGTTTTGCGAGTTCAGTAGCATTTTCTTTGGCATTATTGTCAATTCCCATCCAAGCAGGAAGCAATAAAACGCCCGCTTTTTGAGTGTTTACTTTCTTTGGTGTTGCCAAAAACCCTTCTAGTTTTTGAGAGGCATCAGTGTAAGGGACAGGAGTAAGTTGTGCTTGTGTTATTGTTGCAGTCATTATAATCAGTAGTGTAAGTATATTTTTCATTGTTATAAAATTTGTTTATAAAGTTAATGAAAAGATTCTTTTTTTTATTTTTTAAATACACTTATTTAAAAACAAACTTCCCTTTTTCAGTATCAAAAAAGAGGCTGTCATCTTTGAATAATGAGTTAAATGTACCATTTTCAATCAAGTTGCAAGGTTGATTTTGAATCACATTATTGTCAGTCATCACGATCATTTCGTCGCTCAATTGAATCGCTAAATCAATATCGTGTGTAGAAAAAAGAATGCATTTTCCAGTTTCTGTAGCAAGTTTTTGTAATAATTTAAAGAGGGAAACTTTATGCAATATGTCCAAATGTGTGGTTGGTTCATCTAAAATTATTAGTGGAGTATCTTGTGCCAATGCTCTTGCAACTAATACTTTTTGAAGTTGTCCGTCACTAATTTCGTAATGTTTTTTAGTAATAAATTTTTGAATTCCCGTAAGTTGAACAGCTTGATTTATTTTTTCAATATCCGTATCAGAAAGTTTACCAATCCAGTTTGTGTAGGGTTGTCTTCCTAAAGCAATGAGTTCATATACGGTTAAATTACTTGGAGGCAATTTCTCAGTCAAAACAACACTTAAATTTTGTGCTAAATCTAAAGCGGAATAAGTCGCAATGTTTTTTTTGTTTAATAAAACTTCACCAGAAAGAGGTTTTTGAATTCCAGTTAATGTTCGTAACAAGGTCGATTTTCCAATACCATTGGCACCAATTAAAGTAATTAGTTTGCCTTGACTCAAGTTGATATTCAAATTTTCGGCAATAGTAATACTTTGCCTTTTGGTTTGGTATCCAATGGTTAAATTTGAAGTAGTGAGGATGTTATTTTTTATCAACATTTTATTTTTTTAAACACATAGATTCTGTTTTGATTTCAAGAAAAATTCCGTTTTTTAACCAACAACCAAATGACAACTGGAGCACCAATAATAGAAGTGATCGCATTGATTGGTAAAGAAACATAAAGTTGCGAAACAATATCGCAGAAAAGCATAATAATAGCCCCAAAAAGAAGCGTACTCCAAAACAAAATCCAATGATTACTAGTTTGAAAAATCATTTTGGCAATATGCGGAACGGCGAGTCCTACAAAAGCAATTGGTCCAGCAAAAGCCGTAATACTTCCTGCCAAAATACTTGTAGCAATAATAATTATGAATTTTGATTTTTGGAAATGGATTCCCATACTTTTTGCATAATTTTCTCCTAAAAGCAAAGCATCAAGTGATTTGATTTGAAACAAACTCAAAAACAAACCTATAGTTACAGAAGCAAAAAGCAACACAATTTGATTCCAAGACAAGTTACCCAAACTTCCCATAGACCAGAAAGTGAATTTTTGCAATTCTGCTGCTGTACTAAAATAGGTTAACACATTAACTATAGCTCCCGTGAAGCTGCTAAACATTAGCCCAACGATAAGGATTGCCATTGTGTCTCGCAATCTGTTGGAAACCATCAAAACCAATAGCAAAACCAACAAACTTCCCAAACAGGAAGCAATCATTATACCATAGGACGATAAAAAATATTCTGCAATAAAAACAGGCAAATATCCAGCACCTAAAATCACAAAAGCAACACCCAAACTGGAACCAGAAGTAAGACCTAAAACATAAGGACCAGCCAGCGGATTCCGAAACAATGTTTGCATTAACAAACCTGAAATCGACAATCCCATCCCAACCAAAATGGCTGTAATCGCTTTAGGTAAACGGTAATTAAAAATAATATATTCCCAAGTTGTTTTGCTTGCCTGAGAACCTTTCAAACTTTTTAAAACTTCCTTAATTGGAATGGAAATTTGTCCTAAACAGATGTTCAATACCAACAAGAATACCAACGACAAAGTCAATACAATAAAAAGGATTTTATGTTTTTTATTTAAGTTCAATTAGTTTAATTTTTCAAAGAAAAACAGTTCGTAATTTGGTACTAATTCTGGATGCACAATCTTCAAAATGTCTTTCAATACTATATCTGGTCGGTTTGGAGCCAATTCATAATACAAAACACCACCTGTTTTTCCTTTTTTAGAGCCAAACGAATATACGTTTTTTGTTTTAAATGCTTTCAATTGGGTGTAATGGTTGTTTGTAGAAGCAATTTCTTTCATCGAAGAAAATTGTCCTTGAATCCAGAAATCTGCATTTTGACCTTTCTCGAAAACCGTTTCAAATGGAAGTGACAAACTACCAGTTCCTTCGGTATTTTTCCATAAATAATCCGCTTGAGCATCATTTAAAAATAATGAACCCCAACTTTTTCCTTGTGGCAAATACCAAACATCTTCAAACATAGCACCAGCCAAAACGGTTGGTCTTGATGTTGCTTTTTTGGCTAAAGCCAATGTGTTTTGGTATTCTTTTTCAATAGTTAAAAACAAATCTTCTGCTTGTTTTTCTTTTCCGTATAATGCACCAAAAAACTTGATCCATTCTGCTTTTCCAAGTGGACTTTGTTCGTTCCAATCGCCATTTAAAATTACTTTTAAGCCACTTTTTTGCAAATTATCTAATGCTGGATTATTATTGTCTATTCCATAACCTACAATTATTGATGGTGCTAAATCAATAGCAACTTCTATGTTTAAAGTTTGGTTGGAACCTAATTCTTTAACTTTTCCAGCATCAATTTGTTTTCTCACTTTTTCGGATGAAATGTAATTTAGATTTGGAAAACCGACCAATGTGTTTTCCACTTTTAGCATTTCCAGTGAAGGAATATGTGTTGTTGATGTTGCTATAATTGTTTTTACAGGAATTGGAATAATTGGGTTTTGTTTCAAACTATCGGGAATAATTCCATTTTTTTCTTGTAAAATATAAGTGTAGTTTTTAGTCGATTTTGGCCAAGGATTTTTAACTTTCACTACTGAAAAACCATCATATTTGTATATTTCTAAACCTTTTGCATACTGAATTGTGTTTTCGATTTTTGATTTTGAATGTGTCGAAACTGCATCGTTTTTTTTGCAACTTATAATACAAGCGAAAAATAAAAAAAGCGTAATTTTTAGAATATTGGATTTCATAGTTTTATTTAAAAATAGTTACAAAGGTATATTTATTAGGTTTTAAAAATCAAATTTATTTTTTATTCCAAAAGTTACACTACATTTGCATCAGAATTGAGGTTGCTGTGAGTTTTACAAAACAGCATTAAAAGGGAATCAGGTGAAGATTTCAGATTTAACATAGTAGATTTCAGATTTTTTAAAAATCCAAAATCGAAATTCGTAAATCCAAAATTAAAATCCTGAGCTGTTCCCGCAACTGTAAGCTACAAGGCTTGTTGTTATCTACAAAACCACTGTTTCAAATGGTTAGATTTTAGAATTCAGATTTCAGATTTTTTTAAATCCTAAATCGAAAATCCTAAATCCATAATCAAAAAAGAAATGGGAAGGTAAACAACAAGACGCAAGCCAGGAGACCTGCCTAAATTCTTAACTAATATCGAATTCTCGGGAGATAGAATTCAGAAATTATGACTTTAAGAAATCTGGTTTTGTTGTTTGGTCTTGTTTGCTGTCAATTTGTTTTGGCACAAGATTCTATTGTAAATGCCTTACAAGAAGTTGTTATTTCTGATGTTTATCTTAAAAAATTTTCCACATCACAAAATATTCAAAAATTATCTGATTCCATAATTAAGATTAACAAACCCTCATTAACTTCTTTATTGAATTATAATTCATTGATTTATTTCAAAGAAAATGGACTAGGAATGGTTTCTTCTCCATCGTTTCGGGGTACAACTGCACAACAAACCGCAGTGATTTGGAATGGAATCAATATCAATTCACAACTCAACGGTCAAACCGATTTTAATACCATTTCGACAAGAAATTTCAGTTCTATATCCGTTCGTTCTGGTGGTGGAAGTTCCATTTATGGAAGTAGCGCAATAGGTGGAAGTATTCATTTGAATACAGATTTGGTTTTTGATAACGATATTTCAAATGAAATTCAGTTGGATTATGGAAGTTTCAATACGGTGGGAATTAATTTCAATTCAAAAATTAGTTCCGAAAAAATAGCAACACAAATAGGGTTTTCTCGAAACAGTTCAGACAATGATTATGATTTTCCAGAAACTAATAAAAAAAATGAAAACGGACAGTTTTACAACCAAAGTTTCAATTTGAATTTTGGCTATCAATTCAATTCAAAACAGTATTTAAAGTTATACAGTCAATTGTTTGATGGCGAACGGCATTTTTCAGCAGCTTACGGTTCGGTTTCCAAAAGTAAATATCAAAATTTAGACACTCGAAATGTATTGGAATGGAAAGCTTTCTTCCAAAAATTCACTTCTACTTTACGATTGGCACATTTGCAAGAACAATACAACTATTTTGAAAACAAATCAAATTCTAATTACAGTTTTGGAAAAGCGGAAACTTCGATTCTGAAGTATGATGCTTCTTTTAAATTGGGCGATGAAATTCAAATCAATACCATTGTAGACTATTCCCAAACCAAAGGAATTGGCTCAGATTTAACTGAAAATGTAAGAAAGATTGGTTCGACTTCTGTTTTATTAAAGCACAATGTTACGAACTGGTTTTTATTCGAAGTCACTGCTCGAAAAGAAGTAACAAACCAATACCAAAGTCCCTTTTTGTTCTCAATTGGAACCGTTTTTCAACCCTTTCAATTTTATAAGATCAAAATAAATGGCTCTCGTAATTTTAGAATCCCAAGCTTCAATGATTTGTATTGGAAGGGAAGTGGAAACCCGAATTTAAAACCTGAAAATTCATTTCAAGGTGAGATTACTCAAGAAATTTCAAATAAAAATATATCATTTCAAGTTACTGGCTTTGGAATAAAAATTAATGATTTGTTACGATGGAAACCAAACGAATCTGGTGTTTGGTCTCCAGAAAATGTAGAGAATGTTTTGACTTATGGTACTGAGGTAGTTTTGAAAATCAATAAAAAAATCAATCGTCATTTATTCGATTTTACAACAACTTATGGGTACACAAAGTCCATTAATCAAAAAACTGAGAAAGAATTAATATATGTTCCCAACCACAAATGGGTTACAAGTTTTCAATATTATTATAAAAGAGTTTCTATAAACCATCAAGTATTGTACAACGGAACGGTTTTCACATCGAGTGACAATCAAAATTCCTTAACGGATTATTTGGTGTACAACGCAGGATTGCAATATGGTTTTGGAAAAAGTCAAAACTTAAAATTAGGCATACAAGCAGCCAATGTTTTTAACGAAAAATACCAGAATGTTCTAGGCAGACCTTTGCCAGGACGCAATTATACATTAAATATAAATCTAAATTTTTAACAAATGAAAATCACTAAAATTGCAGTAATTACTGTATTAACATCACTATTTTTGGCTTCTTGTGCCAAAGAAGATAAACCACAAGATATCCCATTAGGTGCTTACGACAATGGCGTTCTAATTTTGAATCAAGGAAATTTTCAAACACCAAACAGTTCTGTTTCCTATTTATCAAGAGATTTAACAACTTTTCAAAACAATATTTTTCAATTGGTTAATCCATCCGAAGTTTTGGGTGATACAGGCCAAGATATTGGTTTTTATGGTGATTTAGCTTATATTGTTATGAATGTTTCTAACAAAATTGAAGTGGTGAATCGTTATTCAATGAAGCACGTTACCTCTATTGAAACTGGTTTGAGCAATCCAAGGTATATTGCCTTTTTTAATGGGAAAGGATTTGTTACAAATTGGGGAGATACTGGTAGCACTTCAGATGATTTTGTGGCTGTAATCAATTTAGCAACGAATACAGTTTCAAGTTCAATTTCAGTTGTGGAAGGCCCAGAGCGTATTGTGGCGGAGAACAATAGTTTGTATGTGGCACACAAAGGTGGTTATGGATTTGGAAATTCGATTTCGGTAATTAATCCTGCTACAAACACGGTATCAAAATCTATTCCTGTTGGAGATGTTCCTAATACTATGGCAGAAAGTAATGGAGTGTTGTATGTACTGTGCGAGGGAATTCCATCTTGGCCAGTGACTCCAGCGGAAACAGGAGGGAAGTTGGTTAAAATTAATCTAGCAACTAATACAGTATCTAGTACCATCAATTTTGGAGCTACTGTGCATCCACAAAATTTAATTATTGATTCTTCGATTTTGTATTATACAGAAGGTTCAAATATATATGCAACGTCACTAGTAGCTACTACTTTGCCAAATACTCCCATATTTTCTACAACAGCACAAGGAGTTTATGGTGTTTATTCGTTTGAAGTGGAAAATAATAAAGTGTATGTTGGAGATGCTTTAGATTATAGTGCAAATGGGAAAGTATACATATATTCGCTTTTAGGAGCATTAGAAAAGGAATATACAGTAGGAGTATCTCCAGCTGGATTTTATTTTAATTTGTAATTTTACCCAACAGGTAATTTTAGTATAAAAAAGTAAAGGCTTTCAAATTTTGAAAGCCTTTACTTTTTTATACTATTTCTTGAGTGTATTTTCAAGATACATTTCAGAAGTTAAGTCTCTTACTGAAGTATCAATAATTTCATTATGTATTTTAAAAACATTATTTTGGGAGCTTATTCTTAATCCTGCAAGTCCTAATGCTTTTGAAAGTAATGGTTCAGTTGGGTTTCCTAATTCGCCTAGATTTGAAAGATTCTCAGCCAATACATTTGAAGCATCTGGAGAGATTCCTTGCGTATAATCGCCAAAACCATTTTTGTTTACAATTTTCAAAACAATAGGTTGCATAGCATAGGTGTGATTTGGGTTTACATTTTCTTTTCTAAAAGTGGGTGAGTCATACATTGTGATTGAACCTACATTTTTACCAGTTGTTGTTGTCCCAATTTGCACTACATTAATATAAGGATCTAAACAATTAATTACTAATTCACTTGCTGAAGCTGTATTTCGAGTTGTTAAAATATAAACTTTACTCAAATTAAGACTGTTAATTGCAGCCCCGTTTCGAGTTGTGGTTTCAAATATATTTATTGATTCATTAGGGTTTAGTCTCGGTTGAATTTTAGGATTCCATTGTTGTTGAGCATATATTTGACCACTAAATTGTCCCGTAATCATAGTTCCTAATCGGTTTGCTGTGTCAATAGAGCCACCACCATTATAGCGCAAATCTAGCACTAAGTCAGTCACATTTTCTGATTTAAAGTAGGCGAAAGCAGCATTTAATTCGGTTTCATATTCCCCATAAAAGCCATTGTAAACAAGATATCCCACTTTTTTTGCACCAACAGGAATTACTTTTTTAATCAATACAGGATTTTCTGAAAAGGCTGTTTTTGTTAATGCTACTGACTGTCCGTTTGGTGTAATGTTTCCAGAATCGTAATCGGCAAAATTTAAAGTATAGCTGTCACTGCCTAATAAACTTCTGTAATTGCTTATGGTTAGTGGAGTGCCATTAACAGCATAAAAGATAGTTCCCCGTTGAATGGCTTTAGTCGAAGCATCAGAGTTTGGTAAAATATATTTTACATATCCAAAAATATCTGTGGTACTTCCAGATTTGTAGGTCAAACCATATTCAACACCATTATTTTTTGTAGTTCCAGATAGTATTTGCTCTAGTGCTATGTAATTAGAAAAAAGAACGCTGTATTTGTCTGTATTTTCTCTGTCAAGGATTAAATTTTCAAATAAATCATTAGGGTCAGAAAAATTAGCTAAATAACCATCTAATTGTTGTTGGTTTGAAAATCTAGCATCACTTAAATCAGTAATTTGTGGCTGGTATAAGTAGTAAGCATTGAGTCCTTTCCATATAAAATTTTGAATTTGATATGTAGAATATTGAGTAACATCATCATTATCTGTACAACTTAGTAGGCCAGACGCAGAAATAAGGAATAGGAAAAATAGTTTAACCGTTTTTTTCATTTGATTTGGATTTAAAATGTAAATTTAGGGAGTTAAAAAATATTTTACATCATTTGTAACAAAAAATTATGTTAATCGTCTTGACTATATAACCAACCAAGTATAATGAACCAAATTGAATTTATAAATAGTATTAAACCATTTAAAGACAAATTGTTTAGGTTGGCTAAGCGATTGTTAGTAAGTACTGAAGAAGCCGAAGATGCCACGCAAGATGTTTTAATCAAATTATGGAATAAAAATGACGATTTAAAAAAATATGGAAATGTAGAAGCCTACGCAATGACCATCACAAAAAATTATTGTTTGGATGTTTTAAAATCCAAACGAGCTTCAAATCTTAAAATTGTGCACAATAATTTTATAGAAAACGGAGCCAGCCTGCAACATCAAATGGAAGATAAAGATTCTTGGCAATGGGCAGAAAAAATGATAAACGATTTGCCAGAACAACAAAAACTAATTCTTCAAATGCGAGATATAGAACAATATGAGTTTGAAGAAATAGCCAAAATAATGGAAATGAGCGAAGCAACAATACGAGTAGCTTTATCTAGAGCCAGAAAAACGATACGAGAAAAATTGACAAATACGCATAATTATGGAATCCAATAATATAGAAATACTAATCGAAAAATACTTTCAAGCCGAAACCTCGATTGCCGAAGAAAAGGAGTTGCGCAGCTACTTTTCAACTCCAAATGTGGCGCCACATTTAGAACAATACAAAGCAATGTTTGGTTTTTTTACCGAAACAAAAAAACAAGAATTCACTCAAGAAATACCACTAAAAACTAAAAAACGAAATGTTAGGTGGTTGACTGTTGCTGCATCGATTGTGATTTTGTTAGGAATGGGTACATTTTTTTTAATAAACGACACTACTTTAGAAACTAAAAACGAATTAGGATCTTATGACAATCCTGAAGAAGCGTTTAAAGAAACTCAAAAAGCATTAGCCTTATTATCATCGAATGTAAATGTTGGCATAGAAAGTGTAATGTATGTTCAAGAATACGAAATCACAAAAAATAGAGTTTTTAAAAAATAAAATAAATCAATCCTTATGAAAAAGTTAATCCTTATAATAGCAATAGCTTTGACACCAGTTTTAAGTCAAGCACAATCCTTGTTCGATAAATATGACGGACAAGACAATGTAACCTCGATAATTGTAAACAAAAAAATGTTCGATTTGATGAGTAAAGTAAAGATGGAAGCATCCGATAAAGAAGCGCAAAAATACCTTTCGTTAATTAAGAAATTAGACAATCTTAAAGTGTTTATGACTTCTAGCGTGAAGACTTCTGCCGATATGCGAGCAAACGTTGAAAAATACCAAAAAACGAGCAATCTTGACGAGTTGATGCGCGTAAACGATGGTGGAAAAAACGTGAAAATTTATGTAAAATCAGGTACTTCAGACAGTCAAGTGAAAGAACTCTTAATGTTTATTGAAGGTGTAAATGTCAAAGGAAACGAAACCGTATTAATGTCGTTAACAGGCGATTTTGATATCAACGAAATTTCTACTTTGACCAATAAGATGAATATTCCGGGTGGCGATGTATTAAAAAAAGCTGGTAAAAAATAATAGTATGACAACACTAATTAAAATTTTAATTGCATCAGCACTTATGCTATTGTTTGGATGCAAAGGAGAACCAAGTTTGCAGAAATATTTTGTAGAAAACACAGAGAATAAAAATTTTGCGTCCATTGATTTGACTCCCAAAATGTTAAATATTGATGAGGCTAAATTAAGCATATCTCAAAAAGAAGCGATGCAGTCGTTTGAGAAAATAAATGTATTGGCTTTCAAAATCAACGATCAAAACAAAGCCCAATTTGCTTCAGAAAGAGAGAAAGTAACTGCCATTTTGAAAGATGCGAAATACCAACAATTGATGAAATTTGGTTCTGGTAAAGAAGGTGCTCAAATTAGTTATGTAGGTTCTGACGATCATATTGAGGAATTTGTTATCTATGGTAACAAGTCAGAAAATGGATTTGTGGTGGCTCGAATTTTAGGAAAAGATATGAATCCTACCAATATTCTTGAAATGATGAGTGTGCTTAAAAATTCAAATATCAATTCCGATCAATTGAAAATGATTCAAGATTTAATAAAATAGAACTTCAAGTTAGTTATAATTGAGAAACGACCCTTTTTAGACTGAACCCAAAAGTTTGGACAAATTTATAATTAATTTTGATAATAATGAGCTCGATATTTTATTGGGCTCATTTTGTTTAAATTAGACTTACTTCTGTCGTTATTATAATAGTTTATATATTCTTTGATTTCCATTT
>NZ_JANOQD010000054.1:0-44713 GCF_031422135.1 Flavobacterium sp. | reverse complement strand
AAATCTGATCCCGAAATTTCGGGACTGAAAACTGAAAGTCTGGATAAAAATCAACAGCGTGAATAAAGAATTAATCATCAGATCTAGTTCCGAAGCCGTAGATTTTGCCTTATTAAAAGATGGAAAACTTATTGAATTACACAAAGAAGAAGAAACAAGCAACTTTCAAGTAGGTGATATTTTTATTGCCAAAATAAGAAAACCAGTTGCTGGACTTAATGCAGCTTTTGTAAATGTAGGCTTCGAAAAAGATGCTTTTTTACACTATCACGATTTAGGCCCTAATCTTGCTTCACAATTGAAATTCATAAAACTTGTAACAACAGGTAAAATAAAAGATTTCTCCTTTAAAAATTTCCAATTTGAAAAAGAAATTGACAAAGATGGTTCCATAGCAAATGTTATTTCGACCAATCAATCAATTTTAGTACAAGTAGTTAAAGAACCAATATCGACCAAAGGACCAAGAATAAGCTCAGAGCTATCTTTGGCAGGACGATTTATCGTTCTAGTTCCTTTTTCTGACCGAGTTTCTATTTCTCAAAAAATAGAATCCAAAGAAGAAAAAGACAGACTAAAACGACTTGTACAATCCATCAAACCAAAAGGATTCGGTGTTATTGTTCGAACAGTAGCCGAAGGCAAAAAAGTCGCAGAAATAGACAAAGACTTGCAAAACTTAGTCGACAAATGGTCGGCAATGTGCAAAAAAATTCCAACCGCTCCCCATCCATCAAAAGTATTAGGAGAACTCAATAGAGCCTCATCCATACTAAGAGATGTTTTTAACGATACTTTTAGTGGTATTGTTATCGATGAAGAAGAGCTTTATAATGAAACAAAGGAGTACATACAACAAATTGCTCCTACAAAAGTATCAATGGTGAAACTTTATCAGTCTAAAGAAACACCAATTTTCGAGAAATACAGTATCGAAAGACAAATTAAAACTTCGTTTGGCAGAACCGTGTCAATGAGTAAAGGAGCTTATTTGATTATTGAACACACAGAAGCAATGCACGTTATCGACGTGAACAGCGGAAACCGTTCAAACAAAGCAACCAATCAAGAAGACACCGCACTCGAAGTAAATATGATAGCCGCAGGGGAAATAGCACGACAGCTCAGACTGCGTGATATGGGTGGCATCATAGTTGTAGATTTCATTGATATGTCAGATCCAGAAAATCGAAAAAAAGTATTCGATTTCCTACGAGACGAAATGGAAGACGACAAAGCAAAACACAAAATATTGCCTCCAAGTAAATTTGGATTGGTTCAAATAACCAGACAAAGAGTACGACCAGAGGTTAATATTGAAACTCGTGAAGAAGATCCAAACAATGTAAATGGAGAAGTAGAAGCTCCAATACTAATCATTGATAAAATCACTTCCGATCTAGAAAGCATTATCAAGTTGCATAAAAAAGTGATCCTCAACGTTCACCCATTTATAGCCGCTTACCTTACTAAAGGGTTCCCATCATTACGTTCAAAATGGTTTTTTGAACACAAAAAATGGGTAAAAATAATTCCACGTGACGCTTACACGTACCTTGAATATCATTTTAATGACAATCAAGGAAATGAAATTAAACAATAATGCAAAAACCGCCTTTCTTTAGATTGGCGGTTTTTTTTATGTCTTTATTTTCTTAAAAATTTTTTGAAGCTAATCCAGCTATTCGTTGCAAGTTTTTTGCATCAGTTTGCCTTTTTTAAATCCTGAAAAGAGCTTCCTTTGGTCGCTTTGCCAGTATAAAAAAACTAAAAACTGATTTCAAAAAAGCTTTTCACTGCAAACGAAGTTCACTGAACTCTAATAAAAAACAGATAGTATGTGAAGTAATCTGGGCTAGGGGATTAGTTTTGGAAGTAACTGTTTTTTAGTCAAGGTTACTTTTTTTATTCCTGATTTATCTAAAAATTCTATTTCAATATTTTGTTTGTTAAATATTTCTTTTCGTTTGTTTTCCCAAAAATCACAAAGTTCTTGTTTGTTAAACTTTGATACATCAATCTTATTAATAGCTGAAACTTTTGTTCCATTCTCAATTTCGAAATCTAATTTATACTCTGTCCAAGAATTATTTACAACAATTGAATTTTCTTTGTAATTTAAACTAAGGCTTAATTGAAAGGAACTCAATTTGTCTTCTTTTATTTCATTAACTGGATCAAAAAAGACAATATCTTTTTTCCAGTCAATTGTTAAAGTATAATTTTCAAAAAATCGATTTCCTAACAATGAATGATTTCCATTTTCTAATGTAATGATTTGTTTTTCTATATTGATTTTGTCTAGACTAACTACATCAGCAATAAATTCATATTCATTTCCTAGTTTAAGAAATTCTAGTTTTTTGCTTTTATCCTGAAATGATTGAAATTTTTTAGAACTAGTCGTAATTTTCCAGTTAGAACCTGTGTCAAATGTAAATTTTGAAAAAACTCCATTAATGCCTACGTCAAAGTAAATATTTCCAGTAATTTTCGCATTCATTTTTATTGGTATAGCCTTTTCACTTATTTTGATTCTTTTTAAATCGTCAGTAATTCTAATAACCTTATTTTTATAATCTATTTGCCAATTTGCTTTCCTCATTAAGTTATTACCAATCAATCCGTTAACCTCAAAACAGCCATAATGTTTTTTAATTGGTATGTTTTGGATTATTGCACCAGTATTTAAAAAATCAACATTTGACAAACTTATTTTAGGAATTTCAATCAATTTCACTTTTTGAGTTGAAAATGAATTTCCACTTGCTTTTACTTCACTAATTGTTTTATATTGGAATTCATTAACTATTTCTTCGTCAATTACATTAAATTCTGCACCTGTATCAAAAAGGAAATTGTAGGTTTTGTTGTTAATATTTACATCAATAAAAATATGATTATTAATGTATTTAAAAGGGATTTCGGTAACATATTCTTTGTTTTCAACATTGCCTTTTTTTGCTAATTCAATTTTTCTAGAAGTTGAACAACTATTTAAAAATAGTGTAATTAATAGAAAATGGAATGTTTTTTTTAACACTGATTTCTTGAAAATTTTCATCATAAAATGTTTTTTAGAGTTATTTTTTAGCAAAAATATCTCTGCAAGATGTTATAAAAAAATCTTTGTGGTCAATCTATGTTTTTAGGTATGAAATTTGTGTTTTCGGGACGAAATGCAAATTTTTGGGTGAATTTAGTTTGCAATAACACTACTGTTTAATGTGTTTAACACATCTTCGGTAAACATTGCCGAAATTGGAATCTTATTTTCAATGTAAGCAAAATGCAAAAAATAACTTCCAGAGTCTTTAGAAATTTTACTTACTAAATTAAGATTACATAAATAAGAACGATGTGTTTTGGTTAAAAAATCATTCAAGATATCTGTTTCAATTGTTTTGATTTTACTTCTTATTAATCTTCGTTCGTATGCATTTTCTTCATTAATAAAGTGAACGTCTACATAATTATCGGCTCCATTCACAAATAAAACCTTGTTAGTTTGGAGTGTTAGTTTTTCAGATTTATTATCACTTTGAAAACTATATAATCGTTCTGAACAGTTAGTTTCTAAAATAATGTTTTCTTTATTGTGTTTTGCAATAGATCTATTAATTGATTCTATGTCATAAATCTTATTCTTTAATGAAGAAATATAATCTAGTAGTAAAATTATTAATGTTAATGGAAAAACTAAAGAAACAAATTTCAAAATAAAAGATAAAAAATTCTTTACGGACAATTCATTACTATAAATAAAACTATGATAGATATAACTGAAAAGATAGCCGAAAAATAAAGTTATCGTTAGCCAAAATAAATATTTTTTGACACTCAAGTCATCATATAAAACCTTAATCATATATTTTGGAATATAATAAAATGAGAATATAAATGTGATATACAAAATAACTCCAAAACCTAAATAAGTTGGTAAAATATATTGAAAAGGAATGGTCTCATTATTAACAATTAAAAATAAGTACACCACAAAAAAAGCCGATAAAATAAAACTTTTGATGAAATTTGCCTTAAATGTCTTCTCTAAAAAAAAATATTTTTTTGATAATAAATCCTTAATATCGGTAATGTAACTCATTTCAAATTCACTTATTTTATTGAAAAATATTTTTCGCAATAGTACAAAATATTTTTTTAAACTACTCCCTCAAAATCTCAATTTTCTTTCTAATCTCATATCCACTTTCATCAACAACCGTAATATAATGAAAACCTTCACTTGGCATAATGGGCATTTCGTGAAAAGTTTTTGTCGAGCCTTTGTACACATTATCCACATACCAAAAAACTTCGGTTTCCCGTTGCGAATGTGCCACTTTTAAAATTACAGGTTGGATTTCGCTATTAAAATTTTTGGTTAGATAAATTTTATTGTTCGTTTTTGGATAAATAAAATCCATAGTTGCGGTGATTGTTCCTGTACAGTTTTCTTTAAATGGCGGCATCGATAGGTATTCAATATGTTGGCTTTTATAATACCATTCCATTACAGGTGGCAAAACAAACCATTTTTTAGTGACTATATTTTCAATGTTTTCACAACTGCTATTCACTCTAAATTTCTCTGTAATATCTAAATGAACAGTTTTATGATATGGACAAATGCTGGTTGTTTTCCCTTTTAAAGAAACCAATTGTTTGATTTTTGGGCAATCATCTTGTGCCAAATGCCCACTCAATTTGCATATTTCTACTTCTTCCATATCTTGAAGTGGCGTTGCAAACCATTTTTGTCTTGGCAATAAATTAAAAACATCAAATAAAATAGGAGCTGCACTAGCCACGCCAGTTAAAGTTGGTCGACCTTCTCCTGAAGCGTTCCCAACCCAAACGCCTACTACATATCTTGAATTGGTGCCAATGGCCCAAGCATCACGATTGCCAAAACTGGTGCCTGTTTTCCAAGCAATTTTGAGTGAACTGTCATAGAACTTCCAAGCTTCGTCACCTTCTGGACGATTGACTTCTTCCATAGCATTGTAGGTTTGCCAAATGGCTCCAGCTCCCAAAATGGTTTTTTGTTTGCTATCTGATCCAAAATCTGGTGAGAAGTCATTATCATAATTAAGTTCTGTAAATTCATTGATTCTATAGTTTCCATTATTAGCATTAAAATAATTCACGGTTGACGACATTCCAGCATAGGTTCGGCACAAATCCCACAAATTACTTTCCGCTCCACCCAAAATTAGTGATAATCCGTAATGATCTGGATGTTTTGAAATGTCTCGCAAATTGAATTTTTGTAATTCTTCGTAAAATTTATTCACTCCATAATCTTGCAACATCAACACTGATGGAATATTCAAAGAACGTGACAATGCTCTGTGTGCTGGAACAGCGCCATCAAAAGTCAAATTGAAATTTTGTGGAGTATATCCTGAAATTTGCGTGGGAATATCTGCAATTAAAGTATTGGGTAACAATTCGCCTTCGTCCAACATTGCTGCGTATAATAATGGTTTTAGAATACTTCCGGTACTTCTTGGAGCATCAATAATGTCAACATCTTTTTGATGGTTCAAATCTGTTGGTGAATTCCCCATATAACTCATTATATTTCTAGTTTTTACATCAATAACAATTATAGCCAAATTATTGACTTCATTTTGTTTGTACTGATTGTAATAGTATTTAGCAATCTGATTCACTCGATTTTGTAAAGCGATATCTAAAGTAGTTTTTAATCGAGTTCCTTCATCATTTGTTGCTACTCTTTGTAACAAATGTGGCGCAATTTGAGGTAAATCATACGGTTTTTGAGGCAAAGGTTCTTCAATGGCCAAATCATAAGTTTGACTATCAATAATACTTTTATTCTTTAATTTTAATAATAATGCATTGCGTTTTTTGAGTAATTTCAATTGATTTTTCCCAGGATAAATCAAACTTGGCGCATTGGGTAAAACTGCCAATGTCGCGCTTTCTGCCCACGACAATTGATGCGATTGCACACCAAAATATCGCCACGAAGCCATTTCCAAACCCACTACATTTCCTCCAAAAGGAGCGTGAGCGGCATATAATTCTAGAATTTTGTTTTTAGAATGACGAAGTTCTAAACGTGTTGATAGAATAATTTCGATTATTTTTTCAAAATAAGTTCTGCCTTTTCCTTTTCTTGATAAACGAATCAGTTGTTGTGTGAGTGTGCTTCCGCCACGAACTATTTTTCCTGCTTTTCTATTTTCTTTGATGGCATTGACCATCGCCACTGGATTAAATCCAGGGTGTTTGTAGAAATATTCGTCTTCAAAATAGACAATACATTTTTTGAATTTATTGGGTATGCTATCTTGTGCTGGAAATCGCCATTGTCCGTCACGTGCAATTTTTGCGCCTAGCAATTCTCCTTCTTTACTTTCAATTACTGTGGAATATGGTTCTTGAAATAAGGTTCTTGGCAAGGAAAAATAATAAATCAGTAATAGTAAAAAAAATACTGCTGATTTTTTTTTGTTACTTTTTACATAATTTAAAATGCGTTGTAGAAACGCTTTGAGTTTTGTTTTCAAGACTGTTTTAATATCTTTTTTTGATTTCCTAACAGGTTTTCAGAACCTGTTAGGTTTCTTTTTAATTTGTGGTTTCTTGTTTTATAATTCCTAACAGGTCGAAAAAAGACCTGTTAGGAGATGTAAACCTGTTGGAAATTCAATCAAAATTATTTCACAACTTCAACCCATTTTCCTTTTGTTCTCGCCAAAAAAGTATTGTCATACATCGCTTCGCATTGCAATCCTGGTAAATAATAATTTCCAAGATAAGAAGCATTTAGCAAAACACTAAACGTTTTGGTCTCGCCAGATTTTAGTGGGAAATAGAAATTGGTTCTATCATCGCGAATGTCAATATAGTCGGCAACATTATTTGTAGCATCACCAAAATCGGTAAAACGAGTATTTACAATTTCGAATCCTGAAGGTAAAATTTGTGATAAGGCAACGTTCTCAACCCTTTCATTTTTCAAATTTTTGATGGTTACTTCGGCAACAAATTCAGTACCTTGATTGATTTTTGAAACATTTATAACGCTACCTTTTCTGTTTTTGAAAACCACATTGGCACTCAATCCGTTTTGAGCAGTTTGCTCTTGACCCACAGGAAGTATTCCAGAGTTTAAAACACGAACATACAAAGTATTGTTTTTATTATTCTTGATTTTCAGACCGTTTGAACCTGTTTTTATTGCCAGATTTCTTTCGGCTAATGTTTTATTGGTGTTTACCATATACGATTTTCCACCATTCACAAACTGAATATCAATTCCTTTTCCACCATTAAATTGTGCAAATTTTGACATCGAATACAAGCAATAAGCTGTAGTTTGTGTGCTCATCCATTGGTCAGTCGACATTTGCTTGGCGAGTTTCGTTGCGGTTGTAAATGCTTTCTGTTTTTGACCTAATAAAATTAAAGTCTCCAAAGTCATTGCACGATTTCTATCGCTTGAACCGTAATAATAATAGCGGTAATTGTTGTCATAATCCTCATCGATTTTAGATTTTAACAACAATGACATTCCTGCTTGTTTTTGTCCAGCCAAAGCGTAGGAAGCTGCCAATCGCAATTTACTTTCATTGGATATTCCGTTGGTTTCCCGTAATCTGTTCATAGATGATAAATCGGGAGAGCCGGCCAATGCTAAGGTGTATAAACGGTAGGCTTGCGCAAAATCGTTGCCATATTTAGGTTCGAAACGCCATTTTTTAGCTTCTTTTTGCTGGAAGCCAATCCATTTTGATTTTAAATTAATAGGTAATACATAGCCTTTTTTCTCGGCTTCCACTAAGAAATGTCCAGCATACGAACTTCCCCAATCGTCTGGAGACGAATCGCCTTGCCAATAAGAAAAGCCACCATTTGATACTTGAAATCCAAATAATTTTGTAATCCCAGCCGTTACATTTTTCTGAATGGTTGCTTTACGACTGGCATCAATATCGGCAATATCACTCAAATACAATTGTGGGAAAACCGATGAAGTAGTTTGCTCGACACAGCCGTGAGGATATTGAATTAAATATTGCAATCTTCCATTAAAATTAATAGACGGCATTGAGGAAACTTCAATTCTGGCTTTATTGCTTCCAGTCACACCAAAAGTTTTCCAAGAGATAGTTTCGGAACTATTGGGTTCTAAAACAATATCTGTGAAAGTATTAGTAACAGGATTTGGATTGGTCATATCAATTTCTACATCATAAGTAGATTTTTCATTTCCAGAAGTAGCAATCACTTGCACTTTTGCGATGCCTGTTGTGGCTCCAACTTCTAAATTGAAATAAGTCATTTTCTCATCTGGACTTGAAAATGTTAAGCTTTGAGTAGATTTTCCAATGACTTTTAATCCTGGACTTGTTTTAATTTGTACTGAAACATTTTTTACGTGATTTTCCATTGCAAAAATGGTAACAGGAATTGTCACTTTTTCTGATGGAGAAATTTTTCGTGGCAACGAAGCCAAAGCCATTAATGGACTACGAACAGGCGTTGCTTTTTCGACACTTCCGTATGCGCTTGTTGTAGCATCGCCAGCCACAACCATTGTTCTTACCGAACCTATGTATTTAGGTAATTTTATTTGATGCGTTTCAGTGTCTCCTTTTCCTAATTTGAATGGACCAAGATACACCACAACTGGCTTGAAACGATTGGCTTTTTTGGCTTTGCCACCACCCAAATCTTGATCACCACCAATACTAAATATCTGATTTATTTTTCCGCCATATGCCCCAATTACATCATCGTAAATGTCCCAAGTTTTTACGCCTAAAGCTTCTCGAACATAGAAACTATCCCAAGCATTAGGGGTTTTAAAACGAGTTAAATCCAACAGACCTTCGTCGACAACCGCAATAGTATAAGTCATAGCTTTTCCTGATTTTTCACTCACATTAACGCTAAATGTTTGTTCTGGTTTCAAAACATCGGGCATTACTATTTTAGGTTCAAGAATCGTATTTTTATTGATAACTTCCACAGGAATAATGCCGTACATTCTTATTGGCGAATCGTTTTTGGTCGATGCATGCGGTTGCAATAATGTAATGTTGAAATATACATTGGGCGCCATTGCAGCTGTAATAGGAACTTCGACTTTGGTTTCCCCTTTTTGGGTTTTCGCCCAAATGGTTTCTACGACTTTTGCGCCATTTTCAATAGAAATTAATGCACGTCCTCCTTCACTTGAGGGAAATGATATTTGCGCTTTTTCACCTACTTCATAATTCTTTTTATCAGTAGAAAAAACCAACATATTGGCCGTTGAAGCATCGGTATTTCTGGTTTTTCCAGACCAAGCGGGCCAATCGATATTCACGGTTTGTGCAGTGGCGTGACCTTCATTGGTATCCATAACTCGAATCAAATAACGTCCCCATTCTTCATCAGTAACCGCAAATTGTATGCTTCCTTTTCCGCTTGAATCAGTGTTAACTCTAAAAGTTTTGTAAGATGTGGTTGCGTTTGATGAATTGTAATTCGATAAATTATCGTTTGATGAATCCCACCACCAACGCCATTCTACCTTGAAAACTTTTACTTCTAGATTTCTAACTGGTTTTGGACGACCATTTTCATCGACAGTAATAATGTCAAAACGATTATTGGCTCTGGTTTCAAGCATCTCATATTTGGTTAACGCTGGCAATTTTAGCCCTACATACGTTTTATACGGAGAATAAGTTGTCGACATTACATCGGTACTAAAATCGCCTCCTTCTTCATACACTTTAGTCATAAAAGCAGCACGCAACATTCCTGGCGCTTGCCCTTGCAATTTAGGATCAATATTTATCGATGCTTTTCCGTTTGCATCTACTTTTCCTGAAAAAACATTGATTTCTTCAGTGCTAAACTGACGTACTTCATCATCAAAATCATATTTATCAAGTCCTTTGAAAGTAGTAATTTGTTGTGAGAATTTGGCTTGCATTTCTACTCGTAAATCTTTGGCAACCGCACCGTGAAGCCAATTTACTTGTAAATCAGCATTGTTTGGATAAGATGCTGAAAGCACTTCGTTTTTGAAAACATTTTTAATTTTTAAACGATTGGGCTTGATTGTTTCAATTTTTATATTTTTATAAAATTTCGCTCCACCAACATTCACCATAGCTTCCCAACTTCCAGTCGGATCGTCTGCATTTGTTGGAACTATAAAGCTATAATGGTTCAACTCATTTGATTTTTGAACCGTTTGATAGGTGATTTTTCCGTTTGGATTGGTCAATCTAAATTTGATAGGATGCGTATTTGGTATTTTGTTTGCTGCATCGTTAAAAATGAATGATAAATACAAATTATCGCCTGGACGCCAAACACCACGTTCTCCATAAATAAAGCCTTTCAATCCTTTTTGCAAAGCTTCACCAGCGACATCAAAATTGCTGACAGACAACGAATTTCCATCATCCAATTTTACATATGTAGATTGATCTCCTTGCGAAACTATCGCGAAATAGGCGAATTTATCCAATTCAAATTTTGCAATTCCGTCGCCATCTGTAGATTCGCTTGCTAATTTTTGTTGTTGAAAATTGAACAATTCTACTTTTGCACCAGAAACCGTTTCCGTTGTGACAATGTTGTTTACGGCAAATAAATACGATTTGTTTTCGCCACGTTTGGCAATAACACCCAAATCTGAGGCTAGAATATTGGTTCCAATGGTAGTATTGTAAAAGTAAGATTGTGTGCAAGCATCTTCGCTTTCGCGCCAGCTGTAATCTTCATAATAATAATCGTCGTAACTATTGCCACTATAATTCACATCATTTTCATCTACTTCATCTTCATCGGCTACATTTTCATCTTCTTCAGATCCTTTACATTTATATAAGGAATACTTTTTCTTAAACGAAAACTCGACGCGATAAATGGCGCCAGGTTCTGGCATAATTATCTTTGATAAATCAAGTGCAAATGTGTTCCATTCGCCAAAATTGACTAATTTGTTTTCTTTTAAATTTATAGTTGATTTTGCAATAGGCTGTGCAATTTTCTTCAAATTTTGAGAGCCATTCAGCTGATTGTATTGCAAAAATTGTAGAATGTTGTTTTTGTATATTTTATAAACCTTAACATCAACAGCACTTAAATTTACCGCTTCAAAATTGAGTTTTAAGTTGTTTGAACTAGGTAGAATAGTGCCGTTTTTGGTAAACTTTACACTAGGTTTAATTTGGTCGAATGAAATAGAAGTAGAAAAATTCTGTTTCATTTTGTACCCATTTTCACTTTCAACACCTTGAAAAACTTCTACCAAAACTTGTCCAGACATCACCTGTTCAGGTGTTGTGGTTTCTTGAATAGGTTCAACATAAGCTACCACTTCAGTAGTGGCATCGACCACATCAGTAGCTGTGGAATCTACAGCGACAGCTTCTACAGCTGATGTATCTATAGTAGTTTGAGCAATTTCTGCAACTGCCTCAATAATTGGAGCTGGAGCGTTATCTGTAACTGCATCATTATTAAAAAAAACTTTCAGAACATTTCCTTCTGTAGCAAATTTTAAATTTTTTGCGTTTTGAATATTAACCAATCCTTTGAAATCTTGCCCTTTTTGTAAAGCGTCAGAAAAGTTAATTAACAAGGTTTGATTGTCACCTTCAGGAATGGAAACATCAACCACTTTAAAATTGTCTTTACCTACAATTGTGTACTCTATTTTGCCCTTTTGATCAATATCGAAATCATCTCCATCGTACAAAATTTCTATTTTACTATCATTGTCAAAACGTTGAATGCTGTCAACAATAAATTTGAATTCAGTAGTTGTACTTGAGGATTTGGAAAATTTTAAGGCTAATTTTTTACCATCTTGCTCAGCAGTAACCAATTTTTGAGCCGTTTCAAAATCGAGATTATCGGCTGTTTTTAGAGTACAATTCAAATATTGATAATCTTTACCGTAAGACTGAATGTCTTCGGTAGTGACTAAAAAGTCTTGTTTTACTGTTTTAAGGGTAAAATTAAATACTGCTAAATCTTTGCTTTTTTCATCCAGTGTTACCACTTTGTCGACTTTGAAAGTCACTTGATATTCGGTATCTGGATCTAATTTTTCTTTAGGAATAAAAGCAATAGTATTTGGAGAAAGTGCCACAACCTTACCACTTACACTTGGTGATATGTCAAATAAATCATCATCCAAAACTTGATTGGCAGTCCATTCTTTTTTATCAAAAGCAAGCACAACTCGAATATCTGATCCAGCCGAGACTATTCCTCCCGTAAAATTTGAAATTATGCCTTTAAATAACGAAAAATCTGAATTAAAATCGGCAGCTGATTTTCTACCACACGCTTGAAAAATAAGAAAAGTAACAAACACCCAAACAAGATTTTTCGTTTTCATTTTGAATAAAGAATTAAGAGTAAATAATTGGTTAATTTTTCATTAAAAATACATCAAAATGCATACCGATTTTGTTAATTTTTTTTATTTTTTAAAATTTATTTTTTATTTTTAAAAATGCATTAATTGATAGCATTAAATAATATAAAAATTGCAATGATAAACAGTTCTTAAAAAAATAACACTTATAAAGTATTTTATTTAGAAGCATTAAAAATAAGAGTTATATTGATTTTTTTTGATGGAAAAAGTGAAATTTTATTGCGATTTAATTCCAGCCACGTATCTTTGTAGTTGTTATTTTAATTTTTTCAAATGCAATCAAATCAATTAGATTATTTTCCAATTTTGATGCAAATGCTACTCGCTGTAGGATTTGTTGTTGGAACTATTATAATTTCAGGTAAATTAGGACCAAGTAGATCCTCGGTTAATAAGGATAAAAATTTTGAAAGCGGAATCGATTCCATTGGAAATGCTCGTATTCCGTTCTCAGTAAAATATTTTTTGGTTGCCATTTTATTTGTACTTTTTGATGTCGAGGTTATATTTCTGTATCCTTGGGCAATCAATTTTAAGGAATTGGGAGAAGAAGGGATGATTAAAATGGTGATTTTTATGTCATTATTATTAGTTGGGTTTTTCTATATCATAAAGAAGAAAGCCTTAGAGTGGGATTAATCAATTACGAATTAAAAATTACGAATTACGATTTTATAATCTACCGTTCATAATTCATAATTCATAATTCATAATTTTTATAAAATGAGTTCAGATATAAACATAGTAGAAGCTCCGGAAGGAGTAACAGGAGAAGGTTTTTTTGCTACAAAACTTAATGACGTAGTAGGTTTGGCTCGTGCCAATTCTATGTGGCCATTGCCTTTTGCGACTTCCTGTTGTGGAATCGAATTTATGGCAACAATGGCATCGCATTACGATTTAGCACGTTTTGGGTCAGAAAGAGTGAGTTTTTCTCCTCGTCAAGCGGATATGCTGATGGTTATGGGAACGATTTCTAAAAAAATGGCACCTATATTACGTCAAGTATATGAGCAAATGGCAGAACCACGTTGGGTTATTGCAGTTGGTGCTTGTGCTTCATCAGGCGGAATTTTTGACACGTATTCGGTTTTGCAAGGAATTGATAAAGTAATTCCAGTCGATGTTTATGTGCCTGGCTGTCCGCCTCGTCCAGAGCAAATTGTAGATGGTGTAATGAAATTGCAGGAATTGGTTAGATCAGAGTCAGTTCGTCGTCGCAGCTCACCAGAATACCAAGAACTTTTAGCATCTTATAACATTAAATAAGAAAATGGCTTTAGAAAATACTCAAATTCAAGATAAATTAACCGAAACATTCGCTGAAAGTGTAATGCATTTTCGTCAAGAAAAAGACATTTTTACTTTTGAAGTAGATTCAGACCAAATAACTCCAGTAATTCTATTTTTAAAAAATGAAGAAGCATTAAATTTCCATTTTTTAACAGATGTTTGTGGCATTCATTATCCAGATAGCGATGTGAACGGGCAGTTTGCAGTCGTTTATCATTTGCACAATTGGATTGAAAACAAAAGAATTAGAATTAAATGTTTTTTGAATGGTGAAAATCCAGAAATAAAAACAATTTCCAATATATTTTTATGTGCCAATTGGATGGAACGTGAAACTTGGGACTTTTACGGAATCAATTTCATTGGTCATCCACAATTAAAACGAATCTTGAATATGGATGAAATGATTTCTTTTCCAATGAGAAAAGAATTCCCAATGGAGGATTCAGGAAGAACAGATAAAGACGATCGATTTTTTGGAAGAACAACGATTAATTCGTAATAAATTATGTCAGAACTATTATTACCACCAGAGCATCGATATGCTAAATTAATCAAAGAGAAACTAAACGATGATGGAAGCGAACTTTCGATTCTAAATTTGGGACCTACGCATCCAGCAACACACGGAATTTTTCAAAATATTTTGCTGATGGATGGCGAACGCATTATTGATGCCGAACCAACCATAGGTTATATTCACCGTGCATTTGAAAAAATTGCCGAAAATCGTCCGTTTTACCAAATTACACCATTAACAGATAGAATGAACTATTGTTCGTCGCCTATCAATAATATGGCGTGGTGGATGACATTAGAAAAATTATTAGATATTGAAGTGCCAAAACGGGCTCAATATTTAAGAGTTATTGTAATGGAATTGGCTCGAATTACTGACCACATTATATGTAACTCGATTCTTGGTGTCGATACTGGTGCTTATACAGGTTTCTTGTATGTATTCCAGTTTAGAGAAAAAATATACGAAATATATGAAGAAATTTGTGGCGCCCGATTGACAACCAATATGGGTAGAATAGGCGGTTTCGAAAGAGATTGGTCTCCAAAAGCATTTGAATTATTAAATACATTCTTGGAGGAATTTCCAGTTTGTTGGAAAGAATTTGAAAACCTATTCGAAAGAAATAGAATTTTTATTGATAGAACAGTCAATGTTGGAGCAATAACTGCCGAAAAAGCAATGGCTTACGGATTTACAGGACCAAACCTTCGTGCAGCTGGTGTCGATTATGATGTTCGTGTTTCTGAACCATATTCTTCTTATGAAGATTTCGAATTTATCGTTCCAGTAGGAAAATCAGGCGATACTTACGATCGTTTTTGCGTTCGTAATGCCGAAGTTTGGGAAAGTTTGAGTATTATTCGTCAGGCATTAGAAAAAATGCCAGAAGGAAATGTTTATCACGCCGATGTTCCAGACTATTACCTTCCTCCTAAAGAAGATGTGTACAATAGTATGGAATCATTAATTTATCATTTCAAAATTGTAATGGGTGAAGTGCCTGTTCCAGTGGCTGAAATATATCACGCTGTAGAAGGTGGAAACGGAGAACTTGGATTTTATTTGGTAACCGATGGAAGCAGAACGCCCTATCGTTTGCATTTTAGAAGACCTTGTTTTATCTATTACCAAGCCTATCCAGAAATGATAAAAGGTTCAATGTTATCGGATGCAATTGTAATATTGTCAAGTTTGAATGTAATTGCAGGAGAATTGGACGCGTAAGTATAATTAAAAATTGAGAATTAAAAATTAAAAATTTTGATTCTAGAAAATAAATCTTTGTGAACTTTGTGCCTTCTTAGTGCACTTTGTGGTTAAAAGAAAAGAATATGGAGAAAACGCATATCAAACAAGAAATAAAAATGACCGAATCATTGATGGCTCGCATTAATGAACTCATTAGTCATTATCCAGACGACAAACGCAAATCAGCATTATTGCCTGTTTTGCACGAAGTTCAAGACGCACACGACAATTGGTTGAGTATCGAACTGCAAGACAAAGTAGCCGAAATTTTGCACATAAAACCTATTGAAGTCTATGAAGTAGTTTCGTTTTACACGATGTATAACCGCAGACCAGTTGGTAAATTTATGTTTGAGTTTTGTCAAACTTCCCCTTGTTGCTTGAATGGCGTTGAAGATTTAATGGATTATACTTGCAATAAATTGGGTGTAAAAGTTGGCGAACCAACACCAGATGGACTTTTTGAAGTGCGTGGTGTAGAATGTTTGGGTGCTTGCGGATATGCTCCGATGATGCAATTGGGCGATTTTTACCAAGAACATCTAACAAAAGAAAAAATAGATCAATTAGTATTTGATTGTAAAGAAGGAAAAATCACTTTACACGATAAATAATTATGTCAAAGAAAATATTATTAGATAAAATAAACATTCCAGGAATCAAAACCTACGAAGTATATCGTCAAAATGGCGGATACACTTCCGTAGAAAAATCCTTAAAAACCTTAACACCAGACGAGGTAGTCGAAGAAGTAAAGACTTCAGGAATTCGAGGTCGTGGTGGCGCAGGATTTCCAATGGGAATGAAATGGAGTTTTATCGATAAAAAATCGGGTAAACCTAGATATTTAGTTTGCAATGCCGACGAATCGGAACCAGGAACATTCAAAGATCGATATTTGATGGAGTTTATGCCACATTTATTAATCGAAGGAATGATTACTTCGAGTTATGCTCTGGGTGCAAATTTATCATACATCTATATTCGTGGAGAATATATGTGGGTGTACAAAATTTTAGAACGCGCCATTGCCGAAGCAAAAGCCGCGGGTTGGTTAGGAAAAAATATATTAGGATCAGGTTTTGATTTAGAATTGTATGTTCACGTTGGTGCTGGAGCTTACATTTGTGGCGAAGAAACAGCATTAATTGAATCGTTGGAAGGTAAAAGAGGCAATCCTCGTATCAAACCACCATTTCCAGCAGTTTCAGGACTGTGGGCCAACCCAACTGTGGTAAACAATGTCGAAACTATTGCCGCTGTGCCTTGGATTGTCAACAATTCAGGAGCAAAATATGCAGAAATAGGAATAGGTCGTTCTACAGGAACCAAATTAATTTCAGCTTCAGGAAACATCAAAAATCCGGGTGTTTACGAAATCGAAATGGGAATTACGGTTTACGATTTTATCAATTCAGATGAATATTGTGGCGGAATGGCAACCAATCGACCTTTAAAAGCTTTGGTGCCAGGCGGAAGTTCAGTACCTATTTTGCCTGCAAATTTAATTTACAAAACTGCCAATAACGAAGATCGATTAATGTCTTATGAAAGCCTGTCAGACGGTGGTTTTCCAACAGGTTCAATGTTGGGTTCTGGCGGATTTATTGTGTATGACGATAGAGCTTGTATTGTAAGAAATACTTGGAATTTTGCTCGTTTCTACCATCACGAATCGTGCGGACAATGCACACCTTGTCGTGAAGGAACAGGTTGGTTAGAAAAAATATTGCATAGAATAGAAACTGGAACAGGTCGAGAAGAAGACATAGATTTGTTGTGGAATATTCAATCTAAAATTGAAGGAAATACAATTTGTCCTTTAGGTGATGCGGCATCGTGGCCAGTGGCTGCTGCTATTCGTCATTTTAGAGAAGAATTTGAATACCACGTTCGTTTTCCAGAAAAAATAAAAAATAGAGACCATTTTGTGAATGAGCCATTTGAAAAAGTGAAACATTTGGTTTCTAAATTAACAGTATAATTTAAAAGTCAGAAGTTGGAAGTTGGAAGTGGAAACACTTAAAACTTAAAACTTTTAAACAATTATAGAATGAAAGTAACCATAGACGGACAAAGTATAGAAGTAGAACCAGGAACAACAATCTTGCAAGCAGCACGAATGATTGGAGGCGAAGTAGTTCCACCAGCCATGTGCTATTATACAAAGCTAAAAGGAAGCGGCGGCAAATGTCGTTGTTGTTTGGTTGATGTAACCAAAGGTAGCGAAGCCGACCCAAGGCCTATGCCAAAACTAATGGCATCGTGTGTAACTGGTTGTCAAGACGGAATGGAAATAGCCAGCAAAGCATCACCAAGAGTTCAAGAAGCTAGAAAATCGGTAACAGAATTTTTATTGATTAATCATCCACTAGATTGTCCCGTTTGTGATCAAGCAGGAGAATGCGATTTGCAGAATTTAAGCTTCGAACACGGCAATCCAAAATCACGTTTTATAGAAGAAAAAAGAACATTTGAACCAGAAGATATTGGTCCGAATATTCAACTGCATATGAATCGTTGTATTTTGTGCCAACGTTGTGTTCAAGTAGCAGACCAATTGTGCGACGATAGAGTTCACGGCGTAATGGATCGTGGCGATCACGCAAATATTTCGACTGCAATTTCTAAAGCAATTGATAATGAGTTTTCTGGAAATATGATTGATGTGTGCCCAGTTGGCGCATTGACTGATAAAACTTTCCGATTCAAATCGCGTGTTTGGTTCAATAAACCTTACAATGCTCATAGAGATTGCGACAAATGTTGTGGAAAAACCACCGTTTGGATGTTTGGCGGGGAAATTCAACGTGTAACAGGTAGAAAAGATGAGTACCATGAAGTAGACGAATTTATTTGTAACGGTTGTCGTTTTGATCATAAAAATGTGGAAGATTGGACTATCGAAGGACCAAGAAAAGTAGAGAAAGATTCGGTTATTGGACAAAATAATTATACTCAAAAATTAGAAAAAGTCGAAATTGCTACCGAAAAATTCATATTGGAAGGTAGAGACGAAGACCGAAAAAAAATAAGTATGGCAGAAATAGATTACAACGAAAAAATTGATGGCAACTTAATAAATTCTAAGAAAAATGGATAGTACATTTATAATAGAAAAAAGTGTTGTTATATTAGTTGTATTTGCTCTAACAATGCTAATGGCGATGTATTCCACTTGGGCAGAACGTAAAGTAGCTGCTTTTTTGCAAGACAGAGTGGGGCCAAATCGTGCTGGTTGGGGCGGTTTATTGCAACCTCTTGCTGATGGATTAAAATTATTTTCTAAAGAAGAATTTATTCCAAATACACCTAATAAATTTTTATTTATAGTTGGACCAGCCATTGCAATGAGTACGGCTTTAATGACGAGTGCTGTAATTCCTTGGGGTGACAAATTGCATCTTTTTGGTAGAGATATTCAATTGCAAGCGACTGATATTGATGTAGCTTTGTTGTATATTTTTGGAGTAATTTCAGTAGGGGTTTACGGAATTATGATCGGTGGTTGGGCATCAAACAACAAGTTTTCGTTAATGGGAGCAGTTCGTGCTGCTTCGCAAATGGTTTCATATGAAGTAGCGATGGGATTGTCTATGATTGCTTTATTGATGATGACAGGAACATTGAGTCTTAAGGAAATATCTGTGCAGCAAGCCGGAATGAATTGGAATGTTTTTTACCAACCGGTTTCGTTTTTAATATTCTTAATTTGTGCTTTTGCAGAAACCAATAGAACACCTTTTGACTTGGCAGAATGTGAAAGTGAATTGGTTGGAGGTTATCATACCGAATATTCATCGATGAAAATGGGATTCTATTTGTTTGCTGAATATGCGAATATGTTTATTTCATCAGCAATTTTAGCTGTTTTATTCTTTGGTGGTTACAATTATCCTGGAATGCAATGGATGGTGGAAAATGTTGGTGTAAATACGGCTAACCTTTTAGGATTTGCCGCTTTGTTTATTAAAATATGTGGATTTATATTTTTCTATATGTGGATTCGCTGGACGATTCCTCGTTTTAGATACGATCAATTAATGCATTTGGGATGGAAGATTTTGATTCCGTTAGCGATTGTGAATATTATGATCACTGGAGTTTGTTTGTTGATTTTTAAATAAAAATCTTGAGGAGCCAATTTGACACCTCAAGTCTATAAATAAATTTTAAGGTGGTCACAATTTGCAACCATCCAATCTTAAAAGTAAGTGTTGAGTTTTTAAAAATAGAATGTTAGGTGGTCACAATTTGTGACCACCTAACTAAATAAAATAATATTTAAAGCATTAAAAGTAGAAGTTAAGGGTGTCGCAAAATGCGACACCATATAAAAAAATTAAAATGAACGATATTATTATTCCGAATGAAATAATAACTAATAAGATTTATTTTATTAGAGATCAAAAAGTAATGTTAGATATTGACTTAGCGGATCTTTATTAAGTAGAAACAAAAAGAATTAACGAACAGGTAAAAAGAAATATATTAAAATTTCCTGATCACTTTATGTTTCAACTAGATAAATATGAATTTGAAATCTTGAAGTCGCAAATTGCGACTTCAAGTTGGGGAGGAAGTCGCAAATTGCCATATGCTTTTACAGAACACGGAGTTTTACAATTATCTAATGTTTTAAAAAGCGAAAGAGCTACTCAAATGAGTATAAAATTATTGAAGTTTTTGTTAGTTTAAGAGATTTTTTGACAGATAATTTGAATTTAAAATTGGAAGTGGAAATGATTAAGAAAAAACTAATCAATCACGATAAAAATATGGAATTGGTTTTTTCTTATTTGGATGAATTGATGGAAAAACAAGATAATAAAGTAGAAAGAAACAAAATAGGTTATAAAAAATAAGAATATTACTGGAATGCCCTAGCCCTGATAGCAACGGAAATCCTTTTTAAATTGTCATACTGAGCTTGTCGAAGTATAACAATTTAAAAAGATTGCAGTGGATAGCAGGAAATAGCTTCAAATAAAAAAAGATTTAAAAATAGATGTATGAATTTGGGAGAAATCCTAAATCGTAAATCCCAAATCTAAAAATTAAAATGTCAATAGAAACAATATCATTATCGGGTAGAAAAAAATTGGTTTCCAATAAGGAAATGACTTTTTGGGAAAGCCTTTATTTAGTGGCCATCGTCAAAGGTTTACTGATTACAATCAAACACTTTTTTAGAAAAAAAGTGACTATTCATTATCCAGAGCAAGTGCGAGAAATGAGTCCTGTGTATCGTGGGCAACATATGTTGAAACGAGACGAGCAAGGTCGTGAAAACTGTACAGCTTGTGGACTTTGTGCTTTGTCTTGCCCTGCGGAAGCCATCACAATGAAAGCGGAAGAGCGAAAACCCAACGAAGAGCATTTGTACAGAGAGGAAAAATATGCATCTATATATGAAATCAATATGTTGCGTTGTATTTTCTGTGGTTTGTGTGAAGAAGCTTGTCCTAAAGACGCTATTTACTTGACTACTTCTAAGGTTTTGGTGCCTTCAAGCTACGAAAGAGAAGATTTTATTTTCGGAAAAGACAAGCTGGTTATGCCTTTGGATATCGCAATGAAAAATGCACAACTTAAAAACGCTAACTAAATGAGTACTTTATTAATTATATTCTACTTTTTGTCGGCCATAACTTTGGCGACTGCTTTTTTAACAATTATTAGCAAAAACCCGATTCACAGTGCCATTTATTTGGTGATTTGTTTTTTTACCATTGCTGGACATTACTTATTATTCAACTCCCAATTTTTGGCTATCGTGCATATTATTGTCTATTCTGGAGCCATTATGGTTTTGTTTTTGTTTACCATTATGTTGATGAATTTGAACGAAGAAGGCGAACCTCACAAAAAAATGGCAACCAAATTGGCAGCGGCAGTTTCTTTCGGATTGGTTTGCTTTGTAATGTTGGCAGTCTTTATAAAAACAATGCCAATTATTGATGACTATAAAAGTTCGGGACAAGATTATCAATCGATAAAAGTTTTGGGAAAAGTATTGCTTAACGAATATATGGTTCCGTTTGAGTTTGCATCGGTTTTGTTGCTCGTTGCAATGATTGGAACGGTATTATTGTCTAAAAAAGAAAAAACAATTCAATAAAATGAATACTATATTACAAGAAATAGGAATCGAAAATTACATTTTTTTAAGTATAATTTTGTTCTGTATCGGAGTTTTTGGGGTTTTGTATCGACGAAACGCCATTATTATGTTTATGTCTATCGAAATTATGTTGAATGCTGTAAACTTATTGTTTGTAGTATTTTCGACCTATCATCAAGATGCACAAGGACAGGTTTTTGTGTTTTTCTCGATGGCGGTAGCTGCTGCCGAAGTGGCTGTGGGATTGGCAATTTTGGTATCGATATTTAGAAACTTGAGTTCTATAGATATTGATAATTTAAAAAACTTAAAAGGATAATTACTAATGGAAAAAAATGTAGCTTTAGTATTATTGTTAACTCCTTTTTTAGGATTTTTATTCAATGTTTTCTTCGGAAAAAAAGCAGGAAAAACAATTTCGGGAAGTATAGGAACGTTGTCGGTTGTGGTATCTTTTGTGGCAACAATTTACTTCTTTATTCAAATTCAAGGTAATCCAAAACCAATCCAAATTGATTTATTTCAATGGATTTCATTAGAAAATTTCAATGTGAATTTTTCGTTTTTGTTGGATCAATTGTCCATTATTTGGTTGCTTTTTGTTACTGGAATAGGATCGTTGATTCATTTGTATTCTATTTCGTATATGCACGATGACGAGAATATGCACAAATTTTTCGCCTATTTGAACTTGTTCGTTTTCTTTATGATTACTCTCGTTATGGGAAGTAATCTTTTGGTAATGTTTATTGGTTGGGAAGGCGTAGGATTGTGTTCTTATTTATTGATTGGTTTTTGGTATAAAAACCAAGAGTATAATGATGCTGCCAAAAAAGCATTTATAATGAATAGAATCGGCGATTTAGGATTGTTGATTGGAATATTTATTTTGGGATACTATTTCGATACGTTAGACTATAATTTGATGAAAGAGAAAATGGTGTTTGGCTCTAATATTCCAAAAGAATATTTTACATTATTACCAATCGCAGCATTATGCTTATTCATTGGAGCTTGCGGAAAATCGGCACAGATTCCATTATATACTTGGTTACCAGATGCGATGGCTGGACCAACACCAGTTTCAGCATTAATTCACGCAGCCACAATGGTTACCGCAGGAATTTTTATGGTGACAAGAATGCACTTTTTGTTTGATATAGCGCCAGATGTACAATTGACAATGGCAATTGTGGGAACAGTTACCGCAATTGTTGCCGCATCGATAGGATTGGTTCAAAACGATATTAAAAAAGTACTGGCTTACTCCACCGTTTCACAATTAGGACTGATGTTTTTAGCCTTAGGATTGGGTGCTTATGAAGTGGCTGTTTTTCACGTTATCACACACGCTTTCTTTAAAGCTTGTTTGTTTTTGGGTTCAGGATCAGTGATTCACGCATTGCACGGCGAACAAGATATGCGTAAAATGGGCGGATTAAAAAAGTATATGCCAATTACCTTTTGGACAATGATGATTTCCACTCTAGCTATTTCTGGAATATTTCCTTTTGCAGGATTTTGGTCTAAAGATGAAATTTTAATGACAGCTTTCCACGGAAATAAAACCCTTTGGATTGTAGGAAGTATCGCATCTATAATGACCGCTTTTTATATGTTTCGATTGATGTATTTGACTTTCTTTAAAACCTTTAGAGGAACTGATGAGCAAAAACATCATTTACACGAAAGTCCAAGTTTGATTACCATTCCATTAATTATTTTGGCAATTTTAGCAGCCTTTGGAGGATTGATAAGTTTGCCAGGAAACAGTTGGTTGAATCATTATTTGGCTCCTTTGTTTACTAAAGTGCACGAAGCACATCATTTAGACGGAACGGCTTATATGTTGATGGGAATTGCAACTGTTGGTGCTTTGGTAGGTATTGGAATTGCCTATTTTAAATACATCAAAAATTCAGAAGTTCCTTCGGAAGATTCTGAAATTAAAGGAATTGCTAAAGTTTTATATAACAAATATTATGTTGATGAAGCATACGATACAGCCATTGTAAATCCATTATATAAAATATCACATTTCTTTAGAAAGTATGTCGAAACTGCCCTTTCAGGATTTGTTTTTGGTTTAGGAAAAGTGATAAATGCAATAGGAAATCAAGGGAAACTGGTTCAAAACGGAAACATTGGATTGTATCTTTTTGCTTTTGTTTTAGGAGTTTCATCGATTTTAATTTATTTATTTTTAGTTTAATAATTATACCTAATGAACGTATCTTTTATACTCATTCTCTTATTATTCGGTGCTTTGGCAACTTTTTTTGCTGGAGATAAATTGGCAAAAACGGTCGCTTTAATTTTTAGTTTGGCTTCTTTTGCTGGTTCGATTTTTATTTTGAACCAACACAATCAAGGTGTCAATTCCGATTTTATAGCCAATTGGATTTCAAATCCAAATATATATATCGCCTTAAAAGTAGATGGATTGTCACTAGTAATGTTGCTTTTAACAACCGCATTAACTTCTTTAATATTATTTTCATCTTTCGGAAACCAATACAAAAACAGCAAAAATTTCTACGCTTTAGTTCTGTTTATGTCGTTTGCAATGGTAGGAACATTCTTGAGTGTTGATGCATTTTTGTATTATATTTTCTGGGAATTGGCATTAATTCCAATTTATTTTATAGCTTTAATTTGGGGTAATGGCGATGCAGAAGAACGCAAAAAAGCGGTGATTAAATTTTTCATTTATACTTTGGCTGGATCGTTGTTTATGTTGGTTGCTTTTATTTATTTGTTTCAAAAATCAGGAAGCTTAATGATTGGTGATTTATACGCCATTCAATTAACCGAACAAGAACAATTTTGGATATTTTTGGCTTTGTTTTTAGCTTATGCCATCAAAATTCCGATTATTCCTTTTCATACTTGGCAAGCTAATGTGTATCAAAAAGCACCAACTGTAGGTACAATGTTGCTTTCAGGAATAATGTTAAAAATGGGATTGTACAGCGTTTTGCGTTGGCAATTACCAATCGCGCCAATGGCTGCAAAAATGTTTATGAATGTTCTAATCGGATTAAGTATTGCTGGAGTAGTTTATGGATCAATTGTAGCCTTGAAACAAAGAAATATCAAGAAACTGTTGGCCTATTCCTCACTAGCACACGTTGGATTAATCGCGGCTGGTGCTTATTCTCTTTCCATCGATGGATTGCGTGGTGCTGTTATGCAAATGATTGCTCACGGATTTGTAGTCGTTGGACTTTTTTTCGCTGCTGAAGTAATCGAAAGACGTTTCAATACGCAAGAAATTTCAGAAATGGGAGGCATTAGAATTCAAGACAACAAATTCGCTTCGATGCTTATGATTGTAATGTTGGCATCGGTAGCATTGCCGTCAACATTCAATTTTGTGGGCGAATTTACTTTGCTTTACAGTTTGTATAATGTGAATATTTGGTTTGCTATCATTGCCGGAACCACCATAATTTTAGGAGCCGTTTATATGCTTAAAATGTTTCAGCATGTAATGTTGGGCGAAGCAAATTCAAAAGTTTTTAAATCTATTACCATAAATGAAACCATAGTTTTTGTTGTAATCATCGCTGTTTTGTTGTTTTTTGGATTGTATCCAAAACCAATTACAGATTTGATTACGCCAGCATTAATGGAAATTGTCGCAAAAATTAATAAGGTTTAGTAGTAGTTAAATAAACAAACTATAAAGCAAAAAACAATATATAGATTTAGTATTTGAGATTCAGGAATTTTAAAATCCTAAATCTCAAATCCTAAATCCCAAATTAAAAAAAATGAATACACTTATAACCATATCGGGATTAGGAATTTTAATATTACTAGCTGAAATATTTAACGCTAGAAAAGCAATTGTGCCAATAACTATTATTGGACTTTTGGCAATTTTAGGATTTAATATCTCTGCTTACAATCACTTTGGAACATTTTACAATAATATGATGGTTGTCGATAAGTTTTCGGTAGCATTTTCTAGTTTGTTTATTGTAATTACTGTTTTTTTGGTGGCATTAAGTCACGATTTCTATAAAAACCAAGCTACTAAAATTTCCGACTATGTTTCCATAAAAGTATTTCTTTTAGCTGGAGCGGTTGCTATGGTTTCTTTTGGAAATTTATCGATGTTCTTTTTAGGAATTGAAGTATTATCCATTGCATTATATATTTTAGCGGCAAGCAATCGTTTGAATTTAAAAAGCAACGAAGCAGGAATGAAATATTTCCTAATGGGGTCTTTTGCTTCGGGTATCATTCTTTTTGGTATTTGTTTGATTTACGGCGCCACAGGAAGTTTCGATTTAAATACGATTTATCAAGTTACACATAATCAAAGTTATCCGCAATGGTATTTTATAGGTGTTGTATTTTTAGTTATTGGAATGTTATTTAAAATTGCAACCGTTCCATTCCATTTTTGGGCGCCAGATGTGTATGAAGGTGCTCCAGCTCTTACAACTGCCACAATGAGTAGCTTGGCAAAAGTTGTTGCTATGGCTACATTGTATAAATTAGTAATGACTTTGATACCAACACAAACCTATTCTTTTCAGCTTATAATTGTTTGCGTGGCTATTGCGTCAATGGTTTTAGGAAATGTTATGGCATTACGCCAAAACAATGTGAAACGTATGTTTGCTTTTTCAGGGGTTTCTCACGCTGGTTTTATGGTAATGACACTTTTGTTGACAAACAATGCTGCAAGTACTTTATTATACTATGCCTCGGCGTATGCTGTTGCTGGAATAGCTTTCTTTGCAGTGGTTTTATATGTAACAAAAGATAGAGAAAACGAAACCATCGATAGTTTTAACGGTTTTGGAAAAACACACCCTTTGTTAGCAGGAATACTTACAGCATCATTATTATCAATGGCTGGAATACCTATTCTTTCAGGTTTCTTTGCTAAATTCTTCTTATTAAACCAACTAGTTCAAACGGGTTGGATGGTTTTGGTAATTGTAGCGATTATTAGTTCAATAATAAGTGTTGGGTATTACTTCAAGATTATTTTGGCGATGTATACCAAAGAAAGTGAGGTTGCTTTGCCAAAAGTTCCAGTGATGTATCAAATTGTAGCTGTTTTGGCTTTGCTAATTAATATTGTTTTGGGATTGTTTCCTAATGTAGTTCTGGATTTGATTGCATAAATATAAAATATTTTTAGCTTCCATAAATGATTGTCTATAATCGAAAGCATAGGTTAGTAAATTTATAATTACTTTTGTAAAAAAATATTTAGATGCCTACTAAACTATATGTTCTGTTTTTTTTTATAGCTAATATTGCCTTTTCTCAAAGCAACTATTCCCTAACAGACCAAGAATATCAAAAACTACATGATAAATCAAGACTGTTAATAAATTCTAATGTAGATAGTTCTTTTATTTACGCAAATAGAATCGAAAAGTCAAATAATCATTTGCATAAATCATTTGCTTATGGTATCAAGTCCTATTTGTATCAATTAAAAGGCGATAGTATAAAATCCAAGCAATTTTACAAACAAGCTCTTGTTTATTTAGATAAAATGCCACAATCAAATAACAAAACAAAACTTAATGCTTATTTACTTAATTATGGTGGGCTAGCTGAAAGGAAAAGGGGAAATTTAAGTAATGCTTTACTGCAATATGAAAAAGGTAAAAAACTTTCTTTAAAGCTAAATGATATTATTCAAGTTATTAAATTCAGCTATAACATCTCAAATATTTATGGTGATACTGGAAATTATAAATTAGCAATAGAAAAGGCTAAAGAAGCGGATGAATTTTTAAACAAATATCAATCAAAATTAGATTTTGATCAATTTTACAACAATAAAAGTAATCTCAATATTAATTTAGGAAATTTTTATGAGAACTTTTATTATGTTGATTTGTCTAAAAAATCTAGATTAGATTCCGCTATCTTTTATTACAAAAAAAGCATTGTTTATTCTAAAGATTTTATCAGAAATAAAATAATAGCCCAAATTAATCTTGCTAACATTTACTTAAATGAACGGGACTATGTTAATTCTGAAAAGTTATTTCAAGAAATAATACTGTTTACAAAAGAAAATAATTTCGAATTTGAATATTATAGTACAAACTATAATTATGGGTGTTTATTATATACACAAAAAAAATATAATAAAGCATTAATTTGTTTTAGTAAGGTGGATTCAATATACAAAACAAAGAACGCATATCCTAAAGAGTTTTATTTGTCAAACTATTACCAAGCCAAAATTTATAATGAGTCGAATAATCCTGAAAAAGCATTATACCATTCGGAATCATATATTGAGAATTACGAAAAGATCGAATCTAAATTATTAGATCAGTCAAAATCAGTAAATTTAAGTTTGATTAATGTCAAGTATAATGAGGAAATGAAAATAATTCAAAATAAATATCATAAAAGTGAATTGTATGGTAAAATTCTAAAAATCGGGTTAAGTTTAATTTTCATTATTGTATTAGTATTGTTGATTAAAAACAACATTGCTAAGAAAAAAGCCCAACTGCGAATAAAAGAATTAATTGAAGAATTTAGAAATAATAAAGAAAAAATTACTGTTATTCCAGATGGCAATATTGAGCCTAAAACGGATGTAATCAGTAAAAATAAAAATAACACATTAAATATTGACGAACTAAAAGAGAAAGAAATTATTTCCAAACTTAACGATTTAGAACATAAAGAAGCTTATTTAATGGAGAATTTCACACAACAGTATGTCGCAAAAAAAATTAAAACAAACACCACTTATTTGTCATATGTAGTCAATAAAAATTTCGGAAAAAGTTTTAGTGAATATGCTAATGAGCTAAAAATAAATTATGTTATTAATCAAATGATTGTAAATTCTAACTATAGAAAATATTCAACTCAAGCTATTGCTGAAAGTGTCGGGTTTAAAAATGCAACGTCATTTACCAAATCATTTAAAAAAAGAACTGGAGTCACTCCAGTTCTTTTTGCTCAAAACATATAGTTTTATAAACCATAAACAGGTATAATTATAATCTCTTCATCACCAACTAATCCACCATCAGTTGTGGATTGTGTCGTTACAACTTCATTTCTTTTAGGTGGGTCACCTGCAAAAATAGTATTACTTTCTTTTCTAGACAATTGATTAATTTCAAAATCAATTAAATTTTTTTTTGTTTTCATAATGTGTTTAGTTTTTTACTACTCAAATTTAAAATAATAATTTAAAAATAATTTGTTTTAAAATAAATAAATAAAAACGTGTATTAAATTAATTATAATCGCTGTTTATCAACAGTTTTATTGAAAAAAAATGGCTAAACAATTTATAAATTATATTACCTATAATTTACAAATTACCAAATTAAGTACTTTTTTTAACGTCAGTAACCTTTAATCTTTGAAAAAAAATTCACTTATGTTGAATAATTTTAAAAGATAAAGTATGATAAATTTAGTAACAAAGTATTTAAGTATAAATCAATATTCACATTTAAAAAACTCTTTTGAAGATTTATTCTTATCACACCCTAATTATCCCAGTGTATTTGCCATAACAGATTCGTTAACGATGTTGTCTATAGAAAACATTGCGATAAAAGTACCTAAAGAACAATTCATAGAATTGCCTGTAAATTTTTTAGCAATTTATAATGATACTGTAGTTTTAGTTTACAAAACAAATACTAACGTAATCATTGAAAACGAAAAAGGGAAACAACAAAAAATAAGCTATAATGAATTCCTTTTAGGCTGGAACCAAGTTGTTATCGCAATAGAGCCCAATTCAAGTACTACAATTCAAAGCGAGGTGAAAATTACCAACGGGTTATTATATGCTTTGCCAGTATTTGCACTTATTGTAACATCTTTTTTTTACAATAATTATACTATTAAGAGCATAACATTTTTAATCACATCCTTAATAGGCTTATTGATTAGTGTTTTTATTATACAAGAAAAGCTTGGGATAAAAAACGAAATAGCATCAAAAATTTGTAATATAAACCCGAGTACTTCTTGCGATTCCGTGATAAAATCTACTAAAAGCAATATTAACAAATGGATTGGTTTTTCCGATTTGCCGTTGTTGTTTTTTACCGTAAGCTTTTTAGCAATATTACTGCAGCCGGAATCCACCATTTTCATTGTAGGTTTGTTAAGTTTACTGTCAATTCCTGTTATACTTTATTCTGTTTGGCTGCAAAAATTTCAACTCAAAAAATGGTGTGTGTTGTGTTTGGTAATTTCGTTTATAATCGTAATGCAAAGTTTGGTTTTTGGTTTCACAGCCACATCATTTTTTAATATAGCGGCAATAAATGGATTTGGCTTTCTATTTTCTGCTATACTCCTCACAACACTGTGGTTGTTTATAAAACCTGTTTTAGAAACAAAAATAAACGCCGAAAAAGGAGAAACTGAATTAAAAAAATTCAAACGCAATTTTGAAGTTTTTAATTTCTTATCAAAAGATATTCCTGCAATAAATGGATTTTCCAAACTCGAAGGATTGCATTTTGGTAACAGAACAGCTAGTGTACAACTCACCATAATTATCAGTCCAAGTTGCGGGCATTGCCACAAAGCGTTTGAAGATGGTTTTAATTTGGTCAAAAAATTTCCTGAGCGTGTATTTTTGAATATTCTTTTTAATATCAATCCTGAAAATAATGAAAATCCATATAAATCAGTTGTAGAAACACTATTGACAATAAGTAACATCAATCCAGAAAATGCAGAAAGTGCCATTACAGATTGGCACATTAAGAATATGGATTTAGAATTATGGCTCAAAAAATGGAAAATGAATACGCTAGAAATGAAAGTGAACCATCAAATCCACCAGCAATACAATTGGTGTGTAGCAAACGAATTTAATTATACGCCAGTTAAAATAGTAAATAATAAATTATTGCCTAACGAATACGAGATTAATGAACTAAAATATTTCTTTAATAATTTTTCAGAAGAAAAAGAAGAAAATCAAATTTTAGCGCAAGCATAAAATTCATAAAAAAACATTCTTGGCCGAGAACCAGACACAGGATCCAAGTGTCTCTAAACGATTGGATTTTAAATCAACAAATAAATTAGACTATTATGTTAAAAAACATTTTAAAATTAGAGGGTGCTCAACAATTAAGCAAAAATGAGCAAAAAACAATTAATGGTGGAATTACAAGAGAATGTTCCAATGCCTTATCATATTGTACAAATGTTGCAAGAAAAACGCTAGCTCAATGTAATGCTCTTGGAGGAGATCTTTTTTGTGGCTACTGTTGTTTTTAATATTTTAAAAGAGCATAAAAACTTTTTCATTTTGCAGACACAAAATCCAAGTGTCTCTAAACGATTGGATTTTAAATCAACAAATAAATTAAGCTATTATGTTAAAAAACATTTTAAAATTAGACGGTGCTCAACAATTAACTAAAAATGAGCAAAAAACAATTCAAGGAGGAAAAATTCTTTGTAAAGTTGATGGAGTATGTACTTCTTATGGGATACAATGTGCCGAAAGAGAGTGTAGAGTACTACTTGAACTTGAATTTTAATAATATTGCTTCTAACAGTCTAAAGTTATTTTAGACTGTTTTTTTGGTATTAAAAAAGGGGTTAAAAAAAATTAAATTATAAACAATAAATGATACTACTATGTTAAAAAACATTTTAAAATTAAACGGTGCTCAACAATTAAGCAAAAATGAGCAAAAATCAATTAACGGTGGATTAAGAGCTTGTGGTCCAGGTGGAACATGTGGTGCGGGTTTTTGTTGTTCAGGAAGTGTTTGTTATAGATACGGTACTCCAGGGCATTTATGCAATCCTCCAGGTCTTGAATTAGGGGAATAATAATTGTAAGTTTGACTTAAATTTAAACAGTCTAAAAAAAATATTTTTTAGACTGTTTTACCTATTTTTACATCCAAAAAAACAAATTGAAAAAATTTCCCAACTATATACAAGCCGATAATAAAGACTGCGGTCCTACTTGCCTCAAAATTATTGCCAAACATTATGGTAAAACGCTTAATATACAGGACCTTAGAGATTTTAGCGAAACCACTCGTGAGGGCAGTAATTTACTTTTCTTGAGTGATGCCGCTGAGAAAATAGGTTTCAGAACACTAGGTGTAAAACTAAATCTAGAACGACTAGACGAAGCGCCATTGCCTTGCATTTTGCACTGGAACAAAGAACATTATGTGGTTCTTCATAATATAAAAAAGGACAAATATTGCATTTCAGACCCAGGTTATGGTCTGATAGAATACAACCAAAAAGATTTTATAAAATTCTGGATAGGCAACAATGCAGATAATTTGACACAAGAAGGGATTGCATTACTACTAGAGCCAACGCCAGTTTTTTACCAATCAGAATTTGACAAAGAAGACAAAAAAGGACTTGGTTTTGGTTTGTTAGCACAATATGTATTGCGTTACAAATCGTTTCTTATCCAATTAAGTATCGGTTTGCTTGCCAGTAGTTTGTTGCAATTGATTTTTCCGTTTCTTACTCAAAGCATCGTCGATGTTGGGATTCAGAATCAAAACATCAATTTTATTTACCTCATTCTTTTCGCGCAACTGTTTTTGTTTGCAGGAAGAACAGGTTTAGAACTCATTAGAAGCTGGATTATGCTTCACCTTTCTACACGAATCAACATTTCATTAATCTCTGATTTTTTTATCAAATTAATGAATCTACCCATATCTTTTTTCGATGTCAGAATGACGGGCGATATTATGCAACGCATTAACGATCACCATCGCATCGAAAAAATTTTAACTACATCCTCACTCAACGTATTGTTTTCAGTTATCAATATGTTTATAATGGGAGGCGTTTTAGCGTATTATAATGTGCAAATATTTCTAGTGTTTTTTGCAGGAAGTTTGCTTTATTTTGGTTGGATAACCTTGTTTTTAAAACGACGAGAAGCATTGGATTACAAACGTTTTTCAGAAGTTTCCCAAGAGCAAAGTAAGGTTATTGAGCTTATCAATGGTATGCAAGAAATAAAACTCCACAATGCCGAAAAACAAAAGCGTTGGGGTTGGGAATATGTCCAAGCACGATTGTTTAGAGTTTCTATAAAAGGATTGGTTTTAGAACAAACACAAACCATAGGTTCTTCGGTAATTAACGAATTAAAAAATATTTTTATTATTTTTCTTTCCGCAAAATTAGTTATCGATGGCTCCATTACGTTAGGAATGATGATGGCAATAAGTTCCATAGTAGGCAGTTTGAATGGTCCTATTACGCAATTAATTTCTTTTGTTCGGGAAGTGCAAGATGCCAAAATTTCGTTAGCGCGGTTGTCTGAAATTCACGAAAAAGAAGATGAAATTCAACAAGAAGAGTCACAAACCCACGATTTCCCTAAAGATGTGGCTATCGAAATAAAAGAATTGTCGTATCGGTATTTAGGATCTGACATTTCGGTACTAGAGGGTTTGAATTTGATTATTCCAGCCAATAAAATCACGGCTATTGTAGGCACTAGCGGAAGCGGAAAAACCACGTTAATGAAGTTGTTGTTGAAATTTTATGAACCCAATAGTGGTCAAATAAACATTGGTAACACGCAACTATCTAACATTGCACAAAAAACGTGGCGAGCGAATATCGGTGCGGTGATGCAAGAAGTATTTATTTTTAATGATACAATTGCTAATAATATTGCCATAGGTGTCGATATAATTAACAAAGAGCGACTGGTTTATGCTGCAGACGTAGCCAATATAAAAGAATATGTTTCCGGATTGCCATTAGGATACAACACAAAAATAGGTTCAGAAGGAGTAGGAATGAGTACAGGACAAAAACAACGATTGTTAATTGCAAGAGCAGTCTACAAAAATCCTGAAATGTTGTTTTTTGACGAAGCCACATCAGCGCTTGATGCCAATAATGAAAAGGAGATTATGCAAAAACTGGATATTTTCTTTAAAGACAAAACCGTTGTAGTCATTGCGCATCGATTAAGTACGGTTATGAATGCAGATCAAATTGTAGTGCTCGATAAAGGAAAAATTATTGAAATTGGAAACCACCAAGAATTGGTAAATCTAAAAGGGAGTTATTACGAATTAGTTAGAAACCAGTTGCAATTAGGAAGTTAATAGTTTGATTGAAGATTTAAAACGATCAAATTCCTTCAAAATTTCATTATATTTGATTAATATAATTAAACGGAAATAAGATGACACTAGTTATAAACAAAAAACTAACGGCTAAAGAAATTAAATCTTCGCTTGAAAAAATAATTAAAAAAAACAAGCAAGTTGGATTAAGAAAACATTTTGGCTTGTCTAAAGAAAAAATTGATGCACTAGAATTTCAAAAACAAGCAAGGAATGAATGGGATTGATTTTTTAGCCGACACTAATTTTATAATTCATCTAAATCAGGGAAACCCTTTGGTTGAGTCTTTTTTAGAGTATGAATTTGGGGTCTCATTTATATCTGAAATAGAACTTTTAGGTGCATTTGGTATTTCTAAAACTAAAAAAGCACAGTTAAGCGACATTCTTAAAGATTGTCTAATATTAGATTTGAATGCTCAAATAAAAGAAACTTGTATTAAAGTTAGACAACAATATAAATTGAAAATTCCAGATGCAATTATAGCATCAACTGCGATTGTATACAGAATTCCTCTGATTACTTCCGACCGAGATTTTGAAAAAATAAAAGAAATTGATTTGATTTTTATCGAAAAATAAATAATGTCTGAAAACGAAATTCAAACCCAAAACACCCAACTTCCTACTTCAGACTTCCATCTTCGTAGCGAAGAAGTACAAGATATATTAACTAAAGTACCACATTGGATGATTCGTTGGGGGACTATTTTGATGTTTGGAATCATTAGTATGCTATTTTTTACTTCGTGGTTTTTAAAATACCCTGATGTAGTTAAAGCAGAAATTACAATTACAACCAATATACCACCAGAGAAATTAGTAGCTAAAACATCGGGTGGAATAGAAGCTATTTTGGTTCAAGACAAATCCATAGTAAGTCAAAATACGCCATTGGCTATTATTGAAAATACGGCAAATTATAAAGATGTTTTCAAGCTAAAAGCAGTAATCGATAAAATCAATATTAATGATTCCAAACAAAAAATTCCTTTTGAGCAATTGCAAAATCTACAATTAGGCGATATTGAAAGTAGCTTTGCCCTTTTTCAAAAAGATTATATAGCTGACGGACTTAATACTGATTTAAAACCATTTCAGGTTGAAAACAATGCGCAAATTTCCGAAAGCAAACAAATAACAGAACGATTAAACCTTTTGCATCAGCAAAAAAACATTACTGAAAGTGAATTACAACTTCAAAAAAATGATTTGAATCGATATGAAAATTTGCATAAAAAAGGAGTGGTTTCTACACAAGATTTAGAAAACAAAAAGTTAACTTATTTGGGAGCGGATAAAAATTACAAAAATTTATTGTCTTCAATATCACAATTAAAATCTGCATTGATAGACAATACTAAAGCTACGAAGAGCACACAAATAAATAGCGCCAAAGAGACTGTAAATCTTGAACGAAGCGTAATACAATCTTTCTATCAGCTCAAAAAAGTAATAAAAGATTGGGAGCTGACCTATGTGCTTGAATCATCAGTAGCTGGAGAAGTTACATTTTTGCAAATCTGGACAGAAAATCAAACCATAACCTCTGGAGACAATGTTTTTTCAATTATTCCAACCACTCGAAAAGGGTTTATAGGAAAACTGAAAGCACCAGCCTTAAATTCTGGGAAGATAAAAATGGGGCAACAAGTAAATATTCGTTTGGCTAATTTTCCTGATAAGGAGTTTGGAGTGCTTAAAGGAGTGGTGAAAAACATTTCACTTGTGCCAGACAAAGAGGGTAATTTGTTAATAGACGTAGTTTTGCCAAAAGGGTTATTCTCGTCGTATAAAAAACAAATTCCTTTTCAACAAGAAATGAAAGGCAGTGCCGAAATAATCACAGAAGATTTACGATTGTTGGAAAGAATATTGTATCAGTTTCGTGAGGTTCTTAAAGTCGAATAGCTTTAATTATCCCCAGCAAACCATTCCGCAAACGAAGTTTCTGTTTCTTGCAATCTTAATGAATGGAGTTGAATGGTTTCAGGTAATCTGCGTTTTATTTTTTCAGAAAAATCAATAACCATATTTTCGCTTGTGGGTTGGTAATCTACTAGAATGACTTCGTGACCACGAGATTTTAGTTCGTTTGCCAGTTCAATGTGAGGAGTTGTGCCATTAAAAACAGTAGCGTGGTCAAAAATATCAACAATATCTTCTTTAACTATTTTTTTTAGGTCAGAAAAATCTATTACCATACCAAATTTCACATCGTTTCTATCCGAAATAGGAGTTCCAATAACTGTTACCGAAAGTTTGTAACTGTGCCCATGTACATTTTTACATTTTCCATCATAACCGTATAAAGCATGACCCGTTTCGAAACTAAATTGCTTGGTAATTCTAATTTTGCTCATAAAATAATACTTATTTGTAAAGGTATCGAAATAAATTATTTAACCGCTAATTAGCTAATTTTTATTAATCATAAAATAACGTAAGTACGATGTAAATAACATAATTTAACCACAGATTCACTGATTATAATATGTTATGCTTATAAATAAATTTCACAAGATTTTAATTTTAAATATTCATAAATCTAAGGAGTTTTAACTTTTTATCAAAAATTAAATAAAATCTGTGAATCTGTGGTTAAATTATTTATATCGAACCTAAGTTGAAATAAAATTAGCGAATTGGCGGTTAATTTTAAATACAAAAAACGTCCAATTTCTTGGACGTTTTGTAAACTATAAGTTAGATAGACTAAGCTTCAAAAGCAATTACAGAAACATAAGATTTGTTTTCACCTTTTTTCTGAAATTTCACTACGCCAGGAACTCTTGCATGCAAAGTATGATCTTTTGACATGTAAACGTTTTCTCCTGCGTTGTGTTTAGAACCTCTTTGTCTAACAATGATATTTCCAGCTATTGCAGCTTGACCACCATAAATCTTAACGCCTAAACGTTTTGATTCTGATTCTCTACCATTTTTTGAACTACCGACACCTTTCTTGTGAGCCATGACGTTTTGGTTTTATAAGTTAATACTAATTAAACAGCTTTACCACCGTTTAATTCATCTTGTAATTTTTTTAATTCGTCCATTTTACCATCAGCAGCAAGTTGTGCTTGTTGCGCCCAAGTAGTTGGATCTAAATGTTGTACTTTAGCTTCAGCAGCATCTAAAATCGTATTGATTTTTTCTGCTTTTGTTTTAGCTAATTTAGCGAAAGTGTCAATTCCGGCAGCAACTAATACTTCAGCAGCTTTAGGGCCAATACCTTCAATAATTTTCAAATCGTCCCCTTTAGCAACTTTTGCTTTTGGAGCTTTAGCTTCTGCTACTGGAGCATCTACTAATTTTTCTGCTTTTGGAGCTGCAACTTTTTCTGCTTTTGGAGCCGCTTTTTTAGCGCCTGAAGCGGAAATGCCTTCAATTACAATTTGAGTAAGATACTGTCTGTGACCGTTTCTTTTCTTGTAACCTTTTCTTCTTTTCTTTTTGAAAACGATTACTTTGTCTCCTTTTAAGTGTTGTAACACTTTAGCTTCTACTGAAGCACCTTCTATAGCTGGGGCGCCTAAAGTGATTGTGCCATTGTCATCTAATAAAAGAACTTTGTCAAAAGAAATTTTTGAACCTTCTTCATCAGATAAACGGTTAACATAAACCTTTAAGTCTTTGCTTACTTTAAATTGTTGCCCTGCTATCTCTACGATTGCGTACATAACAATGATGTTTAATTGATTTTTTTAAGGTTGCAAATATACAATTATTTATTAAACCAACAAGTTAGCTTGTAAAAAAGTTTTGTTTTTATGTGTTTTCAATCTTTTTTTGCCAAAAAACACTTAAAAAAGCAACATCTAAATTCTAAATTAAAGTATATTTGATGTAACAATTACAAATACCTAAACACTAACTCAAAAACAAAATTATTAATTAATATGAAAAAATCTTTAATGGCAATAAGTTCATTGTTTTTATTGGGAGGCACAGTTACTGCCCAGAAAGTTGAATTTCAAGAATATAAATTGGATAATGGTTTACATGTTATTTTGCATCAAGATAAATCAGCACCAGTAGTTATTACTTCTGTCATGTATCACGTAGGTGCAAAAGATGAGAAGCCAGATCGAACTGGTTTTGCTCACTTCTTTGAACACCTTTTATTTGAGGGAACTAAAAATATAGCTCGTGGAGAATGGTTCAAAATTGTTACTGCCAATGGCGGTGTCAACAATGCCAATACAAACGATGACAGAACGTATTATTACGAGGTTTTTCCTTCTAACAATCTAGAACTTGGACTTTGGATGGAATCGGAAAGACTAATGCATCCTGTAATCAATGAAATTGGCGTGAAAACCCAAAATGAAGTGGTTAAAGAAGAAAAACGCCTACGTGTAGACAATCAGCCTTATGGTAGTTTGATTGCCGAAGTAAAAAAGAATATGTTTACTAAACATCCGTATCGTTGGGCAACAATAGGTTCTATGGAACACTTGGATGCAGCTACATTGAAAGAGTTTCAAGATTTTAATGCTAAATATTACATTCCAAACAATGCGGTTTTGGTTGTAGCGGGTGATTTTGAATTTGCGAATGCTACAAAATGGGTACAACAGTATTTTGGGTCTATCAAAAAAGGAGTAGATATTGTTAGAGAAACATATGTTGAAGAACCTATCACACAAACAATAACAGCAAATTATCAAGACCCAAACATTCAAATTCCAATGATGGTCGCTGCATACAGAACACCATCGATGAAAACCCGTGATGCAAGAGTATTAGATTTTATCTCAACGTACCTAAGTGATGGTAAAAGTTCTAAATTGTACAAGAAAATTGTAGACGATAAAAAAATAGCCTTGCAAGTTGGAGCTGTTGGACTTTCGCAAGCAGATTATGGAATGTATGTTTTGTATGGGTTGCCTTTGGGTAAAAATACATCGGAAGTATTGTTGCAGGAAATTGATGAAGAAATTGTAAAAGTTCAAACCGATTTGATTTCTGAAAAAGATTTTCAAAAAATCCAAAACAAATTCGAAAACCAGTTTGTAGACAACAATGCTACGATTGAAGGAATTGCCTCTAATCTAGCTACATATTATATGTTGTATGGCGACGTGAATTTGATAAACACGGAAGCAGATATGTATCGTTCCATTACTCGTGAGGAAATGAGAGATATTGCTAAGAAATATTTGAACCCGAATCAACGATTGATTTTAGATTATTCACCATCAAAAGACAAAGCTCAAAACTAAAAAAATGAAAAAAATATTAATATTGACAAGCTTGTTTTTAACCATAACAATTATGCAAGCACAAACAGAAAGAAAACAGCCAAAACCAGGACCAGCACCAACTGTAAATATTGGGAAACCACAACGATTTACCTTATCAAATGGTTTGAAAGTAATGGTGGTTGAGAACAGTAAATTGCCTCGAGTTTCCTTTAATCTTAAAATTGACAATGCTCCTTTTGCCGAAGGAAATAAAAAAGGAATTGACAATTTGACTGGAACTATGATGGGTAAAGGAACCAAAACCATTTCAAAAGATGTTTTTAACGAAGAAATTGATTTTCTGGGAGCAAACATCAATTTTTCTGCCGATGGAGCCTATGCTTCAGGTTTGTCAAAATATGCCGGTAGAATTATGGAATTAATGGCGCAAGGTTCACTAGATCCTAATTTTACTCAAGAAGAATTAGACAAAGAAAAAGCCAAAATGATAGAAGGTTTAAAATCTAATGAAAAAAGCGTAGCAGCTGTAGCGGGTCGTGTAGAGGATTATTTGACTTTTGGAAAAAATCATCCAAGAGGAGAATATATGACAGAACAAACCATAAACAATGTTACCTTAAACGATTTAGTGCAACACTACAATACCTATTTTGTTCCTGAAAATGCTTATTTAGTGATTATTGGCGATGTTAAATTTGCGGATGTTAAAGCCAAAGTTGAAACAGCTTTCGAATCTTGGACAAAAGCGACTGCTCCTCAGTTAAGCTACTCTGAACCAAGAAATGTACAGTACACACAAATCAATTTTGTGGATATGCCTAATGCGGTGCAATCTGAAATTTCTGTTGTGAATACAGTAAATTTAAAAATGACCGACAAAGATTATTTTGCTGCAATTGTGGCAAACCAAGTTGTAGGGGGCGATTTTAATAGTTATTTGAATATGAATTTGAGAGAAAAACACGGTTGGACTTATGGAGCAGGTTCTAGCATTTCTGGAAACAAATATGTAACCAAATTCAAATCGTCTTCACAAGTTCGAAATGCCGTGACTGACAGTGCTGTTGTTGAATTTATGAATGAATTGAAACGCATTCGCAAAGAAAAAGTAACTGACGAAAATTTAAAAAATGTTAAAGCAGGTTTCATAGGCAAATTTGTAATGCAAATTCAAAAACCTGAAACCGTGGCTCGTTATGCTTTGAATACTGAAACTCAAAAATTACCAGCAGATTTCTACGAAAATTATATCAAAAGTATCAATGCGGTTACGGCTGATGATGTTTTGAGAGTCGCAAACAAATATTTTCTAGTGGACAACACAAGAATTATAATAACAGGAAAAGGAAGCGAAGTAATTTCAGGATTGGAAAAGCTCAAAATACCAATCTTCTATTTTGATAAATTTGGGTTGCCTGCTAAAAAAACAGAAGAGAAGAAAGCAGCAGTCGGTACAACTGTAAAATCGGTAATTGATAAATACATTGCGGCAATAGGAGGAGAACAAGCTGTGAAAGCAGTTAAGACCACTGCAACAAAAGCCACTGCAACAGTACAAGGTATGCCTATGGAAATGACGATTAAGAACTCTAGCGACGGAAAATCACTTGTCGAAATGACTATGATGGGGAATTCTATGATGAAACAAGTTGTAGGAGAAAAATCAGGATATGCCATTCAACAAGGACAGCGAAAAGAGTATGATGCAGCAAAATTAGCAGAAGAAAAAATAGAGGCATTGCCTTTTCCAGAATTAGCATTAGCGACCAAAACAGATGTAACACTTTTGCCAATTCAGACTGTTGACGGGAAAGAAACGTATGGAATTAAAGATGGTAAAAAAACCTATTTCTTTGATCTTGCTTCAGGTCTAAAAACAAGTACTACAGCGGAAATGGAAGCAAATGGACAAAAAATGAGCCAAACCGTTACTTTTTCGGATTATAAAGAAGTAAAAGGAATTATGTTTCCATACAAAATGGTTTTGAATGTAGGAATGGAAATCGAATTGATCACTTCTGATGTAAAAATTAACGAAGGAGTTACAGAAGAAGATTTTAAATAATCTTTTTTTTAAAATAAATTAGAAAGCGTCTCAAGAACTGGAGACGCTTTTTTTATGATTCATATTTTCTTCAAATAAAAACAACCGTTATAATAATCAATAATTGCCTTGCCTTCAAGCAAAACATCGGCTCCAATAATTCCATGAACTGGTTTAGCTTTGTGCTGAATTAGGGCTTCATTTACGTGCGACATATTGAAAACAACCAAATCAAATTTTTGAAATTTAAATTTTCCAATTTTAAGGATATTTTTTTTAGAAATTAAAGTGTCCATATTGGTTCCTCCAGCTCCTGAAGCTTTGGTTTTTGAATGGGAAGTTTCTAGTTTAAAATAATCAATACTTTCAAACCCTACACAACTAGTAGAAGCACCTGTGTCTAGAATGAAATTTCCAACAACATTGTTGATTTTCGCTTCTATCAATAAATGTTGTGTTTTAGAAAGTTTAAATTTTATTTTCGTATAACCATTGTCTAAAAGTTGGTGCAAATTTTTCATTTTTCAAAAATAGATGAAAAACAAAACAATCCCAAAGAACCTTTGTAACTTTGTAACTTTAAAACTTTGTACCCAATCGAAAATGATTTTTACTGACACACACACCCATTTATATTCTTCAGAATTTGATAACGATAGAAACGAAAGAATTCAAGATGCCATTTCAAAAGGTGTTTCTCGTTTTTTTATTCCTTCGATAGATGCCAGTTATACTCAAAAAATGTATGATTTGGAAATCAAATATCCTGAAAATATTTTCCTAATGATGGGTTTGCATCCGTGTTATGTCAAAGAAAATTTTGAGGAAGAATTGGCTCACGTAGAAGTCCAGTTGTCCAAAAGAAAATTTGCAGCCATTGGCGAAATTGGTATCGATTTGTACTGGGACAAGACTACTTTAGGAATTCAAAAAATAGTTTTTCAACGTCAAATTCAGTTGGCAAAAAAATATAAATTGCCTATCAATATACATTGTCGTGAGGCATTTGATGAAATTTTTGAAGTATTAGAATTAGAAAAAAGCCCAGAATTATTTGGAATTTTTCATTGCTTTTCAGGAAATTATGAGCAAGCTTTACAAGCCATATCCTATAATATGAAACTCGGAATAGGTGGTGTGGTCACTTTCAAAAATGGTAAAGTCGACCAGTTTCTAAATCAAATTGACCTTCAACATATTGTTTTAGAAACCGATTCACCTTATCTGGCTCCAGCACCTTTTCGAGGCAAGCGAAACGAAAGTAGTTATATTACTTTGGTAGCTCAAAAACTTGCAGAAATTTATGGTCTTTCAATAGAAGAAATTGCAAGGGTAACAACTCAAAATTCCAAAGTAGTTTTTGGAATGTAACTTTGTCTTAATCTGTATCTCAAAAAAAAAGCGTTCTTTTGCATAAGAAATTAAATTTAAAATGACCAAATTCGATTCCATTCGTCCTTATTATGATGCCGAAGTAAACGAAGCACTACAAGCTACAATCAAACATCCAATGCTTAGGGCAATGATGAATTTTGCATTTCCTGGTACTGAGGACGAAGTGTGGAAAAATCAACTCCGAAGGACACATTCTATTCGTGATTTTCAATGTAATTTTATATATGAAACAATCAAAAAAGTGCTCGAAAAAAGCTCTGAAGGATTGTCTACTTCTGGATTCGAAAAATTAGAAAAAAATTCAGCCTATCTTTTTATATCCAATCACAGGGATATTATTCTAGATACATCGTTGTTAAATACAGCGCTTTTTGAACACGGTTTGGTAATGACTGCTTCTGCAATTGGAGATAATTTGGTTAAAAAAGATTTTCTAAAAACCATTTCAAGACTCAACAGAAATTTTATAGTGCAACGTGGATTATCGCCTCGAGAGTTATTGCAAAGTTCTAAATTAATGTCAGAATATATCGAAAGATTGTTGTTGCACGAAAATCGTTCTGTTTGGATTGCCCAACGAGAGGGTAGAACAAAAGACGGAAACGACGCTACAAATTCTGGGATTTTGAAAATGCTAACGATGGCATCGGGTGAAAAAGATGCTATGGATTATTGTAAAGAACTAAAAATAGTTCCTGTCTCTATTTCTTACGAATATGACCCTACAGATGCGCTAAAAATGCCACAACTTTTGGCTGAAGCCAATCAAGAAGTGTATGTAAAAAGCGAAAACGAAGATTTCCAAAACATACTTAGCGGAATAATGGGTCAGAAAAAGCACATTCACATTCATATTGGCGATGTATTAGATACAGAATTAGACATCATTAAAAACGAATTTCCAAACACAAACAAGCAAATTCAAGCGTTAACTCAAGTGGTTGATGATTCGATTTTGCAATCCTATAAATTGTGGCCTACTAATTTTATTGCTTACGATGTTTTAAACAATACAAATCAGTTTTCTAAACACTATTCTGAGAATGAAAAGTCCCTTTTTGAACGACGTTTAGAACTAAAAATTGACTCCAAAAACGAGCAAATGCGCGATAGTTTTTTAGCGATGTATGCCAATCCAGTAGTTAACAAATTAAAATATGATGCTATCTAAAGCCAATATTCTTCTCATTTATACTGGTGGAACCATAGGTATGGTTAAGGATTTTGAAACAGGAGTTCTCAAAGCGTTTAACTTTAGTAAATTACTAAAAAACATTCCAGAACTCAAGTTGTTGGATTGTGAGATTGCAACCGTTTCTTTCGAAAACCCTATCGATTCTTCGAATATGAATATTCAGGAATGGATAAAAATAGCTAAAATTATTGAGGAAAATTACACAGATTATGATGGATTTGTAGTGCTTCACGGATCTGATACAATGTCTTATTCTGCATCGGCATTGAGTTTTATGTTAGAAAATCTGGACAAACCAGTTGTATTTACAGGCTCTCAATTGCCTATTGGTGATTTACGAACAGATGCCAAAGAAAATTTGATTACTGCCATACAAGTGGCATCGTTACAAGAAAATGGAAAGCCTGTTGTTACTGAAGTTTGCTTGTATTTTGAATACAAATTGTATCGTGGTAATCGAACTACAAAAATTAGTGCAGAACATTTTAATGCATTTGCTTCGCCAAATTTCCCTTGTCTGGTGGAATCTGGAGTCAATTTAAAAGTAAACAAATCTGATTTATTGAAGCAGTCAATTGTCAAAAAACTTAAAATTAATGGCACTTTTGATGACAATGTGATGATTTTAAAGATTTTTCCAAGTATTAGCAAAAAGGTAGTAGAAACTATTTTGTCTATTCCAGATTTAAAAGGAATTGTTCTGGAAACCTATGGCGCAGGAAACGCTTCTAACGAAAAATGGTTTATTGATTTGTTGGAAAAAGCGATACAATCAGGATTGCATATTGTCAATGTTACCCAATGTTCAGGCGGAAGCGTTGTTATGGGGCATTATGAAACCAGTTCACAACTCAAACAAATTGGTGTTATCTCTGGAAAAAATATCACAACAGAAGCTGCCATAACAAAACTGATGTATTTGTTAGGTGAAAAAGTAGCTCCCAATGTTTTTAAAACCATTTTTGAAACTTCGTTGCGTGGCGAAATGAATTAATTCTAAAATAATTACCTCAGACAAATATTTTTTTCTTTTCTTTGCAAACTCAAAATAGAGAGGTGGCCGAGTGGCTGAAGGCGCACGCTTGGAAAGCGTGTATATGGCAACATATCGAGG
>NZ_JANOQD010000053.1:0-18154 GCF_031422135.1 Flavobacterium sp. | reverse complement strand
AGGTATAGTGTTATTTTTTTCATTTTATTAAAATTTAAAGTTGTAACTTACAGAAGGAACTATTCCAAAAACAGAAAATTTCACTGCTTCATTTAAGGTTGATGTTTCGTTTTGTTGAAAACTAATGGATGCTGCATTTTCACGATTGTATAAATTATAAATACTGAAAACCCACTCACTTTGCCAACCTTTGTTTTTCTCTGGTTTTGGAATATAGGTTCCAGAAATATCTAAATGATGATAGGTTGGTAATTTGTCTTGATTGCGAAGATTGTAATTAGGCACTCTAATAACTTCTTTATAGGTATATTGACTATTTGGATAGGTGGTTGGTTGCCCGGTTTGCAATGAAAAATTAGCGCCAAATGTCCATTTTTTGTTGTATTTATAGGAGCCAGTTACTGCTAGATTGTGAAGCTTGTCATAAGGTGATCGATACCATTCTCCTTTGTTTATACCTGTTTCTACAGAATTTCTTCCCATAGTTTGTTGAATTGATCGTGAAATAGTATAGGCTACCCAACCATTGAATTTACCATTGTTTTTTCGGAATAAAAACTCTAATCCATAGGAACGCATTTGACCGTTAAGTAATATTTGTTCTAATGCGTCGTTTGCAATCAAATTGGCTCCATCAATATAATCCAAACGATTTTTAATTTTTTTATAATAACTTTCTACTTCTAATGTATAGTTGCCGTCTTTAAAATTTTTGAAATAACCAACCGCAACTTGATCAGCAATTTGTGGTTTAATGTACCGATCACTTGGTGTCCAAATGTCTAGAGGAGTTGGTGATGAGGTGTTCGAGATTAATTGTAAATATTGAACCATTCGGTTGTAACTGGCTTTGATAGATTGATTTTCATTTAGCTCATAAGCTACTGAAAATCGTGGTTCTAAATTACTGAAACTTGCCATTATTTCATTTTTACCAAAATTTTTACTGCTTATTGGTGTAGCCGTTTCATAAATTTTTAATTCAGGATCAAAAAGAACAGGATTATTATTTGCATAAATATCTTCTTTGGAACTTCCTAATCGGTAGAACAAACTATAACGCAAACCATAATTTACAGCTAGTTTAGTGCTTAATTTTTGTTCTACATCAAGGTATAATGAAGGTTCTAACGCATATTTTTTGTCTAATTGTCTGAAAAGGATTCCTGATTTACTATTATTAGGTTCTAGCGTTCCTGGATTAAAGTCGTAGTATATAGCACTTGCTCCGTAGTTTAATTTTATTTCATTGTTTAAATAATGTTTGAAATCGTATTTCAAGTTGTAATTTTTGATCCCAGAATCCCAATTGAAGCCTACAAAATCTATTGTTAGTCCGTAATAGTAATCACTATAAATTAAGGATAAATTTGAAAATAATTTTTCATTATAGAGATGATTCCATCTTAAATTTAGTGTTGAATTTCCATAGGTATTTGAAAAACTTTGATCTATCGAGAAAACATCACGACCAAAATATCCTGATAAGTACAAACTATTGTTTTTATCTAATTTGTAATTCAGTTTGGTGTTCAAATCATAAAAATAGGCTGAATTTTTATTGTTAGTTAACTTTAAGAATAAATGAGCATACGAACCACGACCACCAATTAAGAAAGATCCTTTTTCTTTTACAATGGGGCCTTCGGCAAGAATTCGACTTGATATGAGTCCAATTCCACCATTCATACTAAATTTATTACTATTACCATCTTTTTGATAAATATCTAAAACGGATGATGCACGACCACCAAATCGAGCTGGTATTCCTCCTTTGTACAACTTTAAATCCTTTATGGCGTCTGGGTTAAAAACTGAAAAGAACCCAAAAACGTGTGATGAATTGTAAATAGTTGCCTCATCAAGTAAAATTAAGTTTTGATCTGCACCACCACCACGAACATTAAAACCAGATTGTCCTTCGCCAGCGTTTGTAACTCCGGGTAAAAAAAGCAATGATTTTATCACATCTACTTCTCCTAACACAACAGGCATTTGCTTTATGGTATTAATAGAAAGTTTGTTAACACTCATTTCAGGTTTGCGAATATTAAGTTTATTTTTTCCAGAAATGACTACCTCGTCGAGTTGATTTTCTTCTTCAGAGAGACTGAAATTTTTAGTTAGATTTTCAGAAAGCGAGAAATTTTCTTCACTAGACTCATAGCCTATATAGTTTATAGAAATGGTATAATCGCCTTTTGGAATTGTGATGGAATAAAACCCATATTCGTTGGTACTAGTTGAGGCATTTGCTTCAATAATATAAACATTTGCCCCAATTAGAGTCTCATTAGTTTTTGCATCTTTTACCGTTCCATTAATTGTAAATTGCTCTTGTGAATAAGAATTAAAATAACCAAAAAGGATAAGTATAAAAATATATTGGTATTTATTATATGGCATACATTAGATTTTATGATGTAAGACGTAAAAATGATACTTTTATTACAAAGTAATTGTTAAGTTTTGGTTAATTTACCTAGTTTTTAAAGATTCCTTATACAAAATAGCTAGAATTCGACTAAAATTTTAAATCAAATCTTGACTCGTTAAAATTCAAATTCTAGAGTAAAAAAAAGACAACCGCTTCCAGTTGTCTTCTTACTAAATATAATTTTAAAAAGCTTATGCTAATTTGGCATCCAAATTCTCTTTAATTGCAGCCAAAAATCCTTCGGTTGTAAGATAATCTGCATCAGTTAAACCATTTGGTTTTACTAAACTTGCTAAATCTTTGGTCATTTTTCCAGATTCAACAGTATCAATACAAACTTGTTCTAATGCACTGCAGAAATTAATCAATTCTTGATTGTTATCTAATTTACCTCTGTGCTCTAAACCTCTTGTCCAAGCAAAAATCGAAGCAATTGGGTTGGTTGATGTAGCTTTTCCTTTTTGGTGTTCTCTAAAGTGACGTGTTACAGTTCCATGAGCCGCTTCTGCTTCAACTGTTTTTCCATCAGGCGTTACTAAAACAGAAGTCATTAATCCTAAAGATCCAAAACCTTGAGCTACCGTATCAGATTGTACATCGCCATCATAATTTTTACAAGCCCAAACAAATCCACCACTCCATTTCATTACCGAAGCAACCATATCATCAATAAGACGGTGTTCGTATGTCATTCCGTTTTTGTCAAATTCTGCTTTGTATGTCGATTGATATACTTCTTCAAAAATATCTTTGAAACGACCATCATAGGCTTTCAAAATGGTGTTTTTAGTAGATAAATACAAAGGCCATTTTTTAGTCAATGCCATTTGGAAAGAGGAATGAGCGAATCCATAAATAGATTCATCATTATTATACATCGCCATTGCTACGCCATCGCCTTCATAATCATATACATCCCAAGTTTGTGTTTCTCCAACTTCAGGAACAAAAGTCATTGTTAATTTTCCTTTTCCTTTAATAACAGTATCAGTAGCTTTGTATTGATCTCCAAAAGCGTGACGACCTATAACAATAGGTTTGGTCCAACCTTGAACATATCTTGGAACATTGCTCATAATAATAGGCTCACGAAAAACAGTTCCGCCTACAATATTACGAATGGTTCCGTTTGGAGATTTCCACATTTTAGAAAGATTAAATTCTTTCACACGATCTTCATCAGGGGTAATGGTAGCGCATTTGATACCTACATTGTATTTTTTGATAGCCTCAGCTGAATCAATTGTAATTTGATCTTTTGTTGCTTCACGAGATTCGATACCCAAATCATAATATTTGATATCCAAATCCAGATATGGAAGAATTAATTGTTCTTTAATAAAACTCCAAATAATTCTCGTCATCTCATCGCCATCTAGTTCTACAACTGGATTAGCTACTTTTATTTTTACCATAATGTATAATTTGTATTGTTTTTTTGCGGAGACAAATATAAGAAATCAATTCTAAAAAATAAAGGTTCCATTACGATATCTATTGTTTTGTGGATTTCTTAAAATTGAAACATATAATTGTCAAATTTGTAAAAAGTTGATTTTTTTTTAATCAACAGAGTAATTTTAAATAAAAAGATAGCCTTTTAATAAAAAGATAGCCTTTTAATAAAATGATGTAAAAAAAATCCCGAATTCAATTTCTTGATTCGGGATTCTATATTTCAAAATAAATGAATTATCTTCTTTTATCTCTGATTTTTGCTTTTTTACCAGTAAGTTCTCTAAAGTAGAAAATTCTAGCTCTACGAACATGACCTTTTTTGTTGATTTCAATTTTTTGCAAAGCAGGTAAATTCACCGGGAAAATACGCTCCACTCCAACTGCACCTGACATTTTACGAATTGTAAAAGTTTCAGTATTTCCTGAACCTCTTCTTTGTATTACAACACCTTTAAAAAACTGTGTTCTAGTTTTTTCACCCTCTTTAATTTCGTAATAAACGGTGATAGTATCTCCAGCTGCATAAACAGGGAAATCTTTTCTTGTTACAAACTCGTCTTGAACGAATTTCATTAAATCTGCCATGATAATTTTTTTAATTATGGTTTTAAATCAGAGCAACATTCACGGATTTCGCCAGAGGTTGGTCTAAGTGGGTGCAAAAGTAGATAATAATTATGAATTATAAATTATAAATTATGAATTATTTAAAAATAAATAATATTCACTGAACACTGATTACGGAATACTATTCCTCTAGCAAATCTGGTCGTCTATTCTTAGTATGTTCATACGCCATATCTTCGCGCCATTTGTCAATTTTGGCAAAGTTTCCGCTAGTCAAAACCTCTGGAACTTTCCAACCTCTATAATCTGCTGGTCGAGTATATATAGGGCCAGATAACAAATTATCCTGAAAACTATCTGTTAACGCTGAGGTTTCGTCACTTAAAACACCAGGAATCAATCGTATTAAAGCATCGCATAAAACCAAAGCGCCTAATTCTCCGCCAGATAAAACATAATCTCCAATCGAGATTTCTCTAGTTATAAAATGATCTCGAACACGCTGATCCACACCTTTATAATGTCCACAAAGAATTATAATATTACCCAACATCGACATGGTGTTTGCCATTTTTTGATTTAAAGTTTCGCCATCAGGTGTCATATAAATCACTTCGTCATAGGTTCTTTCGGATTTCAAGAAAGTAATACAATCATCAATAGGCTGTACATTCATAACCATTCCTGCACCACCGCCATACGGATAATCATCTACTGATTTCTGCCTGTTAGTCGTATAATCACGTAAATTATGAAAATGAACTTCCACCAAACCCTTGTCAATAGCACGTTTCATAATCGATGCCTCAAACGGACTTCGCAACAATTCAGGTAAAACAGTAATAATATCTATGCGCATAATTTTAAGTTTCAAAACGCAAAGATACAAAGTTTTTTTTGGAGCTATTTACTTCGTCAGTTCGCTTCGCTCGTGTCCTGCTGTACGTTACAATCTTTTGATTTTTAAAGAAAAAATCAAAAGGATTTTCACTGCCATCAGGCCTAAACCCTAAACTGACGCAAATGATGATCTACGTGATTCCACATTAATTTGTTCCAATCTTCATAATTCATTTTTCCCCAAAAAGGATGATCAGTAATTTTTATCGATTGATGCCCTTCGGCAAAACGGCTAAAGTTTTTAACCAATTCCTTTTTAGAAGTTTCAAAATCATAGTTGTCAGTAAAAATAAATTCTTTGGCAGTTGGACTATTTCTTTTGAACTCGGAATTGAAAACCTTATTTTTCAACATTCTTCCAAGCAGTCTCATAAAAAAATTAACCTTAACAGTATTTTCGCCAAAAGCTACAATAAGGGCTTCGTTAGTGTGTTTGAACATTTGATCCACATTCATTTTTCCCCAAACGGCTTGGCTTTCTGGAGTTAGTTTGTGTATTCTAGCAATTATTTCTTGATTGTCTTTTGTATTAAAAATACTTTTCATAATTATTTTTTTGTTGTTGTTTTTAGTGAAAACACTATTGTGTTTTTTATTTTTAAATGTTTGGTTATAAAATAATTACAAATACAATTCCATTTGAATATCGGCTCTAGAATAATCAGTTTCTGTCAATGGAGTTTCTACAAAACCAAACTTTTTGTATAAATTTAGTGCAATCTGTAATTTTGTACTTGACATCAGCATAATGGTTGTTGCTTTTTTTTCTTTGGCAAAAGCAATGCAAGTATCCATCAATAAATTGCTTAATTTTTGACCTTGATATTTTTTATCTACTGCTAATTTAGCCAGTTCAAAAGTAGTGGCATTTATTTTTTGCATAGCAACAGTTCCTACAACTTCATTGTCTATTATACAAAAGAAAATTTCACCACCAGGGTTCAATATGACTTCTTCAATATTATCAAACACCTCAATATCGTGAGGTTCGACAAAAAAAAACTCTTCAAGCCAAGCCTTGTTTAAAGCAATAAAATTATTTTTGTATTGTGGATTGTAAGTAATTATTTCAGTTTTCATTCGTATTAAAAATATTTTTAAAGTTATTGTTTTTTTATTGCTGCTATGGCAAACACCATCGGAATTTTGTTTCCAAAATGTTTGATTCTGAATTTCCCCATTTCAAATTCTTCGGTTTGGTTAAAGCAATTATAAGGAGAATAATCGAATTCTTGGAACGAATTAATTTCCAACCCAGAAGCAATCAACGCATTCAAAACTTCGCTCGTTGGGTGATTCCAAGTGATGGTTTTTGCTTCAATGTCAGAATATCTATCGGCATAGGTTCCTGATTCGTCTTCCACAATGGGTTCAGTGTTGAAATAATTATAGAAAACTTCCTTAAAATCGTTGTCAAACATCCAAACTACTGGGTGAAAATCTGCCATTATAAATTTGCCATTTGGTTTCAAGAATTGTGAAACTATGTTTGCCCATTTGGTTAAATCTGGCAACCAACCAATGGTGCCGTAGCTGGTAAAAACAATATCGAATTTTTCGTTCAAATGGTTTAGCAAATCGTAAATATCACAACAAATAAAAGTTGCATCAAGATGAAGCTGTGTTGTAAATTCATTTGCCTTTGCAATGGCTTTGTCCGATAAATCGACACCAGTAACTTTGGCGCCAAGTCGAGCTAATGACACTGAATCTTGCCCAAAATGACATTGTAGATGCAATATTTTTTTGTTGGAAACATCACCTAAAATTTCTAATTCGATGGCATTTAAAGTCGATTTTCCGTTTAAAAAAACTTTGGTTATCGTAAAATTCCGAAGCAATATGTACCTCGGTTTTGTTGTTCCAAGTTTGTTTGTTTATGTTGATGTAATCTTCCATTTTTGAAATGTTGATAGAATTTAAAACTTGAATTATAGCCCTGATAGAGGCAATATCCTTTTTCTCGTCAGTTCGAGTTCCTCGCTTTTTCAGCGAGGAGTATCGAGAACACGGGAAAAAGATAAAGCCGAAAGCAGGTGTAATATTGAAAGGAAACGATATTGTTGTGCTTCTAAAATAACCATTTCAAATCTACTATTTATTTTGTAAATTTGCACTTCAAAAATAAAATTATCAAAATGGAAAACGGAATATACGCAAAATTTAACACTACAAAAGGTGCTATTTTAGTAAGATTAACACACGATTTAACTCCAGGAACAGTTGGAAACTTTGTGGCACTTGCTGAAGGAAACTTGGAAAACAAAGTAAAACCGCAAGGAACACCATATTATGATGGATTGACTTTTCACAGAGTAATTCCTGATTTTATGATTCAAGGTGGTTGCCCACAAGGTACAGGAACTGGTGGTCCAGGGTATAGTTTTGACGATGAGTTTCACCCAACATTAAAACACAATAAGCCAGGTATTTTGGCGATGGCAAATTCAGGACCAGCAAGTAATGGTTCTCAATTTTACATCACACACGTTTCTACCGATTGGTTGGATAACAAACATACGGTTTTTGGAGAAGTGGTTGAAGGTCAAGATGTGGTTGATGCTGTGGAAGGAAATGATATTCTGGAAACTTTAGAAATTTTGAGAGTAGGGGCAGAAGCAGAAAAGTGGAATGCTGTGGAAGCTTTTAGAACTTTTGAAGGTTCTCGTGCCAAGCGTGAAGCTGCAGAACGTGATGCTGCAGAAGCAAAAATGGAACAACTAGCTGCTGGTTTTGATAAAACAGAAAGTGGACTTCGTTATAAAATGATTCAGAAAGGTTCTGGAAAAAAAGCAGAGAATGGCAAAACAGTTTCTGTGCATTATGAAGGATCTTTAGAGTCTGGAAAAGTTTTTGATTCGTCGTATCCTCGCAAGAAACCTATCGATTTCAGATTAGGTCAAGGTCAAGTTATTGAAGGTTGGGACGAAGGTATTGCTTTGTTGCAAGTAGGTGACAAGGCTCGTTTTGTGATTCCAGCCCATTTAGGCTACGGTTCTCGTGGTGCTGGTGGTGCTATTCCGCCAAATGCTACATTGATTTTTGATGTGGAATTGATGGACGTTAAGTAATAATATTAGATTTTTTGATATTAAATATAATCCCAAAAGCGAAAGTTTTTGGGATTTTTTTTTTGTCTATTTTCGAATCGAAAAACCCAGAGGAATCATTAATTCGCCTTTTTCAAATTTGTTGATGTAAAGCAATATTGGTTTTTTTTGTCCTTCCCAAGTGATTTCAAAAGTATCAATTGTACCAGCACCCATTTCGGTTTTTTGGGTTGGAAACGGACAACAAGCATCTTTTTGTGTGAATTTAATTTTCTCTCCATTTGGACCAGCCAAAGCATTCAGAAAACGGATTTGATTATTAAATCCATCTTCTACTGAAGTAAAACCGACGTTTACTGGGTAATCTTCGTTGTAGGCATATTTTTTATCTTTTGCCATTTTGGTAACTACAAAACTACCAAAAGCCTCATTCAATGCTGGACCAGGAATTGAATCGTCGATATTTTTTATAGTTGATTTGGTACTGATGCACGATGACATTACTATAATGGCTAAACTGCTAATGATTGTTTTTTTCATTATTTAAATCTTTTTGTTCAAAGTAACAAATATAGGTAGATTACTATTGTTTTTGCGAGTTATCATACTTATTCCCTTATTTTACTAGCCACATTAATGATTTTTCTGGTATTAAGAAATAATATTTTATTACGTCTTCACAATTTTAAAAGTATTATTTCCAATATTTAAAAAGTAAATATTTGGACTTAAGGTAGAAATATCAATTCTTTGACTAGCTTCAGTTAGTTCTCCATTCAATACAACTTGTCCTGTAACCGAAATAATACTGTAAGAAGAGTTTTCTATGAAATTAATATTGTTAATAGTTATTGCAGATTCTGTAGGGTTAGGATAAATAGAAAATCCTGTCTTATTAAAAGAATCAGAAGATAAAGGATTAATTTGTCCATCAATATCATATTTTGAGAAGAAATCCCATATTCTAATAGAAGCATTTTCTCGAAGTCCAGCAGTAGTGATTCTTGGCCATTCATGGCCTCTTCCGCCAATTTCTATAAATTCAACTGTAGCCCCGTTTTCTCCGCCATTATAAACCTTCCGTGTACTAACTGAATTTATATTTGTTACACTTGGCGTAGTAGTTGTGTTGTTGAAATTTATCCAATAATTAAAAACGTTACTTAGAGCAGTTCCGCCATTTCCACCTGCAATAGGTATTACTGTATCATTTGATCCTGTAATTTGCATAACAGGCATTTGGTGTTGTGGATTACAAGTTGGATTACTACCAGTTATCCAAGATGGATTCATACTTCCGGCAACAGAAGCAATAGCAGCTATTTTATCACTTAACTCGCAAGCTAACTTGTAGCTAAAAAAACCACCATTAGAAAATCCTGCTGCATAAACTTTCTTCGGATTAATACTATAATTTAAAGCAATTCTATCAATTAAACTTCTTGTAAATCCTATATCGTCTGCACTACCTCCAAAACTCAAACCTATATTCCAACCTGCTAGAGTCCCCAGTCCTTGAGGAATAGCGTAAATGAAGTTATTAGCATCTGCAAGAGCTTGCATTTGCGAATCATTGAACATGGTACTAATATTATTTGTAAAACCGTGAAAAAGTAATACAAGTGGTGCAGGTTGAGCACTATTATAATTGACTGGAATATAAATTGCATATACTCTATTTCCAGAGGTATGTTGCAATTGTTGACCTGTTAAGTATTGTCCTTGTCCATTATTTTGACCGAAGGACATATTAGATGTCAGTGTCATTAAAGCAAAGAACAAAATAGCGATATTGATTTTCACCAAAAGGATTGTTTTTAATTTCATTGTGTAGTTTTGATCGTTCATTCAAAACTAAAGCATTTTGTATCAATATGAAAATTTAACATGTTAAAACAATGTTAATGAAAGCATTCGCTTTAGTTGTTTTGATGCACGTCATTCAATTTCTATTCATAAATTATGCCTTTCAAGACTATTTATTTATAACAATTTAAAAGATTAAAAAAAAAGACATCAATGGTCTTTCAATAAAAATTAGGGAAATAGAAAAGGAAAATTTTTAATATTGGATTGGAGGATTAATTTTTGGATTAGCTTGGGGACTTGTTGATTCCAGCTCTGGATCAATTTTTATAGTAATAGGTACTGGTTTTATGAGTATTGAAATTATTAGTTGGAGCACTTTTAGGACTTTTATTGGTCTCAAAAATAGTTGAAACTATGCACTTTAGTGAATTTTCCTTTTTAGATTCTAGAAATCTAAACACGAATTTGCTTCGTCAGTCGCACCAGGCTGACACTCTCAGTCTGCATAACTAAAGCACAATGGACTGGAAGTCAATTGTGCTTTAGTTATGCAGTTATGAAAGATAAATTACTTCATTAATTCTACGGATTCAGTTTTAATATTATAGATAGCCAATAAATTTATGTTGATTGTATATAGAAACGGGTGAAATAATTATATAATCTCAGCACTCAAGCCTGCTTCTAACAAAGAAGAACATTGAGGTTTCAATTCATCAAGAGAACCTGTTTTTACCGTACATTTTCCTTTATAATGTACTAGTAATGCGCATTGTTCGGCTTGTAGCTCGTCGTGTTTGCAAACTCGAATTAAAGTTTCAATAACGTGATCAAAAGTGTTTACATCGTCATTGAATAACACAATTTCGTTGTTAATTGCAACAGCTTCTTTGGTGGAAGTCCTTTCTTTTGTTTTTTCTATTGTAGCCATTTTCTTTTGATTTTTAGACTATTTGATTTTTAGATTATTAGACGTTAAGACTTTACGACATTTGACTTTCAGACTTAACGCTAATTTACATATTTTAATGATACCCAATTGTTTCTGTTTAGTTTTTTTACAAATTTCAATCCTTTTTCGGTGCAAGACGCATCAATAAAAGGGATATCTTCTTCATAAAAACCACTAAAAAGAATGGTTCCTTTTGGGTTTAAACAATCAACATAGGTTTGCATATCATTTAGTAAAATATTTCTATTGATGTTGGCAATAATCAAATCATATTTTTTGTCTTTCAATAACACTGCATCACCTTCATAGACTGAAATGTGTTTGCAATTATTTCGTTCGGCATTTTCAATCGAATTGAGATAACACCAGTTGTCAATATCAATGGCATCTATAGGTTGAGCACCTTTCATTTCGGCTAAAATGGCTAAAATAGCGGTTCCGCAACCCATATCTAGTGTTTTCATTCCTGCGACATTGGTTTCTAGCAAATGCTGAATCATCATATGTGTCGTTTCGTGATGACCAGTTCCAAAACTCATTTTTGGTTCGATTATAATATCAAATTTTGCATCAGTTTTTGGGTGAAAAGGTGCTCGAACGTGGCATAAACCATCTACTTCGATGGCTTCAAAGTTTTTTTCCCATTCTTCGTTCCAGTTTACTTGTTCAATTTCTTCAAAAGTGTACGAAATTTTAAATTCTGGGTTTTCTAAAATAGAAATATCTTCAAGAATATCAGCAGTCCAAAGTGATTTTTGAACAAATGCCGAAAAGCCATTCTCGGTTTCGATGAAACTTTCAAATGGTTTTTCACCTAATTCAGCAATTAATATTTCCGAACCTAACTCTTTTGGTGCAACAGAAAAATGATATCCTATATATACGTTTGACATAAATGGTAAATTTCTGCAAAGGTAATACTATCTCAGGATTGAAAAATTATTTCACAACTAGTTTTTTTACAATTCCCTCAGAAGTTTTTACAATATAAATACCTGCTGAAAGTTTTGATGTTTCAATGGTTAAAGCTTCTTTTTCGGATTGGACTAGTTTTCCTGAGAAATCGAACAACTCATAAGTAGCAATTCTATTAAAATATAAAATTCCTTTTTCGTTTGGATTCGGAAAAATAACAAAGGTTTTTGGTTCGTTTTCAAAACTATTAGTACTTAAAGTAGAGGTGTTCACTTCAAATAATGAAATGGTACCGCTTATTTCATTGGCAACAGCTAGATAATTTTTATTATTTGGACTGTCTGTGGCTTTAATAAATGTAACTCCTTCCGGGCCATTGTCACCACCAAATGCAGAAACTATTCTGCTGTTTTTATAATCTACAAATTTAGCATCATTTGGGTTGGTAATATCATAAACCATAACGCCTCCAACTCTTTCTAATGATATAAAAGCAAAAGTTTTCCCACCCAATTCAGCTAAAACAATTCCTTCTGGTTCTGGACCTTTGGCACGACTTCTTCCTTTTTTGATATTATCAGAATGATCTGTGTTAAAAATAGTGCTTAACGCCGGAGTTAAGGCTGTATATCTTTCAAAATCATCACCACTATCGTAAGTAATTGTTTTGGTATTGGCATTAAAAATAGAAAAAGAACGACTTCCTACAGAATATATTTGTTCAAATTCAGGGTCAGCATCCGTATTTCCTTTTAGGTTTGTAACTCTCATTCTTCCTGCATTGTTGCTTGATTTTAAAACTGCGGCATTTGGAAAAATAGAGGCATCTAAAAGGAATGTGGCAGCTCCAATAGTTGTTCTTTCATTAAGTGCGGTTCCATATTCTTTTTCGTCACCTTCATTTGCAGTAACCAAATAGTTGGTTCCACCCACCGAATAATTGGCAACAGCATCAGGGATATAATATGATTTTATAGGCCAATTGGCTATTAATACTTCTCCGTTATTGTCAGAAATATCCATTCCTTTACCAGGAATGCTAACATCTTTGGTTCCTAAAGCCCATACATCAACATAGGTGTTGTTTGTCAAATTTATTTCTGCAATGGCATTATTTTCTTGAATGGTTACCCAAGCCTTTTGAGAATCGGCACTTATGGTGATATATTCTGGTTCAAAATCTTGAGATAAAGTACTACTGGACTTTGTTTTGCGAATTCCAGAAGCTATCAAACTGTTTTCTTGGGAATTGTATCCTGTGAAAAATAAAGTAGTAACATTGGCTTGAGTTAAACCAAAAATTCCTCCAGAAACATCAATTATAGATACTGAACCTTCTGGATCAATTGAGTAAGTTAAATTTGGCTGACCTTCATTAGCGGTTAAAACCTTATTTCCATCTGGAGTAAATGTAATCATATCTGGCAATGTGCCAACTGTTAACTGTTTTAAGAAAGTTCCACTGGTATCAAAAAAAACGACAGAACCATCCAATTGTTCGTTGGCATTTGGAGAAGCTACTGCAACAACTCCGTTTTTAACAGCAACACTTGTTATTCCACCATAAGGAGTCATATCTATTGAATTTATTAGACTTAAACTGCTTGGATTGGCAAAATTAATAATTTCTAATTTTTTTGAAATCGCACTAATGGTAAACAATTTTTGAGAAATAGGATCGTGAACTACAATTTCGCAAGTGCTTACGCCAGCACCAGAAGGATCAAAACTGCCAACATAATCTAATTGGATATCATTATTTGGAACTGGAGCAACAGTTTCATTATCTTTAATATAAATTGTGGCTAAAGGATTTCCAGAAATTGTCATTCCTGTTGGCGATTCTAAACTCAATACAAAATATTCTGAATGTTGTTCTAGTTGATTGTCATCAATAATAGGAATAGTAATAGTTTGAGTGGTTGCGCTTCCCGTGGTAAAATTTAAAGTTTGTGTTGCTAAGGTAAAATCGGCTGCATTGGCAGTGCTAAAAGGAGCAGTTTTAACAACCAGATTTACAGATGATGTAGTTGGATTTACTAAATTTAAAGCAACATTTAAAATCCCTTGATTTTCATTGGTTACAATAAAATTAGAGGCAAATGAAATAGTTTGTCCCCAAGAATAAGTAATTGAAAATATAAAAAGAAATAAAAGTAAACTTCTTTTTAGGGTGTAAAATTTTGACATAATAGTTTATTTATTGTTTTAACAAATTTCTACTATGTATTTTTTTAAATGATTAATTTATGATGAACAAATAATTAAGAATTTATAATTTATATTAATTTACTCCAACATCAATTGCATAAAAACCGAATGCAACCAACGGTCAAATTTAAAACCAGAGTCTTTAATGGTCCCAACAATTTTAAAACCAAATTTTTTATGAAAAGCGATGCTACTTACATTTTCGGAATCGATAACCCCAATCATTGTGTGTAGTTTTTGTTCTTTTGCTAATGCAATTAATGCAGTCATCAATAACTTGCCAACACCTTTTCCAATGGCATTTGGGTGCGCATAAACTGAATGCTCGATAGTATATTTGTATGCTTCTCTGAAACGAAATTCGCTATAATAACCAAAACCAACAACTTCTTGATTTTCGATAGCTACAACAATAGGGAATCCTTTTTTGAGTTTATCATCAAAGATACTTATTTGAGTTTGTAAACTTCTAGGTTCATAATCATAAAGTGCTGACGAGTTTAAAATGTTGTAATTAATAATTTCTAAAATAGCTTGTATATCTTCTATTTTATAAGGTCTAATTTGTATGTTCATATATAAGAATTTTCGATGTAAATGTATAAAAAACCTTTTCAACTTTGTACCTTTGTGACTCTGTTATTCAAAGAAAATGATATACCCAAAAATACCTTTAGCCCAAAGCATTATCGAAATTCTCAAAGCTAAAGACCTTCATCATATTGTAATTTCACCAGGGTCTAGAAATGCACCTTTAACTATTGGTTTTACTAACAATCCTGCTTTCAAATGTTACAGTATTGCTGACGAACGCTGTGCTGCTTTTTTTGCATTGGGATTAGCGCAACAATTGCAAAAACCCGTTGCAGTTCTTTGTACATCTGGCTCGGCTTTGCTGAATTATTATCCAGGATTTGCCGAAGCTTTTTACAGTCAAATTCCGCTTGTAGTAATTTCGGCAGACAGACCTCAAAACAAGATTGATATTGGCGATGGACAAACCATTCGACAGGAAAATGTATTTGTCAATCACAGTTTGTACAATGCAAATTTGAATGAAGAAGCTTCAAAGGAAAATGATTTCAAAATTCAAGAAGCAATTCATTTGGCTGTGACCAAGAAAGGACCAGTACATATTAACGTTCCATTTGAAGAACCTTTGTATGAAACTGTAGAAACGCTTTCGGTTGTACCAAATTTCATCTCCTTTTCTTCGGAAAAAAAATCAGTTGAAAATCTGGATGTTTTTGTAAACCAATGGAATCAAGCCAAAAAGAAACTCATTCTGATAGGTGGATGCGATCCGAATTTTATGGAGCAATCTATTTTAAATAAATTAGGTGAAGATGCATCGGTTATAGTAATGACTGAAGTGACTTCCAATGTGCATCATCCTAATTTTATTACTAACATAGATACCATAATCACGCCTTTTTTGGAAGAAGATTTTAAAACATTTCAACCAGAAATTTTAATGACAATGGGAGGAATGGTAGTTTCCAAACGAATAAAAGCGTTCTTACGAAAATACCAGCCACAACAACACTGGCATATTGACGAACTTCGTGCTTATGATACTTTTGATTGTTTGACAAAACATTTTGAAGTGTCACCAAATGTTTTTTTAAAAGCATTTTTACCAAAAACGAATACTATAGAAAGCAATTACTTATCCTCAATTTTAGAAGTAAGAGCGTTTAGAACTGAAAAATCAGTTGACTATTTATCTAAAATTCGATTTTCAGATTTTAAGGCTTTTGATATCATACTACCAATGCTTTCAAAAAATTCTCAATTACAAATAAGCAATAGTTCGCCTATTAGATATACACAACTGTTTGAAATTGATTCATCTATTGAAGTATTTTGTAATCGAGGCACTAGCGGAATTGATGGAAGCACTTCAACTGCAATTGGTGCAGCTGTAGCTTCTGGCAAAGAAACAGTTCTAATTACAGGCGATATTGGTTTTCTATATGATAGTAATGGGTTGTGGAATAATTATATACCTAAAAACTTCAAAATTATTTTACTCAATAATGGTGGTGGTGGTATTTTTAGAATTTTACCTGGCCATCAGGAAAATATAACGTTTAATACCTTTTTTGAAACTTCTCATTGTTTAACTGCGAAACATTTAGCAAAAATGTATGGTTTTCAATATGAAATTGCAAGTTCAGAACAGTCATTAATTCAAGGATTGAATAATTTTATAGATGCCTCACAGCCAGTAATTTTAGAAATTTTCACTCCTTCCAAATGCAATAATTCTATTCTGTTAAATTATTTTAAATATCTAACTAATATTAATGATATTTAGCAAATATTAACATAACGAAGTAATAAATTAACTACATTTGAGTTAATAATAATAACAAAATAACTATTATGAGCAAAAGAGATGAACTTATCGCTGTATATGCAGCAGATTTAAAAGAAAAATGTGGGCACACAGCTGATATGGCTTTGTTGACAAAAGTAACTGTAGGTTGCGGTCCTTCAATTTACAATAAAGATGCGGCTACTGTAGCAGGAAGCCAGCAATCGGAATTAGATACTGTAAAAAACAATTTTTTAATAAAAAAATTAGGTTTAAAAGATGGAGCTGATTTAGATAAAGGAATCGAAGCGGTAATGGAAAAATACGGTAAATCAAACAGGAATAAATATAGAGCAGTAATTTATTACTTATTAACACTACATTTTAAAAAAGAAAGTGTTTATAAATAGTAATTCCATTTCTTGAAAATTATTTAAGCGTTTTATAATTGAAACGCTTTTTTTTGTTTTAGTTCTTCATAAACTTTTAAACTTTGTACCTTTGCGTTTTGAAATAATACTAAAATGATTGAAATAGGAAAATACAACACATTAATGATTCTTCGAGAAACCAAAGTTGGTTTGTATTTGGGTTTGCCAGAAGAAAATAAAGATCCAAGTAAAGATGTATTGTTGCCCATTAAATACATACCTAAAGCTTACGAAATAGGTGAGGAACTAGTTGTATTTGTTTATCTAGATCATGAGGAAAGACCAGTTGCAACAACATTAGAACCTTATATTTTTTTGAATGAGTTTGCACTTTTGAGAGTAAATTATGTCAATCAAATAGGAGCTTTTATGGATTGGGGTATGGAAAAAGACATTCTGGTTCCATTTAGAGAGCAAGCTCGACCTATGGAAAAAGGAAAGCGTTATTTGGTTTATCTTTATATGGATGAAAAAACAAATCGATTGGTATGTTCTAGCAAAACCAATCAGTTTTTGAATAACGACAATATTTCTGTCGAAAATGGCGAAGAAGTAGATCTAATTGTTTCTCATATTACGGAAGTAGGCATAAATGTTATCATCAATGAAAAACACAAAGGATTGCTTTATAAAAATGAAGTCTATGATGATTTGCGAACAGGAGATAGAATTGTTGGTTACATAAAAAATATTCGCCCTGATGGAAAAATTGATGTATCGGCAACAAAGTTAGGTTTCGAAAAAGTAGAGCCAAGTGCACAACTCATTTTGGATGAGCTTAAAGCCAGTCGAGGTTTTCTCCGTTTGAACGATGATTCGCATCCAGAAGACATAAAAACGGTATTAAAAATGAGTAAAAAAACCTTCAAAAAAGCCATTGGAACTTTATACAAGGAGAAATTGATTGAAATAAAAGACGATGGAATTTATTTGATAAAAGAATAAAATAAAAAATGCCAACTTTTTTAGACTGCCCCCAAAAAGTTAGACACTATTTGGGGGTATTTTTATGGGAAGAAAAGTCAAATATGATTACACATTTAAACTCGAATGTGTAAAATTAGTAGTAGAGAAACATTATTCTTGTAATTATGTTTCCGCTCA
>NZ_JANOQD010000052.1:0-6696 GCF_031422135.1 Flavobacterium sp. | reverse complement strand
AAAACCAGCACAGGGGTTTTACCGTCTTTTAAGTGATACAACTCCCACTTTACGTGAGCTTCGTTTCTTTTTTCTTGTGGTGTTCCTTCGTGCCATTGTGAGACATCGTAGTTTTCCCAATCGCCTACTTTTATTTCTTTTATACCCGTAATGGCTTTAACTCCTTTTGTTTTATCTTTCTTGTGCCTTTTCCAGCTTTCCACTTTAGCCCTTGTTATAAACGCTTTTTTTCTAAAGTCATTACAAGAGCTTCCTCTGGTCGCTTTGCAATGTCTAGAAAAATAGCTTTTATTGCCTCGGGGCTATCACTGCAATCTGGGGCAATAGGAGACTATTTTAGAATTTTATATCAAAGAACAAAACGGCTCGGGAGCCGTTTTTAAATTTATTCTGATTTTATTTTAGTTTTGAATACATAGCCTTGATTTCCTGCTTTTGTTTTAACTAAAAACCAATCGCCTGATTGCTCAATTACCTCAACTGATTCTCCAGTTTTTACTTTCTCTAGTACAGGAGATGTCGTACTTTTTTCCTTTCTTAAATTTGTATAGCCATCAGGATCTTGAATTTTTACTGTAACTGAAATATTCTTTTCAAAATTATTATAATTAAAATTATTTATATTAATTTTCAGGTTATTGATTACTTTTTTTTCTTTTGGTTCGCTGTCATTGTATAAATCTGATTTTATAATTGTAACCTTATTGAGAAAAATTTCTCCTCCAATACTTTGAAATTCATACTTTTTTTCAATTAATTTTGAATCATTAATTTTTAATTGTGTAAAACTGAACAAATTTTTCTTTAATGATAAATCACTATAAGAATCTTCGCCTCCTGAACCACCAGCACATTTTAAACATGGTATTACATTTTTATTTTTTGTTTTTAAAATAAATCCACTATTATTATCATTTATTAAAATCAAAAATATTCTTGATTCATTATTTTTAAACTCTTGTTCATTAGCTAAAATGATTATTTTATCAACTAATTTATCATTATTTAAATCCCCAGAAAGGCTATCTAAAATAATAAATCCTTTTGGAATAAAATCTTCAATACTTTTTAGTTTATTTGATTTATTCACATCTGTAACTTCTGAAACGATATTCTCGTTTTGACTTAATTTAATTTGCTTTTCTAAAGATTTGTATATTGGATTACAATTATTTTTTAATTTATCAAAATATTTAGGAACTATAGTCAATGGCTGAGGCGAATCTATATAAAAATACCAAAAACTATCTACATCTCTAGTTTTTCTGTCTTTTAATAATTCACAAACTAAATTAGGATTCTTAATAAATATCTTTTCTGTTTGCATTTTAAAATAACTAACTGCATCAGCTTGGTATTTTCCATTTACACCAATATCAATAATAAGTTTTAAGAATTCCTTATTTTCATTTTTTGAGACTATATTAAAGAACTTTTCAATATATTTTTCATTTTCATTATACAGTGGGAATGGTTTGTCTAAAATATCATTCCAGCCAAAATAGCTCACAAACTGTTTGTGATTTTTAGGGAAATTTTTTATAAACAAAGCATCATCATTTTTTGAATATGCTTTTTTCAATTCAATTATTGAACCTAAACTCTCTTGTGATTCTGACTTACAAGAATTTAGTGTTAAAAATAAAAATATTATATATCTATACATAATTTTGTGTTATTATAATTTTTGCACCTTCAATTCCTTTTTCGGTAACATAATCTTTAATCTCTTTAAGTTTATCTTTACTACCTGAAACCCAATCTGTACTTTTAGAAGACCCTGGTAATAAACAGCCTTCTGTATCTTTTGCAGAATTACCTGGATGTATTAATATTGCACGATCTATACTTACTGAACTATTATAAAGTTTTAAAACATTCTTAAATTTTGATCCAGAATGCCAAACTAAATTATATGTACCAATCGGAACTCTTTGTTCTATCCCTGAAATAGTAGTATCTGGACCTTTTTCTTCTAAAATAAAACCTTTAATATCAGAATTATCAATAGTAAATTCGCCTATTGTTGAGTTTAAAGTTTGCCATTTTCTAACCAGTCTAATTGTAACTTTTTCTGTATTCTCGTCACTAGATTTTAAATTTTTACATTCGGACAAACGATAAACTTCTTTTGCTTTTACAAAAGACTTTCTTCTTTTTTCATAATGACTTTCATCGAGATTTTTGTTAATTATTTTTGTTAAAGCATCTACATTGCTAGGTTTCGATCCTAAATCTGCTTTTGAATTAAGTTTATTATTAATCCAATAACTATAAGCAGACATTGTAGCATATTCAGGCTCTTCAAGGAGTTTTGGATTTGACACCAAATCTCCTTTACCTGGAAATGCCTTTTTGAAGTCATTATTAATTTGAGAATAATTATATTTTCCTGTTAGTTGAATTAATCCTCTTCCTATATAAGTATATCCATCTTCTTTTGATTCATTACCTAAATCATTACATTTTCTGTCTCCAGGTTTTATACTACACGAAACTATATCAGCCTCACTATCAACTTTTCTCAAACCGTAAGCTCTAACAGCTATTTCATATAAGTCGCCTTTATATGTTTCAGCTTCATTTGGATGTCTTCTAAAATATCCAAACAAAGCTTTAAGTGTAGAAACACTATATCCATCAATGCCCTCAATCAATGTATGAAAACCTGTTTCTGAACCAAATTGATTTATCAAATGTGCTTTTCTAATACAAGTATTTATTCCATATTTTTCCTTTAGTTTATTAATTTCTTTGATTAAATTTTCAGCAAGGCTTTTATTTTTAGCAGCAGCAGGAAATATTTTTACAATATCAACATATTTAAAATCTTCAACACATCTTGGGCAATCACTTTTTCCTTCTTTCTCCTTCTTCTCCACCTTACTGTCCTCCAATGTAACCACTTTGTTAGCATCATCCACATCCACCTTAAACCCTTTGCTGTCTACATTTATAGTAGCACTTTGTAGGTGTGCGTGAGTTTCTAGAACTTCAATGTCAACATATAATTCTTGCTCTGTGCCTTCTTCCCAAAATGTACCGCCTTTGCTTGCGGATATTTTTTTCAAATCAACATAAATAGGCATTGTGTCGCCTGAAATAGTAAACTTTTGATCTACCAGTAAGTCGTCGCCTGCATAATCGTCTTCATACAATTTGAATTGTATGTCTTTTCCTTTCAGTCCTGTGGAGTAAATAGTCGCTATAACTTGAGAGTCTCCTTTTTTGACAATGGTAACTTGTGTAATTTGTTTTTTACCCTATTAGGTTTTTATCAAATACCAATCTATTCTTTCAATTTTAAAATTTTCCAATCAAAGTCATAAAATCTTTTACTTTTTATATAGTATTGATTATTTTCCTCTTTAATTAAAAATGAGCTTTCATCTTTATCCGAAGGGCAAGTTCCTTCATCTGTATACTCTAATTTTAAATTATCATTATTCTTATTAATACTATATGTTCCTTCACAATATGCTTCAAGAGAATTGTCTGAACCAATGCTTAAAGTTGCTGTTGAGGTTTCAAAATTAAAGTAAAATTTAACATCTATTGGATCCCCAGTTTCTACACTTGAAACCTTTGTTTTAATAAAATAATCTCCTTTCAATTCTAATGATTTATTATCACCTACAAATTGAGATTTAACTAAATTTTTTTTCTTCCAATTATTGTATTCTGAATCATTGCCTTCTTTTAAATTTAAAATATTTGTTTTTTCCCATATCCCATTTTCATATTTAAAAACAATTTGTTCATATGGTAAACTTGGATAATATGGAATATCCATATTTTGATTATGTGTTAAATATTTTTTATCAATTACTAATATGTATATGTTATAATTCTTTTTTAAATCAGCAATATTCATTATGTTAATTTTAGCTTCTTCTTTTTCTACATCAATAGCATCATTTAAATTTGTTTTAGGAATTAGGTATACTTCAACGTTACCTAATTTATTAATTGTACTTGGAGCGTATATACAACCATTATCTGGAACAGTAAAATAATCATCCATTAAAGAATATTCCCCACATTTTAAAAGCGCATCCAGCGATTCATCCGAATAAGCTGTATCGCTATTTAAAACTTCGTTTGAAACGCCTTCTATTTCTTTTACTCTATTGTTTTCTGTTTTTTCTTGCCTACAATTGATGAAAAGTAATGCTAGAAGTAAATATTTAATTAATTTCATTTTTATAATTTTTTAGTATAATTTTTTGGTCTAAAATATCCTTTCCAACCTTTATGAGCTGACAAGGCTTTTCCTGTTCTTTTGTACACAGCAGTTCTAGAACTGCCTTTGCCAGAATAGCCACCATTATTTTTATTAGTTGTTTCATCAGCACTACCAACATTTCCAATTGCCTCAAGGATTGTCACTAAATCAGATTTCTTGTCAAAATCATAAACAATTCCAGTGTGTCCAACTCCATCAGATCTTCTCCAAACAAAAATATCTCCTCTATGAGGTTTAAAATCAGACTTTTCACTACCTGAAATAAAATCAATATTTTCAGAATCTATAGCTTTCCTAAAATCAGTTTGTGTTGTCATTATTCCAGTATGAATTTCCTTAACACTTGATGCTACACCAAGTTTAGTCAAATAAATCGAAACCGTTTCGGAACAATCTAAGCCTGCAAGCCCCTTTTCAGAAAGTGAATTCCTCACACCTAATTGACTATAAGCAATGTGTTTATCAACTAGTTGTTTCATTTCTTCTAAAACACCTAATTCATTACTTTCATCTTTCTTTTTTATCGCACCACAACTAAATTCTTTTTCTTTTTTTAATAAACCGTCTGTAAAACTTGTACGATATCTTCCTAATATTTCACTACGTTGAATCTTTTTATCATTATTATTTTCTTCATCAACACTTTTATTTGCATTATAATTTTTATTGCTTTTTTTCTCTTTATCACTCTCTGGATTCTCATATTTTTTATACAAAACATAATCATCATTTTTAGCAATTCCAATTGGAGCAAAAACCTGTAAATAAATATCTTCGGGGTTAAGTAATTTTTTATGCCAATTATAAAGCATAAAATATTTTTTTACATAATCAAGTTGGTCAACATCTTTCATTAATGCTAATTTCTTTTTTGTAAGTTGTAGAGAATTTTCTTTATTAAGTGCATCAATAGCATCTTTAGTAAATTGAATTAATCCTACAGCACCACTAAAATTTTCATCTAATTTATTAATTGCAACACTTGACAGACCTTGATATTTTTTCCTTTTTTTTCCTTTACCATCTATATAACTAACTAAATCAATCTTTGAGGAAGAAAAAGTGCCAGAAGTTTCTACATTCATAACAGCCATAAGTCCGTTTGCCATTTCTTTTTTCTTACCATCACCCCATAAGTCTTTACTAATTTCTAAAACTTTTTTTCTAAAATCGCAACCTACCTTATCGCCCCAAATCAGGTCAAATCCTTTACAAACACAAGTTTCTTCTTTCTTCTTCTTCTCTACCTCACTCTTCTCCAATGTAACCACTTTATTCTTATCATCCACATCCACCTTAAACCCTTTGCTATCTACATTTATAGTAGCACTTTGTAGGTGTGCGTGAGTTTCTAGAACTTCAATATCAACATATAATTCTTGCTCTGTGCCTTCTTCCCAAAATGTACCGCCTTTGCTTGCGGATATTTTTTTCAAATCAACATAAATAGGCATTGTGTCGCCTGAAATAGTAAATTTTTGATCTACCAGTAAGTCGTCGCCTGCATAATCGTCTTCATACAATTTGAATTGTATGTCTTTGCCTTTGAGTCCTGTGGAGTAAATAGTCGCTATAACTTGAGAGTCGCCTTTTTTGACAATGGTAACTTGTGTGATTTGTTTTTTACCCGCCTCACGGTGGGCTTCGGCTGGTTTTTTTGTTGCAGGTGTTTGTGGTCTTCTTGCTGTACCAGCTGGTTGTACTGGTATTTTTTTCTTTACGGGCGGAATCACTTCTTTGGGCTTCGCCTTACCTTCTAGTTTGTCTTTGGTTTCGGCTATTCGCTCTTTTGGGTAAACAAAATTTACGTTTTTACTCGCTTTAAGTTCTCCAAGTGCAAAAGCTGTTACATAATACTCGTGTGTTTCATCGTCTTTCCCTTCGTTTTTAAGCGCTTTTTTAGCATAGTCTCGACTCATTACAAACTGGGCGTGGGCAATGCCTTTGCTACCTACTTTAGCAGGTTTGTCGTATTTTACAATTTTAGTATTCTTATCACTATGTCCTGCGCCATCTACATCGTCCTCCCAAAGCGTAATGTTCATATGATGTCCTACCATTCCTGCGGTGCGCACGTGTACATTAATTATATTTCCGTAGGCTAACTTTTTAGTGATGGGCTTGTCGTAATAATCTGTAACATCAATGCCTAATATCTTAGGTTCTTCAGCCGAAACAACCGTAACTTTGATACCTGTACTCAATTCAGGTTCAAACATATAAGCAACAATCAAATACGTTTGCCCAATTGCTTTTTCTTGAAATCGAAAATGACCTATTTCTTTTTCTAAAATTTTTACGGGTTTTCCGGTGGTTACATTAAAAGCTGCCCATTTTACATTGGCTTCATTTCGAAGTGACATAGGCGTACCTTCATACCACTTCGATACTTCGTAGTTTCCCCAATTACCTGCTTTTATTTCTGCGCTACCTGTTATGGCTTGTACTCC
>NZ_JANOQD010000051.1:0-18852 GCF_031422135.1 Flavobacterium sp. | reverse complement strand
GGCGTCTTTTTCGTAGCCTACATTTACAAAAGCGGCATTCAGTCCAGCAACGGGTTTTCTTATTTTGGCAATAAAAATATCACCAACTTGGAAGTTGCTTGTTTCTTGTTCTTTGTGTAATTCAATTAGTTTTCCATCTTTTAATAAGGCAAAATCTACAGCTTCAGAACTAGATCTAATAATCAATTCTTTATTCATATGTAAATTTTTATCTGCATTTTTTAGATAATAGATAATAGATTAATAGATAATAGATTTAAAAAAAAAACTAAAATCTAAAATCTAAAATCTAAAATTAAATTAGTACAGATGGATTAAACATTACAGGTTTTTACCTGGGAGAAAAGTAGATTTTTAGATAAAAATGTTTTAGATAATAAGATTTAGTCTTTTATCTATTTGTCTTTTATCTATTTGTCTTTTCCTCAATTTCAATGAACGTTTAAAAAAGAAAAAAGTAGTTTAGAACTACTTTTTCTTTTTGTGACGGTTAGCTCTTGCACGTTTTTTACGTTTGTGCGTTGCTTCCTTTTGTCTTTTTCTTTTTTTACCACTTGTCATAATCTTGTTGTTTTATTGATTAATACATTATTTTGTTTCGTTGTTTATTTTAACTCCTTCTACGAATACTTTAGCAGGTTTAAATGCTGGAATATTGTGTGCTGGAATTTTAATCGTTGTGTTTTTAGAAATGTTTCTTCCTGTTTTTTCAGCTCTAGTTTTGATGATAAAACTACCAAAGCCTCTTAGGTAAACGTTGTCTCCAGTTTCTAATGAATTTTTTACTTCTTCCATAAAAGATTCCACTGTAGCTTGTACATCACCTTTTTCTATTCCTAATTTGTCAGCAATTTTAGCTACGATATCTGCTTTTGTCATTTTAATTCGTAATTAAGTTTATGTATTTTTTTGAGAGTGCAAATATATAAATAAATTAAACAATATTTAACCTAATTGATTAAAATTTAATCACATAAACTTTTATTTTTGCTAACCAATTCTTAACAATGAAATTTAGTAAAACAATAACAACGTGGTATTTAGAGCATAAACGTGATTTGCCGTGGCGAAAAACAATCAATCCGTATCATATTTGGCTGTCCGAAATTATGCTTCAACAGACTCGAGTAGCACAAGGATTGCCCTATTATATAGCCTTTACGTCTCGTTTTCCAACTGTTTTTGATTTAGCAAACGCTAGCGAAGAAGAAGTTTTAAAACTATGGCAAGGTCTAGGATATTATTCGCGAGCTCGAAATTTGCACGCAACAGCAAAACATATTGCTTTTGATTTAGACGGAATTTTTCCACTTAATTTTAAAAATTTATTAAAACTAAAAGGCGTTGGTGAGTATACTGCTGCTGCAATTGCTTCTTTTTCTTACAACGAAGTGGTTCCTGTTGTTGATGGTAATGTGTATCGTGTGCTTTCCCGATATTTTAATGTCGAAACGGATATTGCTTCAGCAAAAGCAAAAAAAGAATTTACTGATTTGGCTCAAGAAATAATACTAAAAGAAAATCCAGCATTGTTCAATCAAGCCATTATGGAGTTTGGTGCTTTGCAATGCGTTCCAAAAAGCCCAAACTGTGGCAATTGTGTTTTAAATACTAGCTGCTTGGCTTTGTCTTTGAAAAAAGTAGATAAACTGCCCTTGAAAATCAAAAAAACAAAAGTAAAACATCGCTTTTTGAATTATTTGTTTGTTTTGGACGCTGAAAACAAAACCCAAATAAACCAGCGCACAATGAAAGGAATTTGGCATAACTTGTACGAATTCCCATTGGTGGAAACCGAAATAGAAGAATCGGACATGACTATTTTAGAACTAATCAACAATCAAAACAACAATATTTTCGAAATTGTATTGATGGATTCCGAAACAGTCCTTCACAAATTAAGTCATCAGCATTTGCATATTAAATTCTGGAAAATAAAACAAAATACAACTTTCGAAAACGGATTGGACTTTGAGCGTTTAAATACCTATCCATTTCCAATTGTGATTCACAATTTTATTGCGAATAATAAGTTTTAATTAAATATAAGTACCTTTGATATTATTCAAACAGATTTAAAATGAGTGGGACATTAAATAAGGTTATGTTAATAGGTTATCTTGGCGAAGATGTCAAGATGCATTATTTTGATGGTGGTAATTGTATTGGAAGATTTCCGCTAGCCACTAACGAGGTATATATTAACAAAACTACAGGTGAAAAAATAACCTCAACCGAATGGCACAATGTATCGGTTCGGAATAAAGCGGCCGAGATTTGCGAAAAATATTTATCAAAAGGTGATAAAATATATGTGGAAGGTCGAATAAAATCAAGACAATGGCAAGCTGAAGACGGCACCACCAAACACACTACAGAGATTCAAGTAACGGAGTTTACTTTTTTGAGCACCAAAAAAGAGTTTGACAACTCTAAATCTCAAACCGAAGCAGCTAAAACCAATACATTTAATCCAAATATCGAAAACGATTTACCTTTTTAATACTATATATGTTTCCTAAATATTTTTCTTTGTTGCCGTTTGCTCTAATTGCTACTTGCGTTATAAGTTGCAAAAATGATGTCTTACCCAAACCTAAAAGTTATTTGAGTTTGAATTATCCTACTCCCAAATACAGTAAATTTGACAAAAACTGCGGTTTTAGTTTCAATTACAATACTCTGGGAAAAGTAGTTGATAAAGGCAATTGTAATTTTGACATTGAATATCCATCAATGAAAGCAACGGTGTACTTGAACTACAAGCCTGTAACTAACAATATTACTCTTTTACTACGTGATGCACAAAAACTAACCTACGAACATGTGATTAAAGCGGATGATATTCTAGAACAACCTTATGTAAACAAAGAAAAAAAATCGTATGGAATGTTTTATGAAGTAGGTGGAAATGCTGCTTCTCAATCACAGTTTTATTTAACCGACAGCACACGACATTTTCTGGTAGGATCTGTTTATTTTTACGCAAAACCCAATTATGACTCTGTTTTACCAGCTGCAGATTATATAAAAAATGATTTGAGAGCTTTGATGGAAAGCTTGAAATGGAAATAATATAGGCTCGCAATTGCGAGCCTATATTTTATAAAATATTCTTTTGATTTACATTGTAGCCGGTTTTTCTGAAGCTGAACAAGATTTTTTGCTTGAGCAACAACCTGATTTCTTTTCTTCTTTTGCAACAGCTGGAGCATCACTTACAGCAGCTTCTTCCAAAGATTTTTTAGATTTTCTTTTCTTTTTCTCAACTTTTTTGTCTTTTTCTTGAGTTGGCTCTTGAAATAACATTGCCTTATCCGCAGAATTCTTCACACCAGAAACTTTATAGGTTTTACCATTAGCAACCGCTTCAACTGTAGCAATAATTTTTTCAGGGTTTTGAATGTTAGAATCGTACTCGATTGTAGCTGTTTTTTTGTCAAAATCAACGGTAGCTTTTTGTACTCCTTCAAGATCAACTAGTTTGTTTTCGATAACTTTAGCACAACCCATTGCGCAAGTCATTCCATCAATGTTAAAAGTGGTTGTTTCAGCTTTAGCAATTGCGCCTGATGAAGTTATAGTAGTTTCAGTTACTGCTTCTTCTGTGTTTTTTTTACAGCTTACAAATACTGTGGCTGTAATGATAAGTGTTGCAAGTAGTACTTTGATATTTTTCATTTTTTATAAAATTTAAGTTTTCAAATTATTATAACAAAAATATATAAAAAACAATTCGTTATTCATAAAAATAACAGAATTTTGGCAATTCAAAACAAAAGTATGTTATCAAAAAATAATAAGTGGTTTTTATTGATTTTACTTTCACTTATCTGGGGAAGTTCATTTATTCTTATCAAACGTGGCTTGGTTGGACTTAACGCTTTTCAGGTTGGATCGCTGCGAATTATTTTTACATCCATTTTTCTATTGTTAATTGGTTTCAAATCCCTGTCAAAAATTCCACACATTCAATGGAAATATGTTGCAATGACGGCTTTTTTTGGCACCTTTTTACCGGTGTATTTGTTTTCGTATGCGCAAACACAAATACACAGTTCAGTGAGCGCCATATTGAATTCGCTAACTCCTATGAATACTTTGATTCTTGGAATTTTAGCCTTTGGATTAACGTTTAAAAGAGGGCAAATAATTGGCGTTTTGATTGGGTTAGCTGGAAGTATATTACTGGTTTACAATGGCGCTATTAACAATCCTAATCAGAATTATTTTTATGCAATTTTCATTGTTATCGCTTCTTTGTGTTACGCAACGAATGTAAATCTGATTAAAAAATATTTATCTGATTTATCACCTATGAGTATTAGTGTGGGGAATTTTGCAGTTTTGCTTATTCCTGCCCTAGTTGTTTTAAGTTTTTCTGGGTTCTCGGAAGTTGTTTATTTGCCTAAAGCACAACATTCTATGCTCTTTGTTGCTGTTCTGGGTATTGTAGGCACTGGAATAGCGAATTTGATTTTCTTTCGATTGATACAAATATCGTCACCTGTTTTTGCCACTTCCGTAACCTATTTGATTCCTGTTGTGGCTTTTGGCTGGGGATTATTAGACAACGAAATGCTTACGCCTGTTCAGTTTTTAGGGGCTTTCATAATATTAGTTGGGGTTTATATGGCGAGTAGGAAGTAAACTATAACCCTTTTTGGGAATTTAAGTGTTATTCAATAGCCTTTACAACTGCTTTTTCTGCTTCTTTTCGAGTGCCATCAAAACCATCAATTCCTGATACAGTCGTGTATTTTAATACATGTTTTTTTCCTGGATTGATTCGTTGGTAAACACTTTGCACCATTAGTGTTGCTTCGTGAAAACCACACAAAATAAGTTTTAGTTTTCCTGGATAGGTGTTGACATCGCCAATGGCATAAATTCCTTCGATATTGGTTTGGTAATCTAAGGCGTTATTGACTTTTATGGCGTTTTTTTCGATTTCTAATCCCCAATTGGCAATAGCACCGAGTTTTGGTGTAAGTCCAAAGAGCGGAATAAAATAATCGGTTTTTATGTTGCGATGTGCGCCATTTTCATCAATATCAATAGATTCTAGGTGTTCTGATCCATTTAAACCTACAACTTCTGCTGGTGTTATTAAGTGTATTTTGCCTGAATGCTTGAGTTCTTGAACTTTTTCGACTGAATCTAAAGCACCCCGAAATTCGTTTCGGCGGTGAATTAAAGTGACTTCGGAAGCTACATTAGAAAGGAAAACACTCCAGTCTAGCGCTGAATCGCCTCCGCCGGCAATCACTATTTTTTTATCGCGGAAAAGCTCTGGGTTTTTTACAAAATATTCTACGCCTTTGTCTTCATAGAATTCAATGTCTTCGATGAGTGGCTTTCTAGGTTCGAAACTTCCTAATCCGCCAGCAATAGCGACTGAATTGGCGTGGTGTTCGGTTCCTTTGTCAGTAGTTACGATGAATGTTCCGTCGTCGAGTTTTTGAATGGTTTCTGCTTTTTCGTTTAAGGTAAAACCTGGTTGAAACTGCTTGATTTGTTCCATTAGATTATCGACTAAATCGCCAGCTAATACTTCTGGATAGCCAGGAATATCGAAAATTGGTTTTTTGGGATACAGTTCGGTAAGTTGTCCGCCAGGTTGTGGCAAACCATCAATAATGTGACATTTTAGTTTGAGAAGTCCTGCTTCAAACACGGTAAAAAGTCCTGTAGGTCCTGCTCCGATGATGAGTATGTCTGTTTTGATCATTTTTTTGAAAAGGTTCAAAGTTACAAAGTTACTGAGATACTAAGTTTTTGTTTGCGTGAGGGATTGAAGTGGAAAGCCCACAGCCTGACGAAGGAAGTGCGAGGACTTGCAACGGAAAGCCCGACCCGTAGCTTTTTGCGAAGGGTCACGCCCTCCATCGTCAAGCTCTGGATATTTTATTTAGGCTACATTGACCACGGTTTCTATTTGTGGTGCGTATCGTTTTATGGTGGTTTCTACGCCTGCTCGCATGGTCATTTGACTGACACTGCAAGAGGTACAAGCACCTTCGAGACGGACTTTGACGTGTTTTTCGTCTTCGATTGAGATTAACGTGATGTCTCCGCCATCGGAATTCAAGAATGGTCTGATTTCTTCGAGCGCTTTTTCGACGTTTAGAGTTAATTCTTCTGTTGTCATTTTTTTTTTAGATTTTTAGATTATCCGATTTTTAGATTATTCGAAAATACTGTAATCGAATAATCTAAAAGTCAAATAATCTATTTTTTATTTACTGCGCTGCAACCTGCCATTGTTGTAATCTTGATGGCTTCGGTAGCTGGTAAGTTTTCGTTTCGGGCTACGGTTTCTTGTACTACGTTTCGGGTAATTTGTTCGAAAATTGTCTCGATTACGGATCCTGTTTGCAAGGCGGCTGGACGACCATAATCACCTGCTTCTCTGATGCTTTGCACGATTGGAACCTCACCTAAAAATGGCACTTGAAGGTCTAATGCTAGATTTTTTGCGCCTTCTTTTCCGAAAATGTAATATTTGTTGTTTGGCAGTTCTTCTGGTGTGAAGTACGCCATATTTTCTATAATTCCCAAAACAGGAACGTTAATGGCATCTGAAAGAAACATTGAAACCCCTTTTTTAGCATCGGCAAGTGCTACGGCTTGTGGCGTACTAACTACGACTGCGCCTGTAATTGGCAACGATTGCATTATGGAAAGATGAATATCACCTGTTCCTGGTGGCAAATCGATTAACATAAAGTCGAGTTCGCCCCAATGTGCGTCGAAAATCATTTGGTTTAATGCTTTGGAAGCCATTGGTCCTCGCCAAATAACGGCTTGACTTGGTGCGGTGAAAAATCCAATAGATAAAATTTTTATTTCGAAACTTTCTACGGGTTTCATTTTGGATTTTCCGTTGATTTCGATAGATAGAGGTTTTTCGGTTTCTACATCGAACATTATGGGCATACTTGGCCCATAGATATCTGCATCAAGAATTCCAACTTTGAATCCCATTTTGGCTAATGTTACGGCTAAGTTTGCAGTAACCGTAGATTTTCCTACGCCGCCTTTTCCAGACGCTACTGCAATAATGTTTTTGATTCCAGGAATAGCTTTTCCTTTTATTTCGTTTGCTTTTTCTGGAGTTTCTACCTTTGTATTGACTTTTACTTTTACTTCTGGCGAAAAAGTTTCTTGTATTAGTTTGCGAATGTCGTCTTCGGCACGTTTCTTAATGTGCATTGCTGGTGTGTGCAAGACTAAATCGACTACTACTTCGTCGCCAAAAGTAATCACGTTAGTTACCGCACCGCTTTCTACCATATTTTTTCCTTCGCCAGCAATTGAAATGGCTTCTAATGCTTTGAGGATTTCTTTTCTGTCTAGTTTCATTGTGTATCTTAATTTCAGTTATCTTTATTTAAACTGATTTTAGATTGCAAAGATAGTGAAGAAGTTGCAAAGTGACAAAGTTTAAGAGTTGCAAAGTTTAGATAGACAAATGATAAAGTTTTGTTAGTGACAATTGTAATTATTACATTGAAATATAACCATTGACTGCTAATTTATTAATTATATTTTTTGCAGTTACGTCCTTGCTCATTTTGTATCCAACAAAATTACCGCTATTGTCAAATTTAATTTTAAAAACTTTCTTGTCGAAAGTATTATTTCCTCATTTAAAAACTCTTTATAACCAGGATATGTAGCCATTTTAGGCAACCAAGTGGCTATTATATTATTTTTTTTATCAGTAACAATATATTTCTCAACTCCTTGATTTTGATTTAAAATTAATTCTATTCTACATAATATTATATCGTTTCCTGATTTTTTTACATTTCCTAAATCATCGATAATAAGGTTGTAACTGTCCGCCAATTTATTTTCTTCTTCAATTTTGTTTTGATTCCCTAGGTATTTTTCAGATATATTATTTTTTTCGCCCGTTAGAAAAGCATTTATTGTTGCCGTATTTAAACCATTTGCATTTAAAAAATCCTTAATAATCATTGTTTTTATAACGCTTTTTTCAATTCCGAAAGGAGAAAATTTTTCAAAATTGAATTCGTTAGAAAGGTTTTGTTTTTCATCTTTCATTTCTAACCAAGTTATAGGACTAGGTAGTTCGACAAATTTTTTAGTTATTGTTATAGAATATGAATCATCTAGCGATGACACTTTGTAAACAAATTTTTCAGTTGCTATCTTGGCTATTTCTTTTTTATCTAAAAATACTATTCCGTCTTTAATTTTCACATCTTGTGCAAAAGTTGAAGTAAAGACTACCAAAAAAAAGGACACTACTATTTTTTTCATTTTTTATTTTTTTGGCAAAAATAGAAATAATATCTCATTAAACTAAAAACCCGTTGGGTGCAATTAAATAAATCACATTAGAATTATTAAATCTATTTAAAATCAAAGTCTAATTAAGAGATAATGTCAGTCTGAGCTTAGCTTGTGCTGACAAAGGAAGTAAAGACTAAAAAGAGTGCACTTCGACAAGCTCAGTGTGACAAATCACAATTAATTAGCTTTAAAAAAATTACACCCAACGGGTTAAACTAAAACTTTTAAACCTGCATTTCTGGCATCCAAAAAACTTTCTCGAAATCAATAATTTGATTGTCAATAACAACAATGCCTTCGCTTTCTAATAGTTGTTGCATTAAATTGGTGCCGTCAAAGTGGTGTTTTCCAGTTAGCAAACCTTTTCTGTTCACGACACGGTGCGCTGGAACATCTTCCATATTGTGAGACGCATTCATAGCCCAACCCACCATTCTAGCAGATCGTGCTGTTCCTAAAACTTTTGCAATGGCTCCATAGGAAGTGACTTTGCCATAAGGAATTTGTCTGGCTACTGCATAAACGCGTTCAAAAAAATTGGCTTCCAAAACTAAAAATAATATTTAATAATATTGAAAAGCGTTACAAGCGCAACGACTCCAGTTATAGATCCTATGATGGTGTTCATATTTTTGATAATAAAATCCGTTTTAGATTCAATCTTTTTAAAGAAAGCAATGTAGGCATAAAAAACACCAAACGATCCCAAAACCGCTCCCGAAACAAAGGTGTAAATTGAAATTTTATCGAAAGTAAAATAATTGAATGATGCTAAACCAACGCTTACAAACACATAATAAGGAATTGGGAAAAAGTTAATTGCTGACAAAAGCATTCCAAGGAAAAAACGACTTTTTTTACTTTTAATTTTAACGACGTCTTTGTTTTTTGGCGCTGGTTTTTTGGCTATCCAAAGAAAATACACTGTCAATAGAGCAAAAATAACAAACCCAACTTCACGAAGCAAAATCACAATTTCTTGATGACTATCAATATAACTTGCAAAAATTAACGCTACCAATGTTTGAAAAAAAATAATTAAAATAGCCCCAAAAGTAAACAACATCGCTCTAGTTTTTCCATCTTGAACACTCACTTTTGCAGCTGTCATATTGATTAATCCTGGCGGAAAAATTCCAAGAATAGAAGCGATGAGTCCTGATAAAAACGGAAGTAAAACGGTCATATTACACTTTAAAAGTTACTTTATTTTGAAACGAATATACGTAATTGATTTGTTAATTTCTAAATATTGTTTCTCATAAAAAGTCTGAATCTCAGTAACTTCCTCTGGTGAACCTTCGTTTGTATAAACATTATGGTTGGCATACAGCACCTCATGTCCTTCACCGTGAAGTAACCCAAGAGTGTAACCGTGCATAAACTCTGAATCGGTTTTAAGATTCATAATTCCGTCTGGTTTTAATATTTTTTTGTACAATTGCAAAAACTCTGAATTGGTCATACGGTGTTTGGTGCGTTTGTATTTTATTTGTGGATCAGGAAAAGTAATCCATATCTCATCGACTTCATTCTCGGCAAAAATATGATTGATAAGTTCAATTTGTGTGCGTACAAAAGCTACATTATGCAAACCTGTTTCGACAGCAGTTTTTGCGCCTCGCCAAAAACGAGCTCCTTTAATATCAATACCTACAAAATTTTTATTTGGAAATTTTTGAGCCAATCCAACAGAATATTCGCCTTTACCGCAACCCAATTCTAACACAATTGGATTTGAGTTTTTAAAAAAATCTTGATTCCACTTGCCTTTTAATGCAAATGAATTAGAAACTACTTCCTCACGAGTTGGTTGAAAAACATTTTCAAATGTTTCGTTTTCACCAAATCTTTTTAACTTATTTTTACTTCCCACGATATTACTTAATATTTTGGTAAAATTAAGGAAATATATAGCAATTGAAATAGTTTTATCTTTATTGATAATAATTTATTAATATATTATTTTAAAATCTTTGGAAGAAATAAAAAAAAACATACTCGTTGCTCCACTTAATTGGGGTTTAGGTCACGCTACAAGATGCATACCAATAATCAGAGCATTAGTTAAAAACAACTTTAATCCCATCCTAGCTTCAGATGGAGTGGCTCTTGAAATGTTGCGAAAAGAATTTCCAACACTACAAACTCTTGAATTGCCTTCTTATGAAATTGAGTATGCAAAAAATGGTAAAAATTTCAAATGGAAAATGTTAAAGAATAGCCCAAAAATGATTTCGGCTATTCTTAACGAAAAGAAAATCATAAAAGACTGGGTTACTGAATATAATTTGTGTGGCATTATTTCAGACAATCGATTGGGTGTTCGAAGCAAAAAAATCCCCTCTATTTTTATCACACATCAATTGAATGTTTTGACAGGCAATACGTCTTGGATAACCAGTAAATTGCATCAAAATATTGTAAAAAAATTTTACGAATGTTGGGTCCCAGATTTTAAAGAAAAACCAAATTTGACAGGAAAACTAGGTCATTTAAAGAATTCTGATCTCAAATTAAAATACATTGGCCCACTTTCTAGATTGGAAAAAAAAGAGTTGCCAAAAAAATACGATTTGATGATCATCCTTTCTGGTCCTGAACCTCAACGAACAATGCTTGAAGAAAAATTGAGTGTTGCGGTTTTAAAATTTGATGGAAAAGTATTGTTTGTTAAAGGCATTATTGAAGAAAAAAAGAAAACAGGTCAAATAGGCAACACTTCTTTTTGTAACTATATGAATTCAGACGAATTAGAAATTGCTTTTAATGAAAGTGAAATGGTACTATGTCGTTCTGGCTATACTACCATAATGGATTTAGCAAAACTAGGAAAAAAAGCCTTCTTTATTCCTACTCCAGGTCAATATGAGCAAGAATATTTAGCCCGAAGATTAAAGAAAAATAATTTCTTTCCGTTTGCCAACCAAGATGATTTTAAAATAGAGAATTTATTAGAAATACCGATGTACAGTGGCATTCAAACTGTGGAAAATGAAGTAAACTGGAAATCGCTGTTTGCTGCTTTTTAAATTTTTTCTTTTGGCAAAGAAAATGAAAACTCGGAACCTTTGCCATAAGTACTGTCTACATAAATTTTTTCATTATGCGCTTCAATAATATGTTTTACTATAGCTAAACCTAGGCCTGAACCACCTTCGGATCGAGCCCCACTTTTATCAACACGATAAAAACGCTCGAATAGTCTTGGTAAATTTAGCCTTTCAATTCCTTCGCCATTGTCCATAATTTTTATTAGGACTTTATGATTTGCAATGGCTTCAAAACCTATTTCTGTGGAACCACCAACTTTTCCGTATTTTATAGAATTTTCGACTAGATTGGTGACTACTTGTTGAATTTTGTCATAATTTCCTATTACAATAATTGGTCTCAAATATTTCTCATCAAAGGTTAATGTGATGTCTTTTTTATCGGCTTTCATTTCGAGTAAATCCATTACAGATTGTACTAGACTAACAACATCAAAAGGGAGCATTTCAAGCTTGCCATCTGACATTTCGAGTTTTGCAATAGTATCCAGATCTTCAACAATATAAATCAATCGCTCTACTCCTTTTTCTGCCCGTTCTAGGTATTTTTTTCTAATAAATTTATCTTTCATTGCACCATCAAGCAATGTTGAGATATACCCTTGCACAGTAAACAAAGGTGTTTTGAGCTCATGAGACACGTTGCCTATAAATTCTCTTCTGAAATCTTCTCGGTCATTTAATACTTTGATTTCTAGTTTTTTATCAGAAGCAAATTGTTGAACCTGACTTGTAATTTCAGATAAATCAGTACTTAATGATTGGTTCAAAAAAGAATTAGAATCCAGAAATGAGATTTCGTCATAGAGCTTTTTCACTCTTCTGTATATGAATTTTTCGGTACGATACTGCAAAATAAACAAGGAGAATGCTGCAACAGAAATAAAGAATAATATCGAAAATTTTAGTAACGCAACAGGATTGATATCTAATATAAAATAGGATAAAAGAAATGCAATTCCAGTTGCAAAAAAGGTAATGTACAAAGTGGATTTTACAGCAAACTTGTATGTTTTTTTTAAGCTAAAATTCATTTAATTTTCAAATTTATATCCAACTCCTTTTATGGTTTTAAATAAATCTTCGCCAATTTTTTCTCTTAATTTACGGATATGCACATCGATAGTACGACCTCCAACTACGACTTCGGTTCCCCAAACTTTGTCTAGAATCTCTTCTCTCTTAAAAACTTTTCCTGGTTTTGAAGCTAACAGATAGAATAATTCAAACTCTTTTCGAGGTAAAATAATTTCAACATCTTCTTTAATTATTTTGTATTCTTCTCTATTAATAATAATATTCCCTAGATTTATAGTTTCACTATTTGCGGTTTCCGCTTCATCTTTTAATCGTCGTAAGAGTGCTTTCACTTTGCTTACTAGAACTTTAGGTTTTATGGGTTTGGTAATATAATCGTCAGCACCAGCATCAAATCCAGCTACCATAGAGTAATCTTCGCTTCTGGCGGTAAGAAAAGTAATAATCACATGACTTAATTCTGGGAGTTTTCTAATGTTTTCGCAGGCTTCCATCCCATCCATTTCTGGCATCATTACATCCATAATAATAAGATGTGGAATGTGTTTTTTTGCTTTTTGAATGGCTTCTTTACCGTTTTCTGCAGTAAAAACTTGATATCCTTCTTGCGTTAAATTGTACCCAACAATTTCTAAAATATCAGCTTCATCATCAACCAATAGGATCTTTATATCTTTTTTTTTCATATTTAGTATTCCTAAATTTTTAATGTAAAAGTAACTATAATTTAAACCAAACAATATGGGTAACAAAAATTTAATCTCATAATGTTAAATTAACACAACCAAAACTAAAACGTAACCTTTGCGTAACAACAACTTTGCATTACGACCGTTTCTTTGCACAAAAATAAAACACACTGTAATGAAATTCAAATTCTCATTTTTATTCTTATTTTTTGCCACTGTAGCAATAGCACAAACAGGCAAGGTTACAGGCAAAATTTCTGACAATGATCTTAAAGGAGAATCGCTTCCATTTGCAAATGTAGCCATTAAAGGAACTTCCCTTGCGGTAACTACTGATATGGAAGGAAAATACAGTATTGAAGTTCCCGAAGGAAATCATACTATTGTTTTTAGCTTTTTAGGATATGAATCCAAAGAAGTAGCTTTTTCTATAGCTGCAAATGAGACTAAAGAATTAAACGAAAACTTAGGCTCAGGTAGTGTTACCATGGAAGATGTGGTTATCAAAGCCACTACAAGTCGCGAAAAAGAAACGGCCTTGTTACTGGATCAAAGAAAAGCAGTTGAAATCAAACAAAGTATTGGAGCACAAGAGATGTCTCGCAAAGGAGTGAGTAATGTAGAAAGTGGTTTGACAAAAATTACAGGTATTTCTAAAGTAGAATCTCGTGGATTATTTGTTCGTGGATTAGAAGAAAGGTACAACAACTTGTTGATAAACGATTTACAAGCACCATCCAACTCCCCTTTTAAGAAAATAATTCCGTTGGATTTGTTTCCTACAGACATTGTAGGTGTTTTGAGTGTATTCAAGACGTTTAATCCCAATATTTCTGGAGATTTTGCAGGCGCAACTATCAACATTGAAACAGCACAACCAAGAACAAGCATTACCAAATTAAGTACTGGATTTGGATTTACAACTGGGAATAACAACGAAGATTTTTTAATCTCTGAAGATGCAAATACAACTCAAGGTTTTCTTGGTTTTTTAGGAAAAGATAGAGCGCTTCCATCACAATTTGGAACTAGACCTTCTGGAAAAATATTAACCGCAGCCGAATACAAAGAAACTTCAAAACAAAATTCATGGAATGTTGATTCAACTACAAGTCCCATAAATAACAGTTTGAGTTTTTTGCATGCAGAAAAATTTAGTTTAGAAAATGACAAGTCTATAAACTATATTTTCTCTTTCAATGGAGACAACAAGTATAAAGTCCTTCAAGGTGTTAATAGAACTTTCAATCAGGGACAAGGTAACTATGACAATAATTTAATAGAAACCGAATACGATTATTCCACTACTTTTTCAGGCTTGTTTGGTGTAAAATATAAATCAAGCCGTTTTGCAATAGCTGTAAATTCATTTATGTTACGCTCTACGTCTAGTGCAATAATTGATAACCTTGGGTATACAAACAGTTTGTCTACAGACAACAATATAATTATTCGTGAAAACACATTTGAAGAATCAAACTATTGGAACAATCAAATTTTAGCCAATTATGACATTACTAAAAATGGTAATCATTCCATAAAAGGTGGTTTTTCGTATGTAAAAACGGCTTTTGGGCAACCTGATAGAAAATTTATAAGGGGACGAAAATTAAACGATACGGACATTCAGCATTCTTATGGAGGAAACACTTTAATTCGTCAGTTTCTTGATGTGTCAGGCGATAGATATTTCTCAGGAATGTTAGAGTACAGCATTAAATTTAAGGAAAAAGAAAACGGAAAAGCAACCAAACTGGCTTTTGGCTATAACGGATTCAGTAACGAACAGGTAACATCATACCGATTCTTGTTTGGAAAACCATTAATTGCAAGTACTTATGTTACTAATTTGAACGACATCAATCAAGTCATTAATACGGATGTAAATTCTGGAATATTAAACTTTACCGAAGAATCTCCTGGAAGTTTTAAAAATAAATTATTTCAAAATGTAAATGCTGGATATGTAAATAGCTTCTTTAATTTTGGAGAAAAATGGGAATTAAACGGTGGTGTTCGTGTCGAAAATTCAGTTAGAGAAATTAAATACAGAGAAGTTGGAGATGCATTTACAAGTAATTTTAGAAAAAAAACAAATGAAAAATTAGATATTCTTCCATCTGTAAATGTGAAATATATTTTAAACGAAAAAAATAATATTCGCTTTGCTGGTTCAAAAACATTAACAAGCCCTATAACTTCTGAAGTTATTCCAATTGAATATGTAAATCCTGATGGAACTGTCGAAAGAGGAAATCCTAATTTGTTAAATAGTGATAATATTAATATAGATTTAAAATATGAATTATTTCCTAACAACAACGAGTTAATAGCGGTTGGTGTTTTTGGAAAACAAATTACAAATCCAATCGAGCGTGTATTGATACCTACTGGAAGTAGTGGTGGACAAATCGTGAGTTATGACAACTCTAAAGAAGCAACTGTTTATGGAATCGAAATTGAGGCGTTGTTACAGCTAAAAAGAATCAGTCCTTTTTTAAATAAATTTTCTTGGGGATTCAACACATCGCTTATGAAAACAAAAGTTAAAACAGGATCTACTTTAAACACTCTTGAAAATAACTCAACAAGAGCATTACAAGGTGCAGCTGACTGGGTAATTAATTCAGACCTGAAATACGATTTTGAATTTAATGAGGATATGAAAAATACCATATCAGTAGTTTATGGAGTAACAGGAGATAGGATTTATACCGTAGGAACAGCTGGAATAGATCATATTTATGAAAGACCTTTTCACAAAATGGATTTTGTTTGGTCAAGCAAATTATCTAAAAATATTGAAGCAAAATTAGCTGTTAACAACATTTTAGATCCAACATTTAAAAGAGAATTAGGAAGTAAGAGCACACAAACTATTTCTGAGTCAGATTTGACATTGAGAGAATACAAAAGAGGAACTGGTTTTTCTTTAAACATAAGTTATACTTTTTAAGTACAATCTTAACTAAATTCTGAAAACCCATTTGTAAAAAAATTACAAATGGGTTTTTTGCTTCAAGATATATTTTTGGCTGTAAAAAATATGTTAACCGATTAACTTAAACTTTACATTATGTTTATTTATTTATAAACTAACAATAACCATTTGATAACTAAAAACAACTGCTTTTAAAATATTTTTGTACAAATAATTATAAACAACAATACAATGAAAAAATTAATTTTAAGTATTTCAATCCTTGCTTCAATGTTTACCGCTTGTACTTCAAGTGACGATCCTATTATCCCTGTTTTTCCACCGGCTTTAGGAAGTGGTGAAATAACAGGAAATGCAACTGCTAATAAAACGTACGTTAAAGGAAACTATACTTTAAATGGAACTGTAAAAATCAAATCAGGAATTACCTTGACTTTTGATGCAGGTTCAACTATAACAGCCGATGTAACTAATGGTGTTGATGCCTTAGTTATAGAAAATGGTGGTAAACTTGTAATGAATGGTACAGCAGCTGAACCTATTGTAATGACACACGCTACTAAAGTACCTGGGTCTTGGGGAGGAATTATAATGTATGGTAATGCCCCTATTGTAGGTGCTGCCTCTGTGGCTTCTGCTTCTGCAGAAGACGGATTAACAAATGAGGCTGGAACGGCATATCTTTATGGTGGAACAAATGCCACACACAATGGTGGAACTTTAAGATACGTTCGTGTGGAATATGCAGGTAAAAAAATCACGGATGGAACAAGCGAAATGAATGGTTTCTCTTTCTATTCTGTAGGTTCTGGAACTGTATTGGAAAATTTAGTATCTTATAAAGGTGCTGATGACGGATTTGAATTTTATGGAGGAACTGTAAGTGCTTCTAACCTTATTTCTTACGGGAATTTTGACGATTCATTCGACTGGCAAGACGGTTGGAGAGGTGCAAACAACAGTAACTGGTATGCTTATCAAACAGGAACAGCAAACTTTGGTATGGAAGTTGAGTCTAAAAGTGTAGACAACGCTTTTTGGCCAGTAGTTACAAACATTACTTTAAAAAGAGCTTCAGGAACATTGACTGAAAACGCTTCAGTAGAATATGACGCAATCCAATTCAAAAAACAAGGAAACGGATATTTTTCAAATATTTTAATTTCTGGATACACTGATACAAATGCTACAGCAGTACGTATTCAAGACGCAGCAACAAATACTGGACAAGTTTCAGGAAGCAAAATCAAATTGACAAATGTAAAAATTGACGGTACTACTACTCAATTTGCAGGAGTAACAGGAGTAACTCCAGTATTCCCAGTCGATTTTTATACTTTGAGTACTACAGCTACAGGAGCAACAATCACACCTGGTGCTTGGGCAGTAGTAGATGGAGTGAACTTATTGCAATAAAAAAATAATTTTTTTATACTAAAACGCTCCAATTTACGTTGGAGCGTTTTTTTTGGTATAGTATTTGAAATAAATTTATATCTTTACATTATCTAGAAACTTCAATGAAGAAAAATTACTTTTATACTACATTCCTGTGTTTTTTGTTTTCCTTGGCTGTACAAGCCCAAGAAGGCAAGGATTTTTCATTGGCAGGAAAAAACCAGGACCAACCTTTTGAAAACCTAAGCATATACCCAAACCCTGTTGGGAATGGCAAAATATACATCACTTCCAAAAGCAATGTAGAGAAAGACATCGAAATATTTGACGTGCTCGGTAAGCGTGTAATGCAATTAACTATAGCGACTAAAGAATTGAATGTAGCCTCGCTCACGCCTGGCGTTTACATAATCAAGATTAAAGAAGGCGAACTTCGTGCCACTAGAAAATTGATTATTAAGTAATTCTGTCGTTTCGATGAAGGAGACTTGAACGGTAGACAACAGACCTAGTAAAACACATTTCAAAGAGTGAGAAAAAAAACTTAATGATTTTTTTACATCACATTATATCAAGTAATTAAATTACTTATTATATTTACACTCTATTTTTAACAAAAAAAATCAAAATGAAAAAATTTTACACTTTAAGTTTATTGTTGGCTTTAGGATTATCTGCTAATGCACAAGTTGTAATTAGTCAAGTATATGGTGGTGGTGGAAATACAGGAGCAACATATCTAAATGACTTTGTCGAATTATTTAATCGTGGTACAGTCGCTCAAAGCTTGAATGGATGGTCTGTTCAATATACATCAGCAACTGGAACTACATGGACACAAAAAACAGATTTGCCAAATGTAATGCTTCAACCTGGTCAATATTATTTGATACAGGAAGCAGCAAATGCAGCAATAGGAATTGCTTTGCCAACACCTGATTTAAATGGAGTTAGTACAGCCAGCACACCTGTAACTGGAATACCAATGGCTGGAGGAGCTGGAAAAGTTGTTTTAGCAAATTCAACAGTTTTTGTCACTGGTGCAAATCCTACAGATTCTCAAGTTGTTGATAAAGTTGGATATGGAACAACGCCAACAGGATTTGAAGGAACTGGACCTACTGGAACAGCACTTCTTAGTACAACTTCAGCTTCAAGAAATTCAGGTGGATGTACTGATACGAATAATAATGCAACCGATTTTACTTCAGGAAATGTTTTACCAAGAAATACCGCTACTACTTTAAATGCTTGCCCTCCTTTAAGCATCCAAGAAAATGCTATTTCTGGATTAAAAATGTATCCAAACCCTGCATCTTCAAGCTTATACATCACATCAAGCAATGGTGCTGATAAAACAGCCGTAATATACAATGTATTAGGCAAAGCAGTACTTACTTCTAAAGTA
>NZ_JANOQD010000050.1:0-6679 GCF_031422135.1 Flavobacterium sp. | reverse complement strand
CCCCAATTAAAAGTAGAATAAACTCCTTCGTTTTGGTCATCGTTCATTCCATAGGTTTTGTTAGCCCAAAAATTCTTGAATGCTTTTTGCACTACATATTTATGATAAAAACCTCTATCTCCATCATTTGGACCGAAATCATGATCGTCCCAAATGGCAAAATTTTGAGTTTTTGCTAACAATTTTTGCATTTCTTTTATAGAACGAGAATGTGTGTAACGGTAGTTTATTCCTGTTTGAGAATCCCAATCGGCTTCACGCAAATAAATATTGTCACCACCCCAAATCATTATGTCAGGGTTTTTTGTGGCTATTGATTCATATATTGAATAACCACTACCATAAGGTTTTCCAGGTCTGTCAAGTGCTTCTTCACTAATATAATTGCAACTTCCTACAGCCACCGAAAAATCTGGCGCATTCTCTCGCCATTGCCATAATTTTTTTGACGAAAAAGAAGTTTCATAAGGTAAACTAATTTTTTTTCCATCTATAAAAACGGTGTAATTGTATTTCTTACCTTGCTGTAATTTGTCCAAAACAATATGATAGGTAAATCCAACATCTTTAGTAGTTGTATGTGTATTAGAAATAAAGATTTCTTTTGGGTTATCAATAGAAAAATATTCGATTTTCACATTTGCTACTTTGCTCGTTTGAAGCCAAATCATAGCTTCTTTCATTTCGCAATATCCTACCATTGGACCTGATTGCAAAGTATTATTTTGAGCTAAACTCACAAAAAAAGAAAAGAACAAGAAAAGAAATAATTTATTTTTCATTTTATTTTTATTTAAAATACAAAGTAACGAAATGAAAATTCGAAAAACTACATTCTTTTAATTACTAAATCATTAAAAGAACACCCTAACAAACGGCATGAAAGCTTCTCCATATACATTATCGTTTTTATTGAACAATACATTGTATCTTACGCCTAGTGTAATATTATTGGTTGAATAACCAGCGCCTAGAAATAAAGCCGTATTCCAACTGTCTCGTGAAGGCATTGCAAGCTGCGATTCAAAAGTAGTATTTACACGTAATTGCTCCAACTCGACAGAAAGTTGTAAAGCTTCCACAGGATTAACCAATCCTATTAAACTTCCTCCATAAATATATGATTTGTAGGAATCTCTAAATGAAACATAGCTCCCTTGTAAACCAATACCCGCAGAAAAATAGTTATTAACCCGATAAACAGCACTTGGAGAAACAGAAACAGACATTCCATTGTTTCCTAAATTTAATCCTAATCCGCCACCAAAACTAACTTTTTTCCAAAACTCGTTTTTTACAAGTTCTGTTTTTTCAACAGCTGTAGAATCTTGAGCAAAACTTGAAAAACAAAAAATAAATAGAGAACAAACAAGTCCGAAAGTAGTTTTAAATTGTTTCATATATAAATGTCTTAAATTTCAGGTTATAAAAATATAAAAAAACAAATGTATTTGTTCTAAATGTTTTACTTTTGCTACAAATTTAATATAATTTTCATTTAAACGAGAATATGGATAGGTTTTCCTTTTTAAACGCAGCACACACCGAGTTTTTCGCTCAATTATACGACCAATATACAGAAAACCCAGACAGCGTTGAGCCTTCCTGGAGAAGTTTTTTTCAAGGTTTTGACTTTGGAATGACAACGTACAACGAAGAAAAGGCTATTTCTCAAATGTCAAATATCGCTGTTGCGAATGTGGACAACGGTCAAATTTCGGATAAAATCACCAAAGAATTCAATGTTTTGAAATTGATTGATGGCTACAGAACACGTGGACACTTATTTACCGAAACAAACCCAGTTCGTGAACGCAGAAATTATTACCCAACATTAGAATTATCCAATTTTGGATTGTCAGATACCGATTTGAATACCGTTTTTGATGCTGCAAAAATTCTGGGACACCAGCCAAAATCATTAAAAGAAATTATTACGCATCTGCAAAACGTGTATTGCCAACACATTGGTATCGAATATATGTATATGCGTAACCCAGAAGTCATTCAATGGGTTCAGAACAAGTTAAATATCAACGATAATCTTCCAAATTTTGATAACAATCAAAAGAAAATTATCCTCGAAAAATTAAACGAAGCCGTTTCTTTCGAAAACTTTTTACATACCAAATATGTAGGTCAAAAACGTTTCTCACTAGAAGGTGGCGAATCGATAATTCCTGCGCTCGATGCATTAATTGAAGCCGCGGCCGACAAAGGTGTGGAACAATTCGTAATGGGAATGGCACATCGTGGTCGTTTGAATGTTTTAGCAAATATTTTTAGAAAATCGACCCAAGATATTTTCTCGGAATTTGACGGTAAAGATTACGATCAAGAATATTTCGATGGCGATGTAAAATACCATTTAGGACTAACTTCCAGCCGAAAAACACGTTCTGGAAAAAGCATCAACATCAATCTCGCACCAAATCCATCGCATTTAGAAACCGTTGGAGCCGTTATCGAAGGAATTACTCGTGCTAAACAAGACAAATATTTTCCAAACGATTTCTCTAAAGTTTTGCCAATTGCCGTTCACGGTGATGCTGCAATTGCGGGACAAGGAATTTTGTATGAAATTATTCAAATGGCGCAACTCGATGGTTACAAAACGGGTGGAACCATTCATATTGTCATCAACAATCAAGTTGGTTTTACGACTAATTATCACGACGCAAGATCTTCGACCTATTGTACCGATGTTGCAAAAGTTACACTTTCGCCTGTATTGCACGTAAATGCTGATGATGCTGAAGCCGTTGTTCACGCAATGCTTTTTGCACTGGATTTCAGAATGCAATTCGGACGTGACGTTTTCATCGATTTATTAGGCTACAGAAAATACGGTCATAACGAAGGCGACGAACCTCGTTTTACGCAACCATTATTATACAAAATCATTGCAAAACATAAAAATCCAAGAGACATTTATGCTGAGAAATTGCTTTCGCAAAATGTAATCGATGGTAATTTTGTAAAAGAATTAGAAACCACTTACAAACAAGATTTAGATGACAATCTAGAAGCATCACGTAAGAAATCATTGACTGTAATTACTCCATTTATGCAAGACGAGTGGACAGGATTTGTCCAGGTTTCGGACGATGTAATGCTACAAAAAGTAGATACTACATTCGATAAAAAAGAACTAGACACAATTCTTGAAACTATTTCAACATTGCCATCAGACAAGAAATTCATCAACAAAATTTCAAAAATTGTCAATGACCGAAAAGCAATGTATGATAACAACACCATCGATTGGGGAACCGCCGAAACCTTGGCGTATGGCTCGCTTTTGACTGAAGGTTATGATGTTCGAATTTCAGGACAAGATGTCGAAAGAGGAACTTTTTCACACCGTCACGCCGTTGTAAAAGTCGAAGATTCCGAAGAAGAAGTAATTTTATTGAATACTATAAAAGGTAAAAAAGGAAATTTCAATGTTTTCAATTCGCACCTTTCAGAATATGGCGTTTTAGGATTTGATTATGGTTATGCACTTGCAAATCCGAATGCGCTAACGATTTGGGAAGCACAATTTGGCGATTTCAGTAATGGCGCACAAATTATGATTGACCAATACATTTCGTGTGGCGAGGACAAATGGAACAACCAAAACGGAATCGTTTTATTATTGCCTCACGGATACGAAGGACAAGGCGCAGAACATTCATCAGGAAGAATGGAACGCTACTTACAACTTTGCGCAAGACACAATATGGTTATTGCCGATTGCACCACACCAGCAAATTTCTTTCACTTGTTACGACGTCAAATGGTTACTAAATACCGCAAACCATTGGTGGTTTTCACTCCAAAAAGTTTGCTTCGTGATCCAAGATGTGTTTCAACACAAGAAGAAATCGCAAATGGACAATTTCAAGAAACCATCGATGATATTTCGGTAAATAAAGCAAATGTTAAAACCTTGGTTTTCTGTACAGGAAAATTCTATTACGACATCACAGCCGAAAGAGAAAACTTAAAAAGAAACGATGTTGCAGTGGTTAGAATCGAACAACTATTTCCATTGCCGATCGAACAATTAAAAGCAATTATTGCCACCTATCCAAACGCAAACGATTATGTTTGGGCACAAGAAGAGCCGAAAAATATGGGTGCATATAGTTTTATGTTGATGAATTTCGATTTCATCAAATGGAGATTGGCATCATTAAAAGCATACGCAGCACCAGCCGCAGGAAGTTACACAAGAGCCAAACGCCGTCACGCCGATGCGATTCGAATGGTTTTTGACAAGGATTTGTTTAGATAGTTTTAGGAGCCAAGAACCTGCTTTTCGCTTCAATCTTTTCTTTTTTTAAAGAAAAAAAAGAAAAGGATTTCCGCTTCAATCAGGGCTAAAAATAAAATATAATTAAAATATAAAATTCATCATTTAAAATAAAAATACAATGATTTTAGAAATGAAAGTCCCATCACCAGGGGAATCAATCAAAGAAGTTGAAATCGCAACTTGGTTAGTAAAAGATGGCGATTATGTAGAAAAAGACCAAGCCATTGCTGAAGTCGATTCAGATAAAGCAACACTAGAATTGCCAGCAGAAGCCAGCGGAATTATCACGCTAAAAGCAGAAGAAGGTGATGCCGTTGCCGTTGGAGCCGTTGTGTGTCATATTGATACGGATGGCGTAAAACCATCCGGTTCTACACCTGTTGTTGAAGCAAAACCAGCTACCGAAGCTCCAAAAGTAGAGGCGAAAGTGGAAACTGTAAAACCAGTTGCTGCACCTATAACTTATGCTGCGCAAACACCTTCTCCAGCTGCTAAAAAAATATTAGACGAAAAAAACATTCAACCATCTGAAGTTGTTGGAACAGGAAAAGAAGGTAGAATCACTAAAGATGATGCTGTAAATGCAGTGCCATCAATGGGAACGCCAACTGGTGGAAGTCGAGGTTCGGAACGTTCAAAATTATCGATGTTGCGTCGTAAAGTTGCCGAAAGATTAGTAGCTGCAAAAAATGAAACCGCTATGTTAACTACGTTCAACGAAGTTAATATGACTCCTATAAATAACATTCGTAATCAATATAAAGACGCATTCAAAGCCAGACATAATGGTATTGGTTTAGGATATATGTCATTTTTTACCAAAGCAGTAACTCGCGCCTTACAATTGTTTCCTGATGTTAACTCAATGATGGATGGCGATTACAAAGTGGCTTATGATTTTGCTGATATTTCTATTGCGGTATCTGGTCCAAAAGGTTTGATGGTTCCTGTGGTTCGCAATGCCGAATTATTAACCTTCCGTGGTGTTGAAGCAGAAATCAAACGTTTGGCAATTCGTGCTCGTGACGGTCAAATTACGGTTGATGATATGACTGGCGGAACATTTACCATCACAAATGGTGGCGTTTTCGGAAGTATGTTATCGACACCAATTATTAATCCACCACAATCTGGAATTTTAGGAATGCACAACATTATCGAGCGTCCAATTGCCGTAAATGGTCAAGTGGAAATTCACCCAATGATGTATGTGGCACTTTCTTATGATCATAGAATTATTGATGGACGTGAGTCCGTAGGTTTCTTGGTTGCTGTTAAAGAAGCATTAGAAAACCCGTTGGAATTATTGATGGGTGGAAATGCTTTGAAGGCTTTGGAACTTTAAAATTTGAAATAAGCTTTAATTTTTTTAAATATTAAATCCCAAATTCCAATTCAGGTTTTTGGGATTTATTTTTTTGTAGTTTTACCAAATATGACACAAAACAAAAAATCCCCAGCCATTGGTTTCATTTTCATAACGATGCTAATAGACATTATTGGTCTTGGCATTATTATTCCAGTAATTCCAAAATTAATATCAGAATTAATTCACGGTGATATTAGCGAAGCAGCAAAATATGGTGGTTGGTTGCTGTTTGCTTATGCCATAACACAGTTTGTGTTTTCTCCATTAATTGGTAATTTGAGCGATAAATTTGGTCGAAGACCGGTAATTTTGATTTCATTATTTGGTTTTTCTCTAGATTATTTGCTTTTGGCATTTGCTCCAACTATAACTTGGCTCTTTATTGGTAGAATAATTGCAGGAATTACGGGCGCAAGTATCACAAAGGCTTCGGCATATATTGCTGATGTGAGTACACCAGAAAACCGAGCTAAAAATTTCGGGCTAATAGGTGCTGCATTTGGAATGGGTTTTATTATTGGCCCAGTAATTGGGGGGTTTCTCGGGCAATATGGCTCAAGAGTTCCGTTTTATGCCGCAGCCATTTTATGTATGCTCAATTTCTTATACGGTTTTTTTATTCTTCCTGAATCGTTAGCCAAAGAAAATCGTAGAGATTTCAATTGGAAACGAGCCAATCCTGTTGGTGCCATTTTAAACCTAAAAAAATATCCAACTTTAATCGGTTTAATTTTAGCGACATTTATTTTGTATGTGGCCTCGCACGCTGTGCAAAGCAATTGGAGTTATTTTACGATTTATAAATTTGGTTGGGACGAAAAAATGGTTGGGATATCACTTGGAGTTGTTGGACTTTTGGTTGGTCTTGTTCAAGGCGTATTAATTCGATATACGAGTCCTAAACTTGGCAATAAAAAAAGTATTTTTATTGGGATGGCTTTGTATTGTTTGGGTATGTTATTATTTGCTACAGCATCAGAAAGTTGGATGATGTTTGTATTTTTAAT
>NZ_JANOQD010000049.1:0-28283 GCF_031422135.1 Flavobacterium sp. | reverse complement strand
CCACTAACAATCAAGCCAGTAACCGCACCTTGCCAAAAATTACCTCCTGAGAGTTCTGCGCCTGCTCCACCTGCAAGAGTTCCAAACAATAATATCCCCACTGTTTTTGAGCCAAACTCGCCTCCAATCCCTTTTACGGTTTGATTTCCAAATGTTGCAGTATGACTTCCTACTGTATGGGTAGCATCAGAGGTAGCACCACCTTGCCACAAGCTACTTGCCAAACTCGCCAAACTCCCTGAGGCAAATCCTGTCCAGAACTCACCCCCTTGCGCAGCTGTCATACCCCCTTGAAACGTACCGTGTGCCAGTGCTTGAAACCCTGTACGGAGCCAAAAACTGGTTATGGCTGATTTTGCATATTCACCAATACCAAAAGTAACCGCGCCACTTGCCGCACCTATAAAGGTAGCTTGAAGAATTCCTCCAACTGTGAACGGCACATCAGCCAACAGGGCAGTTAGGGTGTAAGTGGCTGCACTTACTACAGCTCCTATAATTACTGCTGTAAGAAGAACAAATTCTTCTCCACTAGGATCGGTGTACTTTAATGGGTTGTTGAGCACATACGCATAGCGGTTGTAATTTTGGGTATTGTATGGGTCTTGCACATAATTATCAGGTTGCAAGAAACGGTGCAACTTCGGGTCGTATAACCTTCCGTTCATGTGGATGAGTCCTACACTTTGCAAATGCTCGTGTCCTGTGTACCCGCGATCCAGCAGTGTTAATTTACCCAAATCGACACCTGCGCCATTTTGCACTTTTACAATATTACCCCAAGCGTCAAACAAGCGTTTTTCTAGCACTTGCCCACTGTCATTGGATATTGCCATAATGCTTCCCTGGTAATCCCGATGCAAATATAAGTATTCCTGAGTTATTCCGTTGCTTTTTAACACCATAGGTGCACTGTAACCATCGCCTCCTATGTAGGTTAAGAATTCTGTTTCGCCCGTTAGCTTGTTGTACTTGATTTCCATAGTGCCATCAGCCGAGTAATGCTTGTGCATTTTTCGTTGTAGCTTGTCGGTTTCTAAACTACCATAATACATACTACTACGCCCGTTAATAATATTGTAGGTAAAGGATAGCTTGTCAATATTATCAACATCAATAGTTACTGGGCTTTTGAACCCATTGTAGGTTACGTTTTGTATTGCGTTGTTTTGATAATAATTCAGTGGAACGGTATTTAATGTTACCGAGGTATTTTGATATTGTTTTGCGGAATTGGTGTAATTGTATGTTCCTATACCTGTTCTTGTAATACGCCCTTTGTTGTCGTATTGTGGCGATGTAGGTGCTGGAAAAGTTCCTCCTGCTTTTGGGCTCACAAATGCAACTGGCGTAGCATACGAATCCGTCAAAAGCCTATCTAGATTGTCGTATGTGAAATTTTCTCCATATGGTTTAGGTAATGGTTGTATCGAACCTATTGGAACATCCATTACAAACATATGGTTGGTTCTTGAGGTAAGGTTTCCTCGAAGTGGTTCGAATACATAGGTTAATTTCATAAGCTCGGCAATTATTCCCAAACGATCATCATCTAAATATTTGTGAGATACGCCGGTTGCAAGACCAAAATCATTGTAGGTATTCGCCACCATTAGTGGACCTAAATTTGCACTTGTTAACTGCCCACGTCCATTCACCGTATTGGTTTGCCACAAAACGGCTTGATTCGTATTGTCCAGTATTTGCCAAGGAGCTCCGTTCTTATAGGTGTTTTTTACGGTTTTTACAGATTGCTTTCCATTAACATGATTTACGGCTTTGTAGGTTTGCAATAAGGGTCTCCCGAAGTCATCATAGGTCATTTCGTGTTGAAACGTGGCTGTTGCTACATTGCTTTCGGTAGTTTTGATAATGCGTTTGGCTGTATCGTATTCGTTAGTATAATTGATTATCGTTCCGTCGAAAGTATTTGTAAACAACGTATTCAAAGGAAGTTTTGTAACCCCATCGTAAGTATAGGTGCTTTTAGAATTAGTCAAATCGCCTACAATAGTTTTTTCTAACAGGTTTCCATTTATTGGATCTAAAGTATTGGTTGTAATTCCTTTAGGTGTTTTTTCGGTTCGGATTTGTCCTGAAGGATAGTATGAATATTCATATAATCCTGCCGAAGGATCCGTTAGTTTGGTTTTGTTACCCCACTCGTTGTATTCCATAGCAATTATGGTTCCATCAAAATTAGAATTTCTTAAATTTCCATCAGCATTATAGGTAAAATTAATAGTTCCCCCTGGATCGGTAGAGGATATTAGGTGACCATTCGCATTCTTTGTGGAACTAACCGTTTTAAAATTATCAGTCCCTGTAACAGTGGTTCCACTGTAGGTAATATTTGTCACTAACCCTGTGCATCTTGTATTGTTTATTATACGACTGTAATCATCATACGTTTCGGTATTCCACAAGGTTGGACTTCCTGAAGAATACGGTTCGCTTTCTCTGGTTTTTCGACCCAAATAATCGTATTCATAATTCACATAAGACCACGTGGCATCGATGTTTTTTTGTCCTTTTTTAATCAACATACCTAGTGCATTGCTAATTGTAATCGAGGAACTTCCATCATCTGCCGTATTGGTTACTGTATATTCATTTCCGTTTTTAGTATACGCTGTATAGCCACTTTTTCCGAGATAATTTGTAGTTTTTATAGTTTTTCCCCAATTGTCAATTTGGCTGGTAGCCGTTTGTCCATAAGGATTTGTTACTGAGGTAACGATACCGTATTTGGGGTGATATGTATCATTTGTGGATACTAGGCCTTGATTGTCTTTCACGGTTTTTACAAACCTTTGTGTTGCATCGTATGTATATTCAATAGAACTTGGTGCCAATACAAGTCCTGTATATCCTTCGGTACTGCTTGTACTCTTGATAACATTTCCAAAAACATTGTATTGAAACTCCTCAACACTGTATTTTGCTTCTGTTGTGTTTCCTTTCTTCTTTGTTTTAGTAACATTTCCGCTGGTGTAATACATTTCAGATGTTGATTCAGCAGTTGTTCCATAGGCTTCTACTATGCTTTTTGTTGTATTAGGCCTCCCAATATAATAGTCGCTTCCTATGCCAGAAGTATTGCTTTCGAAAGTTGTTGTGGAAGTTGTTTTTCCTTGTTCAATACCATTTAATTTATTTTTAGAAATAATTGTTGTTGGAATGAAATACTGATTGTCATACGTATAACTTGTTTCGTTACTAATTCCTGTTAAGAAATCTTGATTGATTTGTGAATCTAACAAGAGATGATATATACCATTCTGAGTAAACGAATTAAAAATAGAGGTTGTCGAACTCATAATCCCACTAGGATTGCCTGAAAGTACAAATGAAAATGCACTTCCATTTTGCACTAGTTCACTGTATGTTCTTGTGATTGCCCCTCTTTTTGTAGCGTCATATTCAGAAACATTCCAGATTCTTTTACTAGTATCTGATGCATACCATGCACTTCGTGCTGTTTTGTTAAATCCAAGAGCACCAAGTCCGTTCAAATTTAAAATATAGCCACAGTATTTGAAATCTTGATGCTTTATTACTCCATTGACAGTATTTGTAATTTTACTAACAAGTGTTGCAGTAGGCACTCTTTTAATTTCGACATTTGGATAGGTCAAAGTATTCGTGGAAGAATAAAACTCGTCTAAATTTCCTTGTCCATTATTAGCCGTTGAAGGTTCCAACGTTTTATAGGTTACTTCATCTGTTACTACACCTCCAGAAGAAATCACTTTTTTCAGCATGGCTTCTTTAGCAATATCTTTCTGAAAATCGACATAAGTCATTTCAGCATACTTGCTTCGAATCATTACGATTTCATTATTGAGTCCTTTATTTCTGTAGTTGGAAACTATAGGAGCAGGTAATTCGTTACTATCACTATCGTGATTGCAATTAAATGTTGCGTCAATATAACCTGGAACAGCAGGAACGAAAACACAAGGTGAAATGTAATTTAAAGTAAATTTATTACCTATTACATTTGTATTTCCTATATTATTGGCATAGGTTGTAATTTGCCATTGCGTATTGTGATCGTTTATAGTATTTCTTGGTTTGTAATAATTTCTCCAAATTCTTACCAAATCCGATTTTCCGTCGCCATTTGTGTCAAGTGCATAGTAATTACTCAAATGCCTTTGTGTATCAAAATAGGTGCCAGTATCTGGACGATAATCGACTATATTATGCGTTTCTTTAGTAAAAAAACTTCCTCCTGCAGGATTGGGATTACTATAATAAATATGCCATTGCACACATTCGAAGCAACCACCATTATCATAATGAGGCAACATAATGTCAGCTTTGTTATCTCCATTAAAATCTCCAAACAGGATTTGTTTGGTTGTAGAGTAATCTTCCATAATTCCTTCTCCTAAAACTTCCAGTTCAACCCAAGGAGCAGTAGTTAATTGTTTAAAACCAATTATTTTATACGTTTTATTTTGTTTAATGACTAAAATATCTGACTTTCCATCCCCATTGTAATCGGCTATGAATTTTTTGTCTGTAAAATTTCCTAGAAGCGTGTTGTTAAATTTTATATATCCATCACTATTTAATGTAGTTCCTGAATTTGGATTCAAATCGATTAAGTAATGATTTACATCAGCATCGTGATTTGAAAATGTAACTGTACACTTAGCAGATCTAAAATCATCACTAGGAATTTCGTGATAAGAGTCAGTATGATAATTCTGAACTTCCGTGTTTTTATGATACATTAATATTTCACTGATCCCATCCCCATTAAAATCTCCTTCCAAATAGTTTGTCGCTTTTTTTATCCCATCAAAAGGCTCGCAAAATTCTAAATCTGGCCAACCATTTAACAAAGCAATATGCCCTAAGGTTACTGTTCCAATAGAAGCAGTATTTTGAATACTAATAGTCTTGCTTTGAGAATTTGCAAAAGCACCGTTTTGAAGATTGTAAACTTTAAACTCGATTGAATTTGCATTTTCTTTTGCGTGAACTACAGATTGTTGTTGGCTTAATTTATTGTTGACTATGGTTGTGGCTGAAAACTTTGTTCTTTTTCCAGTAAAAAAAGGAAGTTGCAAGGGCGTTCCTGTTCCGCCTGCATTAAATAAATTAGAGTATACAAAATTGTTGGACACAAAATCCAGTCTACCGTCTCCATCAAAATCACCTGAAATATCTATATCATTTAAGTTTACGTTATTGTAATATGTGGATTTAAACTCAGATTTATAAATATCTGTTGTCGTGTTTTCATATTCAAATTCAATTGGATTTGCAGGTTCTAAACTCCCATTAAATTCTTGAATTTTCACAAGTCTTTCATAAGCCAAACTTACTTCCGAAGCGTAAGTCATCCGATACTCTCTAAACAATTGATTGTTTGTGAAAACTTGAATGTTTTTAATTTGTGCATTTTTAAAAATCTTAACTCCTTTTACAAAGGCATTCTCTTGTCTTTTTGGTAATTGGTAATTAAATTTTATTGTGTTTAATGGTGTTATACCGTTTATATTTGCACTAAATTTTATAGTATCTATACATAAAGTACTATTAAAGTCCGTGTAGTAATAGTTAACAAAATTTCCATTTATATCCTCTGTTCTAACAATATAATACGCAAGATTATCTGTTGCGTTAATGCCTGCATAATTTCCATACCAAGTTCTTGAACCATCTGGCGTAGTCACAATGAAATACATAGTGTTTCCAATCCCTTTTAATTCAATTTTGACATTTGATTGTACTTCGGTTTCATAAGTTGAGCCATCCGCCCAATACGTTCCTGTTTTTAACATCAATCGTTGACCTTCAAAAGCCAGTTTGTCGTTATCATCAAAATCGACACCATCGATAAAACCATCCAAATCTTTTCTAGTTGAAATTCTTGATATAGCTGAAATAGTACTTATATTCCAACCTTGTCCTGCAACACCTCCTAATTGCCCACTAGAATAAACTAAATTAATTGTTGGACCCATACCTTTCAAACTTGGCGGCATCGCAACAGGCAATGTATAAACAACTTGACCTCCACTAGATACATCTAGCTTGCCTTGGGTGTCGTGAAAATTTTGAGAAAAAAGTACTGTAGTAGTAAGTAGTAATAGGGCGAGTAATCGTAATTTCATAGGGGCTTTGTTATTCTTTAATAATTTTAATTGCTTTTTGGTCTCCGCTAGCATACAATAGAATTAGATTGTAAATCCCTGATGGATACTGACCAAATGGCATTACAAAATCAGATTTATTCTCTAATTTTGAATGTGTTTTGATCAATTGACCAGATAGCGAATACACTTGTATTTCCGAAACTTTATTCTCGTTTTTCAATTCCCATTTGAGGTACAATTCTTCTTTGACAGGATTTGGATAATAGGAAATAACATCCTCGGGGAAGAATTTTTGTAAATCTTCTGGTTTCAAATCAGTAATTTCTTTTGGAGTTTCTGACGCTATTCTACCCACACCTGAAGGACAACTTACACAAAGGTATCTTTTGACTTGATTTCCTGCAGTATCATATTCAAATACAATTTTGTTTTGCCCATTAACGGTAAAACCCGAGGCAAGCACCAGTAGTAATATATATTTATACATTATTTTTAAATTTTTTGCAAAGAACGTTAAAACAAAAAGGTTTAACAAATTAAAACCTTTAAATTATTATTACATTTCTGATTAATTTAAAAAAGCAACATTCTTTACTATTTGTTTAAAGATGTTTATTTTCTTTGTGAAAAGAGTAAAATTTTGGCTAGTTTTTAACAAAAAAGTAGTACTCAAAAAAAATCCCATCGAAATGGGACAGTTTTTCTAGTAATTAATAAAAAGCGCTTACTAATTTATCTTTTCAAAGCAAAATGTCCTTTTACGGTTTTGCCATTTTCGAGGGTTATTGGGTATTGGATTTATTGTCAAGTTCTAGAAGGAGAATTAACCTTTACTTAATTAGGATTTAAATTTTTTTTTAAGCCTAAATGATTATTAACCAACTCAACAAACAAATTTTTAAGGTTTTTAATGGTTTCTTCTTGCTCATGACTGTAAACAATAATCAAAACATTAACTTTTTTAGAAAAGGACTCATTGTAAACATAATTTCCTTTTTGATTGTCAAATAACTTCAAATAATATAAATTACCCTTTCTACCCTGATTATTAATTTGCATTGATTCTTTTATAATTTTAATCTTTTCAACGTCAATCTTATCCATTGGAAATGTTTGATTATAACCACAATTTACAATCAAATTATCATCGGAAACAGAAACAGAATAGGTAGTTGCTCCAATACTATTTGACAAAATAACATTAATATCTTGAATTAATTTTGATTCTTTATCTACATCCTGAGCTACTATTGGTAGACTAAACAAAAAGATAAATACTAAACTGAATTTGTTTTGAAAAAGCCTCATTTATTTATTATGTTTTGATTTTAATACTAAAAATTATTGTTCTTCCTCCTAAACATAGTAGGATGCATAAATCCAAATATACTTCTTTTTTAATTAGCACCCGATTACTATGACTTATACAAGTAAAAAAGTCATTTTTTTTCAAAAAATGCATTTAGGTTTTTTTAGGCATAGTAATCGGGGATAAAAACAGAATACAATCCCATCGAAATGGGATTGTATTCTGTTTTTTATTTTTTAAAATCTATTCCAAAACGAGGCTTTTTAAATAGGAAGGAAGCAAAAAATAGACCCATAAGACTTCCAATTGTGTTTGCAAGCACGTCCCAAACATCGCCTTTTCTGGAAGTGGTAAAATAATTTTGCGCTAGTTCAATGGCTAGTCCAAAACAAATTGAAATAACGAGTAATAGTATTTTATTGAAAAATTTATTCCCTACATAAAACAATATGGATCGAAACCACAAGAGAACAAACACAAAATAAAAAGTAAAATGTGCTACTTTGTCTGCATTTGGAAAATAAAATTTGGATTCGCCTGAAGGTGATTTAAAACACAAAAAGAGGATTAAAAAAGTCCAAAAAACGGGCAGCCAAAAATTCTTACTATGCGCCAATAAGTACTTTGTAGTCATCGCTAGATAATAAACTTTCTATTTCTGAAGGATTTGAAATCCTAACTTTTACCATCCAAGCTTTTCCATAAGGATCTGAATTGACTAATTCTGGCTCTGATTCTAAATCCCCATTAAATGCAATAACTTCTCCTGAAAGTGGCAAGAATAAATCTGAAACTGTTTTTACAGCTTCAACCGTTCCAAAAACTTCGTCTTTTTCTAAAGTTTGGTCTAAAGTTTCGACTTCTACATATACAATATCACCCAATTCTTTTTGAGCAAAATCGGTTATTCCTATCGTTGCTATATCGCCATCTATACTAACCCATTCGTGGTCTTTAGTGTATTTCAAATCTGCTGGTATGTTCATTTTGTTGTGTTTTTATTTTAAAGCAAAAATAGAATTATTCGACTAATAATCTGCTTTTATTTCTAATTTAATTTCCAAAATTGTATCTAATGGTTAATCCCGTTCTAATATTGGTAATTGGGAATGATGTCGAAATCACCGCTTTTGAGAACGAATAATCAAAGAAGAAAAGCGTGGTCAAGTTTTTGCTAAAAGCGTAATCCCCTGTTACTTTTGCGGTAACAATACTTTGTCCTCCTGCTAATTGATTGTTGTTGTAGTCTAAATTACGAACAATCGTTTTGTTATTTCGCATCGACAAATCGCCTCTTAAATTGATATCGCTTTTAATAATATTAGATGGATTATCAGCCAATCGGGATCTTATTTTAACGTCTTTAATTCGATACCCTAAACCTATTACATACTCCACTCCTTTTAGCTCTGTCAACAAATTATTATCAAAACTCAACGACAGGGTTCTGTCTTTTTTCATTTCGGCTAGAATTTTAACCGCGTTTTTCATTTCAAATTCCATTTTGAAAAGTGGACTAAACTGTTCTGACAAGTTCACGTTAGAAATAATATTTTTGTTCTGAAAATTTCCACCCGCATCAACAGATGCTGGATTTGTATATTCAAGATTAGAACGGAAAGAGTTTACCGTATATGCCGCTTTGTAGGCGTGCTGTATCGAGAATCGTTTGAATTTACTCTTGAAAAATTTGTAACGCATTAAACCCGTATATTTTAAGTTCCAGTTTGGAATAGGGAAATTTCTAAATGCAGAAAGCGAAATATCTTTAGAACTATTAAAATCGCTAGTATAAGCCGCTAAAAAGGAAGGTAATAATACCGCTTGATTGTTTTTTCCAAAACCAACAGGATACCCAAAATTTGGGCTGGAAGGATCCGTTACTCTTGGAAACAAAGAGGAACCATAGGAAATTTCAGCGAGTCGATTGGCAATTGTCAATCGGCTACCTGTAAAAACATCAAAAGCTGCTGAAGAAATTTCATCGCTTTTAGAAAATGCGGTTCCAATCATTATTGTTGATATGGAAAAATTCCCAAAGTTATAAGGCGATTGAGAGATATAGTTTCCTCCAGAGGTATTAAACTGCTCTGCGAAATTATTTGCATACGTTCTGTCTGCATTCAAATCAATTTTAAAATCTGGAAACAAATCAATCGAAGCATTGGCTGTTAATTGTTTGGTTGTGACTTGGGTGAAATTTTGATTGAACTCAGGATAATTAGTCAACCATCCATTTTTAGCCGCCTCAAATCGAACGTCGTCTTGTAATCCAAAAACAAATCCCAACGATGGTTTTGAAGATCCTAAAAATCCTATGGATGGTAAATAACCCGGAAGTACGGTTCCGTTAGTTTCACTATAGTTAATTTGTACATTCTTAACACTAGTCAAAACACCTATTAATCCATCAAGAAAAATGTTAGGACTTTCTACTTTTGCCTTTGGTTTAGCAACAATTTTCTCCCCTGGTTTTGGTTTTGTTGTAGGCTGTGGTATTTCTTTTCCTTTTGTTGGCCCTAGGTTCTTTGCTTTGCTTTTGGTTAAACCAATGTATTTATAAAAGGCATCCATATTGAATGTGGTATTCAATTTGTGTGAATTAGCGTTTTGAATGGTATTTCCTAAATTAAAACCATCAATCGATTCTAACGCTAAAGAAGCTCTTTGCCAGTTGTAATCTCCTGTAAACGTGTAGTCCGATTTTATAAATGCCAAAGCTGGAATTTTATTAATAGGCAATTCATAATTAGCCGTTAATTGCTGCGAATGCTGGTTTGGCGTGCCAATATTCCAGTAGTCGTCCCAAATGGTAAAGTCATCAATAGGTTCATTATTCTCATCTATATAATTTCGAACTAGATTTGCTGTTGTGGCGGTATAATTCAATCGCAATGATTTGGTCAAATTATAATTGAAGCCATAGTTGTAATTAAACATATAATTGCGACGATACAACGGTTCCAGTCCTATTCCCTGCACCTCAACTTGTCTAAATTGTTGTTTGTTGTATTGCCTTAAAATGGTAGAGCTAAAATTGATACTTGATGGCAAGTAATTAAAATTAAAGTCACTCAACATTTTCCAATAGCTACTTTTCTTTAAAAATGTATTTTTTTTAAACGGCTCAATAGATTTTGGCTTAAAGGTAAAGGCATAATCCGCTGAGCTGCGCTGTTGTTGGTCTATTAATCCTTCAATTTCAAAATCGTGGTGTTCGGTTTCGTTAAACGAATAGGATAATGTTAAATTTTCCGGATCGTAAAAATGTTGTTTTTGTTCCGCTCCACGTTCTTTTCGAACTCCTATAAAATTGATACTTTTTCGTTTGGTATAATCAATAGCACGGTTTTTGAAATTTTCTTTCACGATAGGGTTAGTCGTTACTGCTAACAGTTGTTTTAACTTAATATCTTGATTGAAAGGATCATATTCTGGTGTAATAATTTGTTCCCCAATGGCATAATTAAAAGGTAAATTGATTCCCCATTTTTTAGGTAATAATTTTCCAACATTAACATTGGTTACAATATCGTATTGTTTAGCATCTTCACGACTGCGTTCGTTAGGCGACTGTTCTATCCCACCAAAGCCTATCGTATTCATCCTTCCTGTTGCAGAAAGTGTTATAAAATCAGCTAAATTGGTATCGACACTAGCAATAGCCGCCATACCGCCGTCATTATCAAGTCCCGCTAGACGCAATTCGTTGAACCATACTTCGCCTCGCACAAATTTTGCAGGATCTAAACTTGGATTTTTAACACCAATCATAAGTGTTCTTACAAAGCCAAAGTTAGGATTTCCTTTTATTCCCACTTTCATCCCAGCTTTTGCAGTTGGGCTTAATAGATTAGCCTCTACAAAATTAATCCCATCAGCATCAACAGGTTGATTTCCATCTAAATTTAAAATTTTAAGTTGGGTTAAAATGGAGGTTTGAATATCAATTTCATTTTCGGCTGGCCAAACCTCTGAAGCAGATAATGCTCCTGATGGCGTAACCTTTAATGGAATTTCTATTTGGTAAAAATTACTGGTAAAATCGTTTCCAAAGCGAATGAATCCTACCATTTCATTATCTGCTAAAGGGTTAGCTTCTGCTGGAGCTGGAAGTGCTTCGGCGTGCAAATACATTTTTAATTTTTGGTATTGACGCATATCAACGTCTACATTTTTAAAAACTGCTCTGGAATCCCCTGCTTCCAAACCTTCAATACCAGATTGAGAATCATTTTTATCATATACCCTCAAAGACAAGGATTGTTCGTTTTGATTGATAACCGCATTGTTATTATACAACTGTTCGCGTTCTACACCTGGTGGAGGAATATAGGCAATAGGCAATCTACTACCATTTTCTTCCACATTCACTGCAATGACATCAAATCCTGTTGGGTCATCATCAGGATCATCTGTTGCTTGAAGGGTTTCTGTAAATCGTCTCCATTCGCCACGAACTAAGTCTAAAGACCCCAAACGCACCGTCACTTGCTCGCTAAACCCAGACATAAACATTCGCATAAAACGAATGGATCTAAAATCTGAAATACCGCCCACAGCATTTAAGCCTGTATTTGTAACTGGAATTTTGTACTGTACCCATCTGACTTCAGTTGAAGCATTATTTGCTAAAGGCACAACAGCTGTTCTTAAATCAGATACGAAATTCGCCCCAATCACTGGATTTGGTTTTACATCGATTTCAAATTTATAGTAGGCATCAATAGTATTCATCGTATTATCACGGTTAATATCTTCCACATCTGGTATTGTGGTAGAACCGCGATTGGTGTCTGAAACATTTACAGGAGAGTTTCCTTCTAAACCATTGTATTTTTTGTACCTGTCAATAATGGGTCCTGTAGCATTCAAGAAGTATTGGTAATTGTCTTGCGCAGCATCAATTCCTGCAAAAGTTGGGTATTTCGTATTTTCTTCTGCATCGGACAACCCATTTAAACCAATGTCTTGCAACGCTCTATTACCCTCATTAGTATCAAAAGCATAAATTAACGATTGTGACGCTGGCACTTTTCCCCAATTGGTTGTGATTACGTTTTGATTTGCGCCAACAATTGGCAATCCATTTTCGTATGACTTACGTCCATCTTTTAGTACATCTTCAGAAATTTCACCTAGATTAAAAGTAAGCTTTCCAGTATTTGTGGAATTGGCTGTTTCAGTTGGATTGTTTAAATTATAATAAGGATCTAACATCCAAAATTGAATATACTCAACATTAGATTGCTCAAAGTTAGTCGATGAAATGGAACGCATAATACCTCCAAAATTAGCTGTAGGGTTTGGTAAAATATTGTTTACAGAAGCTGGATTAAAATTATATGGACCCCGTTCTTGTGGATAAAAAGTCATATCCAATGTATTCAAAACAAGCGATTCTCCTGGAGCAATATTTGTTACTGGAAACAATTCTTCATTAGTTACCCTTCGTGTATTGTGTCTGTTAACGTCGATATCGCTTATATCACTTGGTCGTTGGTTTGAATAAAAAGTTGGATCTATTGAGTACCAGGACAGCTTTGCTCGCTTGTGTCCGTATACTAAATTATCCTCAGCAACTCCGCCATCAAACTCTTTTGGCACACTTGACAAGCTCCAAGACAATGGTGCTTTCATATCGATTGTGGTTTGGGAACCTTCAAAATCATCTACATAAACCGTTGCTTCGCCTTGAAATTGATCTCTTTTAGACGTACCTGGTTTCAAAAATGCCACTTCTCCTTTTATGGATAAATTAGAAGGAACATCGGTATCAATATTTGGCAACTTGTTTACTAATCTAGTAAAAAAAGGTACTTCGGTTGAATAGTTTACATTGGCACCAAAAATAGTATTATTGATTGATTCTTGTCCGTAATTTGATTTCTGCGTTTGTGGACTCTCGGTTAATTTTAATAATGTAGCATTCAACTGAAGCTTATCTGAAAATTTATGTTCTACATTGACCCCCATAAATCTTCGATTTTGCTGTCCAAAAACGGCATTATTCTCAACCGATACTTCAATAGGCACTCCAGAGGCTTGGAGTGATGGGTCAAGAATTTGAACTCTACCTGCTTGATAGTTTACACTGTAATCAATCCCTTCTTGCAAAACTCTCCCGCCAGCTGTCACTACAACAGAACCTCTTGGCACATTTGCTGCACCTAATGATATCCCTTGCCCACCCGTTGATTTGAATTTTCCACGCAATTGAAATTTATTTTTATCGCTCTCTTGTAACGCAACAGCTTGGGTTTGCGTATATAAATTTCGAAAAACATATTTCTTTTGATTGGCATTAAAGTCAATACTTGAATTCGGATCACCCGAATAGTTTTCAGTTGGTGTAGCACGTAATTTTTCAAACAATGTCTTTCCAAATGGCTCTACAGAAGTAAAAATTATACGCCCATTTTGTGTATCTATTGTTAAACCTGGAATAAAATCAAAAAAACCATCGCCTCCATTTTGGGGGTCGTTATTAAAATTCAATTTGTCTACATTCAATACTTTTAACAAAGGTGTTTCTGCCACACCAACTGGCAATGGATTAGCTATACTTGCTGGGGTAATATAATTTAATGGTGCTGGATCAGTATATAAAATATTAAATTTAAAATCAGCTTGTTCCAGCTGATATGCGCCTTGTATTTGATAAATATTTTTCATCATCAAATTCCAAACAGGAGAAGTAACACTGGTTAAATTCCCTTTTAGCATTTTCAGAATCAAACTTTGAGTAGTGGGTATTGTTGAAGTGTTAGTAACTACAGTCGCATCAACGCCATCAGTTCCAAACTCTCCTACTTGAAATACATCTGGTCCAACTGTGTACTGGTAAGCCACAGCAAGTACTTCATCATTTGTCAATCGTTGGTTTAAAGATAAATACCCCAATTGCGGATGAAAAGTATATTCATTTGATGTTAATTTTCGAGCATTTTCTAATTTAGAATAATCCCTTCCTTCACTGACTGTAATGTTAAATCCTGCTCCAGCAGTAGCAATTTCTCTAATGCCTGAGTTCAATAAATTAGAACCTATCTGTTCTGGATCAAATTTATTATTTGCATTATCTGACGGTGTATCTAGTCCAACATTAAAAAATCCTGCTGGTGGAACACCTACAATACTAGAATCTGGAATTCCTGTTATTTGCGATTCCCCTAAATCTTGAAGTGCAACAATATTTCTTAAATTATTTCCCTCAGATGTTGTGTTTATTCGATTTTGACGATTGGTTATCCAAACTTCCATTCGGGTAATTTGCGCTCTAGAGTTTATATATGGATAATTTTCTAATGATTTATCGTATCGATTTCTAAAATATTGTGATAGAAAAAAGTGTCTGTCTGCATCGTAATCTAATGCAAAAGCATCAAATTCCTGAACTGTTCCTCCTCCTTCTGACGTTACCGTTTTAGTTTGTGACTTTTGATCCGAAAAAACACCAGTAACTGTAGTTTTACCAAATTGAAATTGTGCTTTCACACCAAACAAACTTTGCGAACCTCTGATTAAGGTGCTGTTTAAAGGCATACTTACGTTACCTACTTCAATTTTTTGAAGAATATCATCTTCGGTTGGAGTGTATTCTAATTTTATAAGGTTTTGAAATGCAAAAGTAGATTCTGTATCGTAATTGGCGTTTACTTTCAAACGAGTTCCCACTTTTCCTAGCAAACTTAAACTAATTCGCTGGTCAAAATCAAAGGTTGTTGTTTTTCTATTTCTAGGAGAAAATGAAGGATTGTCTTGTTTTGAAAAGCGTGCACCCAAATCGACTTCAACCGTCCCTGTTGGTTTCACATCGATGGTATTACTACCAAAAATTGATTCGAAGAAACCAGAGTTTATATAATATCGTGGTAATAAATCTTTTTTAGCATCTTTACTATCTGCTTTTTTTCCATCAATAGCATCTGATTTTTTTTGAAAATATTCACGAACTGCTTCTCTTGAAATGAGTTCTTGGTATTCTTTTGGAGTAAGAACTATTGGGTAATTGATATTAAACCCTTCAAAGGTTTTGGTATAAATGTATCGATCTGTAATCGGATCGTATGTATATGCTTCTAGGATACTGTTTGGATCTGAAATAGTAAGATTAGCTTTACTGTAGCCTTTTACGGTATCTTGTGGCGTCACAACAACTTGACTTTGTGTAGTTACAGAAAACGAAAAAATCAGTATAAAAAAACTGAATTTAATGAATGTATTAAAATGATGTAAACCTATTTTTTTCAATGATTATAAATTTTTTAAGGCTTGTTTAATAATCGTTTCAACGGATGCATCTGGCATTTCTCTGACGATTTTTTCAACCATTTTTTCTGATGCTTTTCTGATAAATCCTAAAACCTCTAATGCAGATAACGCTTCATCTTTGTTTGTATTGCTTTGAGAAACGGAAACTTCGTCTAAATCATATAGTTTTAACACTTTTTCTTTCAAATCAAGGATGGTTCGCTGAGCTGTTTTCACACCAATTCCCTTAATGGATTGAATGGTTCCTACATCACCAGAACCAATAGCATTGATGATTTGTTTTGGCTCAATAGAAGAAAGCATTGTTCTAGCAATATTGGCTCCAATGCCTGAAACTGAAATTAATAATTTGAAAATCTCTCTTTCTGATTTTTCTACAAAACCGAACAAAGAATGACTGTCTTCTTTTACTAAAAGATGCGTGAAAAGTTTTAAATTCTCATTGTTGGAAATTAAACTATAGGTATGTAACGAAATATTAATATGATAACCAACACCATTACAGTCTATTACAACTTCAGTAGGTGATTTTTCAACTAATTTTCCTTGAATGTGTGCAATCATAATCTATTTCGTTAACCGCCAAATATACTAATTTTCTTTAATTAGGAACATTTTTTAGGTCTAAAGGCGTGATTTCCTGTTAAAAATTTTGATTTATTCTTGATTTTTGTTTTTTCTCTTTTTCCTGAGCGTCCACAACAGCAACAGCAGCCATATTTACCATTTCTTCTACACTGGCTCCCAACTGAAAAATATGTACTGGCTTGTCCATTCCCAACATTATTGGACCAATAGAATCAATTTTATTTAATTCTTTTAGCATTTTGTAGGTAATATTTGCCGACTCGAGATTTGGAAAAATAATCGTATTCACTTTATGTCCTGCTAATTTCGAAAAAGGAAATTTACTTTTTAACATATCTGGATTCAAAGCAAAATCCGTCTGAATTTCGCCATCAACGATTAGGTATGGGTAATATTTGTGTAAATACGCAACGGATTCTCTAACTTTTTCGGCACTCTCATTTTTTGAAGAACCAAAATTAGAGAACGAAACCATAGCAATAACAGGTTCCATTCCAAACATTTTAACCGTTTTAGCGGTCATTAAAGCAATTTTTGCCAAATCATCTGATGTAGGATTGGGATTAATGGCGGTGTCTGACAAGAACATTGGACCACGCTCCGTCATCATCATATTCGTAGTCGCAATTCTAGTAACGCCAGGTGCTTTCCCAATAAGCTCCATTATAGGTTTTACAACCGATGGATAACTTCTTGAGTATCCTGTTACCAGGGCATCTGCTTCGCCTTCGTTAACCATCATTGCGGCAAAATAATTGCGTTCTCGCATCCATTTTTGAGCGTCCAATAAAGAGATTCCTCGACGTCGGCGCGATTGCCAATATATTTCAGCATAACGCAATCTGCGAACATCTTCCTCTTTGGTTTTTGGGTCTAAAATTTCGACCTCAGCATCAAAACCTATTTCTTCTTTGAGTTCTAAAATAATTTCTTTATTTCCTAATAAAATTGGAATACCAATACCTTCTTCAAGCACAATTTGAGCCGCTTTTAAAACATCCAAATGGTCTGCTTCGGCAAAAATAATTCGTTTAGGATCGGTTTTGGCTCTATTGGCTAAAAGCCGAACCATTTTATTGTCAGAACCTAAACGTTCTTGTAATTCTTCTATATATTTCCCCCAATCGGTGATTGGATTTAGAGCCACTCCAGATTCCATTGCGGCTCTAGCCACAGCTGGAGCTACGGTAGATATTAATCTTGGATCAAACGGTTTTGGAATGATATAATCCCGACCAAAATTTAATTTGGTTTCGCCATAAGCAATATTCACTTGTTCTGGAACCGATTGTTTTGCCAAACAAGCTAGCGCTTTAACGGCTGCCATTTTCATAGCTTCGTTAATTTTGGTAGCTCTCACATCGAGTGCACCACGAAAAATATATGGAAAACCAAGAACATTATTGACCTGATTTGGAAAATCAGAGCGACCAGTAGCCATAATAATATCTTTACGAGTAGAAACTGCCAAACTATAATCGATTTCGGGAATTGGATTTGCCATTGCAAAAACAATAGGATCGTTTGCCATTCCTATCAACATATCAGGAGTTAAAATGTTTCCAGCAGAAAGCCCAAGAAAAACATCGGCATTGATTAAAGATTCGTGAAGCGTAGTATTTGGTTTTGCTTTAGAATATTTTTTTTGTAAGTCGGACAAATCGGTTCTTTCAGAAGAAAGCACGCCGTCTTTATCAAACATAATTATATTTTCAGGATTTACACCTAATAGTACATATAAATTGGCACACGCCAATGCCGCAGAACCCGCACCTGAAACGACTAGTTTTATATTTTCAATTTTTTTATTGGCTAGTTCTAATGCATTCAACAAAGCCGCCGATGATATAATGGCAGTTCCGTGTTGGTCGTCGTGCATCACTGGAATGTTCAATTCTTCGACCAAGCGTCTTTCAATTTCAAAAGATTCTGGTGCTTTAATATCTTCTAGATTTATACCTCCGAAAGTAGGCGCAATGGCTTTTACGGTTTCGACAAATTTATCAATATCGGTGGCGTCAACTTCAATATCAAAAACATCAATATCAGAAAATATTTTAAACAACAATGCTTTTCCTTCCATTACTGGTTTTGAAGCTTCTGGGCCAATATCACCAAGACCTAAAACGGCAGTTCCATTGGTAATTACAGCAACAAGATTTCCTTTGGCGGTATATTTGTAAACGTTGTTCACGTCTTTTGCAATTTCCAAACAAGGTTCTGCTACCCCTGGCGAATAAGCTAACGACAAGTCACGTTGGGTAGCATATTTTTTAGTCGGAACTACTTTTATTTTTCCCGGAGTTGGCTTTGCGTGGTATAGTAATGCTTCTCTTCTTTTGTTATCTTTTGACATATTTTTTCAAAATACTATGAATTTACAAAGTTATAATATGCAATGGAAGTAGAAAGCTTTTAACGATTAATCTTTTAGAAAGTTAATATTTCTTTTCAGTCCTTCTAATTTGGTTCTTTTTACAGCGGAGTTTTTAAATACTTTTTTAAAAGTATCTTCTGTTATTTCTTCCCAGTCTTTTTTCGAGAAAGATAAAATTTCTGGATTGGGATTAAAAAGCGGTTCATTGTGTGATTTTGAAAATTTATTCCAAGGGCAAACATCTTGACAAACGTCGCAACCAAAAGCCCAATCATCCAATTTGCCTTTCATTTCTTGGGGAATATTTTCTTTGAGTTCGATGGTGAAATAAGAGATGCATTTGCTTCCGTCAACGACATACGGCGCAACAATGGCTTCGGTCGGGCAAGCATCGATGCAAGAAGTACAATTGCCACAATGATCTGTTGTAGCATTATCATATTCTAAATCTAAATCAACAATGAGTTCCGCAATAAAATAAAAAGAACCGACTTGCTTTGTAATCAAATTTCCATTTTTGCCCAACCAACCCAAACCTGATTTTGCTGCCCAAGCTTTATCGAGAACTGGAGCAGAGTCTACAAAAGCCCGTCCTGAAACTTCGCCAATTTCGGTTTGGACAAAATGCAATAACGCCGCAAGTTTCTCTTTAATTACAAAATGATAATCTTGTCCGTAGGCGTATTTTGAAATTTTATAAGATTCTGAATTTTGAACTTCCGATGGATAATAATTCAGCAATAGTGAAATGATACTTTTAGCACCATCAACCAATAAAGTTGGATTTAATCGTTTGTCAAAATGGTTTTCCATATAAGACATTTGTCCATTCATCTTGTTATTGAGCCAATTTTCTAATCTTGGTGCTTCGGCTTCTAGAAAGCCTGCTTTGGAAATGCCACAAGACAAAAACCCGAGGCGTTTGGCTTCGGATTTGATGAGGGAAGTGTAGAGGGAAGTTGGAAGATGGGAGTTGGAAGATGCCATTGTTATTTTAATCGAGATTTGAAAGCAATAGTCATATTCATTAAATCAAATGATTCTTTGTAGAGTTTATCAAAAACCGCAACACTAATGTAATCCCTTCTTTTTGCTTTGTACAAACAAGTAACAACTTCGGCTAACGAATGAACAGAATATCCCAAAAATCTATTGAACTCAGCATCAGATTGTTCTATTGAACCCTCAGAAATATTTAATGCCACAGAATCCGAAGCTCTTAAAATTTGAGAAGAAAGATTATACATTTCGTGTTTAGGGAACTCTTTAATAATATTATTTATATCTTCTCCAAAATCCATAGCCTTCTTCCATATAATCAATTTCTCAAATTTAAAACTCATATTGCATTTTTTTTTTGGAAGTTTGAAGTTTGAAGATAAATACTTCCAGACTTCCAACTCCTAACTTCCTGCTTCTAACTTCCATCTTTTATCTAAAAAAGCCCTCCTTGAATATTTGTTTTAATTCTTCCTAAATGCTTATACGCTTTTTCAGTGACTTCTCTTCCACGTGGTGTTCGCATAATGAATCCTTCTTGAATCAAAAACGGTTCGTAAACTTCTTCAATAGTTTCGCCACTTTCGGAAACGGCTGTTGCCAAAGTGGACAGTCCTACTGGACCACCTTTGAACTTATCGATAATTGTGGTTAGAATTTTATTGTCCATTTCGTCCAATCCGTGAGCATCAACGTTTAGAGCTTGTAACGAATATTTTGCAATTTCAATATCGATACTTCCATTGCCTTTTATTTGTGCAAAATCTCGAACTCGACGTAACATCGCATTGGCAATACGAGGTGTTCCACGACTTCTTCCTGCTATTTCGATAGCGGCTTCCATAGTGATTGGCATTTTCAAAATAGCGGAACTTCGTTGTACAATAGTGGTTAACAATTCGGTGTTGTAATATTGTAATCGGCTTTGAATTCCGAAACGAGCTCGCATTGGTGCTGTCAATAATCCTGAACGTGTGGTTGCTCCTACTAATGTAAAAGGCGATAAATTAATTTGAACGGATCTAGCATTTGGTCCAGATTCAATCATAATGTCTATTTTGAAATCTTCCATTGCAGAATACAAATACTCTTCGACAATAGGACTCAATCTGTGAATTTCATCAATGAACAAAACATCACGTTCGTCCAAATTGGTCAACAATCCTGCCAAATCTCCTGGTTTGTCTAAAACTGGTCCTGAAGTAATTTTGATACCAACACCCAATTCGTTTGCCAAAATATTTGCCAAAGTGGTTTTCCCTAATCCTGGTGGCCCGTGAAACAGGGTGTGATCTAGTGCTTCACCACGCTGATTGGCAGCTTGCACAAATATTTTTAGGTTTTCTAAAACTTGTTCTTGTCCTGTAAAATCATCAAACGAGAGTGGACGCAATTTTTTTTCTAAATCGAGTTCTTCTGCGTTATAATTCTGATTGGTTGGATCTAAATTCTCATTCATTTTACAAATATAAAAAAGTTTATTCGTGGATTTGGTTATTTGTTTATTTGATAGCACTATATTTAATAAAAAAGCTATATTAGCTTCAAAAATACTTTTTATGCAAGACAATACAGAAAATTTTAAACGCGAATTGGGTTTGTTCGACGGAACAATGCTTGTTGTAGGTTCGATGATTGGATCTGGAATTTTTATTGTGAGTTCAGACATTGCTCGTCAAGTTGGATCAGCAGGTTGGTTGACACTAATTTGGGTTGTTTCGGGATTGATTACTATGATTGCCGCTGTTAGCTATGGTGAGTTGAGTGCAATGTTTCCAAAAGCAGGTGGACAATATGTTTATTTGCAAGAAGCCTACGGAAAATTGGTTGCTTTTTTATACGGCTGGAGTTTCTTTTCTGTTATTCAAACTGGAACAATTGCTGCGGTTGGTGTTGGTTTTTCTAAATTTGCTGCCTATTTGATTCCAGCAGTTAGCGATGAAAATGTGTTGATGAATATTGGAGTTTTCAAACTTAATGCTGCACAAATTGTTTCCATTACTACTATTATTTTCTTGACTTTTCTGAACAGTCGTGGCGTAAAAAACAGCAAAATATTGCAAACCATTTTAACTATCATTAAAATTTTATCTCTTTTTGGATTACTGATTTTTGGATTTATTTTGGCTGCTAAAGCAGATATTTGGAACGCTAACTGGACTGATGTTTGGGCTACGAAAAAATATGTAAAAGAAACGGCATCGTGGCTTCCAATTTCAGGAATTGCTTTGGTTTCGGGAATTGCTGCGGCTATGGTAGGATCATTGTTTTCGAGCGATGCTTGGAACGGAGTTACCTTTATTGCTGGTGAAATTAAAAACCCGAAACGTAATGTTGGTTTGAGTTTGTTTCTAGGAACTTTGGTGGTTAGTATCATTTATATTCTGATGAATTTGATGTACTTGGCTGTAATTCCATTTGAAGAAATTGCTACTGCAAAATCAGATCGTGTTGCTGTTGTGGCATCGCAATACATTTTTGGAGATATTGGAACTTCGATAATTGCCGTTATGATTATGATTTCGACTTTTGCTTGCAATAATGGACTGATTATGGCTGGTGCAAGAGTTTATTATACGATGGCGAAAGATGGTTTGTTTTTCAAGAAAGCGGCTGTTTTGAATCCAGCTGGAGTGCCTTCTTGGGCGTTGTGGGCGCAATGCATTTGGGCTTCGGTGTTGTGTTTGACTGGAAAATATGGCTCTTTATTGGATTTTGTCATCATTATTGCACTAATCTTTTATATTCTTACTATTTATGGAATTTTCAGGCTTCGCAAGAAAATGCCAGATGCCGAACGTCCTTATAGATCGTTTGGATATCCGTTTTTGCCAGCTTTGTATCTTGTGATTGCCAGTGCAGTTTCCATTGCTTTGCTTGTCACACAAACCGCTACTTGTGGTTGGGGTGTTTTGATTATGGTTATTGGGATTCCTATTTATTATGTTGTGAATAAAAGAAAATAGTTTTTATAAAGTAAGGAAGAGTAAATTTTTTTGCCACAGATTCTCAGATTTTAAATAAAATCTGAGAATCTGTGGCATCTTTTTTATATGTAATTTACTAAGTATGATTTGTTTTAATTATGAACTGACGGGTTTTTAGCCCAGATTGCAGTGGAAAGCTTTTTGAAATGGTGTTGCCTTTTTTCTTGTTGAAAAATAGCGACCAAAGGAAGCTCATTTTTTGACTTAGAAAAAAGCAACAAGATGAAAAAACTTGTAATGCAAAGCTGGAAATAGCTCAAAATAAAAAACCCAACAAAATTGCTTCTGTTGGGTTCTGTTTTTATAGTTTGAATATTATTTCAGTTTACGTTTTACAGCTACTTCTGTAAATCCTTCGATAATATCATCGATTTCGATTTCATTGAATCCTTTGATTTGGATACCACAATCGTAACCTTTTGCTACTTCTTTTACATCGTCTTTGAAACGTTTCAGTGCAATAATATCACCTGTGTGAATTACTACATTGTCACGAAGTACTCTTACTTTGTTTGCTCTTAGAATCTTACCATCTGTAATCATACATCCTGCAATAGTTCCTACTTTAGAAATTTTGAAAAGCTCTCTAACGCCTGCAAGTCCTGTAATTTCTTCTTTCATTTCTGGAGAAAGCATTCCTTCCATTGCATCACGAAGATCATCAATCGCAGCGTAGATAATAGAATAATGACGAATGTCGATTTCTTCTTTATCGGCTAATTGCTTAGCGTTTCCTGCTGGACGAACGTTGAATCCGATGATAATTGCATCTGATGCAGAAGCCAACATTACATCAGTTTCTGTAATAGCTCCAACTCCTTTGTGAATGATGTTGATTTGAATTTCTGGTGTAGATAATTTTGAGAATGAATCTGATAATGCTTCCACTGAACCATCAACGTCTCCTTTAAGGATAATGTTTAATTCTTTAAATTGTCCTAATGCGATACGACGACCAATTTCGTCCAACGTAATGTGACGTTGTACACGAACTGATTGCTCACGCATTAATTGTGTACGTTTTGCTGCAATAGCTTTTGCTTCTCTTTCGTCAGCAAAAATATTGAACTTGTCACCTGCTGTTGGTGCACCAGCCAAACCTAAAATAGATATTGGTGTTGATGGCCCTGCTTCGGTAACATTATTTCCACGTTCGTCTTGCATTGCTTTGATTTTTCCGTGGTTTTTACCAGCAAGAATATAATCTCCTACACGCATTGTTCCAGCTTGTACTAATACAGTTGATACATAACCACGCCCTTTGTCAAGGAATGCTTCTACAACGGTTCCAGTTGCTGGTTTGTTTGGGTTTGCTTTAAGGTCTAAAACTTCCGCTTCAAGCAATACTTTTTCTAACAATTCTTTCATACCTATACCTGTTTTTGCAGATATATCTTGCGATTGGTATTTCCCTCCCCAGTCTTCGACTAGGAAATTCATTGCTGCTAATTTTTCCTTGATTTTTTCAGGATTAGCATTTTGCTTATCTACTTTATTTATAGCAAATATGATTGGTACGTTTGCTGCTTGCGCATGCGATATTGCCTCTTTGGTTTGTGGCATAATATCATCATCGGCAGCCACTACAATAATAGCGATATCGGTAACTTGAGCTCCACGTGCACGCATCGCGGTAAACGCTTCGTGACCTGGTGTATCTAAAAAGGCAATTTTTTGACCATTTTCTAGTTCTACTCCGTAAGCACCAATATGTTGTGTGATTCCTCCTGATTCTCCAGCAATTACATTTGTTTTACGAACATAATCCAGCAACGATGTTTTACCGTGATCGACGTGACCCATTACAGTAACAATCGGTGCACGATGTTTCAATTCTTCTGGTGCATCTTCAACTACTTCGATGTTTTCTTCAAGGTCTGTTGTTATGAATTCGACTTCAAAGCCAAACTCATCACAAACTATGGTTAATGTTTCAGCATCTAAACGCTGATTCATTGTTACCATTATTCCAAGTGACATACAGGTTCCAATTACTTTGGTAATTGGCACATCCATCATTGTGGCAACCTCACCAACAGTAACAAATTCTGTTACTTTAATGGTTTTGCTTCCTGCTTCTATTTCTCTTTGTTCGTCATCAGATTTTTGACGGTGTGTATCTCTTTTATCACGACGGTATTTTGCCGCTTTGGATTTGCTTCCTTTTCCTTGCAAACGCTCTAAGGTTTCTTTGATTTGGTTTTTTACTTCCTCTTCGGTAGGCTCCACTTTTGCAACAATAGCTGGTCTTGCTCCTTTTACAAATCCTGGTTTGTTGGCACGATTAAAACCACCACCCATTGCGTTTCCGCCACCTGTGTTTGGTCTAATCACATTTGCACCAGGTACTCTTGGAGTCGCATTGGCTTCTCCTGGTTTTGGAGCGATGCGCTTGCGTTTATTTTTGTTTGCGTTATTATTGGCGTTATTATTTCCCGCAGGTTTAATAGCTCCTTTTTCTTCTACTTTCTTTTTAGGTTTGTTAAACTGCGATAAATCGATAGTTTGACCTGAAAAAGTAGGTCCAGAAAGTTTTGTGTATTTAGTTTCGTGTGTCTCATCAACTGGAGTTTCTTCTTCTGAAGGTTTTGAAGTAACTACTGGTTTTTGTTCTACAAGAGGTTTTTTATCTGCTTTAGGTGCCACTACCTTTGGCTCAAGTGGTTTAGGCTGATTTTCTTTTGGTGCCACAATTTTTGATTCAACTTTAAGCTCAATTTTAGGTTGAACAACAACTTCTTTAGGCTGAACTACTTGTTGTTTAGGCTGAACTACTTGTTGCTTAGGTTGAATAATCGCAGCAGGTTTTGGAGATAAATCAATCATCCCAACTTGCTTTGGACCAGTAACATTAGTCGCTTTGGCTCTAATTACTTCTTGACGTTGACGTTCTTCGTCCACCTTGCGTTTTTCTTCTATTTCGTACTCTCTTTCAACACGCAAAGCTTCTTTTTCTTTTCGCTTTTCTTCGCCAACTTCTTTTGAAGCGTCTTTGTTCCCTTTGTCTCCAGCAAATTGATTCGATAGGACATTATACACTTCGTCAGAGATTTTCGTATTAGGATTAGACTCAATAACGTGTCCTTTATCCTTTAAATAATCTACGGCTCTTTCTAACGAAATGTTAAACTCCCTTAAAACTTTGTTTATTCTTATTGTACCTTCAGACATAAAATCTTTTTATATTATCTTTTTATTGTGGTATGCGTATGCGTTTAGAGAGTTATTCTTCGAATTCTTCTCTTAAAATTCTAACTACTTCAAGAATAGTTTCTTCTTCTAAATCAGTTCTACGTATTAAGTCGTTTACATCTTGACTTAAAATACTTTTTGCTGTATCCAAACCAATTTTTGCAAATTCGTCAATAATCCAACCTTCTATTTCATCTGAAAACTCTGTTAATTCAACATCGTCATCAGCAGCAACTGTTCCTTCTCTAATTACATCAAGCTCATAACCTGTTAATTGTCCGGCTAATTTTATATTGTGTCCACCACGCCCAATTGCTTTGGAAACTTCTTCTAGTTTCAAGAATACTTCAGCACGTTTTGTTTCTTCATTAATTTTAATTGAAGATACTTTTGCAGGGCTTAATGCTCTTGTGATATACAATTGAATGTTTGTTGTATAATTGATAACATCGATATTTTCGTTTCCTAATTCCCGGACTATTCCGTGAATACGCGAACCTTTCATACCAACACAAGCTCCAACAGGATCTATTCTATCATCATAAGAATCCACAGCTACTTTTGCTTTTTCACCAGGAATACGAACAACATTTTTCACCATAATTAATCCGTCAAAAACTTCTGGAATTTCTTGTTCAAATAATTTTTCTAAAAACTTCTCTGAAGTTCTAGACATAATAATTTGAGGCTTGTTCCCTTTTAATTCAACGCTTTCAATGATTCCACGGACATTATCTCCTTTACGGAAGAAATCAGATGGAATTTGTTTTTCTTTTGGCAATACGATTTCGTTTCCGTCATCATCAACCAAAATTACAACTCTTGGTCGCACGTGATGTACTTCTGCGGTGTAAATATCGCCAATTAAATCTTTAAATTGTTTGTAAAGATTTGTATTATCGTGTTCGTGTATTTTAGAAATTAAGTTTTGACGCAATGCCAAGATTGATCTTCTACCTAAATCGATAAGTTTTACTTCTTCAGAAACTTCTTCTCCAATCTCGAAATCGGGTTCAATTTTTCTAGCATCAGTTAACGTAATTTCAAGATGATCTAAATCTAAATCATCATCAGCTACAATAACTCTGCGTTGCCAAATTTCCATGTCTCCTTTATCAGGATTGATAATAATGTCAAAATTATCATCTGAACCGTATTTTTTCTTCAATGCATTTCTAAATACATCTTCTAAAATCGCCATAAGCGTTACACGATCAATGAGTTTATCGTCTTTAAACTCTGAAAATGAATCGATTAATGCTAAATTTTCCATGCCAACTTTTTTAATTAAATATAATTATAACCACTGCTTCTTGAATATCCGAATATGCAAATTTTTCATTATGAAGCACTGTTTCTTTACCTTTTCCTATTTTTTTGGGTTCTCTCGAACTCCATTCTACTGTAATCTCTTCGTCTGAAAACTCTAAAAGCAAAGCTTCTATGGTTTGAGATGCTGTTTTTATCTTTAAAGTTCTTCCAATATTTTTTTTGTACTGACGAACTAATTTTAATGGTAATGAAACACCCGCCGAAGCAACTTCTAATGCAAAATCTACTTCTTCTCGGTCTAAATTAGCATCAATTGCTCGACTTATATTAATACAATCTTGTAACTGAACACCGTTATCGCCATCTAAAGTTACAACAATTTTGTTTGCATCATTGATATTTAAATCAATCAAAAATAGGCTTGGATATTCTGCCAACCCTTGCTCTAACAATTCTTTTACTTTGTCTTTAAATGTCATATTGTATAAAAAGAGGGAAGCAGTGCTTCCCTCATTATTTAGATAAACTGCTTAATAATGCGCAAATATACTACTTTTTTTTAATTTACGAAATTTTGATTTATGTTAAATAATTTCCTACCTTTAATAAATAATTAAACTATTAATGATTATTAACCCTAAAACCAACGATTATGAAACGAATATTAGTTCCTACCGATTTTTCAGAAAATGCTGAACACGCTCTAAAAGTTGCTGCGCAAATTGCAAGAGATACAAACGGAGAAATATTTTTAGTACACATGTTAGAGCTTCCTTCGCAAATGGCAGATGCCGTTAGTGGAGGCGCAGCAGTTCCTGAAATTATGCTTTTTTTAAACAAAGCACACGAAAAACTAGAAGAAGTACTGACTCGTGATTATCTGGAAGGAATTAAAGTAAGTGAAGCCGTAAAACTAGAAAGTGCGTTTGAAGGAATTATAAAATCTAGCAAAAAGAACAACATAGACCTTGTAGTTATGGGCTCTCACGGCACATCTGGATTCCAAGAATTACTAATAGGTTCTACTACCGAGAAAATAGTTAGATCATCTGAAGCTCCGGTTTTAGTAATCAAACATGATACAAATAATTTTAAAACAGATCGTTTTGTCTTTGCTTCAGATTTTTCTAAGGAAGTAAAAAAACCATTCGAAAAAATTATTGCTTTTG
>NZ_JANOQD010000048.1:0-25087 GCF_031422135.1 Flavobacterium sp. | reverse complement strand
TCCGGAATACGGATTGTACGATGGGTAATAATCTAAAAACTTCAATCGTTGCAATTCCTTAATGCACTTGTGATAGGTTGCTTTTGATGCGATTTTGCTTCCTTTCATCATTTCATCTCTAGAAATTGTGATAGGATTTTTAAATCGATTGACATTCCAACATTGAAAAAGTGCTAAATACAAACTAATATGTGTTGGATTGAGTGATTCTTCATTCGAGATTCGATTGAAAAATCCTGTCAGATGTTTGATGTAATTCATCTTACCAACCATTTAGGATTGAACAAATTGGGAGTTGCTTCGACTTTGTTGGTTTCTAAAGCTTTCTGTAAATCTGCGTACGCATAGAAAATTATCCCACCAACTTTGGTATAAGATAACACTCCATTAATTCGTAAATTTTGTAAAGTACCTGGAGAAATGTTTAGCAACTTTCTGACTTCTGTAGATTTTAGCCATTGTTTTTGCTGCTGTGGTTTTGAATTAAACATTGCGTTTAAATCGGAAAGAAGAAGTGTACGGAATTCGTTTAAATCTTCGCGAGTGATAACTTCGATTGCCATAATAATTTGGTTTTAAATATTTTTGACAAAGAGAAATAATAAAGTAATACCAAAACAGTTACAGGGGTTCCGTAACCCCCAACAAAACCCAATAAAATCAACCAATCTTTTTTAAAATATTTTTTATTTATGAGTTTTAGGTTGCAAATTACATTCAATTATGACTAAATTTGCATTAAGAATAAAAATAGAGCTTAAACTCTATAAAATATATTGCGAAAGTTATTTCGAGCAACAGAAAACCGGCAAAGATTTCAAAACAAGCTCTACAAATAAACTGTTCGCCTACGCTATGCGTGGGCTCGGTTTATTGGAGCTGTGGGTGCTTGCCAGTACCTCTGTTGCTGGTGATCGATGTCCCACGCTGTCGTTTGTACCAAAACCAAAATGGGATTTTTTCGTATATCTTAAAAAGATATGACTATGAAAAATGAAACTATAATTAGTCCCGAATTGCAACGATTTATGGAATTGCACAAAATTCCAAACCTTACTTCATTACTCCAAATTGAAGACGAAATACTGCTTGGAATGGCTGGCTTTGGCTGGAGAATGATGCGAGAAGTTTTAGAACTTCGTGAGCTCGATTAATTCTAAAATTTTCCCACGAACCGCACTTTTAGTATTGCTCTCGACATTGTAATATTTCACTTTTATACTATCAACAGAAATTTTTTCGGAATGATTAGTTTTAAAATTTTCGGAAATAAATCGAAATACATCGGTTTGATTTTTATGCTTTATAATTCCGACTTCCATTAATAATCCAAAGAAATAACTTAATTGTGCCACTGATAAACCTGTTAAAAATTTTATCTTTTCTTCATTGTTAGAAATGTTTGTCAATTGATTGGCTTCGAGTTTGATTTTTTTGGTTAAATATTCTATTTCTTCTTCAATCCAACTAATAATTTGCTCTTTTAATGGTGGCAAGTTTGCTTTGTATTTTAAAAAACTTCTGCTTTGTTTTTGGTTGTAATTTTTAAGTAATCGGTACAATACATCTATCTTTTGAATATTGTTTTCTTGTGTTTCCAATTCTTTTAAAATATCGAAAGTTAGGTATTTGAAAAACTGTAATGAATTGAAATTTAATTCAATCAAACATTCTTTTATTGCATCTTCTGTGCTGTTTTCGAAATCTATTTGATGGTGTAAAACTGAAATAAAATCGGAACAATAATTGAAATCGTAATACGTTAGTTTTTCTTGAATGTTGATTGTGGCAATTTTCAGTAAGGGTTCGTAAACCAACTTCAATAATTGATCATTGATATTGCTGCCTAATAATCGTGATTTGAGTTCTTTTAATTTGTCTGTAATTTCAAATTCTTTAACTAATATTGAACGGTAAGGTATTTGGATGTTTACGTTGAGGTAGTTCTTGAATTCCTTTTCTATAAAACGCAACAACTTTTCTAAATAAATATATGTTATCTTCAAACAATCAATTTTGTCATAATTTGTGGAAAACCGATAAATGTTTGATGAATTTACTGGGTTGATGTCTTTGATTAATCTGTTTGCTAAATTTTCAAGAGCGTATTGTTTTTTGTGAATGTATTGTTCAACCCTTTCTTTAGATTTAAAATTGAAAATAGTTTCCTTATTTATTTTCTTGATTTTATCATTTTCACTTTTTAAAGAATGGTAGCAATAAAGAAAAAATCGATGCTCATTTGATAAATTACTAATTTCGATTTCCTCTAAAATATATAATGAATTGTTATCATTTTTGGAACGCCATCTAATATTTACATCGAGCTGATTAATTTCTAATTCGTTTAAAATTTCGGGAATAAACTCTTCAAACTCTAAAATTGGTTCACATTCAATGCAGTCCATTTCTGCAACTTTTGGATGTAAATTATGTATTGGTTTTTTTATTGTATAATTTATTTTACCGTTTTGCTTGACAAAATCAACTTTGTAAATCAAAAAACTCTCATCGGAACAATTTGCAAGAAAAGCCACAAAATCATTATCAAAAACTAATTTAGGATTTTTGATTTCTTTTAAAATCTGGTCATAGGTTTCAAGAATATACTTTTGTTTCATATATAAAGTTAGGAGAATATGTATCGATTGATTTAGGATAAATCTTTACAGAAATACCAATTTTAAAAATTTTTTTGAATTGCGAATTTTGTCAAACTTTTTTTTGATTTCTTAAAGTGTAAATTTTTTTATTCATTATCTATAAATCTAAAAGTTAAGTTTATTCTTGGTTTTGTTATTAGTTTAGTTGGTGGTAGTCGGTGAAACCAATTCGTTTGTGTTGTGCCTTTCATTACTAATAAACTTCCGTGTTCTAAAATTAGTGAAACGGTTTCTTTAGTTTCTTTGTGCTTGAAAGCAAATTTACGTTCAGCTCCAAAACTTAATGAACCGATTGCTCCATTTTTCTTTAAATCTTTTTCCGCATCACTTTGCCAAGCCATTCCTTCATCACCATTATGGTATAAATTGAGCAAACAGGAATTGAATTTTTCGCCTGTTTTTTCTTCTACAATACTTTTCAATTCTAATAATTCTTTTGTCCAAGGCAATGCTCGTTTGGTAGTATTAGAATAAGTGTATTCAAAGTTAGCCTCACCATACCAAGCAACTTTTCGTTTGGTAATTATGAGTTTCCCATAGATAATCGCTTGATCGTTTTTCCACTCAATAGTATTCATTAAACCATCAAAATATTGATTTGCGTCTTTGTTAGACAAAAGTTTACCGTAATAATTTACTGTACCATCGTTGGGCAATATGTTTTTTAAGCTGTCTATTTCGTTGTTAAATAAATCCATTTTTTATATTCTGTTTTCATACAGTGTCCGCAAGGTCGAAATCCTTTATTAATAGCTTCGTTTTCTGATGAAAAGAATACTCTATTTTTTCGTTTCAATCGTTTGCCAGATTTACATTGTAAAGTTCCATATATTTTTAAATTTCTATTTCCACCAAAACAAATTTCTTTTAGTTTGATTTTACTTCTTAAATCGCTATCGGTTATATCAATGTGTTGTATCATTTTTAACTCAATGCATCGTGAAAAATTATTCCTAATGTGTGTCGTTCTCCACTATGAATTTCACTTACACCGTGTTTCATATTTACCCGATAATACCCTTTGCTCCCTTTTATTGGACGAAAATTAGTTGTAAAAATGAGCATATCGCCTTTCCTTGGTTTTAATACTATAGCTTTTGATTGTGCTCTCGGCGTTTGTTGGGTTAGTACAAATTCTCCACCTGTAAAATCTTCATCAGGTTCATTTAGAAATAAAACGGTTTGAATTGGGAAATACACATCGCCATACAAATCTTGATGTAATGTGTTGTGTCCGCTTTTGCCATATTTCAAAATCAAAACTGTTGCTTTTGTTTGATTATTGTCGTTGCATTGTTCTAAAAGTTGTTGATGTGTTTGTGGAAATATTGTAGGGATATTTAGTACTTTCATCCAAGCATTTGCAATTGGAACCAATTTTGGATAAACGCTTTCTCTAATATTTTGAATAAGATCTGGCAACGGATAATTAAAATATTTGTATTCTCCCAAACCAAAACGGTAGCGTTCCATCACTACCGTTTTTCTATAAGAATTTGGGTTATTATATTCAATTATCAATTCTGTGCATTGCTCGCTAGAAATAAGTTTTGGAATTATAGCATATCCTTTTTCGTGCATTTCTTCGGTTACAATTTGCCAATTGATGTCTGAAATTCTATTCATTTATATTTTAATTTTAGGAAAACCACCATCAACAAATACTTCTGATCCGTGCATAAATGAAGCATCATCAGAAGCAAGAAAAGTTACTACTTTTGCAACTTCCGAAGGTTGTGCAAAACGTCCTAGTGGAATTTGAGGAAATACAGAACCAGCAAATTTTTCAATTTGTTCTTGAGTTAGATTTGATCTCTCAAAATAATTTGTATTTATTGGACCTGGACTAACTGCATTTATTCTGATTTTCTTTGAAGCTAATTCGGCTGCAAAAGTTTTTACAAAAGATTGAACCGCTGATTTTGCAGCAGAATAGACAGCAGAATTTGGCATACCAATTTCAGTTACGATTGATGTGTTTAAAATTATAGAACTACCTTCTTTCATTAACGGTAAAATTTGTTGAACTGTAAATAATGTACCTTTTACAATTACATTAAATTGTTCATCAAAATGTTCTTCATTAATAGTTTCAATTGATGCGTATTTTCCAAAACCCGCATTGACATACAAAACATCAATTTGTGGAGTTAGAGTTCTTACTTTACTATTGAGTTCCAATAAATCTGACATTTTTCCTGCATCGGACACAATCCCTTTGGCATTAAGTCCTAATTCTTTAATAGTTTCATCAATAGTGTTTTGAAAACGACCCGTAATAATTACTGTTGCTCCGTTTTCGATAAAATCAAGTGCAGTTGCTTTACCAATTCCGCTTGTTGCCCCTGTAATTAAGGCTACTTTGTTTTTTAATTTTTGCATTTTATTTGTTTTAAATTATAATGCAAATATTCATATAGTTGAGTTGCCATAAAACCCGAAACTTGCTAAATAAATACTGGATGTGTTTTTGTGCCTTCCCAGCCAATAATAGCTGTTTTTCTTGTATTGCCCCACATATAACCACCAAATACTCCAGTGGATTGAATTACTCGATGGCAAGGAATTAAAAATGCAACAGGATTACTACCAATGGCGGTTCCTACTGCTCTTGAAGCGTTTGGATTTTCAATTTTATTGGCTACAGTTCCATAGGTTGTCAATTGTCCCATCGGGATTTTCAACAATGTTTGCCAAACTTTTAGTTGAAAATCTGTTCCTTTTAAATGCAGTTTTATATGGTTTAATTTTGTCCAATCGTGGGTAAAAATATTGAGCGCATTTTGTTGAATTAAGTCAACCATTTGTCTAAAATTCGCCTTTGGAAAATGATTGTGCATTGTTGAAAATGCAATAATTTCATCATCAGCGAATGCCATATAACAAATTCCTTTTTCGGTAGATGCTACTAAAATATTTCCAAATTGGCATTCTGCAAAACTATAATTTATGGCTAAATCTTTACCGCCATTTTTATATTCGGCAGGCGTCATTCCTTCAATATTTATGAACAAATCGTGCAAACGTCCTGTTCCTGAAAGTCCAGTTTCGTATGCTGTTTCAAAAAGTGTAGCTTGATTTTCTTTTAACAATGTTTTTGCATATTCTACGGTTGTATACTGTAGAAATTTCTTTGGACTTGTGCCTGCCCATTCGCTAAAAATTCTTTGAAAATGAAACGGACTTAAATTGACTTTTTGTGCAACCTCATCAAGATTGGGTTGCTCTTTAAAGTTCGCTTTTATATACTTAATGGCTTCTGCAATACGATTATAATTGATGTTTTGTTGTTCGGTCATTTTGTTTCAATTTTATACAGCAAAGGTTGAAATAAATTTAGTTTTATAAAATCCGAAACTTGCTAATTTACTAAATCATTTTTTTACTTTTTTATTCCATTTAATGTATATAAAAAAATAATATTGGAGCTTCATTTACCACTACTTTAAATTTCAATCATTTTTGTATTCATTGATATACCTTTTCCACCAGCCATAATTTTTGTAATTTTTTCATTTTCTATCGATAAATTGACGATAATTAAACTTTTAGAAGGTATATTCATAAACCAACCTTGCTGGATTAAAAACTGGTCTTTTTTAATTTTAAGTACATCATACAAATATCCAGCAAGCGGACCTGCTGCCATTCCTGTTGCTGCTTCTTCTTGAATTCCATATCTTGGTGCAAACATTCTAGTATTGACATCTCTTGCTGTTTCATCAGTTTTTAAACAAAATATATAAAAACCAATTAAATCAAGGTTTTCACTTATTTCAGTAATTAAATCAAAATTAGGGACAATATTTTTCAAAATATCTTCATTTGCCACTGGTATTATTGCAAATGAGTTTCCTGTATTAACAATCAGAATAGGTGCATTTGCTAAAACCTCATTTTCTGTTAAACCTAAAGCAAATACTATTTTTTCTTTTTGCTCTTTAACATCAACGTAGGTTGGTGATTTTTGTTCCATAAATGCTAATTCTCCTTGCAATAGAATTTCTCTTGTCCCATCAATTGTTTCTTTGGAAGTTTTAGTATTTTTAATTAATCCTAATTGTGATAAATAAGAAAATGTAGCAATGGTAGCGTGTCCGCAATGGGCTATTTGTCTGGTAGGCGTAAAAAAATCAAGTTTATAATCAGCCATTGTTGATTTTGAAACAAAAGCAGTTTCAGAAAGTCCGACTTTTGAAGCCACTTTTAATTTTTGTTCATTGGTTAGATTATCAGCATTTAGAACAACCCCTGCTGGGTTTCCGCCTTGTTGATTGTCCACAAAGGCATTAATGATTTGCACTTCTATTTTTTGAAAATTGTCCATTTTGAAATTTAATTTAGATTGTTAAAATACTTACAATCAATAGACGAAGAAGTTGCAAAAAAGACGCAAATTTAATTTTATGAGTTTTCAAATGATATAAGATTGCCTTTGTTATCCTTTTCAACATTTGGACAATCTACAATAAGTTCTTTTAATTTATCTCGACCTCTTTGCACTCTGGTCTTGGCTCCTGAATAGGAAATATTTAATTCTTTCGCTAGTGAAATTTGAGAATAATTGTCGAAATAAGTTAATAATATGGACTGTTTATATTTTGGTGATAGGTTGTTTATTTTCTGATTAATGCAATTGCTTAATGAAACATAAAGTGGCTCTTCATTTTCTTGCTCTGCTAAGTCAAATTTATCAATTCGGGTATCTAATTTAATTTTACGGTAATAATCAGCTACTGCGTTTCTTGTTATTTGATAGACCCAAGATGTAAGTTTGGAACAGTCTGAAAGTGTATTAATATTAAGTTGAATTTTCAAGAAAACGTCTTGCAAAATATCTTCACAAATATCCATATTCTTTACTTTACTAAAAATAAATTTTTTTAGTTCCTGGTGTAAATCTGTCCAAATTAATTCAATTTGCTTATTCATTTTTGTCGCATTTAAAATGTTTTAAACATCAAATAATTAGTTAAAGTTTGTCTATAAAACTCAATTGATTTTGATAAGTTGTAACCTATAGAATTGTGTAGCCAAATTTTACCATAGTAATTTATATAGGTGATGAAATATCGATAATATACATATTAGGGTCTTTTAAAAGCATTCTTCTTTGTCCATAGAATGTATTTTCAGGACTTTGAATGACTTCATACTTGTTTTTCTTTGCTGTTTCAAAAACTTCATCAACATTATCAACTACAAATGTTATATAAGTTCCCGTTGGTTCTTTTCTTATATCTTTTGGAACTATCTCACTATTCATTTCAATTATACCAAGCTCCAACTGTTTATCTTTTGATATCAAATGAACAAACCATTCGCTATCATAGTCTATCGCGAAGTCAAATAGTTTCGTGTAAAAATCTCTACTTTCAGATATTTGTAACGAACAGATATTTGTCATCATTCTATTTATTTTCATTTTCAGTTATTTTTTTTGTTTATTGTGTTCCAAAAGTAAAAAAATCCGATTGCTAACAAAATATGGATTGTCAAGTTTGGAATTATTCCTGATAATTTTGTAATTACATTATTGAAATATGCCAGTAATTCGATTGCAAATAGCCCAACTTGAATTAGGATATTTCCAAATAGAAATACTTTTAAAGTTGCAGAAGTTTCGTGTTTTCTAATTAGGAATGTAATTATACCAATACAAAGAAGTAATAAACCTGTTTCTCTTGTCCAAACTATTGAGCCATTAAATGGTTCAACTCCTTTACTTTCTAATAAAATATTTGGAAATACTATTGCAAAAAGTCCTACACAAAATGCAATGATTGATGCGATTGTTAAAAATAATTGTCTTTTCATTTTATAAATATTTAGTAAATCTATTTTAGTTCGATACATTATTCTTGTATGTCAATGTCATACTCCATTCTTCTTGCGGTCCATTTTGCTATTTCAATGCCAAAGAGTTTTTTTACAATATGAAATGACATATTTATACCCGCCGAAATGCCACCAGAAGTGATAATCTCTTCTTCATCAACAAATTTAACATTCCTTATGACATTAATAGCCGGATATTCTCTCTCTAATCTATCTAAATCCATCCAATGTGTGGTTGCTTTTTTATTGTCAAGCAAACCACATTCCGCCAAAAGAAATGCACCAGTACATACTGATGCCAAAATTTTTACTTTTTGTGACTTTATCCAATTTAATAAAGTAATATTTTTTATTTCTATTTCTTCTGCACCATAACCTCCTGGAATAATAAGTATGTCAAAATCGCTGTTGTCAGAAAATCTTAAAGTTGGTAATATCTGTAATCCATTTCTTGTCGAAATTATTTCACCTGATTCGCTGATTGTTGAGACTGAAAAAAGTTTTTTGTTATCTAATGTTGTTGTCAAGCTAAAAACTTCAAATGCCCCTGCAAAATCTAACACTTCTACTTCGTTGAAAATTAAAATTCCTACTTTAACTAATACTTCTGTCATAGTAAATTACTTCAGTTGAATTATGATTATTTCTTATATGTTTGCCACCTATGTATCAAGATTTTTATTTTACCAAGTTGCCAGTTTATCTATAAATGTTTGATATGATGCTTTCGGTACTCCTGTCTCATAACTTTTCAATCCAAGATTGTTCATAAAACCGCATAAATAAGTTGGGTCTATATTTTGTGACTGAGCATATTGGTTACAGAAACCTGTTGGATAATCATATAGCCCGTGATAAAAGATAAAATCCAATTTGCCATTATCTTTGTATGTGCTTAAAGCATTGAACATATTTTCCACAAACTGTTCTTGTAAAATTTCAGATGAATTATTTTCAACTGATGAAGGATATCCAATTTCTGTAATAGCAAACGGCTTGTTACCAGACTTTTGAGCCATAAGGTTAATATCTGCAATTGTATTGGATGGTGGAAGCATTTGCCAATTTGGTGATGCTTCATTGGTGGGATAATATGTGTAACAAATAAAATCACTTGGTGGTGCAAGTGCATTAAAAATAGTAGGATTATTAACCACAGAACTGAAAGTAAGAATAGTACCAACTTTTACAAAAGGTATTTTTGAATGAATTTCATTTATAGCCTCTTGATAAAAAGTTAAAAATGCATTAAGTGCTGCTGGATTTGAACTTAAATAACCATCTACTTCGTTCCCAATAAGTATGTGGGAAACCCTTTTAAGCGAAGGCAAAGTCGAGAGATTATCGATAAGGCTTTTAAAACGATTTATTGTTAAAGGATTATCAAATGAAAGTGAAGCAATGTCTTCTGGAAGTATTTTTCGGTTACTATCAATCATTTTCAAAACAAGAATATAACTTTTGAACTTTGTTTTATCAGGGTCTGTAAGTGTTAAAGGGTTTACAATTTGATCTTGAAATGAAAATGTGTTTGGCGAGGATTCCAAATCTGTCCATTCTGGCGACATCCCAAATAAATTAATACCCAATGATGTAACTTCGTTTACAGATTCAAGAACCCCTTGAAGACCTTGCTGTGAATTTTGTTTTAATAAAAGTGAAAGCCCAATCAGTCCTTGCTTTTTATTATTAATTACTTCAGATTTGTTATTTGAACATCCTGAACTTATAAATATAAAAACGGTTGAAAAAATGATTTGAAATAGTTTCATAACTCAGGAGTTTCGTTATTTTTTGGAATTTATTTTCTTTAATTTATTACATCGTTTATTTTCAGCCAAAGTTCATTGTCAAATCCAGAAACAGCAAAAGTTGGATTCCCTGGGTCAGATGCAGTACCCATTCGTATAATAACCATATTTTTACTTGGAATTACATAAATGCGCTGATCTTCGGCACCCATTGCAGCATACATATCAGCTGGTGCATTTGACACTAAAGCGTTTGGAAATACATTTTGACTTCCTGGAATCATAAAAGACGATTTGCCATTCAGCCACCACAAATAGCCATAAGATGGATTTATGTTTTGTGAAGTGGTTGTACTTTCATTAAAAAAAGTTTCATTTAATATTGTTTCATTTTTCCATTTTCCTTTGTTAAGTGCCAGTAGTCCAAATCTCGCCATACTGCGGGAATTGCTATTATAAACTTTAAAAATTATTCCATTATTCCAAAAGCCATCCATTCCAATTTTGTTTTTTAGTTTAGAGTCAAAATAAGTTTCAAAATTCTGATTACTTGCACCAGCAACTACATCCATTAATTTTTGAAAAACATTTCCATATGCCCATCTTGTGCCAGCATCTGCAACATAAGTCAAATTTGAGGTGATTACTAAATTACTAGCATCGCTAATTCCAGATGTCATTGTAAGAAGATTTTTTGTTTTTATTAGATTTTCTTTGTCTATCGGTTCGCTTGTCCAGCCTGTACCAATATAATCTGACACTTTATTGTTAATATTAAGTAGTCCTTCTTGTTGAGCAATTCCTGTTGTGGCTGACACAAGTGTTTTGCCAGCACTATTCCATTGCCACGATGTATTAGCTGCGTGACCATTAAAATATTCTTCCATAACAATTCTACCATTAACAAGAATTATAAAAGATTTTGTATTTTTTAGGATTAGATAATCTTTTAAAGGTTGAACAGCACTTTGGTTCCAACCCAAACTAGCAAGAGATTTTGTTTCCCAATTTGTATCAGTATTTGAGGGGAAATACATAGCATCATTTGTGATAATTGGCGCTACTGTTTCTTCATCATCATTGTTACAACTTACTAATGGTAATAAAAATAATAATAGTAATTTCAAATTTTTCATAATAATTAATTTTTAAAGTTAGACTAATTTTTTTAAGAAAGGTTTAATTCGTAAACAATAGCGACCTAATTTGCAGAGAAAAGAGGGTTTAAATTGATTTTCTTTGCTACTTCATCAAGATTGGATTACTCTTTGAAATTTACTTTAATATTATCAATTACTTCTGCAATTCTATTATAATTGATATTTTGCTGTTCCACCATTTTCTTTAAATTTTATAATGCAAATGTTGGATTAAATTAAATCATATAAAATCCGAAACTTGCTGATTTATATAATTTATATTGACACTTAATTTATACTTATAATTATGAAGTAAATTTTGTGTTATATTCTCTTCATTATTTTTCATATCATTGATATTTCAAAACTTATGCCTTAAAATCTTCATATCCTCACTTACTTTTTCATCTAAAACCATTGCATAATGTTGCTTTGTTCTCAAATTTTTGCGTCCCAGCATTTTACTTCCATTTTCTATTGGAACACAATTTGTAAGTGTTACAGTCGTTGCAAAACTATGTCGAGCACTGCGAAGGGTTATTCAAAGATATTCAAAAAAAAGCCTACTCTTTTAAGTAGGCTTAATTTCAAATAGACATTAATTAATTAATCTTTTAGTGACCATAATTTCATCATATCTTCATCGGTTCTGTTACCGTGAATTTGAATCTTAGCTAGTTCTGTTTCAATATTTGCATATTCAGCATCTGTCAATAATACATTTGCTGCTCCCAAATTTTCAGTAATTCTTGTAGCATTTGTTGATCCAGGAATTGGCACTATAAAATCTTTTTTGTGAAGCATCCACGCTAAAGAAATTTGTGCTGGCGTAGCTTCTTTTGCATTTGCAAATTGATGAAGTAAATCTAATAATGGTTGATTTGCAATGATGTTATCCTTTTCAAAACGAGTAATCACTCGTCTAGCATCAATTCCTGTGAATTTAGTTTCTGAACTTAATTTTCCAGATAAAAAACCACTTGCCAATGGAGAGAATGGAACAAAACCAATACGAAGTTCTTCGCATACTGGAATTACATCTTTTTCATACATACGCTCCATAATCGAAAATTCGCTTTGAATAGCTGTTAATGGAGTTACTGCGTGCGCTCGTCTTATCTCTTCGACAGTAGCTTGTGATTGACCCCAACCTAATATTTTACCCTCTTTTATAAATTCACCCATACAGTAAGCAATATCCTCAACAGGAATGTCTTGATTTACTCTGTGTTGGTAATATAAATCGATATGATCGGTGCCAAGCATATCCAAAGAATTTTCTAATCGACCTCTTAATTCTTGCATTAAGCGTTCTGTTGTATTCCCTTCCCAATCTTTTTTAAATAAGAATTTGGTAGCAATAACAACGTTATTTCGAACACTTTTTAACGCCTCTGCAACCAATTGCTCGTTGGCACCCATTGCATAGATTTCGGCAGTATCAAAGAATGTACAACCCAAATCGTACGCTTTCTGAATTAGTTTTACTGCTTCTTCTTTTTCTGGAGTAGCACCATATCCCATACTCAAACCCATCGCACCATAGCCGATTGATGATACTTCTAAATCTCTTAATTTTCTTTTTTGCATAATTTTTTATTTAAAATTTGTTACAATGCAAAATTATCAATTAATAAGTATACATTTGATACCGATATACTAAAGGATACCAATAATAAATGATATGACAAGCGAAAACGAAAAAATAACAAAGAATATGATTATGTATGTCCAAGACACCTTGTATGTATTTGGTGGCAAATGGAGATTGCCAATAATCATAGCTATAAAACAAGGAAATAGTAGGTTTACAGACATCAAAGCATTTATTCCAAAAATCACTAATCGTGTACTTTCAAAAGAGTTAAAAGAGCTTGAAGTCAATAAAATGGTTGTTAGAACTGTTTATAATACTTCGCCAGTACTTGTTGAATATAAAATTAGTGAGTATTGTTATACCGCAAAAGCAATCGTAGATTCAATGGCAGCTTGGGGAAAACAACATAGAGATAAGATAAAAGAGGATTGAAAAATACAACCAGAATTGATTTACAAAAGAATACTAATTAAACGACTTTCTATACTCCAAAGGAGAAACTCCGCTTTTTGCTTTAAACAATTTACTAAATGATTGTGGATATTCAAATCCCAACTCAAAAGCAATTTCACTAATAGATAAATTAGTCGTTGTTAAAATATCCTTGGCTTTTTCAATTAGTTTATTATGAATGTGTTGTTGGGTGTTTTGTCCCGTAACTGTTCGCAACATATCACTCAAATAACTTGGTGACAGGTTCAATTGTTCTGCTAAATTAGTAACTGTTGGCAAGCCCATTTTTGACTTATCTTCAAAATAATCGGACAATAAATTTTCAAATTTAGAGAGCAAATCGTTATTTGCCATTTTTCGAGTTGTAAATTGTCTGTTATAAAAACGATTGCAATAATTTAATAACAATTCGAGATTGGAAACCATTACATCTTGACTAAAAGTATCAACTCTTGATTGGTATTCTTTTTCAATATTTTGAACTAAATTTTCAATTAGTTTTTCTTCTTCATCCGAAAGATGCAAAGCTTCGTTTACTTCGTAATTAAAAAACCCAAAATTTTTAATGGTTTTCCCTAACGGATAGTTTCGAATTAAATCAGGATGAAAAAGTAATGACCAACCATCTTTATTTCTGTTTTCGTCTTCATCGATAGCAATAACCTGATTTGGTGCAACAAAAGACATCGTACCTTCATCAAAATCATAATAGTTTTTACCATATTTCATTTGACCTTGAAAACTTCTTTTGATTGATATATTGTAAAAATTTAAAAGTAATCTTTCCTTGTTTTCATCTGATATTGTTGAAACATCACTGTGATTTATTAAAGTTATCAAAGGATGCGAAGGTTTTGGTAAAGACAGCAACCGATGCAATTCAGAAACTGAATTGATTGTCTTTATATTTATTGCTTCTTTTTTCATTATGTAAAGTTCTTAAAAAACAAAAAGAGAAATGATAAAATTTCTCTTTTTGTTTCAACTATTTTAAATTTCACCTTTTAAAAAATCAAGTCCGGCACTTCTGTCAGAAGTCATTATTTCGATAACGTTACCAGGATATTGAGGTGTCAATTTACTAACTTGATCTAATTTTTTTAACTCATCGGAAGTAAAAATAACATCAACCGCTTTTAAATTGTCTTGCAATTGATGCAGTTTAGTTGCTCCAATAATAACACTTGAAACTACTGGCTGGTGCATTAACCAAGCCAATGCCAATTGTGCCACAGAAACGTTTTTTTGCTCTGCCATTGGATATAAAACATCCAAAATATCATAAGCTCGTTCTTCGTTGAATGGTGGAAAAGGAAAATCATTCAATCTACCTTTTGCTCCTTGTAAATCTCGTTTGTATTTTCCAGAAAGTAAACCACCACTTAATGGGCTCCAAACCATTAAACCTACTTTTTGGTCGGTCAATAACGGAATTATTTCTCTTTCAATATCTCGAGTATCTAATGAATAATTGGCTTGTAACGATGCAAATCTATTTCTATCATTATAATCAGAATATGCTAACCCTTTCATCAAATGCCAAGCCGAAACATTACTTGCTCCGAAATAACGAATTTTTCCACTTTGAACTAAATCATCTAAAACCCTAATTGTCTCTTCGATTGGCGTTAAAGGATCGGAAGTATGTATTTGATACAAATCAATATAATCAGTTTTCAATCGTTTTAAACTTCCTTCAACTTCTTGAATGATGTGTTTGCGAGAAAGTCCTAAATTATTTTGCCCTTTTCCAACAGCACCACGAACCTTTGTTGCTAAAACTAAATCTTCTCTATTTAGCGATAGATTTTTTATGGCTTGCCCAATCATTTCTTCGGATAATCCTTCAGAATAAATATTGGCTGTATCGATAAAATTTACACCAGCTTCGGTTACGGTTCTAATTTGTTCATCGACTTCGTTTTGGTCTAAATTTCCCATATAACCAAAAAACCCTTTTCCGCCATAATTCATTGTACCTAAACAAAGTGCTGATACTTTTAATCCTGTGTTGCCTAAAATTTTGTATTTCATTTTTATTGTTATTTGTGAAGTACAAAGGTGCGCAGTATGTAAAATTTTAAAGTTTCCAAAATGAAGTTAGTTGTATCCAAAATGGGTTTTTATTTTACCAAGGACTTATTTCAGTTCCATCTTTTATATCGTTGCTAAAATATTTTCCAGTTGGTGCATTATCATCAGTTACAGTATGTTTCACTACAAATGCTGCTGCACTTTCTACAGTTCCTGGTCCAGTATGATGATTGAAATCAGTTGCGGTAAAACCGGGATCAATAACATTGACTTTGAAATTAGTTTCTCGTAATTCATAAGCCAAAGTAATAGTGTACATATTTAGTGCCGCTTTTGATGAATTATAAATAGCTGCTTTAATATCATAATATTGCCAAGTTGGATCATTATGTAATGTCAGCGAACCTAAACCAGAAGTTAAATTGGTAATTCGTGGTTGGTCAGATTTTTTTAATAACTCTATAAAATTTTGCGTTACTTGCACTACACCAAACAGATTAATTTCGTAGACTTCTTTAAAAACAGAAACATCTGTATCAATAGCTGATTGTGGAAATACTCCGCTAATTCCTGCGTTGTTTATTAAAATATCCAATTTACCTTGTTCGTTATCAATCTTGTTTTTGGCTGCTACAATGGTATCAAGATTTGTAACATCAATTTGAATGGCTTTGATGTTTTCGTATCCATTTTCGTTTAATTCTTTTACAACTGCTTCGCCTTTTTGAAGGTCACGAGAGCCTAAATAGACAAATAATCCTTTTTTTGAAAGCTGTTTGGCGGTTTCTAAACCAATGCTTCTGTTTGCTCCTGTAATTAATACGGTTTTCATCTTTACTTTGTTTAAAATTAATATTGCAAAGTTGTATCGATTAAAAATGAAATCATTTGCCATTTGGCAAAAAGCAAATTATCGGATATTTTTTCTAATTCTGCTTAACGAAGATTGCGTCATACCTAAATAAGAAGCCAAGTACGATAGCGGAATACGATTTGCAAGATTGGGATAGGTTTCTAAAAAAGCCAAGTAACGTGTAGTTCCATCTTCTGAAACTATAGAACTTCTTCTTTCTATTTTTTGAAGCAATGCTTTTGAAATAATTTTAAATACGATGGCATCAAAGCCCAAAATCGTATTGAGCAGTTCTTGCCAATCTTTTTTCGAAAAAACAATCATTTTACAATCGGTTATGGCTTGAACGTATGCAATGGAAGGAAGTTCGTTTTCAAAACTTTCTAAATCGACTAGAATATTATTTTCTTCGATGAAATATTTAGTAATTTCTTCGCCTTTGTTGTTGTAATATGAAACTCGTGTAATTCCATCTATAATAAAGCCAAACTGTTTGGAAACTTTTCCAGCTTCTAGAAAATAATCATCTTTTTGAAGGTTTAATTCAGTTGCTTTTTTTGAAATTAACTCAACTTGTTGTTGGTTTAAATTTCCAAACTGTAAGATATAGTCTATAAAATTTTTCATAGTCGCAAGTTAGTGAAAGATGTTTTTACGAAATTTGTCATTTGGCAAAAAGTTTTTTATAAAATGAATTCTAAAATCAAAAAAAATGATGAAAAAATTATTGCACTTTCTCCCTGTACAATATCATACCTGCGTGGTATAAAATATCATTCTTGAAATCACCATCGGCAACAAAACCAGTATCATCTTTATAATCAATATGATCCACAGTAATTTTGTAGTCGCCTTGATAGGCACTTTTACGATTTCCGCGAGCTTCATCATATCGATTATTGGGTAATAATTCGTGTCTGATATAGCCATCTTTAGTAACCCACATACCTACATATTTATTTTCATTATCCATTTTTTGACTATTGTTTATAGCATCTTTAGAGGAAAAAAATACTATCGTTAAAAGGAAAACTGCAACACCTGAAAAGTCTAATTTTAAATTCAAATTGATTTCTATTAGTTTATAAAAGCTGTTGATAAACTGGTAGATTTCCATTTTTCAACCTCAACTTTGATAATATTGATTTTCTGTTCTACCATTTCTAGCGCATCAGCACCTAGAAATAAATGCAATGCTGGATTTTCTTCTTTTGCCATTTCAATTAATGCATCAGCTGCTTTTTCAGGATCATTTGGTTGATTTCCGTTTATTTGATTTTGATGTAATATTTGTGATTGTCTGGCTTCTTCATATTCATCAATAGGACTTTTGGGAATTATGATAGATTCTTCCGAAAGGAAATTGGTTCTGAAATAACCTGGGTAAACTAAAGTTACTTTTACTCCAAAAGATTTTACTTCTGCTGCTAAAGCTTCTGTTAATCCTGCAACAGCAAATTTAGTGGAACAATAGATTCCCCAACCCGCAAAACCACCATAATAGCCACCAACCGATGCAATATTGAAAATGTGACCTGATTTGTTGGCACGTAAATAAGGCATCGTATTTCTGACCACATTTAATAATCCAAATACGTTTACATCATAATTTTTTCTAGATTCTTTGTCTGTTAATTCTTCCAATGTACCAATCTGACCATAACCAGCATTATTTACTACAACATCTATTGTTTTAAAATGATTGATTGCAACTTCAATTGCGTTTTTGACACTTTTTTCATTGACCAAATCCATTTCCAAGGGTAGAAAATTTAAAGACGCATTTCCGATAGTCTCAATCAATGCTTCTTTATTCCTAGATGTTGCAGCTACTGAATATCCTTGTGCCAGTAATTTTTTTGCTAATGTTAATCCAAGTCCTTTAGAAGCACCAGTGATAAACCAAACTTTGCTATTTTCCATATTTTTTATTTATTTAATTATGGTACAAAGGTATTGCTGGAACAAGTTGATAGAATTGAATAAATCAAATCATAAGTTACAAAAATCAAATATTTATGAAATTCTGTAAGCTTTCGGAGAAAGTTGAACCTCTTTTTTGAAAAAATTTATAAAATGAGATAACTCTTCAAAGCCCAAACACGAAGCGATTTCATTAATATTCCAATTGGTTTGTTTGAGTAAAATTTTTGCTTCTTGCGTAATTCGCTCAGCAATAATTTGCGATGTAGTTTTGCCTGTTGTTTCTTTTAATGCTTTATTTAAATGATTTACGTGAATGTTTAATTGATTTGCAAATGCTGATGGTGAGCGAAAAGTAATTTGTTGCGCTATTGATTCGATTGGAAATTGACGTTCTAATAATTCCATAAAAAGTGAAGAAACTCTAACGACAGCATTCGATTTGTTATATAAAGAAGTTGCACTTGGTTGCGTTTTTAGAGCAGAATGAATAACATCAAAAACAAGGTTTCTAATAGCATCATATTTAAAAGCATAATCAGAATTTATTTCTTCAAACATTTTTAGAAATAATTTTTTAAATAATTCGGCTTCTTCTGTAGATATAGAGATAATTGGATTTCCCGCAGGTTGAAACAAAGGATAGTCTTTTAAATTTCCAAACTGATTGAAAAAAGCTTCTGTGAAAATACAAAAATAACCTGTTTGTATTTCGTCAATTTGTTCACAATTATATGGGATTTGTGGATTGGCAAATAATAAAGCTTGCTCTTCAATGATTATTATTTTATCGGCATAATGCACTTTATTTTTTCCAATGATCAAACTAATTTTATAAAAATCTTTTCGGCTATATGGAACTGGTTTAGCTTTTTTTCCAACAAAATCATCCAGTTTAAAAACATTAAAATGTCCAATCTCTTTTTTGAGATTTTCGGGCATCCCTTTTACTTTTGTCAAATAAAAATCTTCAAGTGTTTCTGTTTTTTCCATTTGACAAAGTTATAAAAATCAAATAGAATATTAATTATAGTATAGCAAAACTCTAAAGATGAGATATTGGTTTTACTTTAAAAGAGTTGCCAAACAATTTTAATTGCAAAAACCACACTTATTCGATATTAGATTTATCAAAAAAGTGTGGTTTTTTTATTGTAATTCTTCACAAAGAAAACCGCATAAATTAAAATGTGAAATTATTTCTGAAGCTTTATTACTATCAATTTCAACTCTAAAAATATTATCAACATCTTCTAAATCAAAATTCCAAGAGAGGCTTCCTACTATGTTGTCTAATAATTGACTTATTGAAATTACTTCTTTTTTTGTTGTTACATTAGTTTTAAATACCAAAATTTCCATTTAACTAAATTTGTTAGAAATTAGACTTATAAATTCTTTCCTAGTTTTATCTTTCTCAAATGCTCCAGTGAAAGAAGAGGTTGTGGTTTCGCTATTTTGTTTTTGAATGCCACGCATTTGCATACACATATGTTGGCACTCAATAACTACAGCCACACCAAGTGGTTTTAAAGCCTCCTGAATGCAATCTTTAATTTGGTCTGTCAATCGTTCTTGCACTTGCAGCCTTCTTGCAAAAGCCTCAATAATTCTAGGAATTTTGCTTAATCCAACTATTTTACCATTAGGAATATAGGCTACGTGTGCTTTTCCGAAAAATGGTAACATATGGTGTTCGCACATAGAATAGACTTCGATGTTCTTAACTACAATCATTTGCTTATGATCTTCTGTAAACAATGCAGATTTCAAAATTTCTAAAGGATCCAATTCATATCCGTGTGTTAAAAACTGGAATGCTTTAGCAACTCTTTCAGGCGTTTTTTCAAGACCTTCTCTGTTTGTATCTTCACCTAAATTCTCTATTATGTTTTTGAAACTTTCTGCAATTTCAATTGTTTTCTCGGTGTTGTATTGGTCAATTTTTTTGTAACTTATCATTGATGAATTTAACTGTGTTTTGAAATTAATTTTTAAATATTTTCTTCAACAGAAGCCCAATGTAAATTTGGAAATCTGTTATTATCAAGACTTGAGTGGTTTGCCAAAAACATACTGTAAACATATTGCGACTGTTGCCAAGAGGCATATAATTCCATTTCGCCTTTTGGGTTTGCCGCTCTTTGACTTTTGTTGTAGGCTGAAAAACCTTCCATAGAACCACCTTTTACAAGTTCAAATTTCTGATTTTTGTGTTGTTCGCTTAATTGCACTAAATCATTTGGACTTACTCTAAAACTTGCAATTCTTAAATCTCTTGGTGCATCATCATCCAAAGATGCTAATGCCGTGAAAGCAGCAGTATCGTCCATTGAAGTAAAATCCATTTCCCAGTCCATTTTATCGTCATAGTACACAATGGTTTTGTTATTTGTGTCAAACAATGGTGTGTTGTATCTTAAAATGTCTGTAAAACATCCGTTGAATATAGAAGTTGCTTTAATTTGACTTTTATCCAAATGCTCTTTGAATTCTTTTCTTAAATCAAAATTTCTATTTTCTCCTTCTGGAATTATTGTATAATCTGTACAAAAATCAGAAGGAATAAAACGAGGTACACCTGCTTGAATTGCACCTTCCAAAAGATTTTTTTGTCCATCAACAATTATCTCTTTTAATCCTGCAAATGCAGAAACTACACAAGAAACGCCAACACAAGCTGCCGCAATTTCTGAAATGTTAGTCATATCTATTGGTATTACACTAACACCAAGATTTTTTAATGCTTCAATTTTCTTTGGATCACTACCGTTACGAACTATCGCTTTAACTGCTGCACCTTCTTTTACCAATGCTTTTACTATGCGACCTCCAAGGTTGCCTGTTGCTCCTGCTACTAAAATTGTCTTTTTCATTTTTTTTTGAATTAAATTATTTAATGCAAATGTAAACATTGTTTACTAAATAGACAACATTGTTTACTATAATTATTTTTATATCTTTGTAAAAAATATTTCAAGATGAATGAGAATAAAGAGATTACTGTTCAATATGACGACAAAGACAACTTTGGAAGGTTAATTTGTATTGCGAAAAAGCATTTTGATGTTTGGTCTCAACATAATATTAAACCTGAAAAGGTTGATATGAAATTGTCATTTATGCCTGTAATTTTTAATATTAGTCCAGAAGGCAATACTAACAGTGAATTATCAAAAAAATCATTAGTTTTTAAACAAGCAATGAGTAGAACTTTAAAAGAATTAGAAGAAATTGGTATGATAACTTCCAAAACTATAAATAATGATAAAAGAAGTAACAGAATTAATTTAACTGACGATGGTAAAGAATTTGTTACAACTTCAAATCAAAAATTATCCGATTTAATTGACAATTACATAGATTTAGTTGGGGAAGAAAAATTTAGTATAACAATGGAAGTTTTAAGTAAAATGATAGATTACCACGAGGATTTGAATACCAATCAATAATACTAAACTTTCCGTTTTATCATTTTAAAGTCTATTTTTTAATTAAAGGAATTTCTAAACTTCAAAGGAGAAACGCCGCTTTTTGCTTTAAACAATTTGCTAAATGATGGTGAATGTTCAAAACCCAACTGAAAAGCAATTTCTGAAACTGATAAATTTGTATTTGATAATCTCTCTTTTGCTTTTTCGATCAATTTATTGTGAATGTGCTGTTGAGTAGTTTGTCCAGTCAATACTTTGAGCATCGAACTCAAATAATTGGGCGATACATTTAGATTTAGAGCAACTGTATTTACAGAAGGCAAACTTTTAGCATTTAAATCATCCATTTCAAAATAATTGTCTAATAACTCTTCCAACCGATTTAATAATTGATGATTGCTTATTTTTCTAGTTAAAAACTGGCGGTTGTAAAATCTATCAGCATATTTTAAAAACAATTCCAATTGTGCAATAATTAAATCTTGACTAAATTTATCAATATTCGATTGGTATTCTTGTTTGATGTTTTGCAAAATGTTTATTAAACTTGTTTCTTCTTTTTCGGAAAGAAACAAAGCTTCATTTATTGAATAGTCAAAATAGTCGTATTTTTTTATTTTTTGGACCAAACTTGTTCCCCATAAAAAATCAGAATGGACAAGTAACATCCAACCTGATGTTTCTAAAACTTTATTTTTCTCAACTTCTATACTGAAAATTTGTCCTGGAGCAATGAAAAACAAAACGCCTTCATCGAAATCGTATTTTTGTTGACCGTACTTTATTTTCCCATTAATATTTCTTTTTAATGCAATGGAATAAAAATCCATAGACCAACTCACCGGACTATCTTCTCCCAAATACTGCATTTCTTCAAAATTGATTAAACTAATCAACGGATGTTCGGGTTGAGGTAACCCTCGTTGTCGATGGTACTCGCTAATGGTTTTAAATCTATGAATTGGATTGCTTTTCATTGCTCAAAAATAAATATTTATTATAAATTATAGGCGGTTACAAAATCATTTACAAAATCTGAAAATTTTACTTTCCCTAAAACTGTTGGTTTATTCAATTTATAATCCTCTGCTAATTTACCGCTATTCAGACTTGAAAACATTTCAACATAATTATTTGAAAGAAGTTCAGGAAAACCGCTGTCTAAAAAACCTTTGCGTGTTTCATCATCAGAAACGACAATCCAATTTAAATCAGGTTTGCCTATTGCAGTCCCCAAAATACTTGCAATTTCGTTTCCTGAAAGTTCATCACTTGAAACATACCTAACTTTTCGATGGGTAGATGGTATTTCTATTTCATTTACAATAGCATCAGCAATATCGATCGGAGATACCATTTCAAAACTTTTCTCTCCACCATAACTGGCAAAAATCATCCCTGAATTTTTTATCATATCAATTAGATTGAGTAAATTATAATAGAAATAAGTAGGTCGAATATGTGTTATTTCCACATCTGATAATTCGTTTAGGATTTGTTCTACATAATGAGAACCTAAAATAATTCCTGTTCCTTTGTCTAAATGTGCACCATAACTACTTAAATTTATAACACGTTTTACTCCAGATTTTTTCAAGGCTTGCTTGTAAACAATACCTGTTTTACGATAATATTCTCTAATATCAACTTCAGCAAAGTAGTTAGGTGGAACCATCGTATAAACAACATCTGCTCCTGTGAAAGTTTCTGTAAGAAAGCCTTCATCATCTAATGACCCAATAGCTGCAATTGCTCCTAAATTTTCAATTGAGGTTATTTTTTCAAGATTGCTGCTTATAACAGTTACTTGATGTCCTTTTTGCACTAACTCTTGTGTTAATGGTTTGCCTATGTTCCCTAAAGAACCTGTTAAAATAATTTTCATCTTTTTTTAAGTTTAAATATTGATGCAAATTTCAGTAACATTTAAAGCTTAAAAATAGCCAAATCAACTTTTGTAGTAGTCTTTTCAATGTTTTTTATAATATATTTTTTGAATAAAAAATATTTTCTTAAATTATTTTTTGTTCTTTTTGTATTGACATCATTGCAAACTTATCTCTTAAAATTTTCATATCCTCACTCACTTTTTTATCCAAAACCTTTGCATAATGTTGGGTAGTTCTAAGGTTCTTATGACCTAGCATTTTACTTACGCTTTCTATTGGAACACCATTTGTAAGTGTAACAGTCGTTGCAAAAGTATGTCGGGCAATGTGAAAGGTTAGTTCTTTTTCTATTTCACAAACGCCAGCTATTTCTTTGAGGTAGGCATTCATTTTTTGATTAGTTAATATTGGCAAAAGTCTATCTTCGTTATTGCTTTTTGGATGGTCAGCGTATTTATCGATAATCATTTGCGTTACTGGAAGGATAGGAATTTTAGAAGCGGTTTCAGTTTTCTGTCTGTGGGTAAATATCCATTTTTCGCCATCAATACCGATGCTTATATGCGACTTGGTTAAGTTTTTGACATCTATATAAGCCAAGCCAGTAAAGCAGCTAAAAAGGAATATATCACGAACTAATGATAGTCTTTCAGTTTTGAAATCTTTTTTGATGATATTTTGAATTTCTTCTTCGGATAAATAAACTCTCTCAACTTCTTTAACTTTCGATTTGTAATTCGCAAACGGATTTTTGTCGAGCCAGTCATTGGCCAGACAAAGCTTAATTATTTTGCTGAAATTTTTGATATATTTTACTGCTGTATTATTGGCACAGTTCCTAACGCTTCTTAACCAAAATTCATAATCGGTAACAAAAGCGTGATCTATTTTGTTTATCTCAATATCAGACAATTTGTATTTCCATTGCAAGAATTCAATAGTATGGCTTAAAGATGTTTTGTAACGTTCTAATGTTCCTGGTGCATATTCTTTCCCAACCAATTCTTTTATTTTGTTGTTGTGGTCTTGGAAGATTGGGATTAGCATTCGTTGGCGTTCATCAACTCCAAGTATCTTGCTTTTGAGTGTTTCGGTAGTCACTGGAATTTTCTTGTGCACTAATTCCATTTGCATATCTATAATTTGAATTCTCAACATATCAAGATGGCTATTGATTGAACGAGCTTCTTCTGAATTGCCTTTCATTTTGCCTGCTTCTGTGGACCATTTGGACAATTCTACAAATCTATTGGAACTCAATTCAATTCTTTTGCCATTGATGGTAATTCGTGTGTAAATTGGCACTAAACCGTTAACACTGGCTTTGGCTCTTTTTGCATAAAAGAGAATAGATACTTTTGTTTTCATCGTAGTAACCTTTTAGTTATTATTAAATTTAATTCTAAAAAGACTATATCACAAGATGTTCAGATAGTGAACTACTTTTTGAACTGGTTAATGAACTGGTTCGGAAGCCTTGTAAATACTAGCCAAGAGATAAAAATCGGTTACC
>NZ_JANOQD010000047.1:0-5320 GCF_031422135.1 Flavobacterium sp. | reverse complement strand
ACGAAACTTTGTCAGCTTTTGAAGCCATTAGAGAAAAATTAGAAAATGGTACCTATAAAGAAATTGCTGAGCGAACAACGATTGATGTTTCTTAAAAAGTATTAAGTAAATAGAATTAAGTATCAAGAAGAAATCCTTTCGGTAATCCGAAAGGATTTTTTTTGTGTTTATAAAGATTGTGTTTTTTTAAATTACAATTCTTTTCGGAATGTTTTCCGTTTTTTGTGCATGATCGGAAAGAAGTTTTTCCACAACAATTGTACTTTGTTGTTTTCTTCTAATTCTGGATTTGTTTCGATGTATTTTATACCTCGTTTGGTAAAACCGTTGTGCATTTCTCTGAAAATAATAGCCGAAGCACCTTTGTTTTGGTACTCTGGATCAACACCTATAAGATATAACTCGGCATGTTCATTTTTTTTCATGGCTTTTAGTAAATGTAAAAAACCAAAAGGGAATAAACTTCCGTTAGCTTTTTGAAAAGCTCTAGAAAAAGAAGGCATTGTAATACCAAAAGCTATTAATTTCCCGTTTTTGTCAATGACACAGTTTATAAAATCAGGATGTATAAACGAGATGTATTTCTCTTTGTAATGATCTATTTGAAACTGTTTTATGGGAACAAATGTTTCAAGTTCTGCATAGGATTTATTGAGTAACCCAAACATTTCGTCCACATACGGCAAAATTGCTTTGGTGGTTTTGAAAGTCAACGCTGTTAATTGGTACCGTTTTTCGATTAATTGGGATATGGGTCCATATTTTTCCATGTGAATGTTTTTGAATTCAATTTTAAACTCGTGCCATTCTGATCCTTTTGTAAATCCTAACTTGTGCAAATGTTCTGGGTAATATTCATAGTTGTAAATCCCTACCATTGTTGCAATTTGGTCAAAACCCTCCGTAAGCATTCCGGCTTTATCCATATTCGAAAAACCTACTGGACCTTCTAGAAATTCAAGATTATTGGCTTTGCCAATTTCAGTAACTTTATCAAGCAAGGCTTTGGTCACTTCGATATCATCAATAACATCAAACCAACCAAAACGCATTTTTAATTTGTGTTGTTCTTTGATTTCGACCCAATTGATGATGGCAGCAATTCTACCTACAATTTTGTCCTCTTTGTAAGCTAAAAAGAATTGTGCTTGAACGCTTTCGAAAATGGGATTTTGTTTATCAAAACTTTTGAGCTCATCTTTTATAAAGGGTGGAACCCAATAGGCATTGCCTTTGTATAAAGAAAAAGGAAATTTTATAAAGTCGATTAATTCGTTTTTTGTAACGGCTTCTTTTATTGTAATCATTGTGGGTTTTTTAAAAGTACCATACTGTTTATTATTTAAAAAACAAATAGGCAGTAAACAACGAAGATAGCTAACTTTTGTTAAATATAAAAAAACTCTTTTATCCATAAAAAAAAGCCCAATAAAGGGCTTTTAGTTTTTATAAATTTTTCAGGTTATCGATTATCTACCCAAATTATTTTAACAAATGTGGCTTTATCCCAGTTTAGACAGGTATCAAAAGGTTCACCAGTTATAGTGCTTCCTGAAGCGCAAACTACTTCACAATTTTGATTGAATACCGTAGTTGATGCACCATCTGGATTATTGGTGTTCACTAAATATACGGTTTGCCCGTTGTAAATGTATTCTTTGATATAGGTTTTGGGGTATGTGGTTGGGGATTTTAAATATTCTTCAATTTTATTTTTTACGCAATCAGAATAATCAGGATTTTCTCCGTCTTCATTACAGGACACAAGGGTGAATAAAATAAATATTATATATATTAAATTTTTCATTTTAGTTTTTTTTTTAAGTGAATAGTTGAGTTATTCTACAATAATTTGATGAGTTTCTACTTGACCATCGATATTTATTTTCAGGATGTAAATACCTTTAGGTAAGTTTTTTACATTAACAGTTGCTTTATTGTCGATTATTTGAACTACGGTTTTGGAAATGCCTTGTAAATCAAATAATTCTCCAAAAACAACCCAGTTCACAGCATCGCTTTGATTTCTCAAATCTATATAAATAATATCATTAGATGGGTTAGGATAAATTATGTATTTTGTATTGTTATTTGCAAACCCAACTACTGGTATGCCACCACCACCTGGACCACCACCGCCAGAACCATGGCTTACACTCATTGTTTTTGCTGGACCACAACCACAATCATTTTTCCCCATTACTTGTACCAAACCTGTGGTGCCTGCATATCCCGTAAATACTTGAATTGTTGTTGTGGAGCTATAATTTGTCAATTTTTGCCAGTTTTGTGCAAAATAATCAAAAACTGTTACGGTATCATATGGATAAGGTAGCCACCAATCATAATAAGTAGCTCCAAGTGATTCACTACTTGAATAATTTACAAGTGCTCCAGTAACTACTGACGATGGTCCATAAATAAATTTAGGAGCTGCGGGTTTACCTATCCAAATCGTTTTGGTAGTAATTATTCCTGAAACATTCGCCGTTATTGTTGCAGAACCCGTTGTAGTTGTACTTATTGGTTTTACAACTAGACTTGAATTTGAAGAACTCACTATTAATAATTTAGACGATACACTCCAAGTTATTGAAGTGCCGGGAACTAAATTGGAAACAGTGTAGGCATAATTTAAAGTAGTATCACAAATTAAATTACTACCTGTTAATGTAACTTGTGCAACACAGTTATTATTTCCAACACCTACAGCATACCAAGATTGGCAAACCGTTGCTGATTCTATGGAGTTAGTGCCATATAAATCTTTTGCAGCTTGGATTGTTAAATCTCTTGCTTGTGCGTAATTCGTGGTAGCTGTAAAATAGGTAGTTTCTGCACGGTAGACAATTTTTGCGGCTTTTTCTTTTCCTATCCCTGTCACATTATAGGTATTCTGTATATCATTAGTGCCGGATTTCCCTTCTGCCAATATATAAAACCAATGATTAAGCACTCCACTGTTTGTATGGACACCACCATTATCAGCACTTCCTGTATACCAATATTGACCACCATATGTATTAGGATTATTATATGTTTTGGGGTTTGACATTGAACGTATCGCTCCAATATCTTCTCCGATTAAATAAGTTTGTTTTGTAGGCTCTGCATAAAATTCAATCATAGCACCCCAAATATCGCTTAAACTTTCATTTATAGCACCCGACTCATTCGAATAGATAAGATTAGCTGAAGTAGAGCAAACACCGTGACCTATTTCATGTCCAATAATATCTATTGTTGTTAATGGATTTCCAAATCCATCACCATAAGTCATTTTCTGACCATCCCAAAAAGCATTAAAGTTATTTGCATAACCAAAGGCAATTAAATTTGTATGAATATAATTTTTTAATACCCCACCTGAATTATTAAAACTATTTCTATTATGTTTAGCTAAGAAATAATCGTATGTTTTTTCTGCTCCCCAATGAGCATCTAATGCTGCATTATCTTTATTAGAATTATTGAATTCAAGTGCTGTCCAATTATTGTCATTATCAATAAAGTCTGTTGCTAAATTATAATTAGTACCATTATTCATATTATAAGTTTCAACACCACTGCCTCTTGAGTAATCTCTTAATTTATATTGGGCGTTTATAAGTTGTGTTTTTATAATTCTTTGTCCACTATATCTTGTATCTGCAGTTCCATCAACATGTTTAATTATTGCATCTTTAATTATGATTTCACCATTATTTGCATCAACATAAATGTTATTTCTACTTAACGGCTGCATTGCATAAATATCAAATTTATAAGCTAATTTAGGCGTTGGGTTATCAGAAAATAAATCTTTCTCAAGAATGATTAATTCCCCTTTTGGATAATAGGTTGCTTGGGGGTTATTTTGCTCTTTTTTCAAAAAAGTCTCATTTTCTTTATTTTCCCAAATGTATTCTTTTGCATTTATATTTTTAAGAGCATAAGCTAATGCTTGATTCTCTGTTAAACTGGGTTTTATATCTAGATTTTGTATATCAATATATCTTCCGTTTACAGTTTTTAATATACCGTTCTCTGAAACTACATTTTGAACACCAAACTCTGCTTTAATGCCTTTGTAAAATTGTTGAAATTTTTTAGATTCTAGTTGGTTTTCAACAAGAATTTTTGATGGGTTTTGTTTAAAATCAACTTCATTTTCTGAATTAAATTGCTTTTTCAAAAATTGATTTACACTTTTTTCATCTGAATTAATTTTAGTTTCACTAAAATTAATGAGTTCCGCTTTACCTCTGGAGTTTTTTGAGGTGATTTCTTTTTCTTTTACTTGGGAGTAAATTAAATTTGTCAAAACTAATAGAATTGAAAGCCAAAAATACTTTTGTCTAGTTCTGTTCTGTTCTGTTCTGTTCTGTTCTGTTCTGTTCTGTTCTGTTCTGTTCTGTTCTGTTCTGTTCTGTTCTGTTCTGTTCTGTTCTGTTTCATTTTTTTTTAAGATTTTAAAATTAAGGAAAATCAATAACAATATGAATTACAGTCAAATGTAAGAATTTATTTCTAATAAAAAATATTTTTATAATTATTTTCTTATATTTATTTTACTTATGTATATTATCCTTTTTTAGTTTTTTTGGCTCTTTTTTTTGCTTTTCGTTCCGTGTCTCCAGAGTCAATATTGATACGCACTTCTTTGTATTTCGCATCATAGCGCCATGAAAACCCAACTCCGCCGTATAGCAACGATGGTGTGGTTTTTAGACTAGTACTAATTGATGCATCAATTTGCATGTCTTTTGTTATCAAAAACGCTGCGCCACCACGTACAATAGCATCGCTATAAAAATCGCTTTTATAGCCTTGGTTTTCTACAAAACCAGACCATTTATTATTGAACCCTCGAGTTAATGTAAGGACATAGCCATAGCTGGGATAATCGCTTGAAATATAATCGCCAATGATATTAGTTACAAAAACCCATTTTCCTCCTGCAAATTGATTTTGAGTAATCAATATTATTTTAGGTGAAATGCTGGATTCTGGAGTAAAATGATACGGATTGTTCGAAAAAGTAAGATTTGCTCCTGCAAATACGGAAACAGCAGGAATTAATTGCCCCCATTTGAATTTATGATTGGCTTTCCAACTGTAAATATTAATCTTTTCTTCCCGATTTTTGAAGGGATCATAAATTAAATATTTGGCTCCAAACACAGTTTGCTTTAATGCTGATTTTGTAATGCTACTGATACCGGTTATAAACTTTTCGGATTGGTATTGCAAGTCGACTATTAATTCTAGTTGTTCTTTGAATAATCCCCAACGCAAAGTTGCGTCTAAACCAAAACCATTGGCATCGTAATTTAAAATG
>NZ_JANOQD010000046.1:0-3091 GCF_031422135.1 Flavobacterium sp. | reverse complement strand
GTATTTATTTTGTAAATTTGCACTTTAAAAATAAAAATCACAACAATGGAAAACGGAATATACGCAAAATTTAATACTGCAAAAGGTTCAATTTTAGTAAAACTAACACACGATTTGACTCCAGGAACAGTAGGGAATTTTGTTGCACTTGCTGAAGGAAATCTAGAAAATAAAGTTAAACCACAAGGAACACCTTATTATGACGGACTAACATTTCACCGTGTTATTCCTGATTTTATGATACAAGGTGGTTGTCCACTAGGTACAGGAACTGGTGATCCAGGCTATAAATTTGACGATGAATTTCACCCTTCGTTAAAACACAACCGTCCCGGAGTTTTGTCTATGGCAAATTCTGGACCAGCAAGTAATGGTTCACAGTTTTTTATTACTCATATTCCAACGGATTGGTTAGATAATAAACACACTGTTTTTGGACATGTGATAGAAGGTCAAGATGTTGTTGATGCAGTTGAAGGAAATGATGTTTTAGAAACTCTAGAAATTGTTAGAGTAGGAGAAGAAGCCCAAAAATGGAATGCTATCGAAGCTTTTATCGCTTTGAAAGGTGCTCGTAATAAGCGTGATGCAGCACTGAGAGCTGAAGCTGAAGCAAAAATGGAGCAACTTGCGGCTGGTTTCGAAAAAACTGAAAGTGGTTTGCGTTACCAATTTATTCAAAGAGGTTCTGGGAAAAAAGCCGAAAACGGAAAAACTGTAGCGGTTCATTATGAAGGTTCGCTTGAAAGCGGAAAAGTTTTTGATTCGTCCTATCCCCGCAAAAAACCAATTGAATTTAGATTGGGTCAAGGTCAAGTTATCGAAGGTTGGGATGAAGGAATCGCTTTATTGCAAGTGGGAGACAAAGCCCGTTTTGTAATTCCATCACATTTAGGTTATGGTTCTCACGGCGCTGGAGGAGCAATTCCACCAAACGCTACGTTGATTTTTGATGTAGAATTAATGGAAGTGAAGTAATCATTCCAGTTCTGATAGCTATCGGGTAAAGCAATCTCAATAGTATAAAAATCTCAATAACGAATTTTGTTATTGAGATTTTTTTATATTTACAATTCAAATAATTTCTAATTATGAGTAGTGAAAGACAACCAGATATTTCTTGGCAAGATTTTGAAAAAGTAGAAATGCGAGTGGGCACAATTCTAGAAGCAAATGATTTTCCAGAGGCCAGAAAACCAGCGTATCAATTGAGTATAGATTTTGGAGCTGCTATTGGTATTCGAAAAACTTCGGCACAAATAACGGTTCGTTACACGAAAGAAGATTTGATAGGAAGGCAAATTGTTTCGGTTGTTAATTTCCCCAAAAAACAAATTGGAAAATTCATGAGCGAATGTTTAGTGCTGGGTTCTGTTGGCGAAAACAACGAAATTATATTATTAGCACCCGATTTTAAAGTTGAAAACGGGTTGCGAATTGGATAAAAAAAAAGTCTAAAATTCGAAAGAATTTTAGACTAATTGATTTTAAAATTTTATTAAAAAACTAAATATCGTCAAATTCAATATCAGTAAAACTTGAAGTTGAAGGTAATTCGTCCTCTGTTTTTTCATAGGAAACTTCTTTCTTGAAATCCTTTTGGTGTCTTTCAGAAATTACTTCTTCGCCTTTGTGATTCAATACATACGAAGTCATGTCGTCTAGAATTTCTGAAAAAGCACTAAAATCTTCTTTGTATAAATAAATTTTGTGTTTCTTGAAATGAAAAGATCCATCTTCTTCGGTGAATTTTTTGCTTTCGGTTATTGTAATATAGTAGTCATCGGCTTTTGTGGCTCTTACATCAAAGAAATACGTTCTTCTTCCTGCACGTAATACTTTCGAAAATATTTCTTCTTTTTCTAACATATCATTTTCTCTCATAATCGTTCTCTCAATTTATAGTTGTTAAGTAGTAATCAAAAATCTAAAAAATATATGTATTAAACAACAATTATTGTAATTCTTTTTCTGAAAGTTGTTTTAAATATAAAGCGGCATAATACCCATCTTGTTTTATTAATTGATTATGAGAACCTTGCTCAATGATTTTACCTTCGTCAAGAATGATGATTTTATCCGCGTTTTTTGCCGATGAAACACGATGACTAACAATAATCGTGGTTTTATCCTTACATATTTCTTGTAAATTAGTCAAAATAGCTTCTTCTGTTTCTGTGTCAACTGCGGATAAGCAATCGTCAAAAAGTAATATTTTTGGATTTTTTATAATAGCTCTTGCAATTGCAACTCGTTGTTTTTGGCCACCAGAAAGTGTGATGCCTCTTTCGCCTAAAATGGTTTCATATTGTTTACTGAATCCCATTATGTTTTCATGAACCACAGCCATCTTTGCTGCATTTTCTACTTCTGGATCTGTTGCATTTTCTTTACCAAATTTTATATTATTCTGAATACTATCCGAAAATAAAAAAGCATCTTGTGGTACAATTCCAATACTGTTTCTCAAATCATATAAATTTAACGTGCCTATTTCTTGTTCGTCGATATTTATTTGCCCGTGAGTTACATCATACATTCGTGAAATCAGGGATAAAATAGTTGATTTTCCAGAGCCCGTTTTACCTAATATGGCTAATGTTTCCCCTTCGTGAACCGTTAATGTTACGTTGTCTAATGCTTGTATGTTTGTGTCTTGATAAGTGTAACTTACGTTTTCGAAAGAAATAGCTCCTTTGATTAGTGAGTTTTGAGTGTTTTTATTTTGGATTTCGGGTTCAATTTTCAGGAATTCATTGATTCGTTTTTGTGAAGCTTCGGCTTCTTGAACCATTGACGAAACCCAACCTAATGAAGCTACTGGCCAAGTTAACATATTCACGTACAAGATAAATTCGGCAATGGTTCCAATACTTTTTATCGTTCCGTTAATATACATTAAACCTCCAAAATAAATTACAACTAAATTACTTACACCAATAAGTGCTAACATTAAAGGACCAAATAAGGCTTGTATTTTTGCCAAATTTAAACTCTTGCTTTTGCTTTCATTGGCTAAAGCTATCATGTTATTTTGATGTTGATTTTCTAATGAATACGCTTTGATAACTCTAATTCCTGAAAATATTTC
>NZ_JANOQD010000045.1:0-1665 GCF_031422135.1 Flavobacterium sp. | reverse complement strand
CTTTCAGAAAACGGCCCACCTTTTGGAGGTTCTATTCAAGAATATAAAAAATTGTTTGAGGCCGATTTCAAAATTAAATATTTAGAAATTGCCTATAATTCGATAAAATCAAGAAAAGATAACGAACTCTTTTTTATCTTTGAAAAAAAACAAATACAATGAGCAAGAACATCATTTTATCTAATCAAGAAATTGAACATACTATAAAAAGAATTGCTTATCAAATCTATGAAACTTTTGTAGATGAAGAGGAAATAGTAATTGCAGGAATAGCCGCTAATGGATATATTTTTGCAAAAAAAATATCCGAAGTACTTCAGTGTATTTCTACATTAAAAGTGTCCCTTTGTGAAGTTCAAATCAATAAACAAAATCCAGCTTTGCCTGTAAAAACTTCACTTTCAAAAGAGCATTACACCAATAAAGGATTGATTCTGGTAGATGATGTTTTGAATTCAGGAACTACATTGATATATGCTGTAAGGCATTTTTTAGACGTTCCATTAACTAAATTTAAAACCGCTGTCCTAGTAGATAGAAATCATAAAAAATACCCTGTAAAAGCTGACTTTAAAGGAATTTCCCTCTCAACCTCTTCACTTGAACATGTTCAAGTGATTTTTGATGAAAATGGTGAAAATTATGCATTCTTAAGCTAATATTTCAAGGATATTCAAAACTGTTTGATCAACTGATTTATTATCAACATCGACTTTTTGAGTAGCTTTATTATAATAATAACTTCTGTCAAATAGATGCTTAGCAATAAATTCTTTTAATTCAAGTTCATTTAAAGAGGCAATAAGCGGCCTATTAATTTTATTAATATTCAATCGATTAAACAATGTTTCTATTGAAGCTTTTAAATAAATAGACAGAATATTTTGACCATTTAATAATTCATGATTATTGGCATAACAAGGAGTTCCTCCACCCAATCCTATAATTAAACTTTCTGGCAAATTTACTAATTCAATAAAAATTTCGTGCTCAATTTTCCTGAAAAAAATTTCTCCCCTTTGCTCAAAAATTTCATTTACAGATAGGTTTGTTCTCTCTTCAATACATTTATCTAAATCTAAATACGGAATTCTGATAATTTTTGATAGTTTCTGAGCGATAGTTGTCTTCCCACAGCCCATATAACCTAATAAAATAATTTTTCTCATATGAATAAAACCTTATGAATTAAGGCATTAAGTAGTTTTGTTTAAAAAAGACAAATTTATACTAAAATAGCTTTGAAAATTTAAAAATAAGGCCTTATATTTGCACCCGCATTCAAAACAGGAAAGACTCGATAGCTCAGTTGGTAGAGCACATCACTTTTAATGATGGGGTCCTGGGTTCGAGCCCCAGTCGGGTCACATTATTTGTGATTATTTTATAACTTTTTTGAATCAATGACTCGATAGCTCAGTTGGTAGAGCACATCACTTTTAATGATGGGGTCCTGGGTTCGAGCCCCAGTCGGGTCACAAAAACATTTAGAGACGTTGCAATGCAACGTCTCTAAATGTTTTGGGCCACGTGGAGAAACGGTAGACTTGCCAGCTTGAGGGGCTGGTGCTCGAAAGGGCGTGTGGGTTCAAATCCCACCGTGGTCACGAATATAAAAAGCGTCTCGATTTTAAATCGAGACGCTTTTTTAAAATAAAACCAATT
>NZ_JANOQD010000044.1:0-19007 GCF_031422135.1 Flavobacterium sp. | reverse complement strand
TCGTTTGCATAATGCATACTTTGGGATTTGACTTTCAGCTTATCCGTCTTTGGCTCTACACTAAACTTACACTTTACGGTCGCATCTTGAACTACGATATGTTTTGCCCCCATTTTTTATAAATTAAAAATTACGAATTATAAATTAAAAATCCTCGAATCACCGAATAAACAAATCACCAAACAAACGAATAAACTATTTAACTTCCACACTTGGTGGCGTTTGTAAGTCAATACTTGTTTACAAATATATAGAATCTATGTTAAATGTTTTCATATCGAGTATTATTTTTTGTTAAAAAATTTATTGTGTATTATTCCACAACTGCTATTGTAATTTTTATTTCTTTTGTCTCATTTAACTCAATAGCACACTGCATATTGACATTTTCAATGGTATTATTCTTACTATTCAAAACATATATTGCAACATAACTTCCTGCTGGAATCTCAGACACTAAACTAGCTTCATCTAAATTATAATCATAATCTAAAAGGCTTCTCGCATCGTTTACTGCTCCCTTTTTTTCTAACGCAATTTTAGTATCATCTGTTACATATTCCTCAATTTTCTGCACCACTTTGTAGCTAACATTTTTGATATCAGGCAATATAGGAAAGTCCATTTCTGGCTCAAAATACCCCATTTGCGTGTGGTTAGCATACAACCCATTGAAATACGTTTTCAGGAAAACATCTTTTTGCAACAAGTCTGTTAATCTGTTCTCGTCTTTAAACAGTGTGTCATAATATAACAATCGCTTCACTATTTCATAACCTTCATAGTAGTCCAGAAGGTCTAATTTGATTGATTTCCATCGTTTGGCTATGCTTTCAAAATTCTGAATCCCTATCCAGTTTCCATCATCGTTTACAATTAACTCTAGCGGATATATTGATTTAGTGACTTCTTCAAGAAATTCGTGCATTACAGAAGACCATTCTTGTTCTGGATCTGGAATCCTATCTATTTTGAACACGGTATAATCGCCTACTTTTTGCAAATAGGCTACTGTCATTTTACAATCAATATTTAGAATTCTATTTCCTTTGTGGATGGCTAAGGCAACATCATACATCAAAACAGTTTTAAACGGTTTTATAGCTAGTTTTTTATCATACAAAAAATTCACTTTAGGCACATTATCAATATGCTTTTCGCTAATTAATGGCGTAATGTATAAAAAATCTAAACCCGCTGGAAATTCATAGCTTATGAGCTCTTCTTGCTTTGCAAAAACATTATGAAACCGAATTACTTCGCTACTTTCTTTTCCTAACGCTTCGGCTATCGTTAACAAGGTATCACCTGACTTAATCTTGTAGATATTGTATTTTTTAGTTTTCGGCTTGTTCATTCTTATTTTTTAAAGCGTAAATGTAAACAAATATTTTTTTGATTATTTTTTGTACTAAAAAAAAATATATAACCCGTTGGGTCAAGATATTGAGGAACATCACTTCGAGTATTTTTTGTGAAGAAAAACGGAAGAAAACTTCTCGATACGCTTCGCTACTCGAAGTGAGGTGTATCAAGATGTTTTTAACTAGGCTTCTCGATACATTTTTTAAAGTAGGAAACATTGAATTACTACTTGATTACAGTAAACTTTAAAAACCACTCGAAGTGACGAAAAATTAGTATTAAAAAGTAATTATACCCAACAGATTAATTCGTGTTATTCTGATTCTTACCCCTCATTTTTGACTTTAAAACTTTTTGATTATCTTTGCCAGATATGACACTTATAGCCACAGACAATACAAAAAATCAGGAAATTGTAAAAAACGTTTTTACAATGTATCTTGAAAACAAAGGGCATCGAAAAACTCCGGAACGCTACGCTATACTTCAGGAAATATATGAAAGCGAAGAACATTTTGACATTGAGAATTTGTATGTCAAAATGAAAAATAAAAACTACCGTGTTTCTCGTGCCACACTGTACAACACCATCGAATTACTTTTGGATTGTGCCTTGGTTCGCAAACATCAGTTTGGGCAAAACCAAGCGCATTACGAAAAATCTTACTTCGATAAGCAACACGATCACATCATTATGTTAGATACAGGTGAGGTTATCGAGTTTTGCGATCCCCGCATTCAAACCATAAAAAAAACAATGGAAGAAATATTTGGTATCGAAATAATGAACCACTCGTTATACTTTTATGCTAATAAAAAGGCATAATTCAGTTCATTGTTAATTCTGTTAACCGATTAAACAATAACTGATTAAACAAATAAACAACAAACAACAACACATACAATGACCGTAGATTTATTACTAGGATTACAATGGGGCGATGAAGGCAAAGGAAAAATTGTCGATGTATTAACTTCAAAATACGATATTATTGCTCGATTTCAAGGCGGTCCAAATGCGGGACATACTTTAGAATTTGATGGCATAAAGCACGTTTTGAGAACCATTCCTTCTGGGATTTTTCATAAAAATAATGTCAATGTGATTGGAAACGGTGTCGTAATTGACCCTGTAGTTTTTAAATCTGAAATTGATGGATTGGCAAAATTTAATTTGGATTTAAAATCAAAGTTAATTATTTCCAGAAAAGCACATTTAATTCTACCGACACATCGTTTGCTTGATGCCGCTTCAGAAGCCTCCAAAGGGAAAGCTAAAATTGGTTCCACTCTTAAAGGAATAGGACCAACGTATATGGACAAAACAGGTCGTAACGGCATCCGTGTTGGCGACATTGAACTGGAAGATTTTGCAGCAAAATACAGAGCGCTAGCAAACAAGCACGAAGAAATGATAAAATTCTACGATGTATCAATTCAATATAATTTGCCTGAATTAGAAAAAGAATTTTTTGAGGCTATTGAAGAATTAAAAAAATTAGATTTCATTGATTCTGAAGAGTATTTACATCAAGCGCAAAAAGCAGGAAAATCAATCCTTTGCGAAGGAGCACAAGGTTCACTACTAGATGTTGATTTTGGAACCTATCCTTATGTAACTTCCTCAAATACAACAGCAGCTGGTGCTTGCACCGGTTTGGGAATTGCGCCAAATAAAATCAAAGAAGTATACGGAATTTTCAAAGCCTACACCACGCGTGTTGGTTCTGGTCCTTTTCCAACCGAAGATTTTGAAGAAGCTGGAGATACAATGGCAAGCGTAGGCAACGAGTTTGGATCAGTTACAGGTCGCAAAAGACGTTGTGGTTGGTTGGATTTAGTAGCTTTAAAATATGCAATTCAAGTCAATGGTGTAACACAATTGATGATGATGAAAGGCGATGTGCTTTCTGGTTTTGAAACCTTAAAAGTAGCTACTTCATACACCTACAAAGGACAAAACATAACTCATTTGCCTTATAATATTGAGCCTGAAAACGTACTACCTGTATATACTGAATTTAAAGGCTGGAAAGCGGATTTAACAGGAATGAGTATCTATAACGAATTACCAATAGAGCTTAAAGACTACATCGATTTTATAGAAAAAGAAGTGGAAGTTCCTATTACTATTGTTTCGGTTGGACCTGATAGAAAACAGACGATTGTTAAATAAATCTTGATTTAAACAATATGATTGTCCGCTAAGCGAACCAAATTTAATAAACATCTTAATGATTTAAAAAGTTTACCACGAATTGCACAATTCGTGGTTAAAATAATAACTTGGCATCAGTTAAGGATAGTCATATAAAATAATTAGTAGAATGACAAAATTAGTTTTATTTGTAACTTTATTTTTTCTATCGTTCGCATTTTATGCACAAGAAAATCATCTTTTAGAAAAAATTCAAAAACAATTAAAATTAAAAGACGATGCTATTTTTGCAATTGAGACAAAAGTAATTCCTAACAACGCAGCATTATCAATTATTGCGATTGGTAAATACACTACAATACCCAATAATGATGGTTTCGATTGTACCTTACTCCTTCTATTAATTGACAATAAAACCGAAAAAATTATTACGCAGTACACTGAAAATAACAAATATACATCAGATGCAATTCGTCTTTCTAGTATTTCAATTGATATGGCAAACTACAAAATTTCAGAAACTGTAAGAGCCTTTGGTATAAGAAGTAATTTCAGTGGAAGTTCTCAAGTCAACCCATATAGTTTAGAAAATATTTCTTTGTATACAATCAAGAATAACAAAATTGAAAAAGTGTTAGATGAATATGAAATGAGTAGCGGTATTGGTGAATGGGATATGAGATGCAATTATGAAGGAGAAGAGTCTGAATCTATTTTTATAATGCAAAAAGAAAAAAGCGAAGGATATTTCAACATTCTCGTCAAAACTAAAGTTACTAAAAGAAAAAATACTCCTTCGAAACGCGACGAAAATGATTGTATTGAAACCATAAAAAAGTTAAAACCTTCATCAAAAATTTTAATGCATAAAAAAGGCATTTACAAATAACTGGATTATAACTCTTTTTTTTTTAAATAAATAAAATGCTTAATTCCAATTATGTTCAACATATAGAAATTAAGTGTTTTTATATTTTATTTGGGATTTATGATTTGATTTTTGGAACTTTATTTTCGTAATTTTGACAAAAATTATCTCCATTGAATAAAATAGATATTCGTTTCGTATTATTAATACTGTTTTTTTGGCAAGCATCCCTTTGGTCGCAAGTGACTAAAAAAGGAACTACTAGCAATACCACACCTCAAAAAGAAACCAAACAAGTCGTTATTGAAGGTGCTGATTTTCTAGATATTTCCGAAAGTCAAGTGCCTGGCGCAATCGTTTTTACAGGAAATGTTAGAATTGTACACGAAGGAATTAGGATGACATGTAACAAAGCGTATCATTTTGGCAAAGCCAATTTTGTAAAAGCTTTTGGAAACGTTCAAATGATTCAAGGCGACACACTCACAATGAACAGCAGATATGCCGAATACAATGGCAATACCAAGTTTGCCTTTGCCACTGGCGATGTGGTAATGCGTGATCCAAAAATGACTTTAGCTACAGATACTATTAACTTCGATAGGAATTCGCAAGAAGCCTATTATAATACCAGTGGTACGATTCAAGATCCCGAAAATACCTTGACAAGTAAGTCTGGAAAATACTTTTTAGCCCAAAAAAAGTTTCAATTCCTAACTGCCGTAACTGTAGTAAATCCTAGACAAACCATAAAAACAAATCATCTGGATTATTATACAAATTCGGGACATTCGTATGTTTTTGGTCCATCAACCATAACTTCTGCCACGAATGTTATTTATACTGAAAAAGGTTTTTACGATACCAAAAAAGACGAAGGCAAACTACTCAAGGGTTCTAAAATAACCTACAAAGACCGACTCATAGAAGGCGATGATATTTTTTACGATCGAAAGAAAGACTTTGCAAGAGCCAAAAATAATGTCAAAATAACCGACACCATAAATGAATTTATTGTTAAAGGACATTACGCCGAAGTGTATAAACAAAAAGACTCTATGTTCATCACTAAAAAAGCCGTAGCTATCACTTTATTTGAAAAAGATTCTGTTTATTTCCACGCCAAAAAACTACTAATAACAGGGAAACCTGAAAACCGAATTATTCGTGGTTCAAACAATGCGCGTTTCTTCAAAAAAGACATGAGTGGAAAATGCGACTCCATACATTCCAATACCAAATCTGGACTCACACAAATGATTGGAAGGCCTGTTTTTTGGAACGGAAAAAACCAAATGACTGGCGATGTAATGCATCTTATTGCTGATACCAAAACCGAAAAAATGGATTCACTAAAGGTACTTAACAATGCTTTTATTATCTCAAAAGATACCATTGGAGAAGGCTTTAATCAAGTAAAAGGGCAAAACTTGTTTGGAAAATTTAAAGAAAACAAACTCCATATTGTCGATGTAGTCAAGAACACCGAAGTGGTTTTCTATATGCGAAACGACAAGCAAGAACTTATAGGAATCAACAAAAATGTGAGCAGTAGCATCAATATGGTGCTTGACGGAAATACGATTGATACCATTACTTTTTTTACTAATGTTGATGGTGATATTTATCCAGAAACGGAACTGCCCGAAAATGCCCGAAAACTCAAAGGTTTTATATGGCGTGGTGACGAACAAATCTTGAAAAAAGAAGATATTTTTCCACCAGAAGAACTTGAATTAGACAAAAAAGCCCAAAAAGAATCGCAAGCCAAAGCACTCGAACCAAATGTTCCGATGGAAGCCTCAAAAGAAACATTGAATTACGATAAGCCAATTCCAGTAAAGAAAAAAGCTAAAAAGAAAAAATAGTACGATATTAAAACATACACAGAGTTTTTCTGAACCATTAAGAAATTAAGATTTGAACTTAATTGAACTTAATTTCTTAATGGTTCAAATCAAATTTAAAAATCGCACCCTAATTTTAAAATGCATCAAGATTTCCTCAAATACCAAGCCCAAACCACTCCACACCCACTCGGTATGGAAGTTTCGCACGCATTGGGTTCCTATATATACGATACAAAAGGCAAAAAATATTTAGATTTTGTTGCTGGTGTTTCCGCTTGTACACTCGGACACCAACACCCAAGAGTAAAACAAGCCATTGTCAATCAGTTAGATAAATATTTACACGTAATGGTTTATGGCGAATATGCACAAGATCCAGCCGTGAAACTATGCAAGCTTTTGGCAGAAAATATGCCACCACAACTCAACAAAACCTACCTTGTTAATTCAGGCACCGAAGCCATCGAAGGCGCCTTAAAACTAGCACGAAGAATTACTGGTCGAAGCCAACTCATATCCTGTCATAATGCTTATCACGGCAATACAATGGGATCGATGAGCGTAATGGGATTCGAAGAACGCAAACAAGTTTTTCGTCCATTAATCCCAGATGTCGATTTCATCACCTTCAACAACGAAGCAGATATTCAAAAAATAACCCATAAAACCGCAGGAATCATTCTCGAAACCATACAAGGTGGCGCAGGATTTATTCGTCCCGAAAATGATTTTCTAAAAAAAGTTCGCCAACGTTGCGACGAAGTTGGTGCCATAATGATACTCGACGAAATACAACCTGGTTTTGGTCGTACAGGCAAACTTTTTGGATTTCAAAACTATGATATGGTTCCCGATATAGTGGTTATGGGTAAAGGAATGGGAGGCGGAATGCCCGTTGGAGCTTTCACCGCAAATGCAACTCATATGGACTTACTGTCTGACAATCCAAAACTCGGGCATATCACCACATTTGGCGGACATCCCGTCATTGCGGCCGCTTGTTTAGCCACGTTGCAAGAACTAGTTGAAACCGATTTAATGCAAAAAGCACTTGAAAAAGAACAACTTTTCCGTAAACAATTAAACCATACACTAATCAAAGAAATACGTGGCGAAGGATTAATGCTTGCCGCTATGACAGAAAGTCCTGAAATAACGAACAAAATCATTTTCAAATGTCAGGATAAAGGCTTGATATTGTTCTGGTTACTGTTTGAAGCCTGCGCCATCCGCATCACACCGCCACTCACCATTTCAAACGAAGAAATTATCGAAGGTTGTGGCATCATTATTGAGGCAATGAACGAAGTAGCATTAGAAATTGCAATATAATTTTTTTTGGAGCTATTTCCTGCTGTCCGCTCTATCTTTTCCTGACTTGATTGCTTCGTTCCTCGCAAAGTCAAGCCAGAAAAAGGATACCGCTTCCATCAGGGCTAGGGCATCCAAAATAAATTTAAACATTATAACAAAATTTTATTCTTACTATTGATTTTTGAAATTGAAATTGATTCTTGAATTTTATTTTTGCCATTTAAAATTGTTAATTAAATTGTTTACAACAAAAACAAAAACAACCATTCATTATCTATATATATCCTAATTTTATTACGGATAACATTAAAAAAATTGAGTATGTACTTGAGCCAAGACGAAGACGATTATAGCTTATCCTTATCCAAATTTGAATCGATGCTAAAAACAAACAAAGTGTTGTTTTTTGATTCAGAAGAATTTGAGGATATTATATTGCATTATTTAGATATTGGTAAATCCTCTTTAGCAAAAAAAGCACTTAAACTAGCACTTGAACAGCACCCAAAATCGACAGGACTAAAACTAGTTCAGGTCGAAATGCTCGTGTATGACGACAAGTTAGAACTAGCCGAAAAAATGCTAAACGAATTGTATGCCATTGAGCCTACAAATGAGGAAATATACATTCAAAAAGCCAACATTTATTCTAAAAGAGACGATCACGAAAAAGCAGTGGATCATCTTAAAATAGCCTTAAAATATACCGATGATTTTGCCGATGTCTACAATTTAATTGGTATGGAATATCTCTTTATGGACAATCTTGAATTGGCAAAAGAAAATTTCATAAAATGCCTAGAAGAAGATGTCGAAGAGCAATCCAGCTTGTACAACGTTGTCTATTGTTTCGAATTTCTAGATCAAGACCAAGAAGCTATTGACTATGTAACACAATATATTGACAAAAATCCGTATAGCGAAATCGCTTGGCATCAGCTAGGCAGATTGCATTATGGAATCAAAAATTATGAAGCTGCATTAACCGCTTTTGATTATGCAACCCTTATTGACGATGAGTTTATGGGTGCTTTTATGGAAAAAGCCAAAGCACTTGAACGTTTAAAACGATACGAAGAAGCCATCGAAAATTATCAAGAAACCATAAAACTTGACGATCCCACATCGTATGCCTTATTGCGAATAGGAAAATGCTACGAAAGACTAGGCAACAAAGTTTTAGCATTAAAATATTACAACAAAACCGTTCACGAAGATCCACTTTTAGACAAAGGATGGATTGCCATTACCGATTTCTATTTCCGTCAAAAAAACTTTTCCAAAGCATTGTATTATGTCAATAAAGCAATCTTAATTGACGGCGAAAATAAACTGTACTGGAAACGTTTTGCATCTATAAACAAAGCCTTAAATCTTTTTGAAGAAGCAGAATATGGCTATAGAAAAGCCGTAGAATATGGTGATTTTCAATTGGATACTTGGTTGTTTTGGACTGATATCCTACAATACTTAGGCGAATTCGAAGGTGCCATTCAAACTTTATTACAAGCCAGCGAGTATTTTCCAGAAGAATTTGAAGTCGAATATCGATTGGCTGGACTGTACTTGATGTTAAACGAAACCGAAAAAGGAATTTTTCATTTAAGCAATGGTTTGCGTCAAAGTTACAAGGATAGAAAAATTATAGAAAATTTATTTCCTGTGGTTTGGGAATATAAAATTGTTCAGGATTGCATTCAAAAACACATGAAATAAATGAAAAAAATAATAACCTTGTTCGTTTTGTTCAATTTGACTATTCATTGTAGTCAAACTAAAAAGACAATTAATTATGAATCGTCAACAACTAAGCAGCAAGAATTAGAGTCTAAAATTGTTCGCTATTCTGACACTAAAACTATTAAATCAAACATAGCTATTGATATGTCAGATAGTGGCAATATTACTAATAATTCATTACCCAATCTTATTTACTTATCAACTGACCTTGAAGTTCAACCTGAATACGATGGTGGAATAACTGAATTTTATAATGAATTTAATAAAGATTTCCATATTGAGGTTGATAAAAACATTAAAGGAAAAATTTCTTTAGTTGTTATTATAGAAAAAGATGGTTCAGTAACTGATATTAAAGTTATGAAAGATATAGGCTACGGATCAGACAAAGAAGCTTTAAGGGTAATTAAATCTTTAAAAAAATGGTCTCCTGGCAAACATAATGGCATTATTGTAAAAACAATATATCCATTAACAATACCAATAGAAATATATGCAAAAAAACAAGACTAAAAAACTAGGTTTACTAGGTAAAAACATTAGTTATTCCTTTTCTCAAAATTATTTTAGTCTAAAATTCAAAAAAGAAGAAATAAATACTGTTTATAGTTACGAAAACTTTGACATTCCACACATAGATGAATTTAAAGCGGTTTTAAAAAACAATCCAGAATTGATAGGTTTAAACGTTACCATTCCTTACAAAGAAAGCGTTATTCCATTTTTAGACGAATTGTCTGAAAATGCAAAACAAATTGGTGCAGTAAACACTATCAAAATACTACCAAATGGTAAATTATATGGTGACAATACGGACTATTTTGGGTTTAGCAAATCGCTGAAACCCTTGCTGAAAAAACACCACAACAAAGCTTTAATCCTAGGAACGGGTGGCGCAGCAAAAGCAATAGTTTTTGGTCTTAAACAATTGAATATTGAAAGTGTTTTTGTATCTCGTCAAGCAAAAGAAAATTGTATTTCGTATGCTGATATAACTCAAGAAATCATATCCGAATTCCCTATAATAATCAATTGCACACCATTAGGAACATTCCCAAATATAGAAGAATTTCCAGAAATTCCATACCACTATCTAACCAAAAAAAATATTGCTTTCGACTTGATATACAATCCAGAAAAAACTGAATTTTTAAAACAAGCAGAAAGCAATAATGCACTAATTAAAAACGGCTATGATATGCTCGTTTTTCAAGCGGAGAAATCTTGGGAAATTTGGAACTCAATATAATATCAAGATTCCTTTCTATTTTTTCTCTTTTGTATCTGTTCTTTGGTCAATTTTGAATACATCTCAAACTGTTCCGTATTTAACAAAAACTTCATTTCAGCATCTTTAGCTTCTTGAAGCTCATTTTCTTTAGCTACTCTTTCTTTTTTATTAGCTTTTGACTCCATCAAAACTTCCCATTTTTCTTGATACTTGTCCGTTAATTCATAAAATTTAGGTTGCTGCACGTCAGTTAGAGACAACATTTCAACTAAATTTTTTAAATCTTCTTTTTTTGGCGCAAGTGTTTGAGAACTGGCATCAAGACAAGTTAAAAAAAGCACAAATACAAAAGCAATAGTAAATTTTAAATTTTTCATTATAGAGAATTTTAAATTTGTTTTAAATAAAGGATAAAAATAGTAAAAAATAATTTTACGTTACCTAAATTAATCAAAAGTTATTCCAATTAATAAAAAAATAACCTTTAAAATTATACTTTTTTCTTTCTGTCTTCCATAATTTTAAGATAATCTTCGTATTGTTCACTAGAAAGTAAGGCTTTCATTTCAATATTCTTTTGATCTTTCATCGCTTTTAACGCTTTGAACTTGTCCCTTTTGTTTTGATCACTCTCTTTGACTTCTTTGGCTTTCATCACAAATGTTTTACTTATTTCCTTAAACTTTACTTCTTGCTCTGTCGATAGATTTAATTTTTCGATCGTACTTTTCATTTGTGCAATCATTTCTGCTCTTTTATCGGTTTCTTGTGCTATAATTTCAGCAGAAAAAAAAATAAGTAATGCGATAATCAGAAAAGTGAATTTTGAATTTTTCATAGGTAAATTATTTAAAGTTATAATTAACAATAAGACTTATCCTTTTAAAAAAGGTTTAATTAGTGCCTGAAATTTTATTAAATTTTAAATGAAAAGATGAAAAAAAGTCAAAAACAGATAGAAATTTAGCATAAACAAGGGTTTTAGTTTTAATTCTGTTCTGTTTTTAGTAACTTCGGCATCTATATAACTGTAAATATTTTGCACAATGCAAGAAGAACAACATGATAACCTACCTGAGGTAGATGGAAACGAAATACAAAAATTTCAAAAAAATGCTCAAAGTTCTGAAAATGAAGCTATTGAAACTATTGATAATTTGAACGCTGAAGTTGCCGAAAACACTACTGCTGATGACAATCACGAAATCCCAATGCTTGATTATGAAGCAATGGATATGGAAAGTTTAACCTCTGAACTAGAAAAACTGATTGATACCGACAAAATTATGGCGGTAAAAAACCATATAGAAGAAATAAAAACTTCTTTTTTGTCAAAATACAATCATTTTATTGACGAAAAAAAGGAAGAATTTGCAAACGAAAACACAGATTCCTCTCTTGAATTTGAATATCATTTTCCTTTAAAAAATAAATTTGACACTATATACAATTCTTTTAGAAGTAAGAAAAATTCTCATTTTAAAAGTTTAGAATCGAGTTTGAAATCAAATTTACAAACTCGTTTAGGTTTAATTGAAGAATTAAAATCATTAATAAATCCAAGTGAAAACATTAAAGACCATCTGAAACAATTTAATGATATCAGAGAGCGTTGGAGGTCAGCGGGAGCAATTCCTAAAGACAAATACAACCACGTTTGGAATAATTTCCATTTCCATATAGAAAATTTTTACGATTATTTACACTTAGATCGTGAAGCACGTGATATCGATTTCAAACACAATTTAGAAGCCAAACAAAAAATAATTGTTCGAGCTCAAGAACTTGTAACTGAAATTGATGTGATGAAAGCATTCAGAGAATTGCAATCGCTACATAAGATTTGGAAAGAAGACATCGGTCCTGTTTCGAGAGAAAAAAGAGAAGAAATTTGGGCAACTTTTAGCGAATTGACCAAACAAATGCACGATAAACGGGAAGCCATATTTGTTGTGCAACGAGGAACCGAAGTTGAAAATTTAGCTAAAAAACAAGCAATTATTGCTGAAATTGAAGTAATCGCTACCGAAAAAATTGAAATTCATTCCGCTTGGCAAGGGCAAGTTGATAAAGTAGAAGCATTAAGAGAACAATTTTTTACTACTGGAAAGGTTCCTTCTGAAGTAAATGAGCAAACTTGGAGCGAGTTTAAAACTGCTGTTCGTAATTTTAATGTGCACAAAAATGCATTTTACAAAGACATTAAAAAGGATCAAAATGCCAATCTTGACAAAAAAAATGCTTTAGTTGCCCGCGCAAAAGAATTGCAAGAAAGTACTGATTTCAATACTTCGACTCCTATAATGAAGAAAATTCAGGAAGAGTGGAAACAAATAGGCCATGTTCCTAGAAAATATTCGGATAGCGTGTGGACAGCCTTTAAAACAGCTTGCAATCACTATTTTGATAGAGTTCACGCAGAGAAAAACGAAAATGAAGAGGTTGAAATTATAGCTTTTGATAAAAAGAAAGAATATCTTGAAACCTTGAAAGAGTTTCAATTAGTTGGAGACCACAAAACAGATTTGGACGGCATAAAAGCGCATATTGAAGCTTGGAAAAACATTGGAAAAGTGCCCTTTGCAAGACGCCATATTGAAGGAAAATTTAACAAAATCTTAGATGTCCTTTTTGAAAAATTGAGCTTGAGCAAAAAAGATACTGAAATGATGCGCTTTTCAAACCGATTAGAACAACTTTCTGAAGGCAACGATTCTAGAAGAATTGATGGGGAGAAAATATTCTTAATGCGAAAAGTAGATGAGGTTCAAAACGAAATTTTTCAATTAGAGAACAACATCCAGTTTTTTGCCAAAGCCAAAAAAGACAGTCCAATGGTTCTTGAAGTAATGAAAAATATTGAGAAACAAAAAGAAGAATTGGCCACTTGGAAAGAAAAACTAAAACAAATTAGAAGTCTATAAAAATCAGTTTTATTCTGCTAAAAAAGCACAAATTCCTATGCGATTTTGTGCTTTTTTTTAGTTTAATTACTGTTTTACTATAACTATCGAAGCTTTGAAACCAGTGGCAAGATTCCATTGGTTTGAAGATATTAAGATTCCTTTTTCATCATAAACTTGAAACTCCGCAGTGTTGGGTCCCGAAGTCCCTTGATTTAACGCTTGAAATTCCACTTTATTAAAACCCTCTTGTAATGGCAAATTTAATTCTTGAAATTTACCATCTAAAAAAACTTCATAAACAACCACTTTATCATTTACCAAGACACGAATTATGTCTCCATCAACCAATCCAAAATCCCTATAAAAAATACCAACAGCTTTTGTACCAGTTCGAAATTCCCCTAAAAACTGATTCCCCCTAAAAGGAATTGTACTTTCATCATCATTGCCTTTTTTTGAATTCAATTTTTTCTCATAAACCAAACCAGGATCTAAATCACTTTTTTTAGTGTTAAAATCCATTGGTTTTTCAAGTGTAGGCGAACTATATATTTTTGTTGCACTTTTAAATTTTGTGATTTCAAATGGTTTCGAAATAGAGTATTGCGATGAAGCTTCCGTTTTAGGCTTACTTTTTATATCAAACTTGTTCTCTACTTTAGGGAAAACTATTGAGGAAATAGTGGTTTCTTTCTGAGAGAAAACAGCTATTGAACATAACGATACTAAAAACACAATAGTTTTAAAACTCATAATTATTTATTTATCAAAAATTGTTCCAATTAAATTTTAAAAATCAATGATGAAAAAATAATTTTCATATTGCCGAAAACCTAATTTCTAACTCCAACTACATTCTCTTAGCTTCATTCCAAAAAACATCCATTTCTACCAAAGTCATATCCATCAATGGTTTGCCTAATTGCTCCGCTTTACTTTCTAAATATTGAAACCTTTTGATAAATTTTTTGTTAGTTCGCTCCAAAGCATCTTCAGGATTAATATTTAAAAATCGAGCATAATTTATCATCGAGAACAACACATCGCCAAATTCAGCTTCCATTTTGTCTTGATTTCCAGCTGCAACTTCCACTTGCAATTCAGACAATTCTTCTTGAACCTTGTCCCAGACTTGGTGTGGTTCTTCCCAATCAAATCCCACACCTTTTACTTTGTCTTGAATTCTGGAAGCTTTTACCAAGGCTGGCAAACTTTTCGGAACACCTTCTAAAACTGACTTTTTACCTTCTTTCAACTTTAATTTTTCCCAATTTTGCTTGACTTCTTCCTCGTCTGCAACCACCACATCTCCGTAAATATGTGGATGACGGTGAATCAATTTATCACAAATATCATTGGCAACATCCGCCATATCAAAACTATTGGATTCACTACCAATTTTGGCATAAAAAACAATATGCAACAACAAATCGCCCAACTCATTTTTAACTTCTTCCAAATTATTATCCAAAATAGCGTCGCCCAATTCGTACGTTTCTTCAATGGTTAAATGGCGTAAAGTCTGTAAGGTTTGTTTCTTATCCCAAGGGCATTTTTCACGCAACTCATCCATAATGTCCAGCAACCTTCCAAAAGCATCCAATTGTTGATGTCGAGAATTCATAAAATCGATTTTAGTAAAAATAACAAATCCTGCAAATGAAAATCAAATGCAGGACTTATATTTATGTTAAATATTTATTTCTTAGTTGACTTAGTTGCTTTTTGAGCAGGTGCTTTTTTAGCAGCAGCCATTCCAGCATTTTTAGGCGCAGCAGTTTTAGTCGCTTTTGGAGCTTTTACTTCTGTTTTTGCAACAACTTTTTCAGATTTTTCTTCTTTATCTTCAACTTTTACAGGTTCTTCAGCCGAAACCAATCCTTTGGCTTGCAAAACATTATACCAATTAATTACTTTTTTAATATCAGAAGCATAGACTCTTTCCTGATCGTAATCTGGTAAAATTTCTAAAAAGTAAGCAGCCAATTGCGCTTTATCATCTTTAAAAGCAAGAGTTGGACCATTATTTTCTTTCTTGGCAATACTTCTCATTACTTCAACCAAAGGTTTTTCTTCGCTAGTAGTGTACATCGAAACTTCCGAAAGTAAACTCACATTACTACGCAACCCTACTGTGATTCTTTTCCCATCTATAAATGATTCTGCAACAAAACCTGTTCTTGTTTGTACCTTCAATGCATATAATCCTGGTTTTCCAGAAATGGCTAATATTTTTTCTAAATTCATTTTTATTATTTAATCGTTGAATAGTTAATTTGTAATATCGAAATTACTAAATTAATTAGTATAAACTATCTTTTTTTTGTTACTAATTTCATTCTATAATCAGGACGCGCTTTGCCTTCCATAATATTTTGTAACTTCTTTTTAATCAATTGTTTCTTGAAAGTAGAAATCTTATCTGTAAACAAAATTCCTTCTATATGATCGTATTCGTGTTGAATTACTCTAGCGATTAATCCATTGTACACTTCCGTTTTCTTATTAAAATCTTCATCATAGTACTCAATCGTGATTTTTTCGTTACGATACACATCTTCTCGCACATCAGGAATGCTCAAACAGCCTTCGTTAAAAGACCACTCCTCGCCTTCTTCGGCAATCATTTTGGCATTGATAAATGTCTTTTTAAAACCTTTTAAAGCTTCTGCCTCTTCTTTAGAAATGTCATCGCTATCGCTAAAAGGATCTGTATCTACAATAAAAACTCGAACAGGCAACCCGACTTGAGGCGCTGCCAAACCAACACCACAAGCATTGTACATTGTCTCGTACATACTAGCGATGGTTTCGTTTAAATTAGAGTAATCTTTGGTTACTTCTTCACAAACCTTACGCAAAACTGGATCTCCGTAACCTACAATTGGTAATATCATTTTATTAGTCTTCAGTATTAGTATTCAACATTCATCTAAAATGAACGAGACAACTTTTTTAAAATTTGATGCAAAAGTATATAATTAAATAGAAATGTCATAAATCTTAACACTTCAATTTTAAAATTTGATTGGTTTTTTCTCTAATTTCATCACACAAAACAGGGTTTTCATTCAAAGATTGTCCAAATGACGGAATCATTTGTTTGAATTTATGTTGCCAATTTTCTGTTTTAGCTTCGTGAGGAAAACATTTTTTAATCAAATCAACCATAATTGAAACCGCTGTCGAAGCACCAGGCGAAGCACCAAGCAATACCGAAAGTGAGCCATCAGCAGCACAAATGACTTCGGTTCCAAACTCAAGAATTCCTCTGCCATCAGCATCTTTTTTGATAACTTGTACTCTTTGTCCAGCATTTTCTAGAACCCAATCTTCTTTTTTAGCAGATGGAACATACTCCTTTAAAGCTTTTAGCCTATCGTTTGACGATTGAAAAACTTGATCTATCAAATATTTTGTCAGCGGAATATTGTGAATTCCTGCCGAAAGCATTGGTTTTATATTGCTTAACTCAATTGATTTTACCAAATCAAAATACGAACCATTTTTTAAAAATTTGGTTGAAAAACCGGCATAAGGACCAAAAAGCAATGCTTTTTCGCCATCTATCATTCGAGTATCAATGTGTGGAACCGACATAGGTGGTGCACCAACCGATGCTTTTCCGTACACTTTTGCACTGTGTTTTTTGATGACTTCTGGATTGGTGCATTTGAGCCATTGCCCACTAACAGGAAATCCGCCGAAACCTTCGCCTTCAGGAATATTTGCTTTTTCTAATAATAACAAGGAGCCGCCTCCAGCACCAATAAAAGTAAATGGTGTATATATTTTTTTCTTTTCGCCTGTAGCGATATCTTTAACTTTTATTCTCCATTTTCCATCATCACGCTTTTTTAAGTCGTACACCTCATGATGAAAATGAGTTGTCACACCCTCTAAAGATTCTAAATATTTAAACATACTCCTGGTTAAAGCTCCAAAATTAACATCGGTACCATATTTCATTGTGGTTGCCGCAATTTTGTCTTTGGGATTTCGGTTTTCCATAACTAATGGTGCCCAAGCTTTAATTTGATTTACATCTTCAGAATATTCCATTGCTTTGAAAAGATGAAATTGTTGCAAGGCTTTGTATCTTTTTTTGAGATATTCTACGTTTTCGTCACTCCAAACGAAACTCATATGTGGCACACTTTTAATGAAACTTTCTGGGTTTTGAAGTAATCCTTTTTCAACCAAATAGCTCCAAAACTGACGGGAAACTTCGAAAGATTCGGATATTTTTACCGCTTTTTTGGTTTCGATAGTACCGTCTACCATTTCGGGAGTGTAATTGAGTTCACAGAAAGCGGCGTGACCAGTCCCTGCATTGTTCCAAGCATCAGAACTTTCGGCTGCTGCAATATCAAGACGCTCGAAAATTTCAATTTTTAATTTTGGATTTAATTCTTTTAAAAGCAAGCCTAACGTAGCACTCATTATTCCTGCTCCTATTAGTACAATATCTGTTTCTATTTTTTGACGAGGCATCTTTTATTTAGGATTTGAGATTTGGTCCTTCGACAAGCTCAGGATGACAATTAGGTTTTATAGTTTATTTTCTATTTAAAAAATCTTGCAACATTATGGTGGCGGAAATTTCGTCAATCAAGGCTTTGTTTTTGCGTTGTTGCTTTTTGAGTCCGCTGTCAATCATGGTTTGAAAAGCCATTTTTGAGGTAAAACGTTCATCGACACGATCTATTTCCATTTCTGGGAATACATTTTTAAATTTGGTTACAAATTTCTCAATGATTTCGGTACTTTGTGATGGTTCGCCATTCATTTGTTTAGGTTCGCCTATAAGGACTTTTTCGACTTTTTCTTTAGAAAAATAGTCTTTTAAGAAAGCGATAGCAGTTTCGGAAGGAATGGTTGTCAATCCGGATGCAATGATTTGCATTTCGTCGGTAATGGCTATTCCGGTGCGTTTTTGTCCGTAGTCGATGGCGAGAATTCGAGGCATTTATAGGGTTTCTTTGTGTTTTATGAATCCGAAAACGGTTATTGTTTGATTTTCTATATCAATTTTGTAAACAGAAGTATAACCTTTGAAAACATAATCTCTTATATTTTCTTCTTCATAATAAATTGATTTTTTGAAGTGAAAAGGATTCACTAGGTCTTTTTTGATATTTCGAATGATATCTTTTCTAAATTTTCTTGCTGCTAATGGTTTGTCTTTAGCAATATATAAAACTTGGACTAACAAAGATAATCTGTAAGTTTTAGCGAATTCAATTTTCATAATCTGACAATGCTTTTTCAAGAAATTCATCAAGTTCTTCAATGGAGCAACATTCGGCAGTTCCATTGTTTACTTTCTCTAAAGCAATATCTAACATTTTTTTGTTTGCTGCAAAAACTGGATTTTCTGTAACGATTTTTAGTTCGTTTGGTGGAAAAGAATTTAGTAATTCTAAAATTTTTGCTTTTATATTGGATTCAAATTGAATAGTTAGCGTTTCCATAGCGATAGATTTTGATACACAAATATACAAAATAATTTTCTAAAAAAAGATAGCCTAAAACTTTATAAAAATGCCCAAAACTTAGTCTGATAGCCCTGATT
>NZ_JANOQD010000043.1:0-2483 GCF_031422135.1 Flavobacterium sp. | reverse complement strand
ATCTTTTTTAATAATCATCTTTTTTGCTCTAAATGCATGTTCTGGTAGTGACGATGCAACTACAAATCCAACTCCAACTCCATCTGGGACAACTGCACCCGCATTCACGTTAACCTCTTTAGACAATACACAAGTTAAATTATCTGATTATACGAACAAAGTGGTTGTACTTTTCTTCTTCGGAAATACCTGTCCTTCCTGCAAAGCTATTGCTCCAAGTATTGAATCAAAATTAGTTACCCCTTTTGCTTCAAAAACAGATTATCAAATTTTAGGATTGGATCAATGGGACGGAAATGCAAGCTCGGTTCAAGGTTTTAAAACTGCAACTGGCGTATCATTTCCGTTACTATTAACTGCCTCAGGAGTTGCAGCATCGTATAAAACTACTTATGACAGACTTGTTGTTATTGACAAAGCCGGAAAAATTGTTTTCACAGGAACACAAGGCGCAGCTGGCGATGTCGATGCGGTTAAACTAAAAGTGCAATCACTTATTAATTAAAATAAACCGTAAGTTGCAATTAATGAAAATCAATTATATTTAGTTAATACAAAATTTAACAAATAGAATCATAGAAAAAAAGAGTTGAATAGCCCAATTGATTCGCCTGTACGTCCTCCGCGGCGGACTCTGGTCTTGGGTTCACATAGCTATGATTTTCTATAATAAAGTGAAACGCTTTTCAAAAATTATGAAATCTATGTTTCTATGTGGTTAAAAAAAACATACAGATTGAATTACACTCAAAGAGTTAAAAACAAAATAATTATGAAAAAATGGATAGTAGCATTTATAACCTTTGCGTTTGCTAACCTTCAAGCGCAAACGGTTACTGATTTTCAGTTGAAAGATATTGAAAACACCAGCCGGAGTTTTTCGGAATTAAAAGGGGAAAAACTAACCTTAATCGATTTTTGGACCACTTGGTGTAAGCCATGCAACAAAGCAATTCCCGAATTAAATAAAATATACAATACCTATAAAGATAAAGGAGTTGCAATAATAGGCATTAGTTGCGATGGACCAAGAAGCATTGCCAAAGTCGCGCCTTTAAGTAAATCACTTCAAATACAATATCCAATTTTGTTAGACATCGATTCAGAAATCAAGAATCGATTGAATCTAATGGCTTTTCCAACGCTCATTTTAGTCAACTCAAAAGGAAAAATTATTTGGATTCACGAAGGATTCGTTTCTGGCGATGCGGAATTAATTATTGCGGAACTAGAACGAAATTTAAATACCAATTGATATGCAAAAAACAAAAAAAGGTATAGCAGTTCTATTTTTATTCATTGTTTCTGTACAAACACTCGAAGCCCAGATTAGCGGCAATAACCTCCTTGAATATCAGTTCGGAAAACTCCCAAGTGATAATTCAAAATTTTCTAGTGTTTATGACAGAGCAGTTGTTGGGTACACGTATAATGCTTTCAAAGCAGGCATCACATTGGAACAATTTTACACGCCTTTTCAAGAGAGAAATTACACGCAACTCACCCAATATTCGTTGCAATACAATTCTAAAATTGTAACGGTAAAATTGGGTAATTTTCAAGAAACAATTGGACGTGGACTATTGTTACGGTCTTTTGAAATTCCTGGTGCCATACTTGAGGATTTGAGTTATCGTTCCCGAAATTATTTTCAAAGAGACATTCAAGGTTTTAGCACACACTTAAAATTCAAAGATTTTACAACAAAAATTATCTACGGCAAACCACTCAACAATGTTTTCCCACCAACACAATCTAATAGTTTGCGCCGTTCAGATGAGATAAAAGCAATATATTCTGACTATTCCTTTAAAAAACAAACTCTAGGAATTGCCGTTCTTGATGTTGCCAACGCTAGCGGAAATAAACAATATGGCATGGCAACAGTCTCAGGAAAAGTATCGCCAATAATTTCATATTATACAGAGTTTGCCAAAGAAGTAGGTGATGCCAATTTTTCTGATTTCTCTAAAACATCGTCTCATGGGTATTACGGAAATATCAATTTTACATTCGATAAGCTCGGAATCAGTGCGGAATACAAAGATTATAATGATTTTAATGTTGGCGCAGGAATTAATGAACCGCCAGCATTAATCAAAGAACACAGCTACAAAGTCCTCAATCGAAGTACACACGTGGTACAACCATTAAACGAAACGGGTTATCAAATCGAAATGTATTATACTTTTCCGGATGCGTCAACCCTGACATTTAACAATGCAATTGCAAAAAATAAACTGGGAAAAGAATTTGTGTTTAAAGAATATTTTACAGAGTATAGTTTTGCAATTGCGCAGAAACATGACGCCAAAGTATTTCTGGATTATGCCGAAGATCCTTTTAAACTCGAAGAAAATAGAATTTCGGCTGGAACGTATTTTGAATGGAAAGCCTTTAAAAAAGCCACTTTAAAAACCGAATATGAGTTTCAAACTTTTAGTAGAACTGGAGAAAATATTCAAAATCATGTGCTTACACTT
>NZ_JANOQD010000042.1:0-3819 GCF_031422135.1 Flavobacterium sp. | reverse complement strand
TCCAGCACTTTCAGAGATATTCATAGCTGCTGCTGAATTGATGTTTTGTCCTGCTGTCATAGAGATATTCCCACCCGCATTCATCGTAATATCATTCGGTGCATTCACACTAATATTCCCTTTACCATCCATTAACCAAGTATTCCCACTTGGATCTTCAATAAACACAATACCAATAGCGTCGTTCATAATGATTTTAGAAGCTATTTCCTGCTGTGCGTTGCAAGTTTTTTTGTCCAGTTGTTTTTTTCTAAGCCTTAAAAGGAGCTTCCTGTGGTCGCTCTTTTATGTCTAGAAAAAATACAACTAGCCTGCAAAAAGCTTTCCACTACCATCAGGGCTATTTTTAAAAACAACACTTCTGATACACTTTCTTTAAATCGAAGCTATTTACTTGATTTAAAACACTAAAAGTAAAAAAAACAACCATAAGGTTGTCTTTTTTATTCCTAAATTTCACTTTTAATACTTCATTTTATTGGAGTTTTTGTAAAAACAACACTTGTGATACATTACCACCCACTAACGAGAATAATACTTGAATGAAATGTGTAAACATATTTCAGGACTAGACAGATCTATTCTTTTTGATCTTTGAAATATTTTGATTTTAAGTCTTTATTTGATGAATAATATCTTTTAAATCTATCATAAGTCATAATGGAATTTCCAGAATATAAATAATTTTTATCCATTCCAATTGATTCTCGATAATAATCAACTTCATTTCTAAGTCTTAAAGTTTTAAAAGTTTTAATATCAGCGGACTCTACTTTAATTCCTAAGTGATAAATCTCATTATTAATTTTCAAATAAGCACCTCCTAAGACATCATAACTTTTATTTTTAATCATTATAAAACTAGTGCTAAAAGTTGGAAACATATAAAAGTTGTTTTTATCTTCAAAATAACAATTATATGTTAGCACAGATTGGTCATCAAAATTTACTTTTTTTTCATTTTCAGCATCATTAAATATATTTTTAAATGTTTTCCAATCTATAACGTCATTATTTTTTCTGTACTCTTTTGATTCAATATCGTAAACATAGCTGAAATTTATACTATCATTTTTAATAGTCATTCCTTTTTGATTGTGGGCTTTATCATAATTACGTAATGGTACTCTAAAAATAATATTACTTTTAGAATCTTTGAATAAATTATTGGGCAAACTCAAACCTTCTTTCTTTTGTGAAGTGCAACCTGATAAAAAGAGAAAAGAGATTATTATAAAAACTATTTTTTTTGTATTTTCCATAAATATGTTTTTGTTGAATCCCAATGTTTAGTTTTACCAATTTTAAATCGATTTAAACAAGAATTTGCAAAATTGAAATATTATCTAATTTTATCAGGAAAATATATTTTCAGTAATGAGTCTTTAACTTTATTGTTTAGTGGCGTTTTTATGAATTCGTCATAACTTAGTTTTTCATTGTTACGATAAACATTTTTTTCATCAACCCCTAAAATTAAGTCCGTTTTGCGTAACGTTTTTATTGATTTTACAGTAAATTTTTTAGCATCTACATCATCAAGTTGTATGTAACCAAAGTGTCCATAAGTGTAAATGTTTAAATTATGTCTAAAATAATTCCCAGATTTAAATAAATAAAAATCTTCGGATTTGAATTCAGTAACAAAAAAAGGATAATTAGAGTATTGACTTCCTCTATTCATATAAACATACTTTTTATCTTTATAAAAAATATCTTTTTCTAATTCAGTATAACTATTCAAATCAATTATTTTTTTAAGATATGTTAGTTTATTGTTTTCATATATTGAATCTTGCAAAATAACCCCTTCTTTTTTATTTATAATTTCTTCCGATTTTCCTGAATATTGAAAAATTGCATCAGACAATATATATATATTATTATTTCCATCTTTATATAAATTGTAGTTAATTTTCTCTAATTTATGGGGTTTATTAATGTTTTTTTTCAATTCATTAAAATAAATATCACTATTTATACAAGAATGAAACACACACAAAAAGGAGCCAACTATAATCAATAATATATTTATTTTCTTTGTACTTTCCATAAATCAATTTGTGTTGATGCGTCTGTTTTTTTTGCCGTATGACTAACAGCTCCCTCCCAATTGTTTACTGTTTGAGTTAAAATTTCACCATCTAATTCTTCAATTTCTTTATACTCTCCTCTATCTTTCAATTGATCATATATCTTGTATTTAGCACCACAAGGATTAGTATTATCAACAACGATTGTTAGTATATGATAGTTAAATAATAAAGAATAATAAAACACGTGATATCCAATTTTATCTTCTATAATCTTTTTTATATAACTTGAAATTTCTTTTTCTTTCCCTTTTACATAACTTGAAGGTTTTGTAATTCCTCCTGTATCAAATATGTATTGATTAAATTTTTTATGATCTTTAATGTAACCCATCGAAGTATAACTTTTCATTCTGCTGAAACCATTTTCATTTGAATATGAGCTTATTTTTACTTCTTTTTTTTGAAGCAATTCTGAATTTTGATTATCAGCTGCAATAAAACATTCTGTTCTATTAGATAGTGATTTTATATTTTCATCAATTAATCTTTTGACATCCTCTTCAGAAAACACATCTTTAGCATTATTTATAAAATTTAGATTAACTTTATTACTATCTTTCCCATCAATTTTAACTAGTAAATTACCACTTAAAACTTCTGAACACTCGATATAAAATTTGATAACCCATTCTTCTTCAACCCTAAAACTAGTCTTAGATAACTTAATCTTATCGCTTGAAGGTACTAATTCTAAATCATATTTATCAGCAAACCAGCCATTTTTTCCACTCACTCTCAATTTCAATAAAATTTTTTGTTTTACAGGCAAAGATTTTATTTTTTCACATTCAAAAGATAAAGTTGGCAAGATTTTTAAGCTTGGCGTGCCAGCAGTATATGTCCCAAACGAATTATTAGGTGTTGCCATTTGATATAATTTTTTTCATACATATTAAAACTAAATTCTCTTTTGTAGCTTCTACATACTTCTCTTCGGTATTTTCTACAAACTTATTGGAAATACTAATCTCCCTATTAGCAGTTCTAATTATGATATTCCTTCCGGTTTTATTTATAGCCATGATTAGAATAATTGAGATTTTTCGGCACTATTCCATTCAATAGTTTTACCACTTTTCATAACCATATTCTCTTTTGAACTGTTTATATTTACAGCCTCTGAGAAAGTTTCGGATTTTTTTGATTGTCTTAAAGTAGTCTCAGTAGAAATCTCAGTTTTATTATTTGAACTTTCTGTAAAATTACCTGTAGCACTTTGATTCAAATCATTACCAGCAATATGAGTTATATTTTTTCCAGCAGAGTTTGACATACTAACTCCTGCACTCACTGTCATATCTTTACCTGCCGTAATGTTAACATTTTCACCAGCATTAACTGTAAAATTCTTCGGTGCATTCACACTAATATTCCCTTTTCCATCCATCATCCAAGTATTTCCACTTGGGTCTTCGATAAACACAGAACCTATAGCATCGTTCATAATAATTTTAGTTCCTGAACGGGTTTGAATCACTTTCTGGTCGTTCCCGCCCGAGGCATAACCTGAACTCTCACTACCATTGTACATTGCGCCTAATACAAATGGTTTTTCAGCATTGCCTGCTTCAAATGCCACAAGTACTTCTTCGCCTATTTCAGGAATAAAATAGATTCCTTTGCCACCACCAGCGTGTGGGTTCACCATTCTAATCCAAGGGGTGTTTTCACTAAAATCTTTCTGCCAAGCCATTTGTACTTGTACTCTGCCCAGTCCAGCAGG
>NZ_JANOQD010000041.1:0-21365 GCF_031422135.1 Flavobacterium sp. | reverse complement strand
ACCAGCTGCTAAAAAAGGCATAACCAGTGTAACATTGACCAAAAAAGGTACAGAACAAGTTGTAACCACCATATACTCCACAGGGTTAGTTGGTAAAAATATACGGTTCAAACTGATGGAAGACGATGGCGGAAGCCTAGTGGATGATGAGCTACAAAATAAAATATTCCCTATAACTGGCGATACAATGACGCTTGTTACTAATTTAAAAGCAATACCAAAAAGCTGGGGCGATGATAGTACTGTAGCGTTTGGTAAAGTCATTTATGAAGACAACATACAAGAACTTTTTGTAGACATTGAAGTTTTAGAAACCCACGCACATTTTGAGAGTAAAACTATAAACGTAGATAGCAAAGCGTTTAAAATTGATGTGGACGATGCGAATAAGGTTGTTAAATTGGAGGATTCAAAAGTTAAAAAAGAGAAGTTTGATAAGGTTAAAGAGTTTGCTGAGGAAGCTGTTATTTATGTAACAAGTATTATTTCGAGCGAAATAAAGGTTGATGAAAAAGGAAAACTTGAATCATATCCTGACCAAGGAGGATTTAATGGACAAAATGAATATGTAGAGGATAAAAAAATTTATTGTAAAAAAATAAATAAAAATTCAAGTGCCTTCCCAACCTATAAAGCGTATATATATAGAGGGAATGTCGTGGGTGAAGCAATAAAAAAGCTTAAGCAAGACATTTCAAATAAAACTTTTGAAAATGCTGAAAGTACTGTTTTAGAAATAGCTAGACACGCATTAGCTAATAACAAAAATTATTTAAGCGGTGGCCCTGTACCGCCTAATGATTTAAAGAATTTATATGAATTAAAATATCAATATGGTGTAAGTAAAGAAAGACCTAGTTATAGGTATAGAATTGTTGATAATAGAAATAAAAATAAAGCTAATTTTCCCGACTTAAAAGATTATACAAAAGAAGACACTAACGGAACAATGTCTTTAGGGTCTAGAGGTTCTATTTCCATTGACCCATGGAAATCAAAAGGATTAATTGGATGTATTGGTATAAGAGGTACAAATGGTGTAAATCACCCAAGTTGTGATTCTAGAATGGGAGATTGGAATGACAAAGTGAAATACAAGTTCATTTATCACTCATTAAATAATTATTTAGAAACAGTAGTTCCTGAAATTACTGGAATATATGGAAGAAGAGGTTACAGCTCTGCTGGAGAAGTTGCGGTTAGCGCATCACAGTATAAGGAACAGATAAAAGTATATGTTTTAGTTGATTCATTACCCGAAATATCTAACTGTAAGTGCGATTTAAAGAAAGATGGAAGAGAAGAATTCTATAATGAGTTTGGTGATTCGGCAATTAAAATGGTTGAAGGTATAGGCAAATCTAATAAGTTTAAAGGGCTTTATATGGTAGCCCAACGCAGACAAGAAAATAGTTTTAAATTAAAAGTTCCAAATAATAATCCGATGAATATTAAAGGAAAAGGAGATTTGGGACAATCTGATTTATACACAACGGAGTATATCAATGGAAAGGCTGTGAAAATGAACGATGGATTTGCTAATTTTTCAACTGTTGAAAAAGGCTTTGAAGGTTATTTAAATTTATTAGATAAAAACTTCAATGACGCATATAATTCAATTATAGATGACAGTAAGACTATTGATGATTTTCTTAATGGTATGCAAGATAACGGAAGATTAGGGGCGTACGCAACGGATCCAAATTATAAAACTTCAATAAAAGTAATATATAATGGGGTTGTTAGTGATTACAAAAAAATTTATGAATGTAAATTATGTAAAGCCAAAACGGAAGAAGATAAAAATAAATTAAAATTAGATATAGAATTATTAAATAAGTTAAAATAGATATGAAATCAAATGTAAGTTATTTATTATTATTATTATTGATGTTTTTAGTTAGTTGTAATGGACAAACAAATAAAACACATAATTGTTCATCAAAAGATAATGCAATAAAAATAATTTCAGATTTAAAAGAAGTAAAACTAAAACAGAAATATATTGATTCAATATCTAATAAAACTAGGGGTGTTTCATTCGTAGTTAATGAAGAAAAAATTAAAGAAAAAGATTGTTTTGAAGTTAAAGCAGGATATAATGGTAAATTACGCTGGGAAACATATTATATATTTTATGTTAACAAAAATAAATGTGAAGAAATTTACATAAATGATCCAATTTCAGGAGATATTATTAATTTGAATGAATGGAGAAAACATAAAACAAAAAAAATAAAAAAGATGGAAACTAAAGAAATACATTTTTATGATTTATTAAGAGAAGGTCAAACGGTTAAGTTTACTCCAAATGATTTAGATGAAAATAATGCGGAGATTAAAGAATTTAAGAAAAAACTAGAAAACTTTGAAAATCAAAATTCATTACCAGAAGATTTTAAAGAAGAAAATTTAAGAGGGCTTATAAATAATGAGACCTTTTCAAATGCAGAAGGCTATATTGATAGTAGTTGGTTTAATTATTTTATAAAAAAATATAAAATTGATGTTACTAAGCAAAACGAATTAATGTATTTAGCTATAAAACAAGAAGACTATAATGCAGCAAAAATTTTATTAAATTGTGGGTACATTTTATCTTTGAAAGAATTAGAAATTGTTGTGGAAACAAAAAATAATTCAATAAAGATGCAAAAATTTAATAAAAGCAATAAAGGGCTTGACGAAAGTGGAGACCCAACATTTTATGAGGATAAAGAATCTAAAATTAAGGAAATAGAATCGTTATTGAATAGAAAATATTTGTCTAACCAAATTCAAGATGTTGATGGTTATACAAATTTGAGAAAAGGGAAAAGTAAGGAATCAGAAATTTTGCAAAAAATTATAACTGGAGAAAAAATCCAAGTTCTAGATAATTCGAATGATTGGTATTTAATAAAAACTAAATCAGGAAATCAAGGCTATGTTTTTAAAACTAAAATAAAATCAGAATAAACTTTTAAAACGGCTTTTTTAGCCGTTTTGTTCTTTGAAATATAATTTAAAATTTTTATTACCATTGTCAAAAAAGGAGACTCTCAAGTTATAGCGACTATTTACTCCACAGGACTGAAAGGCAAAGACATACAATTCAAATTGTATGAAGACGATTATGCAGGCGACGACTTACTGGTAGATCAAAAGTTTACTATTTCAGGCGACACAATGCCTATTTATGTTGATTTGAAAAAAATATCCGCAAGCAAAGGCGATGATACTGCAAGGTTGGGTAGTATAATTATCATTAAAAAATAATTACACCCAACGGGTTAAACTTATATAATATTCATTAAAACAAGTGTTCGTTTTGAGTACTTTTTTATTGAGTATAAGTAGAAATTATTAGTAAAATAATCAAACTAAATATACTTTCGTAATATGAAAATTTAGTTGGACGATTTTTAAATCGTTGAAGTTTTGTTGAGGTTATTATCATTAAGAAAATTTTGTAAATTTCTATAAGTACAAATACAAATTAAAAGAGTACATTGAACTATATTTGGATGCACATTTAATTAAATACATTACCCTAAAATAACATTAAGAACATAAAATATGAAATTTATAGCAATACTATTTACTTTTTTGATTACACATTTAGCGTATTCTCAATTTGTAACGTATAAGAATGACACTAATTTTATCTATTCTGTTGCTGGTGGTACGGAGTTGTTCTCTATAATTTATAAATCAAATTCCGATTCTCCAGTTTTTAAAATGCAGTATAGTAGCGATAATAACTATTCGGATAGCAAATTCATAGATTTCAATTATACTTTTGACAATAAAATATGCAGTTTGCAAGCTAGAGTTCACAATAAAAAATACCTTTTGATGAGTAGCTGTCAAACATTCTCTCCAAAAATTCAAATTGATAATTTCAAAAAGACGGATGATTTATTCACAATAGGCAAATATACTTGTAACTTGTATAAAGCTCAAGTTGGTGACACAAAAGAGTATATGGCGCTGTATACGACGAATCTGAACGATGGTATCGATTATAATATACCAATGCAAGAATTACAGCAGGTATTTAGCGTTAAAATTCCTGTTTTAGAGAAAGGTGAAATCGTAATTGAAGGTGGAATGTTGTTCGAAAACAATACGTATTGGGAAATTATAAATTATGTAAAAAAAGAAACCATTGACCAGGAATTTGTTTTGGAACAAAATGACTTATTGGATATTTATACAACACTAGTGTTAAATCAGAAATCAAAAATTGTTGATAAAGACCATAAATTAACTCCATCGTTTTGCCTCGTTCAATCTCACGATGATAATGACAAATTAGTTGATGAAAAAATTAGCGATTTTCTTGACGATATGTGTGTTTATTTTGAAAATTTCGGATACTCTAATTATTCAAATTTTTGCAACGATTTTGATATGGAAATAGAATCACTATCCAAAAAATATAAAAAATATGAAATACTCAATACCACTCAAGTGGTTCAATTCAATAAAATTGCAAAAGAGTATTCCATAGATATCAGAAAAAAAGGGATAAAGTAATTTCTTAAAACTCGTTTGATTCGGTTCTTAATTTTGCCAATTATTATTTTTTGATACCGATTTAATTAGTAAAAATATAAAACCGATAAGTGACAACCAACCAAATAAATCTCCAATTATTGGATATAAAGTCCACATTTTCTTATTTGGAACTTGTCCTGACATTATCCAAGAATTTGTTTCAAAATGATCCATTCTTGTCATTATTTTACCTCTCGGATCTGTCATAAAAGAAAGTCCATTTCTTGTTTGACGTACTACTGAGCAACCATTTTCGATGCCTCTAAAGATTGCGATTGTTGCATGCAGAGGATTTACTTCTTTCCAATCTGAAGCTGGGATTAATAATACATCAGTATTTTCTGCACCAACTTGCTTAACAATTGAAGGAAAATCACCATCCCAACAAACTATACTAGTTAAATTTCCATAGGGAGTTTTAATAGTTTTTATTATTTTGTTTCCTTCAACAGTTCCTTCTAAGAAGTTACCGCCATATTTATAGTGCGTTGAAATTATGGGGTCATTTGGAGATAACAATAGCGTTTTGTTTTCTGATTTTGTGCCGTTATTAATAACGTAAGGTGTTACAACTAAATATATACTGTTTTGTTTTGCAAATTTTTTGAGTTCATTAATCAAGCTGTCTTCATCTTTTTTTAAAGCAAGAAATGAATTCTCAGCCCAAACAATAATTTTTGCTCCAGCATTAGCTTCAATTTTGGATTTTTTAGTTAAATCTTGAATAATTTGAGCATTCATTTTTTTGAACTCCACAGTGTCTTTTCGGTATAATGTTTCTAATATTTTTTCACCTTCATTCTTGTCGTGAGTATGCATTCCTGAAACTTTAACTGTTATATTGTCTAAAGGAATTGCCAATCTGATGCTACCAAAAACCAAAATAGGAATTAGTATCGATAAGTAAATTGTAATTCCTTTTCTTATAGTTTTCTTATTGTTGTAGTTTTCAATACACCACTACACAACAGAGCCAAACCAAGTTATCATAAATGTCAAACCCCACATTCCTGTAATAGAGGCTAATTGTGAAAATGATAAAAATTCATATTGTGAATAACCTAAAATCCCCATTGTTCCCAAAGGATTAAAAAGATTTGAAAGAAAATCAAATGAAGTAAAAAGAATTGGCAATGTCAAAGTTGCTATAAAGCCTTTAATTTTGGGATAGATTAAGGTATCTATAAAAAATAAGAATCCCATAAAAAAACCAAGTATAGATGGGATATAAAATAAAATTGATGTTGGATTATTGAAAGTGTACCAAAAAGAAAATAAAAATGCAAGTCCAAATAATAGTGGAATTACTAAAAATGAATACATCTTTTTCTCGTTTCTTGAAACTTGTAAGATGAATATTGGAAATATCCAAGCGGCTAATGCAAAATTATATTTGCCATTACTGAAAAAGATAAAAAACGAGCCAATTAATAGTAGAACTATGTTCTTAAGGAGTTTGTTTTGCATTTATTTTAAATTTAAAATGAATGCCAAAAATAGAATGAAACAAACTCAAATCTGTAAGTAAATAAGGAGTTTGGTATAAAGTATGCCGTTTTAGGTACGAAAATTATAAAGCCAATATGTGTTGTTTATAATTTTTAGAAATTGGAATTTCAATTTGGGTTAAAGAAATTGTATTCTGGTTTTTCCAAGCTATAAAATGTGCAGGATTTACTAAATGGGAGCGATGTACTTGAATTAAAAAATCAAAATTAGTCTGGATTTTTTTCAAAGAAGTACGAATTAATTTTTTTTTCAGTTTGTCATTCTGAATATAGCAAATCTCAACATAATTTTGTGAGTTTGAAACACAAACCAAATCAAGCTTATTAATTTTTAAAACATCCAATTTATTTTCTCCTTTAATAGTTATATTGTCATTTTTTAGTGGAATTAATTTAGTAGAATATATTCTCACCAACACTATTATTGGGCTTAAAATCAACGCTACTTTAAGAATAATTACCTGAAAAAATTTAAAAAAATCATATCCGCCATTCAGTAAAGGACTTTTATAATAACTGTATGTACCAATTAAAAAAAACACGAAAAATAAGATAAGGAAAGCTATTTCAAGACTAATATTCCATTTTAATAGTTTTTGATATGTATATTTTTGGATTATAGCGAGTAATCCGTAACATAAAAAGGCTATTATACTAAAGCCAATACTTATATACAGCCACATTTGAAAATTTATACTACCATCATCAAATGGTTTTATAAAAAAGGCAAAAATAAAACTCCAAACACTAATAAAAAAGCCTATTAGTAAATGATGTCTTATTGATGGATTTAAGTTTTTCATTTTAATTTGAAGTGGGAATTTGATGAAGCTGCTATTTGTTTGAAAGTTTATTAAGTTAGGATTTTGAATTCGCCACACTTGGAGAAAATGAAGAAAAACGTTTCATAGCTTCAGTTAGTGATTTTGTAATCCAAACAGATGTATATTTAATATCTATTTTCAAATACATAACGAATATGTGAATTTACCTAAAAACCCCACCCGAGCCTGCAGGAGCGAACAGACGAAGTAATTACTCCAAGCCGATATAGTGCGAGGTACTTTATTGTTTGAATTCAATTCCATCATTATTAATGTAATATTTTAAATTGTTATAATCATATACTTCAAATATATAAGTATTTGATTTATAATCTGTATATCTATTTGAAAACAAATATTTTTTAAATTTTGGTTCAATAATTTTGAATTCAAATGTTTTTTGGGAATCACTTACTACTTCTTTTATAAATATGAAACCATATAACTCATTTTTTTTAATTAAGAACAAATCATAATTTTCACTATATAAAACTTCATCATACTCATTATTGTTAATACGATTCCCATTAAAATAGAGTGCTTTTTTAAAATCTTGAGAAACTTGAAAAAATATGTTGTATTTATGTTTAAAAAAACTAATTCTATCATAAAATAGGAGGTATTTGGATACTATCTGAAATTTTATTAATTACGCCAAATAATGAATTTTCTTTATTTGAAATTATTACATTTTCATATATACAATTACTTGTAGCATAAAAATTAATTTTATTGAACTTAATTTTTTTTCTATTTCTATAATCATAATAAGAATCAAAATTATTCTTTGATTCTTTCAGAAAACTTATTTTTTGAGAGTCAACCATTTGGATGTCTATAAAGTCCTCTGATATTACTTTATTTTCATTAAATTTTATTCCTAGTTTTAGATCAATTAGTTGATGATTTATATTTAAGTAATAATATTTGTTATAAACGTTTTTGAATATAAATAGCTTTATTAATGCTTGTTTTTGAATTACTTCTTTGGATTTCCAAAAATCATCAAAATCAATTGAAATAATTTCATAATTTAATGGAACTACAAATTTTTTTTTATCAAGATCGTAAACACCACTTGAGAAATCTTTATCGTTGTTTATAAAAATGTATTCATTATCTATTTGAATTTTATCGTATTTGTTTTCCAACAACGTTTCTCCGATGAAATTTACAAAACCTTTCTTTTCTGAAATTTCAGTGATATATCCTTTTCTTGTATGGTAAATATTGTCAAAATAAGGATTTAGAATTTCTTTACAATTGTTATAATTAGAACAATCAATAATTCCATATTTATTATTTTTAGCAAATACGAATCCTTTTTCATAATTATAAAAGATGGAATCATATTTTGGTTCAAAAATTATCTTACCATTTTGTTTATCACATAGTCCCCAATTTTTATTGCCTTTAAGAGGAATTGCTCGTTCAATCATAAATTCAGATTGACAAAATGAAAAGAAAGGAATCAGAAAAAATAAAAATTTCATAAGGTTTTATTGTATTTATACCAAAGTTTCTTAGCTAGGATGGCAGATGATGGATTTTAGCTAAAACATCTCAATTTAAGACCGAACCCAAATTCAAAACAAACTTTTATCCTAGATAACCGTAAAAGCCATAATAGTACAAAATCTATGTCGGTATCAGTTAATTTTAGTTACGACTCAATTCCAAGGATGATTTCTATTTTTCCTTCTTTAGTTCTATAAACTTCTATTGAACTTAAATCTAAATCGCCAATGTCGTGTCCCCAAATTCCATATTTCCCATCAGTTTCGTTTCTATTTATCAAACCTTCTCTCTTGTCAATAGGAATAGTTTTTGTTTTTGCAGTTTTCTCTTCTTCGTTATATATTTCGTTATATTTTTTGCTGATTTCCAGAACAAGTTGTTTTTTTGTAAAACCCTTTGCTGAACTTTTCAAAACAAGTTTGGCAGGCTTATTCAATGGATAATCTATATTTAAAGTTATTTCAGTATTTTCAATTACGATTTTATCTGCATCTATTAATTTATCAATTTCATTCTCTGGATTTTCGATACTTATCCAAGGTATAATTCCATCTGAAAAATCCTTTAATTGCTCTTTCTCGGCTTTTACTCCAATTTCTATTGTAGTTATTAATTCACCCAAATAATTAATAGTCTCATTTTGACTTTCTGATTCTTTTTTATTGAGTTGTACAATATGATTTTTAGAATTTTCAACTGAATTGCTTTCAGATGAATTTTTAAGATTGCAACTAATCAAAGTTGTAAAAATTACTAGATATAATATTTTAATTTTCATTTTTCATCGTTTTTTTAAAAATTACAATCAACATCTTTGCTTCTGTTAGTAATCTGATAAATCAAATGTCTCGATTTTATCTGATGTTTCGAGTTGTTGAATTACTGCAAGTGTCTTATGTTCAGCTTGTGGATAGTGATTAATTAACTCAAATATATCAATTTAAGACTGAACTTCCAAGTCCAAAAACCAACTTTAAATTAAGTCAAAAAGTGTGTAACTAAAAAATAGGAAGGTTATTGAAAACGCTTGTTTTTTAGTTACACACTTTTCAAGATTGTGTACTTTTGTATTATTTTAGACTCAAATTATTCTGTCATCGTGTGATATACATTCATCACATCATCATCTTCTTCAATTTTTTCGATTAGTTTTTCTACATCGGCTACTTGCGCTTCCGTTAGTTCTTTGGTTATTTGAGGAATACGTTCAAAACCAGAGGATAGAATTTCTATATTTCTAGTTTCTAATTCTTTTTGAATGTTTCCAAAACTCCCGAATGGCGCATAAATTAAAATACCATCTTCGTCTTCAAAAACTTCTTCTGCACCAAAATCAATTAATTCCAATTCTAATTCTTCAGGATCTAGTTCCCCTTTTGGAATTCTAAAATTACAAGTATGATCAAACATAAACTCCACAGAACCTTGCGTTCCCATTGTCCCGTTACATTTGTTGAAATAACTGCGAATATTAGCAACGGTTCTATTATTATTGTCAGAAGCAGTTTCTATCAAAATAGCAATTCCGTGAGGTGCATATCCTTCAAAAAGTATTTCTTTATAGTTTGCTGTATCTTTATTGGAAGCGTTCTTTATAGCGCGTTCCACATTGTCTTTTGGCATATTGGCTGCCTTGGCATTCTGAATTACGGCACGCAATCTTGAATTGGCATCAGGATTTGGGCCGCCTTCTTTAACTGCCATTACAATATCTTTACCTATGCGTGTAAACGTTTTTGCCATAGCTGACCAACGTTTCATTTTTCTTCCTTTTCTAAATTCGAATGCTCTTCCCATTATATATTAAATTTTATATAGACATTTCAAAAAAACCAACTTTTTTGATTAATCCAGAATAAGATTTTTTACTTGTTTTAAAATTTTATATGTTTTCTTGCTAGGTTTATGAATAGAAACCAAATCAGTAGTTGTAATTTCAAAATAAGAATTCTCATCTAATTTCATAAACTCATCAGTATTTAAAGATGAGCTAATTCTCATTTCACTTTTCTTATTTTTTGATTCATTATACAAGATTTTATAATTTTGAATTTCTTTATCGTTAAATTTAATTTTTTTAATGGAACTTATTGAAATTTTAACTGGAGTAATTATAGAAAAATTCATAGTAGCCTCCTTGGTTTTATTTTGAATTTTGTTAAAAGTAAAATCAACGTTAACGTAGGAATTAATGGAGTTAAACCTCATTGGTTTAATATAATAGAGCATTGTAGAATCATTTACAAAAAATGAAGTATAATGATTTCCAATACTTGAGCTTTTTTCACCTGATCCTCTTGATGTCTGTGCCATTGATGGCTTACAGCTTATTAGTATAACAAAAACAAAAAAGGAATATAAAATAATCCTTTTATTGTAATTTACTAACAATTTTATCTTCGTCATATAATTTCTTAATTAATAATGAATCTTTACTAACTACATTAACAATAACAGTTAGGTTCTCTTTCCTTTCAGAAAATATATATTTAATTGCAAATTTATCATTTTTTTTGCAAAACATATTTAAATTATTCTTGTGATTTTTTACTTCTATTATATTTAGTGTAGTATCTGCTTTATAGCCATTGATAATTTCTAATGGCTTGTTTTCAAGGGCAATGCCAATAAATATTTTATAGTTTTGATTAAATATGTATTTATTTAATGGAATATTAAAGTTTGATAGACCATTAAATTTTTCATATTCATCGGTAATGTTTTTATTTAATTCGATGTTTTTTTCATTTACATCTAATAGGTATTTTTCTTGATACGCAAATCGTAATATGTTCTCGTCGTTAGACTTACAACCAACGATAAGAGTAAAAAATAGTATAATAAAAAATATTTTTTTCATAAATATTATAAGAAAAAAAAGAGGAAATATATTCCTCTTTTAATGAATGCAAAAATTTAAAATTATTCTCCTGATACGATTGTTTCGTATTGTCCAATAATAAATAAATAGTTTGTTGATTTGAAATCAACTGTTGAAATTTTTGAAATTCCACCTTGTTTTGCAGCAGTTAAGATAGAAGCATCTCCACCATCAAAAAACAAACCAAAGATCGACATTGTGCTTGATGATCCAACTTTTTTCCCAACAGCGTTAGAAGTTGCATTAACTGGAAGTGTAACTGAGCAAGATGTTAACATTGCTGATGCAGCTAATGCTAGAACTAATTTTTTCATAATTGTTTATTTAATTTTGTAGGCAAATGTATTTTTTATTTATCAAAAAAAAAAGGTATTAGTAATATTTTTTTTACTTCTTATAAAAGGGCAATTTTACAACTTTAGCCAATACATCATTTTTTCTAATTCTAATAAAAATCTCACTTTCAATTGTACTGTTTTCCATTGTGACGTAGCCTAAACCTATACCAATATTTAAACTGGGTGACATCGTTCCTGAAGTTACAATTCCAATAACTGTTCCAGATTTATCAACAATTTCATAATCGTGACGTGGCACAGCCCGTTCTTGCATTTCAAAAGCAACTAGTTTTCGTGTTACTCCAGTTTCTTTTTGTGATTTTAGGTTTTCTGAATTGGTAAACTCTTTATCAAATTTAGTAATCCAACCCAATCCTGCTTCTAAAGGCGAAGTGGTATCGTTAATATCATTACCGTACAAGCAAAATCCCATTTCCAAACGCAAGGTATCACGAGCAGCTAAACCTATAGGTTTGATACCAAAAGCTTCTCCAGCTTCAAAAACTTTTTTCCAAATGGTTTCTGCATCTTCATTTTTGAAATAGATTTCAAATCCGCCAGAACCAGTATATCCTGTTGCCGAAACAATAACCTCTTTAACGGTAGCAAATTCACCAATCTGAAAAGAGTAATAAGGCATATTTAGTAAGTCTATTGAAGTCAAAGATTGCATTGCAATGGCGGCTTTTGGACCTTGGATTGCCAATAGGGAATATCCGTCTGAAAGGTTTTGCATATCAACGCCTAAGGTGTTATGAGACGAAATCCAATTCCAATCTTTTTCAATATTAGAAGCATTGACTACTAACATATAATGATTATCAGCAATTTTATAAACAATTAAATCATCTACAATTCCACCTTCATTGTTTGGCAAACACGAATATTGTGCCTTACCGTCCACTAGTTTTGACGCATCATTAGAAGTTAGTTTTTGTATTAACGCCAAGGCATTTTCTCCTTTCAAAATGAATTCTCCCATATGCGAAACATCAAAAACACCAACTCCAGTTCGAACAATTTCGTGTTCTGCGTTTACGCCTTCATATTGCACTGGCATATTGTATCCAGCAAAGGGTACCATTTTTGCGCCTAAACTTTCGTGAATGTTTGTTAATGCTGTATTTTTCATTTGTTTTTTATATAATTTTGAATCGCAAATTTAACTTTTTTTTTCTAAAAAATTATTTTTATTTGAAGCTATTTGCTTCGCCAGTCGCACTTTCAGGCTCTAGTCCTGCTGTCATTCCTAAAAATTAATGCCGAAAAAAAATCGGCATCAATTGTTTATCCCTTCCATCAGGGCTAGGTAATTTCTGAAAGATTAAGCATTTAATTTTTCATTAAATAGTTTTTCAAATCAGTATAGCTAGAAATTTTTATCGATTTTTTTTCTTTATTCAAAACACTTTCTATTTGTTTCGGAATTTCTAGTTTTATGTTTAAAGTTGGTTCAACAGTATCCAAAAATTTAATCGGATGTGCCGTTTCCAAGAAAACACCAATACAATTTTGGTGATTTTTTAATTCTTTTTTCAATCCTAAATAACCCACTGCGCCGTGTGGTTCGGCAATATATTGGGTGTTTTTATAAATTTCTTGCAATGCCGCCGAAGTTTCATCATCAGAAAATGAAAACGATGAAAAATCTTTCTTGAATGCTAATAAATTATGATTATACATTTCTTGAATTCGGATAAAATTACTCGGATTTCCAACATCCATAGCATTCGAAATGGTAGCTTTTGATGGTTTTGGATTGTATTTTCCAGTTTCAATAAATTCGGGAACCGTATCATTTATATTCGTTGAAGCCACAAAATGTTTGATGGGTAATCCTAATTTCTTGGCGATTATTCCAGCACAAATATTTCCAAAATTGCCACTCGGACAGGAAAAAATTAATGATTTTTTTAAATGTTTTAACTGTTTATAAGCTACAAAAAAATAAATCATCTGTGGCAACCAACGCGCAATATTAATAGAATTAGCAGATGTTAAGTTGCTTCCATTCAAATCGTCATCTAGAAATGCTTTCTTAACCATATCTTGACAATCGTCAAAAACGCCATCAACTTCAAGTGCTGTAATATTTTGCCCCAAAGTTGTTAGTTGTCGTTCTTGAATGTCACTGACTTTTCCTGATGGATACAGAATAACCACCTCTACTCCAGTAACACCTAGGAAGCCACTGGCTACTGCACCGCCAGTATCGCCAGAAGTTGCAACTAAAACAGTATTTTTAGCATTCGGATTTTCTCTATTAAAATAGGCCAAACAACGTGACATAAATCGTGCCCCAACATCTTTAAAAGCCATCGTTGGCCCGTGATACAACTCTAATGAATAAATGTTTTCTTCAACTTTGATAGTAGGAAAATCAAAACACAAAGTTTCAGCTATAATTGCTTTTAAATTTTCATCAGGAATTTCATCCCCAACAAATTGTTTCATTGCTATAAATGCAATTTCTTCGTTGGAATAATTTTCTATATTTTCAAAAAAACCGCTAGCAATTGGAGTGAGACTTTCAGGGAAATATAATCCTTTATCTGGTGCCAATCCTTTAATTACTGCTTCTTGAAAAGAAACTTTTGGTGCGTTATGGTTTAAACTGTAATATTTCATTTTTAAATTTTCGATTAAGGATTTTCGAATTAGGATTTTCAAAATCCAAAATCTCAAAATCCCAATTCCTAAATAGTTTTAACTCCTTCTGAGTTTATTTTACAAACGTGAATATCAAATTCAATATTGGTTTTTTTAAAAACAATTTTCATTGCATTTCCAACTTTTTCGGCAGTTTCAATTCCTCTACATAAAGCAAATATTGATGGACCAGAACCCGAAATACCAGAGCCTAAAGCACCGTTTTCTATAGCAATTGTTTTAATTTCATTAAAATTCGGAATGAATTTTCCTCGTAATGGTTCAACTATTTCGTCTTGTAAACTTCTGCCAATTAAATCATAATCGGAGGTGTGCAAGCCTGATATTAATCCACCTAAATTTCCCCATTGTATAATTGCCGATTTTAACGAAACCATTGGTGTCAAAACAGCTCGCATATCTGAGGTCTTTAACTCAATTTTTGGGTGGATAATGGTTGCAAACAATTCACTTGGGCTTTCTATTCGTACAATATCCAACGGATTAGTATTTCGAATCAAAGTAAATCCGCCTAATAAACAAGGTGCAACATTATCTGCGTGAGCACTTCCGCTGGCTAAAATCTCGCCTTGCATTGCAAATTCGACCAATTCTTTTCTAGAAAATGGTTTTCCTAACAGTTCATTAATCCCGAAAACGGCTCCGGCTGCACTCGCTGACGAACTTCCGATTCCAGAACCAGCTTTTATGTTTTTATAAATTTCAATTTCGAATCCGAATTCAGTTTCAATTGCTGATAATAATGCTAAAGCTGCAACTCCTGCAACATTTTTTTCGGTTTCTAATGGCAAATTAGCACCAACTATTTTGGTAATTCGAATGCCTTTTTGTTCTGATTTCCTGATAATCATTTCATCGCCAACGTTCTCCAAACAAGTTCCTAAAACGTCGAAACCACATGATAAATTGGCAATTGTAGCTGGACAGAATATTTTAATTGATGTCATAAAGTTTTAAAGTCATAAAATCAAAAATAGTAAAAGGTTAAAGAATGACTTTAAGCCTTTTGACATAAAGACAAAATTAAACATTCCCAATTCTAATAACATCAGCAAAAATTCCTGATGCTGTAACGGCTGCACCAGCTCCAGCGCCTTTTATTAACAATGGTTGGTCAACATATCGATCTGTATAAAACTGAACAATGTTATCTTTTCCTTCTAAATTATAAAACGGACTTTCTTTAGGTATGAATTCTAAACCAACGCTTGCTTTTCCGTTTTCGAATGTGGCTACAAATTTCAATCTACTCTCTTTTTTCTTGGCTTCGGCTAATAAATTGTCAAAATGAGTCGCATTTGCCGTGAGCGATTTGAAAAAATCCTCATTATTTGTGGTTTCCATACAAGCTTTTGGAAGGAACGAATTGTTCTGAATTTCGTCAATTTCCATCTTGTAACCGCTTTCGCGAATGAGAATCAATATTTTTCTGGCAACATCAACTCCTGACAGATCTATTTTTGGATCAGGTTCTGTAAATCCTTGCACTCCAGCTTCTTTTACAACATCGTGAAAGTTATATGTTTCACTGAAATTATTGAAAATAAAGTTCAAACTTCCTGATAAAACGGCTTGAATTTTGTTGACTTTATCGCCCGAAGCAATTAAATGTTTCAGTGTGTCAATAATTGGCAAACCTGCACCAACATTAGTCTCGAATAAAAATGGAGCATTGTATTTTCTTGATAATCTTTTCAAATTACTATAATTTTCATAAACCGATGAACACGCAATTTTGTTGCAAGTAACCACTGCAATAGTGTCTCGCAAATAATGTTCGTATGTCTGCGAAACTGATTCATTAGCTGTAATGTCTACAAAAATAGAGTTGCGTAAATTGAGTTTTTTTACATTCGAAATAAATAATGCTGCATTAGCAGTTTCTCCGTCATTTAAAGTATTCTTCCAATCTTTTAAAGAAATTCCTTCTTCGTCAAAATGCATTTTTCTTGAATTTGAAACAGCAATCACTCGAAGATTAATTTTTAAATTTTCTTTTAAGAATTTCTTTTGTTGACTGATTTGGTCTATAAATTTCTCACCAACATTACCAACTCCCATTACAAATAGGTTTAATTGTTTGGTATTGTCTTCAAAAAAACGTTCGTGAAGGGTGTTTAGAGCTTTTTTCACATCTGATTCATCAATTACAACAGAAATATTTCTTTCGGATGCGCCTTGAGCGATGGCTCGAATATTGACATTGTTTTTTCCTAAAGTACTAAACATTTTGCCAGATAAACCTTGATGATTTTTCATACTCTCGCCCACAAGTGCAACAATGCAAAGGTTTTTTTCGACTATACAATTGTCTATTTTGTTTTGAGAAATTTCTAGTTCAAATGCTTTGTCTATAGCTTTGGTAGCAATATCAGCATCTTGATTAAGAATTCCGATACAAATTGAATGTTCAGACGATGCTTGTGTAATAAAAATGACGTTAATATTTTCATTTGATAAAACTTCGAACAATCGTTTAGACGAACCCGAAACACCAATCATTCCTGAACCTTCTAGGGTTAACAAGGCAATTTTATCGATATGCGAAATTCCTTTTATAGGGTTTTCATTTGCATTTTCATTTGATGAAATATAAGTACCTTCAGCTTCTGGTTCGAACGTATTTTTGATTAAAATTGGAATATTTTTCTTCAAAACAGGCTGAATTGTTGGCGGATACAATACTTTTGCCCCAAAATGTGACAACTCCATCGCTTCTTGATAGGAAATGGTATCGATGGGTTGGGCTTGTTTTACTATTTTTGGGTTTGCGGTGTACATTCCGTTTACATCTGTCCATATTTCGAGTTGAGAAACGTTTAAAGCCGATGCCATAATTGCTGCTGTATAATCAGACCCTCCACGCCCCAAAGTTGTGTTGTTTCCGTCAAGTGATGACGCAATAAACCCAGGCATTACGGTTACTTGAGCATCATTTGAATTGAAATAATCTGCAATTAAAACATCAGTAATATCAAAATTGACAACTGCTTTTCCGAATTGATTATTGGTTTTTATCAAATCACGACTGTCTTTAAAATCGGTTGATTTAATTCTTTGTTGTAAAGCTTTTGCAATAATTTGTGACGATAAAAGTTCTCCAAAACTCAGTATAGTATCAGAAGTTCGGTTGGATAATTCACCCAATAAATAACAACCATCTAGCAATGTTTTCAAGTGATTGATATCGCTGTTAATTGTATTTAGCAAATCAGATTTCTCAGTTATCGGAACTAATTCTTCGATAACATCAATATGTTTTTTCTCGATTTGAGTAACGATTTCTTGGTAGTTTTTATCTTTCGAAGCTGCATTTGAAGCAGCAAGAATCAGCAAATCAGTCACACCACTAAATGCAGAAACAATAACGACTAGTTTATCGGTTTGGGATTTTTTTGTAACAATATCAAGTACCAGATTGATATTTTGTGCATTGGCAACTGATGTACCACCGAATTTTAGAACTTTCATTTTTGTTAATTTTAAAAAGGGAAAAAATAAGTAATTTAGATGCAGGTTTACATAATAAAACAGACACAAAATTAGAATTCATTATTATTTTGTCAAATCTAAATATTTTTATAGATACTAAAATTGAAATCTACTATTTTTGCGAAAACCATAGTTTACATCTATTTTTGAAAGTCAATGTTACTATTAAGACTTATTAATTAGGCTTTTATTATTAAATTTATAAATTTCATCAATAATACTATTGATAATACTTGCTTTTTAATATTGATTTAGTCATTTTTGAACATTAAATAAACAACAGAATGAATCCAATCCATTATATTACTTCCGATGTTATTTCTATTGAAGACATTAATCAGATTATTTACCAACAAAAACCTCTTGGTCTTTCTGATGAAGTAAAGCAAAATATAAATAAATGTCGTGCCTATTTAGATGCTAAAATGCTAGATAACGATACACCTATCTATGGAATTAATACCGGTTTTGGATCGTTGTATACTATCAAAATTTCGAACGAGAATTTATCTAAACTTCAAGAAAATCTAGTAAAATCGCACGCCTGTGGAACTGGTGACGAAGTGCCTCAAGAAATTGTAAAACTAATGTTGTTGCTTAAAATACAATCGTTAAGTTATGGACATTCTGGAATTCAATTGCAAACAGTGGAGCGATTAGTCGATTTTTATAATAATGATATTTTACCAGTGATTTATCAATTAGGTTCCTTGGGAGCATCTGGCGATTTAGCTCCTTTGGCACATTTATCCTTACCTTTGTTGGGAGAAGGAGAGGTTTATTTTGAAGGTAAAAAAGTACATTCGTCTGTGGTTTTAAAGCATTTTAATTGGAAACCAATTATTTTGCAATCTAAAGAAGGTTTGGCATTGCTTAACGGAACACAGTTTATGAGTGCTTATGGTGTTTTTTCGCTACTAAAAGCATCAAAACTAGCTTATTTTTCGGATTTAATTGGAGCAATTTCTCTCGAAGGTTTTGATGGACGTATTGAACCGTTCAATGAATTAATCCATATGGTTCGTCCACACAAAGGTCAAATAAATACCGCAAAACGTATCAAAGGATTTCTAGAAGATAGTCAAATTATTGCACATCCTAAAAAGCACGTGCAAGATCCCTATTCTTTCCGATGTATGCCACAAGTACACGGAGCTTCTAAAGATGCGATTGATTATGCCAAGAAAACATTTAAAACTGAAGTCAATTCGGTTACAGATAATCCAAATATTTTTAGCGATAGTGATTTAATAGTCTCTGGAGGCAATTTTCACGGACAGCCATTGGCATTGGCGCTGGATTTTCTTGGAATTGCTGTGGCAGAACTAGGAAGTATTTCTGAAAGAAGAACCTATCAATTAATATCCGGATTGCGAGATTTACCTCCATTTTTAGTGACCAATCCAGGTTTGAATTCGGGTTTTATGATTCCGCAATATACAGCTGCTAGTATTGTTAGCCAAAATAAACAGTTGGCAAGTCCTGCCAGTATTGATAGTATTGTATCCAGTAATGGGCAAGAAGATCATGTGAGTATGGGTGCAAATGCAGCTACAAAAACGCTTAAAATTGTTGAAAACGTAGCGCGTATTTTAGCCATCGAGCTAATGAATGCTTCACAAGCATTGGAATTTAGAAGACCATTACAATCCAGTGATTTTATAGAGATGTTTGTTAAATCATTTAGAGAGGAAGTTCCATTAGTTACCGAAGATAGGATTTTACATTACGATATCGAAAAAGCTATTTTGTTTTTGAATAGTTTTCAAATTGATGATCTAGAGTAGTATGAATTCTTAATTGTTTTTAAATAAACGTTATTCTATTGTGAATTCAAAATGATGATTATAATTCTTCAGGTGTTTATCATTTTCTGAAGAAGTTTTAATTATTAATTTTTTTAAACATTCTTTTTCTATTAAAACTTTATTTACTCTTTTGCTGATGGTTTTTACATAATTATTCAAATTTTCTTCAGAGGCATTTATAGTATCATTAAATATATACACGTATATATACAAGTTAGCTTCACATCTTTCTAATTCAAAAGGCGATAAGGGATCAAAATTATTATCAGAATGATTCGTTTCTTTTTGAATCTCTTTCTCCAATTGTTTCAATTCACTTGGAACTTCTACTCCAGGATTTGGTTTACAAGAGTTAATAAGTAAAAAAATGATTAGATAACAAAATAGTGTTTTAACTTTCCCAATGTGCTTATTAATTGTACTCATATAAATATTCGTTTATTAAATTTTGATGATAGGAGGACAATTAAAAACAATGTATTCCATTGTCCATTTACAATAATAATTTTTTGGCATTCCTTTCACCATCAAATAATTATGAAATTGTATGGGCAATTCTACATTTTCTTCTTTATAGCTACAAGCAAAATAGAGTTCAATAGTTTTGTCTTCTTCTTCCTCAACCCACGATGAAAAGTTTTTTAAATGTATTGCTTTTACAATTTTGTTTGCCTTGACTTTTTCAAAATCATCCTGTTTTTTGTTTAAAACTATTCTATCAGATCCCTTATTACTATCTTTTTTTTCCTTGGCTCTTTTTACATCATCATCATCATATAACGACATAAAAACGTCATCTCCATCAGGGATATCTTTTGTTTCCTGATGAAAGTAAACTGTGTCAACAATCAATGCTTCATTAATTGTGTTTTTACCTTCATTGTCAGAACTCCACTAACCTCTTATTATATGTTTACTGTCTGCTTTTGGTTTTTTAGGTTTGTTTTTAACTGTACCCTTTTTACCTCTCAATCGGTTTTGTTTTCCCCCAGAAATATCAAAAGTGTCTGTAAAAGATTCCATACCTCCTGATAGTTCCGTTGTAAAATTACCTCTTGTTATTCTTGTTATATTACCTCCAGCCATATCTAGTACGATTTACTTTTTTCGCCAGCGTTGTTATTGAACGTCTTTTGGGAATGAATATCATTGTTTTCCTCGGATACTATTTGTCAATTTTTATAAGTTTCTTTCATATCCTTTGCTTTCGATTTTCTTTCTCCTTGTGCTATTTCGAGTATGTTTGCCGCCATAAGGTTATAATCACCTCCAGCATTTTGTGACATTAATGCTCCTGATGTAATAGAATGATTAATTGTAGCACTTTCCATTATATTCATTCCAGCACTTGAAGAAATATTTTGTCCTGCATTTATTATTACATTCCCACCCGCATTCATCGTAATATCATTCGGTGCATTCACACTAATATTCCCTTTTCCGTCCATCATCCAAGTATTTCCACTTGGGTCTTCGATAAACACAGAACCTATAGCATCGTTCATAATAATTTTAGTGCCAGAACGAGTTTGTATTACTTTCTGTTCGTTCCCGCCCGAGGCATAGCCTGAACTTTCACTTCCATTGTACATTGCGCCTAATACAAAGGGTTTCTCAGCATTGCCCGCTTCAAAAGCTACCAATACTTCTTCGCCTATTTCAGGAATAAAATAGATTCCTTTGCCACCACCAGCGTGTGGGTTCACCATTCTAATCCAAGGGGTGTTTTCACTAAAATCTTTCTGCCAAGCCATTTGTACTTGTACTCTGCCCAGTCCAGCAGG
>NZ_JANOQD010000040.1:0-16777 GCF_031422135.1 Flavobacterium sp. | reverse complement strand
AAATTTTACTTGAAGTGTTTTATTTATTGGTTTTCACAATCATTTTTTTGTCATCAAGTTTAATTTGGGGATTTGCCATTTATTTTATTATTTGGCACAGTATTCCGTCAATGATTGATCAAATTAAATATTTATATATTGATGTAACTTTTTCAAATTTCAAATTGTATTTCAAATCTGCTTTTTTTTATTGGATTGCTTCTTTGTTTGGAATTGCAATTTTGTATTACATTTTCAAAGATGAAAAAATATTCAATGCTTTGTTCTTTTCGTTTTTGGCAGCAATTACTTTTCCGCATGTTTTGGTAATTTTGAAAATGTTTGGGAGTTCGAAAAGGGTTAAAGAATTTAGGACATAAAAAAACCGAGAAATTTCTTACTCGGTTTAGTCTATTATCTAAAAGTCTATTATCTTTTTGTCTAAAAAAGAATTACTTAACTTCTTCAAATTCCACATCTTGAACATCGTCTCCTTGTGTTTCAGCTTGTGGCTGTGCTTGTTGACCTTGTTCTCCTTGAGCATACATTGCTTCTGTAGCTGTTTTCCAAGCTGCATTTACATTGTCCAATCCTTTTTGAATCGCTTCAAGATCTTGAGAACCGTGAGCCATTCTCAATTCTGTCAAAGCATATTCGATAGCCGTTTTGTGCTCGTCAGTAATTTTATCTGCCAATTCTTTCAATTGAGTTTCCGTTTGGAAAATTAAACTATCAGCTTCATTGATTTTTTCAACTCTTTCTCTTGCGATTTTGTCAGCTCCAGCGTTAGCTTCAGCATCTTTTTTCATTCTTTCGATTTCTTCAGAAGTTAATCCAGAAGAAGCTTCGATACGAATATCGTGAGATTTACCAGTTCCTTTATCAGTTGCAGAAACTTTGATGATACCATTAGCATCAATATCAAAAGTTACTTCAATTTGTGGAACACCTCTTGGTGCTGGTGGAATACCGTCCAAGTTGAAACGACCAATTGTTTTGTTATCAACAGCCATAGCTCTTGCACCTTGAAGAACGTGTAGTTCAACAGTTGGTTGAGAATCTGCAGCAGTAGAGAAAATTTGTGATTTTTTAGTTGGAATAGTTGTGTTAGATTCGATTAAGATTGTCATTACACCACCCATAGTTTCGATTCCTAAAGATAAAGGTGTAACGTCAAGTAACAATACATCTTTTACATCTCCAGAAAGAACTCCACCTTGAATAGCAGCTCCAATAGCAACAACTTCATCAGGATTTACTCCTTTAGATGCTTTTTTACCAAAGAATTTTTCAACTTCGTCAGCAATTCTTGGCATTCTTGTAGAACCTCCAACAAGGATAACTTCGTCGATATCTTTTACAGTTAAACCAGCATCTTTTAATGCTTTAGCAACTGGTTCCATAGAACGTTTTACTAAAGTATCAGATAATTGCTCGAATTTAGCTCTTGTTAATTTTTTAACTAAGTGTTTTGGTCCAGAAGCAGTAGCTGTAACGTATGGTAAGTTGATTTCTGTTTCAGCAGAAGATGACAACTCGATTTTAGCTTTTTCAGCAGCTTCTTTAATTCTTTGTAATGACATTGGATCCAAACGCAAGTCAATTTCTTCTTCAGCTTTAAATTCATCTGCCAACCAGTCAATGATAGTTTGGTCAAAATCATCTCCACCTAAGTGAGTATCTCCATTTGTAGAAAGAACTTCAAAAACTCCGTCTCCTAATTCAAGGATAGAAATATCAAATGTACCTCCACCTAAATCGTATACTGCGATTTTTTGATCTACACCTTTTTTGTCTAATCCGTAAGCCAGTGCTGCAGCAGTTGGTTCGTTGATGATTCTCATTACTTTCAAACCAGCAATTTCTCCAGCTTCTTTAGTAGCTTGACGTTGCGCATCGTTAAAATATGCAGGAACAGTAATAACTGCTTCTGTAACGGTTTGACCTAGATAGTCTTCCGCAGTTTTTTTCATTTTTTGAAGTGTCATAGCTGACAATTCTTGTGCAGAATACAAACGACCATCAATATCCACACGTGGTGTGTTGTTGTCACCTTTTACTACTGAATAAGGAACTCTTTTAGCCTCTTCGGTAGTTTCAGCAAAAGTGTGTCCCATAAAACGTTTGATAGATGCAACTGTTTTAGTAGGGTTTGTAACTGCTTGTCTTTTTGCAGGATCACCTACTTTAATTTCTCCACCTTCTACAAATGCAATGATAGATGGCGTTGTTCTTTTACCTTCAGCATTAGGAATTACAACTGCTTCTTGTCCTTCCATAACAGATACGCAAGAGTTTGTAGTACCTAAATCAATTCCGATGATTTTTCCCATTTTGTTTTATTTTAATTTATTGTGTTTTCTATTTATAAACTTATTTCCAATATGACAATCATTGTGCCAATACGAAGATGGATTCAAATTGGCAGTTTTCAGGGTTTTAAAGGGAAATTGATATGACAAGTTGGCGGTTTTCAGAAGCAAATCCTGCTTTCATTCCAAATTTTGGGTTTTGAAACTGTTTTTTCTAAGTCAAAAAACGAACTTCCTTTGGTCGTTGTTTTTTACCAAGAAAAAATGGGTTTCAAAACCCAAAGATTTTCCCTTTAAACTAAGTTCACTGAACTCCAATAAAAAATATAGTATAGTGAAGTAACAAGGGCTAGAGCAAATGAGAAGTTTCAACTCTTTTTCTCATTTTTAGTTTTTCATTATTTTGTTTTAAAGTATCTATTCTTTTAACATTTGATTTGCATTGAATTTTTAATAAAATAAATTTTCTTTATAATGCAACATCTTCTAAACCATAATCTGTATAGGCACAAGCGGTATAACCTTAGTATTTTTCTTCTTTAAGAATTTTATAATTTTCAATTTCTTCACCTGTTCGATTTTTTCGAGTCTCATATTGTTAGATACAGCAACTGGAAAAGAATCAATAATGTTATGCATCTCACAACAAAATCTTTAAAATAAGAACTAATTTCAAATAACTTATGCAATAATTTCCTTATTTTATGCTATCGCCAGTTAAATCTACTTTGTTCTAACATATTGGGAATAAACCCAAACTGTTTCATAAATTTAATAGCTGAACAATGATTACCATAAAATTTGTTGATGAAACAATCCCTGTTAAAATGATTTCACTATCAAAAACTTGTCTTCTTACATTATTTTTTTAATCAATTCCTTTTAAAATACCATCAATTAAACAAAAAATTGGTATAATTTTGTCTTTGCAAAGCATAGGTTCTGTTTATTGGTTAGCAAAACAAATTTACTAAACCTTTCGCTTTGTTTTTTTAATTTGGCAAACTAGCAACTTGAATTAATTACTAAAATATTTTCGGTTGACTTGTTTAATCATTCAGAATTCATCAAGCAAGACTCAATAATAATAGTATTATTTTTTGTTTTTATACACATTGAATGGATTGGTCGTGAACGGGAATTTGCAATTTCGAAAATTGATTTAAAATTGCCTAAAATAATTAGATGGTCAATTTATTATACTGTAATATTATTGATTTTTTATTTTGGTGGTTCTGATCAAAATTTTATTTATTTTCAATTTTAAATATGAAAAAATTTATTAAACAAATTAGTCTTTTTTTATTTCCATTAATAATTTTTGCATTCATAATTGATTTTTTTATTTCAAAAAATTTAAAGAAATCAAATTCATTTGCACATAAAGAATATTCTATATGGAATGACATTTTAGATAAAAAAATAAATGCAGATGTTTTAATATACGGAAGTTCAAGAGCTTGGGTTCAAATTGATCCATCAATGATTTCCAATAACTTAAAAATGACTTGCTACAATTTAGGAATAGATGGACACAATTTTTGGTTACAAAATTTACGTCACGTTTTATTTTTAGAAAACAATCAGAAGCCAAAATTAATCATTCATTCTCTCGATATTTTTACATTGTCCAAAATTCCTAATTTAGTAAATTCTGAACAATTTTTACCATATATGTTGTTTGACAATAAAATTAAAAATGCAACAATTAGTTACAAAGGTTTTAAAATTACAGATTATTATTTGCCTTTAATTAGATATTATGGAAACCACGATGCTTTAAAAACTGCCATATCGATGAGTCAAAATAATGAAAATAAAATTGAAAGAATCAATGGATATCAAGGTCAAGACAAAAAATGGGACTTTGAATTTGAAAAAGCAAAAAAATTAGCTCCATTTATAGAAATTCCATTCGACCAAGCAACTTTAGAATTGTTTGATAATTATATAAAAGAATGTAAATTAAAAAACATTAAATTAATTTTTGTTTATACGCCTGAATACATTGATGGTCAGTTATTTGTAAAAAACAGAAAACATATTCTTGATACTTATATAGGAATAAGTAAAAAATATGCGATTCCATTTTATGATTATTCGAATGATAGTATTTCATTTAATAAAAAACTTTTTTATAATACATTACATTTGAATAAAAATGGTTCACAACTTTTCTCTAAAAAATTTATTGATACTTTAAAGAATGATAAAATAATTAAAAGTTTGCTATGAAACCAAATATAACTATAATCGGAGCAGGAATTTCAGGATTAACTGCAGCCGTTTATCTACATAAAAAAGGATACAAAATTCAAATTCTCGAAGCAAGCGAGCGTGCTGGCGGAAGAATCAAAACGGATCTGGTTGATGGTTTCAGATTAGATAGAGGTTTTCAGGTTTTACTGACAGAATATCCCGAAACTAAAGCCTTGTTGGATTACGATAAACTAAAACTAAAACAATTTTTACCTGGAGCAACGGTGCTTTATGATGGCGGGCAATTCGAAATCGCTGATCCGTTTCGTCGTCCATCGGCAACATTTGCAACACTTTTTGCACCAGTTGGTTCATTAAAAGATAAAATAAATACACTTTTTTTGAAAAATAAATTAGTAAAAATCACTATCTCTAATATTTTTAAACAAACCGAAAAATCAACTTTAGAGCAATTATCAAATTATGGTTTTAGTCAAAAAATGATTGACCGTTTTTACAAACCATTTTTTGCAGGAATTTTTCTCGAAAACGATTTAAAAACATCGAGCAATATGTTCGATTTTGTAATGAAAATGTTTTCCGAAGGCGATGCAGCCATTCCAGAATTAGGTATGGAAGAAATTCCAAAGCAATTAGTGGCAATGCTTCCAGAAAACACAATTATTTACAATATAAAAGTTTCTGAAATTGAAAACAACAAAATAATTTGCGAAAACGGACAAACTTTCAAAACTGATAAAATCATTATTGCAACGGAAGCTATTGGTTTTGCTTCAAATTATATTCCTAAAACAAAACAAAATTTCCATCAAGTTACCAATGTTTATTTTGAAGCCAAAATTGCTCCAACTAAAAAAGCTGTTGTTGTTTTGAATGCTGCTACAACAAAAAAATGGGTCAATAATTTGACCGTAATGTCGAATGTTACTAATAAATATGCACCAACTGGAAAAGTTTTAATTTCAGTTTCCTATAACGGAATTCCTGATAGTAATGATGAAACTTTAGCAAAAAATATAAAAAACGAACTAAAAAATTGGTACGGAAATCAAGTTAATGATTGGGAAATGATTAAAACTTATAGAATTAATTACGCCTTACCAAACCAAGAAAAAGTATCAAACGAATTATCAAATTCTGATATTATAATCAACGAAAATTTATTTCTTTGTGGCGATTATTTAATGAATGGATCTATAAACGCTGCAATGAAATCAGGACGAATGGTTGCAGAATTAATTACTAGTTAAAGAAAATGATAAAACCTAAAAAAATAATTTTTAAGCTAGTATCTTTTTTTAGTTTAATTGTAATAATTTCCATTTTACTACTAAATTTGAATACATTTTATTGGGCTGACGATTATAATTTTATGGTCGATTTAGAAACCAATGGAATTTTACAAAACTGTATAAAAGGTTATTTCAATTGGGATGGACGATTTTTATCATTAGCTGCTTTTTTTCAAGGTTTTTTTCTAAAATACATTCAAATTGAATTTGTCACACTATTTTGGAGCCTTTGTTTTTTAGGTAGTGGATTGTTTTTATACAAAATCATTACTTTAGAACTTAATTTTTCGAAAGCAAAATCAAATCACAAAATTATTTTCTTTATTGTTACTTCTCTTATTTTATGGTTGGGTTCCTATTCTCATCTTTTTGAAACTATATATTGGGGAACTGGTGGTGTATATTCACTAGATTTATTATTGGGTGCCCTCTGGATTTATATTTTTTTACGATTTCAAAAAAATAATTTTTCAATTCAATCTAAAATTTTATTTTTTTTATTCTCTATAATTATTGGTTCTACAACACAAAATTTATCTGTTGCTGTCATTACATTACTACTTATAACAATGTGTATTGATTTTTTAGATTCAAAAAAAACAAGTTTAAAATACAATTCATTACTGCTTTTAGCATTGATATTTGGATTACTTTTTATAGTCTTAGCGCCAGGCAATTTTAAAAGAATGGATAATATTGAAAATTTAAACACATCCTACATATCCTTTTGGTCTATAATTAAAGGATTTTTAACTGTCCTTTTAAGCTATTCCAAACGGGCATTACTGCTTGTCATTTTAGCTGCAATTGGAGCAATTGCAATACGCTTTCAAAGCTGTTCTAGACAAGAAAACCAAGAAGACTCTACCCAAGTTATTTCAATAAAACAAAAGTCAAAATGGCTTTTAACTCAACTCAAATGGCTTTTAGTAGCATTAAGCACTATTACTCCATTTGCATTTATGCCTCAAATGGCTTCACATCGAACCACAATATTTTTTCTGTTTTTCATACAGATTTTTGTTTATTATATTGTGCTCTCTTTCAAATCCAAAGAAGCAATTTATGTGAGTTCAAAAAGATTTCAAACTTCTATTGTCTTGCTATTATTGATAATTTCATTATCAGGAATATTTGCAGGATACAATTTAAAAAAAGGATTAATTCTCAAAGAAGTAATTACTGAAAGAGAAAATATTTTAAAGAAATCTGAAAATAAAGTGGTAATCATCAAATTAATAAATCCAAGTTTGAAAAGTCGGTGTTTTAATTTTAATGATTTTAATATACAGAACAAAACGGGTACAGATTTTATACAAACTGGGCAAGAAAAGTACTATAAAGTAAAAAAAATCAATGTTATTGAATAAAATATTCAATTAATTAACTATCTTTAGTATTAAAACTCATAAATCATCAAAATGTATAGAATAATCTATTTAAGTTCCGCCACAAAGCTTTTAACTGATGATGAGTTGCATACTCTTTTAACACATTCAAAATCAAATAATGTTAAATATAATATTACTGGTTTGCTACTTTACATTGATGGAGATTTCTTGCAAGTTATCGAAGGAGAAAAACAAACGGTATTAAATCTTTTTGAGTTAATAAAAATGGACACAAGAAATCGCTCTATAATATGTGTTTTTAATGAAGAAGTTAATGAAAGGCAATTTCCAGATTGGTCAATGGGTTTTAGCCAGTTAAGTTACAATGATTTACAAAAAATAGATGCTTTTGAGGGAATTACAAAAAAGTCTTTATCAAATATTACTGATAAAGTAGCAGTTAGCTTTATAAACACTTTTGTTAGATCTCATAGTAATCATATCCTTTTTACATAAAAAAACTCCAGATTTACTGGAGTTTTAAAATATAATGGACTAAATTAGTTATACATTTTAGTTCTTAATTCTTTTATTTTATCATCGTCAAGGTATTCGTCAAAAGTAGTATAACGATCAATAACTCCATTTGGAGTAATTTCTAAAACTCTATTGGCTACCGTTTGAGCAAACTCGTGATCGTGAGTAGTGAACAAAACAGAACCTTTAAAGTTTTTTAATGAATTGTTAAATGCAGTAATGGATTCCAAATCCAAATGATTTGTAGGTTCATCTAGCATTAAAACATTGGCTCGCATCATCATCATTCTAGACAACATGCAGCGAACTTTTTCTCCACCAGATAAAACACGACCTGTTTTCAGAGCTTCTTCACCAGAAAAAATCATTTTTCCAAGAAAACCACGAACAAACACTTCATCACGTTCTTCTTCAGTTTTTGCCCATTGGCGCAACCAGTCCACAAGTGTCAAATCGTTTTCAAAAAAACTGTGATTGTCTCCTGGTAAATAGGATTGATTGGTTGTAATTCCCCAGTCAAAAGTTCCAGAATCTGGAGTTAAATTTCCATTTAATATTTCATAAAACGCTGATGTTGCTCGTGAATCTTTAGAAAAAACGACTACTTTATCACCTTTGGCCATATTCAAATCTACATTTTTGAACAAAAACTCTCCATCTACCGAAGCGCTCAAACCTTGTACATTAAGTATTTGATCACCTGCTTCACGCTCGGTTTCAAAAATAATAGCTGGATAACGACGTGACGATGGTTTTATATCGGATAAATTTAATTTATCAATCATTTTTTTACGAGAAGTAGCTTGTTTTGATTTGGCTACATTCGCGCTAAAACGACGAATAAATTCCTCTAATTCCGCTTTCTTTTCTTCTGCCTTTTTATTTTGCTGTGCACGTTGTTTTGCCGCTAACTGACTGGATTCATACCAAAAAGTATAATTCCCTGAGTAATGGTTAATTTTATTGAAATCAATATCTGAAACGTGAGTACAAACGGCATCCAGAAAGTGACGGTCGTGAGAAACAACTAATACTGTATTTTCGTAGTTTGCAAGAAAATTTTCCAACCAACCTATGGTTTCAAAATCCAAATCATTAGTAGGCTCATCCATAACTAACACATCAGGATTCCCAAAAAGAGCTTGTGCCAAAAGCACACGAACTTTAAGTTTTCCTTCAACGTCTCCCATTAAGGTATAGTGAAAATCTTCTACAATACCCAAGTTTGATAACATTGTTGCAGCATCAGAATCAGCATTCCAACCATTCATTTCTTCAAATTGGACTTGCAACTCTCCTATTCTATCGACTTTATCGTCTGAATAATCCGCATACAAATCGTCCATTTCTTTCTTAACAGCAAACAAGGTTTTGTTCCCCATCAATACGGTTTCAAGAACTGTGTTTTGGTCAAACATATTGTGGTTTTGGTTCAAAACCGACATCCGTTTTCCTGGTTCAAGGATTACACGTCCTGATGTTGGGTCAATATCGCCTGATAATATTTTTAAAAAAGTAGATTTTCCAGCACCATTGGCTCCAATAATTCCATAGCAATTACCTTGGGTAAAGGTGGTGTTTACTTCGTCGAATAAAATTCGCTTACCAAATTGTACTGATAAATTTGAAACTGTCAACATTGATTTATTTTTTTATAAAAGTGTTGCAAAAGTAACAAAAAATAGTGTTTTCAAGAAGTAATCTTTATAATATGTTAAGGACTATTTTTAACGCTACATTAACAGCAGGATATTCTTTTAAAAAATATATTTGTTTTAAATAAATAATTATCAATGGTTGCCTATTTTAGAAAATTATATTTTACACCTTCAATAATTGCAATACTCTCATTAATTTCCTGTAATAAGGTATTTAATGAAGATAAAAATGTTGCTTATTTTGGAGGAGAGATTATAAATCCAAATTCAAAATTCGTACTTCTGTGCAAAGACAATGAAGTTATTGACACCATAGTATTAGATCATAAAAATAGATTTCTTCAAAGATACGATTCGCTTTCTCCTGGAATGTATACTTTTAAACACGAACCTGAATACCAAAATATTTATTTTGACAAAAACGATAGTTTAATGATTCGTTTGAATACCAATGAATTTGACAATTCATTAACATTTTGTGGTCGTGGTGACGAAAAAAATAATTTTCTAATGGAACTTTTTCTAAAAAATGAAGAAGACAAAAATGCCTCTTTTGGAATATATGATTATGATTTCAAGACTTTTTCAACAACTATAGAAAAAGGATATGAATCAAAAAAGGCATATTATACTAGAAAAAAAATAGATATTAATTGGAACGATGATTTTGATTTGTATGCAAAAACGATGCTTGATATGCCTCATCTATCAAAGAAAGAATCTTATCCGTTTGCACACAAAAGCAGAACTGGTGAAGATATTTGTAAAAATTTACCAAAAAACTATTATGATTTCAGAAAAGAAATAAATTTCAATAACGAGAAATTAACCACTTTTTCTCCATTTGTACGTTATTTAACGTCGATGCTAAATAATTTTTCTTGTAAGGAGCATGATCCAAAAACACTTGAAAACAATATTAAAAAATTAAATGTTGTAGACTCTATATTCACAAATAAAAAAATTAGAAATACAATGTTGAATAACATTGCTTTTATGTATTTGTTAGAGGATCAAAATATGATGAACAACAAGCAATTTTTAGATCAATATTTTGCCCTTTCAACAGACATTGAAAAACAAAAAGAAATTAAAAAAATTGAACAATCAATAAAATTTTTAGCACCAAACAAGAAGTTGCCAAAAGTAGATTTAATTGATATTAATGGTAAATCAATTGATATAAATTCAATAATCACAACTAAAACAGTAGTTTATTTTTGTTCAACAGAGGCAAAATCACATTTAGAATTATCACACAAACGAGCTTCTGAATTGCATAAAAAACATCCTGATTGGAATTTCATTTCGATTAATATTGACGATTCATCAAGCAAATGGAAAGAGGAATTATCAAAATACAAATTCACAAATTCAACGGAATTACACGCATCAAATTTTGAAGAAATTAAAGACAAATGGGTTATTACAAAAATTCATCGTGCAATGCTACTTCATAAAGACGGAACAATAAACAATGGATTTGTAAGCTTATTTGATGTGAATTTTGAACAAAAATTAAACTAAGTAAATCAATTCAATTAAAAAAACGATTTCAGAAAACTGAAATCGCTTTTTTAATTGAATTAAAAATCTACTATTTATTTCCTTTTTCAAAATCAGCCACAAACTGTGCCAACCCAATATCAGTCAAAGGATGTTTCAACAAACCATATATGGCTGAAAGAGGTCCAGTCATTACATCAGCACCTATTTTTGCACAATTAACAATATGCATCGTATGACGAACCGAAGCCGCTAATATTTGGGTTTCGTATCCATAATTGTCATAAATTTCACGAATTTCTTCAATTAATGCTAATCCGTCTGTCGAGATATCGTCCAAACGACCTATAAATGGAGAAACATAAGTAGCGCCTGCTTTTGCAGCCAATAAGGCTTGACCTGCTGAAAAAACAAGAGTTACATTCGTTTTTATTTCTCTATCCGAAAAATATTTGGCAGCCATAATACCTTCTTTGGTCATAGGCAATTTTACCACAATTTGAGGGTGCAAATCTGCTAACTCCTCGCCTTCTCTAATCATTCCGTCAAAATCAAGTGCATTCACTTCAGCACTCACATCGCCTTCCACAAGGTTACAAATGGCAACATAATGTTTCAAAATATTATCTTTACCCGTAATTCCCTCTTTGGCCATTAAACTAGGATTGGTCGTTACACCATCCAAAACCCCAAGTGCTTGTGCTTCTTTGATTTGTGCTAAATTAGCCGTGTCAATAAAAAATTTCATAATCTTAATTTATATTTAATTGTGTGTTTATTTTCTTTGGGCGTGACCCTTCGTAAAAAACTTAGGGTCGTGCTTTCGGCTTTATCTTTTTTCGTACCTCAAAAAGGATATCGCCTTAATCACTCACGCAAAACGAGTGCAAAATTACAATTTATAATGATTCATTAGTATTTTTTCATACATTTTATCAGGAAGTATTCGTTTTAAAACTATCGAAAATTTCTGCATAAAAGCGCCTACTTTATAATGAATTTTAGGATTTGGATCCTGAATTATATTGTAAACAGCTTCAGCCATCTCATTAGGATTACTTCCAGAATCTACGTGATTATTCATCATTTCAAGAACAGTACTATATGGTTTTTCATAATCAGAGCCAACAATAACTGGTGCATGATAACGACCAGCTGCAATATTAGTAGCAAAATCACCTGGTGCAATATTTGTTATATGAATCCCGAATGACTTTACTTCCATTCGTAACGCTTCTGTTATAATTTCTAAGGCTCCTTTTGAAGCTGAATAAATACTACGATACGGCAATCCCATATAACCTGCAATGGAAGTAATATTGATAATCAAACCCGATTTTTGAGCACGCATTTGTGGTAAAACGGCTTTCATTACTTCTATTGGACCAAAAAAATTGGTTTCAAAATTATTTTTGATTTCTGCCGTTGGAATTTCTTCCAGAGGTCCCGTAATTCCAACTCCAGCATTGTTTATCATAACATCTATCCTACCCGATTTTTGAATAATTTGTGTAATAGTATTTTGAATTGAACTTATATCTCGAACATCTAAAGCAAGAAGTGGAAAAATTGAATTGTTTATTTTTTCGGGATTTCTACTTGTACCATAAACAATGTATCCTTTGTGGTGTAGAAATTCTCCTATAGATTTTCCTATACCAGACGATGCTCCTGTGATTAAAACTACTTTCATTAAATATTTTTGAGATTTGTATTTGAAACAAAGATACGAATTTGAAGACAATGTTGCTTTCTAGCCCCGATTGAAGCGAAAACCCTTTTGAGAAAAAAAACTATTTTTTGTGGCGTATGCAAAGCGACCAAAGGAAGCTCTTGCAGGCGGTTACAAAAAAAGGTTTTTGAACAAAAGGTTGTAGTGAAAAGCGAGAATAGCTTCAAAAAAAAATCTTCCAAACTTGGAAGATTAAAAAATGGCAAGCGACCTACATCGCACCGCTCAACCACATACCTTTGCTGCGTTCCCACCCTGGAGGAGTCTGCAGGAGCTGGTCGTGTAGGACTTGCCGCTGCAAATATACAATCTTTTTATATTTTTGCAAGTAGATTGTATTATATAAAATGGTGTTGTATATTGTAATCGCAAATTTTTGACAAATGAAAAAATATAACCTATTAGCATTCATAACCTTAATGTCTTTTTTTAGTAATTGTTCTGAGGATAAAAAAAACTTATTTTCTATAGATGAGTCACAATTTAAATTACTTTATCATACTGATGATGTGGTTTCGTTGTCTATAAAAAACGAAAAGAATAAAAAAATTGATTCTGTCGTTTATTTTAACAACGATAAAAAGTTGACTACAATAAAAGAAAATACTGTTTTTAAATTTGATTTGGCTAACGAAAAATTAGGTTATAAAAATATTAAAGTACTAGTATATTATGAAGGTGAAAGCGCGGAAATTCAAGCTCGAATTGAAGTAGTATCAAGTGTTGAACCCAGATTATTAAATTATACCATCATAAATACGTATCCTCACGATTTAAAAGCGTATACACAAGGATTGGAATTTTATCGTGATACTTTATACGAAGGAACTGGAAATGGTGCTGGAAGCGGAACAGGGATTCGTGGCATTTCAAGCTTGCGTAAGACTAACTATAAAACAGGTGAAGTTTATAAAAAAATAGAACTTTCAGAGAAATATTTTGGTGAGGGCATAACTGTTTTAAACAATAAGGTGTATCAACTGACATATCAAAATAATGAAGGCTATGTGTATAATGCGGATACTTTTGCGAAAGAAAAAACGTTGCCTTATTTTAAAAAAATGGAGGGTTGGGGATTGACTAATGATGGCAAAAACTTATATATGACTGATAGTACAGAAACGATACAGGTCTTAGATCCTGAAACTTTTAAATCGATAGATAATTTCACAATATATTCTGGTTCCACAAAAATTCCTGCTGTAAACGAATTGGAATGGGTTGATGGTAAAATGTATGGAAATATATATCAAAAAGATGCTTTAGCAATTATAAATCCCAAAACAGGAGCTGTTGAGGCTGTGGTGAACTTGGTTGATTTAAAAAGTAAAGTAAAACAACATCCAGATGTTGATGTTTTAAATGGAGTTGCCTACAATCCAAAAACAAAAACTTTTTTTGTAACTGGCAAAAATTGGGATAAAATGTTTGAAATTAAAATTAAGGATTAACTCCACTCCTACTTTTTTTTGAATAAAAAATACATTTATTATAATGATAATTTAAACTCATTGTAAACCTAAGAATTATTGTCAATAAAAAATTCAAAAAAAGTAGTATAAATTTACCTGTTGTGTGTAATTAGTTTTTAATGATAATTTTTCGTCAGTTCGAGTTATTTTTGAAAAAAATCCTATTGACAACAAGAAAAACTTCATTAAAAACGATTCTCGATACACGTCACTTCGAGTAGCGAAGCGTATCGAGAAGTTTTGTACCGTTTTTCTCTGCACAAAAAAAAGTCGAACACACGTTATATCAATAATTACACCCAACAGGTAAATTTATTCTTTTTAATGTTATCTTCATATAATTTAAGAAACTAATTGAGATAAAAAAAACGAGCAATTGCTCGTTTTTTTTATCTCAATTTACTCTATCTTTTTAATGCGAAATGTGATTTAAACTCTTTGATGACATTGTCTTCTTCATACTCAATAGTGAACCAGTAATCCGTTGATGGTAATGCATTTCCTGCAAAACTACCATCCCAACCTGCTCCTGATGGTTGTATTTGTTTGACCAATTTACCAAGTCGATCAAAGATGTAAATTTTTGCATTAGTTTGTGCACTCAACGATGAAATATTCCAAGTGTCGTGTATTCCATCGCCGTTTGGTGTAAAATAACGGGGATAATCTACTATGAAAACTTCGGTTTCCAATCCATTACAAATATTCTTGGCTCTCACTACCTTGGTTCCTGGAGTCACATTTGCAAACACATTACTGCTTTGAAATGGTCCGTTTTCTATTTGGTATTCATACTCTCCCACTGGAACAACTGTTACGGTTACGGTTTGAGAATCTGCAAAATATGTCGTGGTTACTTCTGCCGTTATTTGCTCCAATTGATACACTTTTCTCACATTTACTGTAACTGGATCTGAAGCACAAAATGGGGCTACTTTTAAGGTGGCTTCCACGGTATAATTCCCATCTGCAATAGCAACATATGTACTTTGTGTTTGTCCTGCAATAACTCCATTGACATCAGACCATACAAAATCATACAACGTATTGTCTAATTTTGAATCGATTGTAAATGTACCTACAGGATTGTTACTTTGATTATAACAAATGTAACCATCCACTGGGGCTGGAATGGGCTTTGGGTTTATAGTAACTATTACCGATTGTGTTGTTGTTACCAAACAAGCATCTTCTACACTTACCAATTGGTAGGTGGTAGTTGCTGTTAATGGTACTGTTGGAATATCAATTGTTCCTGTTGTTGGGATAATTATGGTATTTCTTGTGCTATTTACGGTATAGACTACTGTAGCATTTGGGGTTCCCGTTATAGTTACCACTGGACTTGTTGTCGCATCGGAACATACTGCAGATGCAGAATTTAAGGTTATCAATGCCGTTGGCGATGGGGTTACAGTGACTATTTCAGTATCTTGACATCCATTAATATTGGTAAAGGTAATGGTAGTTGTTCCTACTGAAATTCCTGTAACTACTCCTGTATTTGAAATGGTAGCTATTGCTGGGTTGGAAGACAACCAAGGGCTTATTGCAGCTGGCGTGTTTCCTGTTAAGAGGGTTATTGTATTACTGACACAAACAGAAACTACTGCATTTGAAATTACTGGCAGGGCATTGATGGTAATATTTTCTGTGTCTTGACATCCGTTTATATTAGTATATGTTATAATCACTGTTCCTGCTGCAACACCTGTGACCAATCCTGTATTGCTAATCGTAGCTATTGCTGGATTGGAAGACAACCAAGGAGTTGTAAGTGCTGGCAAAGTGGTAGAGGCCAATTGGGTGGTATTGTTTACACACGCCGAAGCCACTCCGGATATCACTGGCAATACATTTATAGTAACCAATTGGGTGTCTTGACAACCATTGACATCCGTATAAGTTATCGTACTAGTCCCCACTGCAACTCCTGTGACTACTCCTGTATTTGAAATGGTAGCAATACCAACAGCAGAAGAAACCCAAGGGTTGGTTAGCGCTGGTGGGTTACTCGCCAATAATGTAGTGGTGCTTGCCACACAAGCAACTGGCGTTCCTGATATTACTGGAAGTGGATTTACGGTTACTGTTTCTGTATCTTGACAACCATTTACATCGGTATACGTTATAATCGTGGTTCCTGCGGCTAACCCTGAAACAACTCCTGTATTTGAGATTGTGGCTATTGCTGGGTTGGAAGATGTCCAAGCAGTTCCAACTGCAGGCGTGTTAGTGGCTGACAATGTGCTGGTATTGGTAATACAAACCAATGCTGTCCCCGAAATAACAGGCAATGCATTTATAGTTATGGTTTGTGTGTCTTGACAACCATTGACATCAGTATATGTTATTATGGTGGTTCCTGCCGAAACTCCTGTGACTACTCCTGTATTTGAAATGCTAGCGATACCAAGAGCCGAAGAAACCCATGGGTTGGTTAGCGCTGGTGTGTTGGTCGCTGATAATGTAGTAGTAGCTGCCACACAAGCAACTGGTGTTCCTGATATAACTGGAAGTGTACTTACGGTTATTGTCTCTGTATCTTGACAACCATTTGTATCGGTATAGGTTATTATGGTAGTTCCTGCGGCTAATCCTGAAACCACTCCTGTGTTTGAAATCGTTGCTATTGCTGGGTTGGAAGACAACCAAGGGCTTATTGTAGCTGGCGTATTGATGGCTGATAAGGTGATACTATTGCTCACACAAACAGAAACTACTGCATTTGAAATTAC
>NZ_JANOQD010000039.1:0-44402 GCF_031422135.1 Flavobacterium sp. | reverse complement strand
TACTGGCGCTATTTTGAGTCAAGATCGTTACGCTATTGAAGAAGCTACCGTTGCTTTACAAAATGCAGCCGGAAACTTTTATATTAACGACAAACCAACTGGAGCTGTAGTAGGAATGCAACCTTTTGGAGGCGCTAGAGCTTCTGGAACAAACGATAAAGCGGGTTCAGCACAAAATTTACTACGTTGGGTTTCACCACGAACAATCAAAGAAACTTTTGTAACACCAGAACATTACGCCTATCCTTTTTTGGGATAGATTAAACAATAAATACAAAGCCACGAATTGACAAATAATTGCTAATTCGTGGCTTTTTTATGGCTTAAACTTCAAGGGCAAATGCACGACTTTCTTAGTTTCAAAAAACGCAGCTTCAAAAAATTCTGAAATATTATATTCTGTGGCTTTAGGAAAATCTTTTAATTCTTCAGTCAAGTCTCCACCTTTTAAGTAAAGAATTCCATTTTGAAGTTCGTGCTTGTTGGTTTTCTTGATTTTATCTTTTATCCAAGATACAAAATCAGGCATATTGGTCACGGCTCGACTTACAATAAAATCAAAATCGCCTTTTACATTTTCGGCACGAAGCTGTTCCGCTTTTACATTTTTGAGTTCTAAAGCTTCTGCAACAGCCTTCACAACATTTATCTTTTTTAAAATAACATCAATCAAATAAAAACGAGTTTCAGGAAATAAAATCGCTAACGGAATTCCAGGAAAACCTCCACCAGTTCCCACATCAAGCACATAAGTCCCTGGTTCAAAGGCTTGAATTTTAGCGATGGCTAACGAGTGTAAAACGTGTTTGATATATAATTCATCAATATCTTTTCTAGAAATCACATTGATTTTGGCATTCCAATCTTGATATAAAGCTTCCAATTTTTGAAACTGATCGCGTTGAACGTCTGTTAAATTAGGAAAATTCTTTAAAATTTGTTCCATTTATACTATTTTTACACAAAAGTACATATTTATATACTAGATTTAAAAATGTGTTAATGTTTACTTTTCAAATCATTTAATATTTATCTTTGCAAATTATATCATATATTATGAATACAAACATCCCTACTTTCTCACGGAACGATTCTATGAAGTTTTTTAGAACTTTAAATTCTCGTGTAAACACCTACTTTAAAGACAACCGATTAGAAAAAACTGGAAACTGGAAATTGCACCTTAAAACTGCTGTTATGTTTGGTCTATTTTTCATCCCATTTTTTGCTATATTATTTGTGAATATGCCTTTCTGGGTTCACTTCCTATCATCAATTGTAATTGGAATTGGAATGGCTGGAGTTGGCATGAATGTTATGCATGATGGAAACCACGGTTCCTATTCTTCAAAACCTTGGCTGAACAAGATTATGGGCGGAAGCATTTATATTCTTGCTGGAAATGTATACAACTGGCAAGTACAACACAACGTGTTGCACCATACATATACCAATATCCCTGGACACGACGAAGATCTTGATGCAGGAAGAGTAATTCGTTTTACTAAGGAAGCTAAATGGGAGAAATTTCACGCATTTCAACATTATTATTCCATTTTCCTTTACGGATTATTAACTATAAACTGGTGTTTAACAACCGATTTTAAACAAATGGGGGGGTATTTAAAAAGAAAATTATCCTATGGAGACGCGCCAAATCCAACAAATTTATGGACAGGATTGGTTATTTCTAAAATAGTATATTTCAGTTTTTGGTTGGTTTTACCATTACTTATAGGAGTAACGTGGTGGAAAGTGCTTATTGGTTTCTTCGCAATGCATTATACAGCGGGTTTAATATTAAGCGTTGTTTTTCAATTAGCACATATTATTGATGACACAACAAACCCAAATCCAAACGAGGAAGGCGAAATAGAAAATACTTGGGCCATTCATCAATTGTTTACTACCGTTAACTTTGCACCAAAAAACTGGATCGTAAACTGGTATACTGGCGGATTAAACCACCAGGTAGAACATCATTTGTTTCCACACATAAGCCATATCCATTATGGAAAAATTGCTGAAATCGTAAAACAAACTGCTTCAGAATGTAATTTACCATATTACGAATACAAAACAATGCGAAGTGCAGTTATTGCTCACTTTCGTCACTTGAAAGATTTAGGGCAAAAGCCTCTAATTGCCGCTTAAAAAATTACAAAGACGTACCAAGTGTGCGTCTTTTTTTTTAATATATTTGTAATCTAACTATACTAAACCACCACAATTTAATGGACAATCTTCTTTCAGACAGAATTAATGCACTTTCTACATCACAAACCTTGGCAATGGCAGCATTAGCAAGAGAATTAAAATTACAAGGCAAAGATATTATCAGTTTAAGTTTAGGCGAACCAGATTTCAATACCCCAGATTTCATCAAAGAAGCAGCCAAAAAAGCCATCGACGAAAATTACTCGCAATACACACCTGTAGAAGGTTATTTGGAATTGAAAGAAGCCATTTGTAGAAAATTTAAAAGAGACAACAATCTCGATTACAAACCGTCACAAATTGTAGTTTCCACAGGCGCAAAACAGTCGCTTTACAATATTGCACAATGCATGATAAACGATGGTGACGAAATAATTCTTCCAGCACCATACTGGGTTTCGTATTATGAAATTGTCAAGATGGCTGGCGGAATTCCTATTGAAGTTCCAACAACTGTTGAAAGCGATTTCAAAATCACACCAGAACAATTAGAAAAAGCCATCACGCCAAAAACTAAAATGATTTGGTACAGCTCCCCTTGTAATCCGAGTGGATCCGTTTACAACCGTGAAGAGCTAACAGCACTAGCAAAAGTAATCAAAAAATACCCAAATATTTTTGTTGTTGCAGACGAAATTTACGAACACATCAACTTTTCAGGCACATTTTGCAGCATTGCCTCCATTCCAGAAATGTTCGACAGAACCATCACTGTCAACGGAGTTGCCAAAGCATTTGCAATGACAGGTTGGAGAATTGGATACATTGGCGCACCAGAATTCATTGCCAAAGCCTGTACCAAAATGCAAGGACAAGTAACCTCAGGAGCAAATTCCATAGCACAACGAGCCACAATTGCTGCTGTTGATGCAGATCCATCGGTTTTGAATGATATGGTCAAAGCATTTCACTCTCGCAGAGATTTAGTCGTAGCTTTAACCAAACAAATTCCAGGCGTAAAACTCAATGTTCCTGAAGGCGCATTCTATGTTTTTCCAGATGTTTCCTCCTATTTTGGAAAAACATTAAGAGGCAAAACCATCAACAATGCCGACGATTTTTCAATGTATTTGTTAGGCGAAGCCAACGTAGCTACCGTGACTGGCGATGCTTTCGGAAATCCAAATTGCATCCGAATTTCGTATGCCACAAGCGAAGAAATCCTAACTGAAGCACTCAAAAGAATCAAAGAAGCTTTAGCATAAACCGAATTCAGAATAATTAAAATTTGGGCGTGACCCGAAGAAAAATCGGGTCGGGCTTTCGGCTATATCTTTTTTTATTTTGTCATACTGAGCCTGTCGAAGTACAAAATAAAAAAAGGATACCGCCTCTATCCCTCACGCTAGAAAAAAAAGAAACCATTCCCCTTAAAAATTTATAATTATAAACTTTCTCCAATGAAAATATTACTTCTCGGTTCAGGCGAATTAGGCAAAGAATTTGCAATTGCCGCACAAAGAATCGGTCAAACCATCATTGCTGTTGACAGTTATGAAAACGCTCCAGCAATGCAAGTTGCTCACGGTTTTGAAGTGATTAATATGCTTGATGGTTCAGAATTAGACCGAATTGTTGCCAAACACCAACCTGATTTTATTGTTCCAGAGATTGAAGCCATTCGTACCGAACGTTTTTACGATTATGAAAAACAAGGAATAACAGTAGTCCCATCAGCAAAAGCAGCAAATTTCACAATGAATCGAAAGGCGATTCGTGATTTGGCTGCCAAAGAGTTGGGTCTGAAAACTGCAAATTATCGTTATGCAACCTCATCCGATGAATTGCAAAAAGCAGTTTTAGAAATCGGCATTCCGTGCGTTGTGAAACCATTGATGAGTTCATCTGGGAAAGGGCAATCGACCATAAAAACCGAATCTGACATTGAAAAAGCGTGGAATTATGCTGTGGAAGGTTCTCGTGGTGATGTCATAGAAGTCATTGTCGAGGCTTTTGTAAAATTCAATTCCGAAATAACTTTATTGACCGTTGTTCAAAATAATAATCCAACTTTATTTTGCGCACCAATTGGTCACCGTCAAGAGCGTGGCGATTACCAAGAAAGTTGGCAACCCGCTAGAATTTCCGACAAAGATTTGCACGAAGCACAAGATATGGCGAGAAAAGTTACTCAAGCGCTGGGTGGTGCAGGCTTATTTGGTGTCGAATTTTTCTTGACTGATGATGGCGTTTACTTTTCTGAATTATCTCCTCGCCCACACGATACAGGAATGGTGACTTTGGCAGGAACACAAAATTTTAACGAATTCGAATTGCATTTACGAGCAATCTTGAGTTTGCCTATTTTTGAAATCACATTAGAAAAAGCAGGAGCAAGTGCAGTAATTTTAGCTTCAGAACATTCTGAAAACCCAACCTATTCTGGTATCGAAAAAGTGGCAGCATTGCCAAAAACCGATTTTAGAATTTTCAACAAACCCACTTCACGACCTTATCGAAGAATGGGTGTGATTTTGACTAATGACACTCTAGACAAACCAATTGAAGAAATTGTAGAACGAGCCAAAAAAATTGCTACTTTAGTAATAGTAAATTCTTAATATGAAAAAAATTTGTTTAGGACTCATAATCGTTTCAATACTAATCTCATGCGGACCTCACAGAATGAAATGTGGCCCGAAAAGACGGTGTGTAGAGAATTATAAAAACATCAATTTAGTCCCTATTCATAAAAGCACATTAACTTCTTAATCTAAAAAAAATGAAAAATTTTATTCTTATTTTATTCTTATTTACAGCATTATTAAGCAATGCACAAGATAAAAAACAAACAGAGAAAACTAAAATTGTAGAAGCTTCTTGCGGACAATGCAAATTTGGAATGAAAGCAAGCGGTTGTGACCTAGCCGTTAGAATTGATGGAAAAGCCTATTTTGTAGAAGGTACAAAATTAGACGATCACGGTGATGCCCACGCTCACGATGGATTTTGTTCTACGATCAGAAAAGCAGAAATTGCTGGAGAAATTGTTGGAGATAGATTTAAAGCTACTTCGTTTAAATTATTGCCAACTACAAAGTAGAATATGTCGCTAATTTTAGATAATCTATCCAAATATGTTTCTTTAACTCCTCAGGAAAAAGAACTTTTTTTATCTAAAACCGAAACACATCATTACAAAGCAAAGACAATATTGCTAAATGCTGGTGAAGTTTGTAAGTATTCTTATTTTGTAAGTTCAGGAATTCTAAGAAGCTTTAGTATCAACGACAACATTGTGGAGTATGTGTTGCATTTTGCTTGCGAAGGATGGTGGATTGGCGATATGTATAGTTTACTTTCTCAAAAACAAGGTAATCTATTTATAGAGGTACTTGAAGATGCCGAAGTGGTTTTGCTATCAAAAGAAAATCAGGAAAAATTGTATTTCGAAATTCCAAAACTAGAACGCTTTTTTAGAATTTTGACTGAAAATTCTTTGGTCTCATATCAAGAACGGTTAATGGATAACTTAAGCTTACCCGCTGAAGAACGTTTTGAAAAATTCTGTAAAAAATATCCTTCTTTAATTCAAAAAATTTCTCAAAAAAATATTGCTTCTTATATTGGTGTTACTCCAGAGTTTTTTAGTAAAATGAAAAGTAGGTTATTGAGAGAAAAAGGAAATCGCCATTAATAGACGATTCCCTTTCGTATTTAATTAATTATTTGGTCGAACACATTGCGTCCCACGTAGTCCAAAACTTCGCATTAATACTTCCAATTGGAGGAGTAGTGCTATCTGCAACTATACCAACCATTGATGCACAATTAGAGTTGCACCCGATCTGATTGGTACTGCCTTGAACAGGTAGTAAACTTTGCCACATTCCGGTAGAACCACTTAAAACCTCAACATTTAAATTGAAATTGCCAGACAATCCGTTAGTTTGGATTTGTTTACTTGGGTTTTCGTTTGAAATCGAATCCGACCAATTTCCTTGAGAGATTGTTACTCTCCAACTTCTAATCATTTTTGAAGTTTCATTCTCCGGTGATAAATAAGCCCAAAATTGAGCTCCATTTCCTAGTTCTACAGTAGAACCAAAATTTGCAGTGCCTAAATTACTCATAAACTAAATGTTTTTTATTTTTTCTTACTCGTAAGGTTTTTCAGAATCCACCTTCACATTTTCTGTGCGAAACAGTTTATTTGACAAAATTTAAAAAGAGACGCTATTCGGAAACTTAACCCGTGACCTAGCATTAGAGTAATTAAGACTTTCGACTAAACTAGTTCCTTTTATAGTTTTTGACAACGGTGCTATTTTAGCAAAAATATGGCTTATGCTACTTGGTCGTAAACTTTTAGCATCGCTATGGCAACTAAAACAAGAACCATAAGGATTGTACTTTTCGCCGTTTTGCGCATACGTTTCCATTGTTGAGTTAGCCAGTTGACTAGTACCAATTGCTACACCAGATACTTTAAGAGAATCTATACTAGAATTGTAGCTATATCCATTAGGTGCTGAGCCATTTTCTGTCCAAGTTGCTCCAATAAAAACATAGTTTTTACGAATATCATTCCCTTTGAGCTTAGTGATTACAGAGTTATTAATAGAAATAATTTCACTATTCGAATCTGCTGGTGAAGTATTCTCTGCATTTGGTTTCACATCAGTACTACTTCCCCAAGGTTTTGTTCTTACTGTACAACTAGGTGAAATTGTAAAGTTTTTATTTGCTATAATAGAATCATTTTTAAAAGTCATATGTGAAACATTTGATGAATCATTTATGTTATTATTCAATAACCATTCATTGCCTTTATCTGATTGTACGGTTATTGTTTTTCCTTTATCATTTACATATTGATAACCTGCATTTGGAGTATTTTGTTTGTGTTCAAAAGTTGCCCAAATCATTTCAGGATGCCCATTTGCACTTCCTACAATATGCATTCCAATCAAAGCCAATTTTGCATTTCTCTCCCCAGTAATTACCCAGACTCCTTCACTACTTTTAGTATATACAGGTATTAAAGCATCAATAGTGATATATTCTTTATCGTTTTTAATTTTAGAAACCTCAGCCCAAGACGTTTTTATTTCAATTGCAAGCGTATTACTGTTTTTCAATTCAATACCATTTTCGTTTGCATAATTAAAAATACTATCTCTTTCTTCTTTTGTTGTCGGAAAAGTTTTTCCACTCATTTTTTTATTTTTAACAGCTGTTAAAAATTCCGCGTAGACGTCATTAACCATAGTAATATAATAAATTAAATTACCATTGGCATCCATTAAAACATCATCCGTTGCTTGCCCTTCTTCGCTAACAATTTTACCTGTTTTATCAACATTAGCCATTGCTCTTAATGTTTTTCCTGGTTGGTTTTTAATTAATACTCTTTGGTTGTTTACTAAAGGCATAACAGAGTAGAATTCTGGCGACTCAAAAACAGTTTCATTGTAACTTCCATTCGAAGTCATCCATAAAAACATTCGTTGTGACCATTTATAAAAATCACAGTTGGTTTTGTGAACAAAATTGACACTATTTGCAGGTGTTACAAAACCATTTTCTGTTACTTTCTCGTTTTTAAACCACGATGCAAATTCGGATTCAGAGACTTCACAAGATTTTTTTACATCTAGTGGTAGATAATTATTTTTATTGCACGCTATTAATATAGATCCCAATAAAAACAATTGAGCAATTAGTTTAAGGTTAAATTTTTTCATAATTTATACTTTTAATTTATTCTATTCTTTCTAGATTAATAAAAATGAGTTAATATATTATTTGATATAAAATTACCACAAGAAATAAGTTAAAAAACAGCTATTGACACCAAGAGCTTAATTTATGTCATAAGATGAGAAAATCCACTTACGAGAATTTAAAGCAAAAAAAATCTCCCAATAAAATTGGAAGATTTTAAGTTTATTTAATTAAAAATTAGTTTAATATTTTTATATCTATATATTAGAAGTCGTTTAACTTTTTTTCAATTGGCTGCAAAATTATCTATTTGCGCCCTATTTCTCCTTTTTGTTACACCTTAGTGGTGTTATGAAGTTCAAAAAAGTAAAAATCTGAAACAAAAATCTTAATTTTTCGCTTCAATCAAAAAAATTTAAACTACATCTATATATGCTCTTTAATATACTTGATTATTTCTTCTATTACAAATACTTTAGCATTAAAATAAGATCCATCAAAATATCGAGCTTTAGTTCCTTCTCCTGTTGGAGAACCGTGATGGGCATCTATGGAGTCTCTCCACTTTTTCGCATGATCTTTCCATTCTGGAATAGAAACTAATGTGGGTTCTACAAACCATAAATTCCATGACAATACATTCCCTTTTTGCAACATATTACCTGAACCTGTGTTAAAAACATCTAAAATAAATTGATTAAACTTATCTATTTTTGAATTATTTATAAGTCTTATACCTCCAATTTCAACATCTATATTGCCTTCAGTAAATGCTTCATTGTCATGCTTTGCAAAATCTGGATTGGTAAATCTTGGGGTAAGTCCTTTATTTACCTGAAAAATAGGTTGATTAGGATCATTCGGTAAATGCGTTAATACCCTTATTGCGTTTTCTTTATTTATAGGATAACCTTTAGGTAATAAGGGCAAAAGTCCTCTCAATTTTAAACCTTGGTGTTCTGCTGGAGTAAACCATATTTTACCTTCTACAGTCATATCTGCCGCAAGTTCTTTTGTGCTTTCATTCACCCAGCCTCTTTGCCCAGTTACAGTAATTTCAACATTTAAGCAAATTTCATCTTCTAACCAAATACCTTGTTGAGGACAAATTATAGAATATATTCTTCCTTCGTTGGTGTAACCTATCCTAGAAATATATGGCGAAAATTGCTGAAAACATCTTTTAGGGTCTTTTGCTCCTTTTTCAGTTTCCCAGCTAAATTCTGGCCATTTAACGCCTAATTGTCTTTGCAAAAAATTGATGTTATCCATATTGCCTAGCATTGGTAATGATGAAAGGTCTCTTTTAGGATATACCATATTAGGCATATTTGCGGGCGGAAATCCACCAACCCATCCAGCTGGAATGTTTAAATTAGTTTTTGACATAATTTTGTTTGCGTTTTTAGTATTAAGTATTCTATTTCAGATTATAAGTATAATATCAAAATTATGTAATGCAATTGTTCGCCTAGAGAATAGTTTTTTTAAAGTATATTCTATTAATTTAAAAACAAATTCATTTGGATATAATTGAAGATATTTTCTATTGATTTTAAGATAATTTCCTAAAAAATCTTCTTTGCAATACTGATATTAAATATACCCTTCATCAAATTCAATCATTACTTCTAAAGTATACCTAGATCTCTAATTATCATTACTTTTCCCAAGTTATGTATCATAGCAAAAAAGGGTTCTTATTGTTTTTTTTCAAATTAATCAAAGCAAGTTTAAACTTTGCTTTTTAGTTATACTTCGTAAAGAAATTCTACCAATACTTTTTTTATTTATAACTCTATTTGCTTAAAATCCAAAAAAACACTTTTTAACCACCATGTACATTCAACATCTATTTTATTTCTCTTTGTTATTTAAAGTACAATCTAAAAGCTTTTTGACTTTCAAAATTTGGACTAAAATTAAATAAGTTCATATCTTAAATTTTAACAAAATAAGAAACTATTATAGATGTTGAGTGCTTTGGGGCAATCGGAAATTTAATACAATTTTTATCAGAAAAATGTAATTTATTTATACACAAGGCTGAAAGCCATATGCCTGATCTGGAGCAATTAATTGCCAATAAACTGTATCACCACTATTGAGAGGATAATCTCTAAAACTCATTCCTTCTATGCCATTTTTCCCTTCATGGTTTGGCAAACCATTTATTGAATAAAACCAAAATGCGGCATCAGCTTTTGGATTTTTTGATAAATTATAACAAGGATTGCTTAAATCGGCAATTATTGAATTTCCGTCAATATCAATTTCAGAAACGTATGGTGATCCGTTAGCTCCGTTAACTGTTTGGTACGAAATGTTATTTGGAAAAGCTTGAGAAGCTCCTAAAAGTAATCTTTCAACTGTGGTAGCTCCTTCGCCAAAAACTATTTGAAAATAGCGATAGTTGGAATAAGGACCTCCATAATTATTAACATCTGAATTAGCTTTACAGGTAAAATCATTACTACCTCCATTAGGATAATACACGTACATGAAAAATGTGCCCCCATTTTGACTTACTGCACTAGGTACTAAAGCAGCTTCCACATTAGAGATTGCGCTTAATACATTCGCATGCACAGTTGTTGAAGAATTATGCAGTACATTTTGAATAAGACGAAGTGATCTGCGAAAAGATGCATAAGATCTCGCACCTGAAAACCCACTTTTTGCTGTTGCTGGAAGATGTATAAGAACTCTTCTTAATACAGACCTTTCAGCTTTTGTTAGTCCATAGGCGGACTCTGAAACCAAAGGATTTTGAATAAATTGTGATAAAGTTTCATCATCAATTAATAATTTCTGAATGTAGGAATCTAAATTTGACATAGTTATATAATTTAAAGGATTTAAAAGCTTGTTAATTAATGGGTTAAATATTTGATTCTTGATAAAATAATAAGCTATTTACAAAATTTATCTTGAGTCTATTTTATACTACAAGTCTACGAAAAAGATCTAAAACATCATTTTTTTTTGATACAAGAAGCAATATTTACGTCACGAAAGAAGAAATATAATTGCAAATCACTATTAAATATAAAAATTTGTGATTTTTTAATATTTTTATCGTTTTCATAGTTTTTAGAAAAAGCAAGGCTACTCTGTTTTCACAAATCAACACAAATTCTAATTTAATCACTAATATTTGTTGATTACTCACCAATGAGTTTTGTAATTTAGCTTCTGATATAAGGTAACAATTTAACCTTAATTTTAACTTATAGAACTACAATAAGAAATAAGGTAAAATTTATTTTTTTGCATAATCAGAAGAATTTCTGTTATGAGAAAAGAGAATCATCTTAACAGGATTTAAAGCAAAAAAAATCTCCCAATAAAATTGGAAGATTTTAAATATCTTTTTACTTAAAAATTATTTCAATATTTTAAACTTGCGTATAAAATCTTTGTATTTGTCGCTTAAATTTATTTTATGATTTCCTTCTAATATTATTAAGTTGTCAGCAAGTATTATCTCAGTAATTCTATTAGTATTTACAATATAATTACGATGTGTTCTTGCAAACTTATCAGCATCTAAAAGAGAAATGATTTTAGTTAAAGAAAGAGCTACTAGAAATTTTTCTTTTTGTGTAATTATATTGCAATATCTTTCTTCAACTTCAATATAAATAATGTCTTCAATTGCCACTTTCTTTAAAGCAGTGTTCTTTTTTATAAATAAATAATTGTTACCAATAACAGTATCTTCATCTTCACCTACAAATACATTAGTTTGCTCATAAAACTTTTCGACAGCCATTTCAATGGCATACAAAACTTCTAATTCGTTAAAAGGTTTAAGTAGAAAGCTAAATGGCTTGGTAAGTTTAGCTCTTTCAAAAATTTGACGGTCTTTAGAGCTGGTTAAGAAAACGAATGGTTTCGCTGCATTAGGAGTTATTGTTATAGTTTCTGCAAAAGTAATTCCTTCAGGCTGACCGTTTAAGAAAACATCAATAATCACTAAATCGACTTTATTCTGATAAAACAAGGTCAATGCTTCAGTGTAATTAGTAGCTATTCCCACAATATTATAGTCACTATTGATAAGCACATTTGCCAATTCATCACTCTCCACTTTTGTGTCTTCTATTATGAGAATATTTATCTTATCCATTCGCCTTATCTTTTGGTAAAAATAATATAATTTTTGTTCCAAGACCTTCTTTACTTTCAATATCTAGTTTTCCTTCGTTTTTGGCAATCATAGATTTACAAAGTTGCATTCCAAGTCCAGTTCCAATAATTTCTTTGTTATTTTTTTTAGATAATTGCATATTTTTTTGCAGTAATTCTTGTATCACATTAGCACTCATTCCAATACCAGAATCTTCAATAACTAATTGTATAAAATCAGTTTCAGAATTTTGAGTATAAATAGAGATCGTTCCTTTTTCTTTTGAAAATTTTAATGCATTGTCTAGAATATTTCGCATTATTATTTTCAAAGAATCTAAATCCATAAAGACAAAAACATTTTTTTCAACTTTATTTATGAGCTCAATATTTTTATTGGATGCTAATGGTTTGTAGTTGTATTCTACTTGTTGTACAATAGAGTGCAAGTGCAAAGATTCTTTCTGGAAAAACAATTGGTTTGTTTGTTGTTGCGCCCAGTTGAGTAAATTATCTAACAGATTATAAGAACTGTTAGCAATTGCATTATTTTTGTGTAACAGCACATCTAATTCTGCATAATTTTTGGTTTCTAAATTACTTAATAGTTTGGTATTACTAGTTTTTAAAGCATTCACAGAGGAACGTAAATCGTGACTAACTATTGAAAATAGTTTATCTTTCGTGGCATTTAATTCGTCAAGATTATCTTTTTGTGCAAGAATAATTTTGTTGGTTTTAATTTTTTGTCTGTAAAAATAAAACCCAATGCCAAACATACTCAATAATAAAAGAGCGACAAGAAACAGTCCATTTCGTTGCGTGTTTTTAATCTCATTCTCCACTTCAAGAACTCGAATTTCCTTTTCTTTTTGGGTAATAGCAAATTTCTTTTCCACATCTGCAACTGCCCAAATTTTATTTTGATCCGTTAATGAATCATTCCACTTCTCCGCTTCTTTTCTAAAAATAAGTGCTTTTTCAAAGTTTTTTCTGTTTTCTTCAACTACAGCCATATTATTAGCCGCCGATTTTTTTTTTGAATAATTTTTAGACTCTTTTGAAATTAAATAGGCTTTTTCAAAATAAAAAATAGCTTCTTTGTCTTTATATTGTTCGTAATATAAATTAGCAAGGTTGGTAGAGTTGTAATATAATTTGTCCTCCTCTTTTTCTAAATTCAAAATTTCAGAAGACTTAAGCAAATACTTTTCAGAATCGTTATAATTCTTTAAATGAAGATAACATACTCCAATATTTTCATTTAAATCTGCTAGATCAAGAAGGTTTTGCGACTGGCTTTTTTCAACCTTTAAAAAATAACTTAATGCTTTTTTAAATTGGTACAATTCTAAATACAGTTGACCTATAGCTATCTGAAGATCATTATAATATTTAAATTTTTCTGAAACAATATTGGATTCTTTTAATGCTTCCTTATACAGTTTTTTATTCTTAAAGCTTTTCATTCTAAAATAATGACAATAATCATTTACTTCAGGAATTTTATTATTCTCTACAAGTTGTCTATTGCAATAGATTAGTGTTGAATCATTATTTTTTTCAATAAAATATTTTATTGCTTTATTAAAATTGATTTGATTTTGATATTTTGATTTCGCTAATTCTTCTATGCTAGTATAAAATAATTGCTCGTTCTCCTTTTGTTGACCAAAAGAAGAAGGAGTAATTATTGATAATAGAAGATAAAATATATATTTTACTCTAAACATTAATTTACAATGAAATTACAGTGGTGGAACTTCAGTTGTTGTTCCTCTACTCGTTTTAGGATCTTCGTTATTTAAGAATGTTATAACCGATGTAATTTGTCCTGGTGTTGCTGGGTAACCTAATTCTATATAAAAACAAGAAAAAGTTGAAGGCGTTTCTTCCTCAAAAGTATAATCTAATGTTAATGTAAGAACACCTTTGTTTTCTGAAGAAACAAAACTAAGCTCCTCTGGATTAATTCCTGCTGCGCTATCCACAAAAACTACCGTTTTGATAATAAGCATATTTGAATCAGATACATAGTAAACTGATGTCATTGGCGCCATTGGATATTCTAAATTGACGGTGTTGTCAATTGTAAAAGGAGACGAATTAATAATTGAACATTGCAAAGGCTTTAAATTTTGTGACATAGTTTTTTGTTTTTGTTAGTTTTTTTTTTGGTTAATAAATCAAGAATAAAAGTACTACAATTATTTGTAGCAAAACTATTTTTTTTTATAAAAAATAGCATCTTGCTCTTTGGAGATAGTTCAAATTAATTCAATATACTTTTCTTAATCTACATTAAGTACAAGTCACTTTTCCTTATTGTAAATTTGTATCATAAAAATCATTAAATTTATAGCTATGGAAAATATTTTTCTACACAAAGCCAACACAAGAGGAAACGCCAATCACGGTTGGTTGAATGCCTATCATAGTTTTAGTTTTGCAAGTTATTTTAATCCTGATAGAGTTCAGTTTGGCGTTCTTCGTGTTTTGAACGATGACACTATTGCGGCTGGAATGGGTTTTGGCACTCATCCGCACGATAATATGGAAATTATTACGATTCCTCTTGAAGGTGATTTAGCTCATAAAGATAGTATGGGAAATACCGAAGTAATCAAAAATGGCGACATTCAAGTAATGAGTGCAGGAACTGGAATTCAACATAGTGAATTCAATCCAAACGAAGACAAACAAACTAAATTACTTCAAATTTGGCTATTCCCAAACAAAAGAAATGTAGAACCGCGTTACCAACAAATTACTCTAAATCCAGAAGACAGAAATAATAAGTTACAACAAATTCTATCCCCAAATCCTGATGATGCTGGGGTTTGGATACATCAAGATGCGTGGTTCCATTTAGGAAAATTTGAAGCAGGAAAAACTACACGTTATGAATTAAAAAAAGAAGGTAATGGCTTGTACTTTTTTAATCTAAATGGAGAAGTAACAGTGAATGGTCAAGAATTAGCTACTCGTGATGCTTTGGGAATTACTGATTTTAAATCATTAGAAATTAAAGCTAATACTGATGCTGAGTTTTTGTTAATGGAAATTCCAATGGAATAATATATATTGATAAAAGATGAACGAAGAAGCGCAATTAAAAATCGATGGAGAAAAAGGCTTTTTTTACATTGATGTAAATGGAAAACATGAAGCAATGATGACCTTTGTTTTTGCAGGAAAAGACAAAATCATCATTGATCATACCGAAGTAAATTCCGCATTTAACGGAAAAGGTTTTGGTAAAAAAATGGTAACCAAAGCCGTTGAATATGCTAGAGAGGAAAACATAAAAATCATTCCGCTCTGTCCTTTTGCAAAAAGTGTTTTTAATAAAGTACCTGAATTTCAAGACGTTTTATAATGAAAGATCTATTTGAAAAAGACATAACAGGAAGTATTGGTTTACAAAAATACTTGTGCACCATCACTTGGCGAAACGGTCAAATTTTGATGGATGAACCAGAAAATGTAGGTGGAAAAGATTTAGGTCCCGATCCATTTACTGCTTTGTTAGCATCGTTAGCGAGTTGCACGCTTTCTACTTTGCGAATGTATATTGATAGAAAACAATGGATCATTCCTGAAATATATATCTCATTAAATTTACAGCAAGAAACTGGAGGCGAATTATCAACAACTATCAAACGAAATATTTCTTTTTCGTCTGAAATAACATTGGAACAAAAAGAAAGATTATTGGTAATTGCAGAAAAATGCCCCATTTCTAAATTATTAAAAGGGAAAATAAGTATTAACACAACACTATAATTATGGATCCAAAAGACACTAAAAAAGAATATACTAATGGCGAAATCACTGTAGTATGGCAATCGGGCAAATGTATTCATTCAGGAAATTGTGTTCGGGCGAATCCTGATGTTTTTCAACCCAAAGACAAACCTTGGATAAAAATAGATGCTTCCACTTCCGAAAAAATTATGGAAGCAGTAAACAAATGTCCTTCTGGAGCTTTGAGTTTTTATAAAAACGAATAGTTTTTCAATTTATTTTTCTAATCACTTTAGCAGGATTTCCAACAGCCAGCGAATGGTCTGGAATGTCTTTGGTCACAACCGAACCAGCTCCAATCACACAATCATTCCCTATCGAAATACCAGGAAGAATAATTGAATTTCCACCTATCCAACAATCGTTCCCAATAGAAACTGGCTTAGAACTTTCAACAGTTCTTCTTTCTATAGTATTTAGGGGGTGTGTAGCGGTATAAATATGAGTATTTGGACCAAAAAACACATTGTTTCCAATGGTTACTTTCATTGTATCTAGTACCACACAATTCACATTGAAATACACATTTTCGCCAGAATGAATATTATAACCATAATCGCAATGAAAAGGAGGTTCGATATACAAACGCTTGTGTGCATTTGGCAGTAATTGTTTTAGAATACCTCTTGCATTACCATTCATTAAATATTCGGTTACATTCAATTTGTGAAGTAGTTTTTTAGCGTTTTGCCTTTCAATAGTTAATTCTTTGTCATTACTGAAATAAGTTTCGCCAGCCAGCATTTTTTCTTTTTCGGATTTCATTGTACCATTTTCAATATTTCAAATATACCGATTCTAAAAATCAACTATATCTTAAAAAACAGTATTTTTGTTTGAAATTTAAAATTAATTTTTAATCGTTTTAATTAAATTTATGAAAGCATATATATTTCCAGGTCAAGGCGCTCAATTTTCAGGAATGGGAAAAGAATTGTACGAAACCTCAGCATTAGCCAAAGAATTATTCGAAAAAGCCAACGAAATTTTGGGCTTTAAAATTACAGATATTATGTTCGAAGGCACTGCCGAAGAACTCAAAGAAACCAAAGTAACCCAACCCGCCGTTTTTTTGCATTCTGTAATATTAGCCAAAACATTAGAAAATTTTAAACCAGAAATGGTTGCTGGACATTCGTTAGGTGAGTTTTCAGCACTCGTTGCCAATGGCACTTTATCCTTTGAAGACGGATTAAAACTGGTTTCCAAAAGAGCTTTGGCAATGCAAAAAGCCTGTGAAATAAAACCATCCACTATGGCAGCAGTTTTGAATTTGGAAGATAAAATTGTAGAAGACATTTGCGCTTCTATTGATGGCGTTGTGGTGGCTGCCAATTATAATTGTCCAGGTCAATTGGTTATCTCAGGGGAATATAAAGCAGTAGAAGAAGCATGCGAAAAAATGAAAGAAGCTGGAGCAAAACGTGCTTTGATTTTGCCTGTTGGTGGAGCATTTCATTCCCCAATGATGGAGCCAGCTCGTGAGGAATTAGCAGCAGCTATTGAAGCAACAACATTCTCTACTCCTATTTGTCCTGTATATCAAAATGTAACTGCGAGTGCCGTTTCTGATTCAAACGAAATCAAGAAAAATTTAATTACCCAATTGACAGCTCCTGTAAAATGGACACAATCCATACAACAAATGATTAAAGACGGTGCGACTTCATTTACTGAAGTTGGTCCAGGGAAAGTATTGGTTGGACTGGTTGGAAAAATTGATAATAGTGTGGAGACGATTTCGGGATAATTTAAAAATAAATCATTATGAAAAAAATAATTCTAATTCTAAGTGTTGCTTTACTAATGGCATCCTGCAAAGACGATACTACAAACAAGGTAAAAGAAGCTACCAAAGCCGTTTCTGCCGATATGAAGCTGGCTTTAGATTCTGCTAAAGTGAAAGCTAAAAAAGCAATGGATTCTGCCAAAGTCAAAGAGAAAGTAAAATTAGCCATTGAAAAAGGTGCTGAAAAAGTAGAAGAAGGTGCTAAAAAATTGAAAGAATCGGTTAAGAAATAATAGCAAAAATCATCTAGCTTTTACGGCCGTATCGGTAAAGTCTGAAAATAATCCATCAATCCCTAATTTGTAAAATGCTTGATATTCTAGAATTGGGTTGTTTTTGTATGTTTTTAATAATCTTCGGCTTTCATTTCTAAAAGTATAACAATGCACTTGCAATCCTCGTTTATGCGCCTCAGCAATTAAATGAGTTGGCTGCAGTGCTTCTTTGTCTGCATCATTGACTTTTCCATCTTTGCTTACATCATCAGCAACACCATCATTGTTTGTATCTGTTGCTTTGTACGGAATTATAAATGGTTTCCAAACTGCAATTCAAGTTGCATACGTTTTTACAAAATCTAATCCTTTCGAAGTTCTAAAAAAACTAAAATCTCTAGTATCGCCTTTTAAATACCAATCGTACGGTTTTCCTTCAGAGACTGTTTCGCCTTTTGGAACATTAAAAATCAAATCCCCATTTAAAGCCACATCATAACATCCTAACAACTGTATGATTTTAACAGAAGACTTACTTCTGATGTATTGCAAATTTGAAACTTCAAACGATTGTATAAAAACTGGTGCAGAAACAGTATTCCAATTGGCAATTTCTAACTCTTCCAATAATTTATCTGTGATTTTCAAATTCAAATTCTCGTGAAAAGAGGGATGTTTTGTTTCTGGATAAATCCCAATTGTACGACCTAGCTGTTTTGATTTTTGTTTTGCCAAAGCAATAACTTCCGCAAAAGTAGGAATCGAATATAAGTTATTGAAGTCTTGAGATCTTTCTTCAAATGCTTGTTTGGCTTTTAATTGTTTCATTTCCGTTAAAGTAAAATCTGAAACAAACCAATCTGTTAGCACTGCGCCATCTATGTTTTTTGTTGTTTTTTTATGTGCAAATTCTAAAATTTCAGCCACATTTGTTGTTCCAGAAAGCATTGGTTCGTGGCGCACAACGAGTTGCCCGTCTTTTGTCATTACTAAATCTGGCTCAATATAATCAGCTCCCATTTCAATGGCTTTGGCATAGCTTTCTATCGTGTGTTCTGGCAAATAACCCGAAGCACCACGATGGGCAACAACTATAGGTTTTTTTCCATTTAAAGTAGTGTGTTTTTGAGCTATCCCAAATTGATTCTTAGTGCTTCCACAAGCCATAAAAAGAAGAACACTTGCTATAAAAACTACTTTTTGCATCAATTTTACAATCTAACTTTCTGTTCCCATTTCCAAGCACTTTCTAGCGCTTCTTCTAAACTTGAATTGGCTTTCCAACCCAAAACCCTATTGGCTTTATCGGTATTGGCATAGGCAGAGACCACATCTCCTTCACGACGAGCTACTATTTTATAAGGCAGTTTTTGATGAGAAACTTTTTCGAAAGCAGTAATCACTTCTAGAACGGAACTTCCTGTTCCTGTGCCTAGATTGAATGTCTCTACTTTTTCTACATTTTTTTTCTGCAACAAGCGTTGCAAAGCGATAACGTGAGCTTTCGCCAAATCAACAACGTGAATGTAATCGCGAATACAAGTGCCATCTGGAGTTGGATAATCGTTTCCATAGACTGACAATTCTTGACGCAATCCTATTGCGGTTTGAGAGATAAATGGAACTAGATTTTGTGGCACACCAATCGGTAATTCGCCAATTTCAGCACTGGAATGCGCACCAATTGGATTGAAATACCGCAACAAAATCGAGTTAATATTGCTTACTTTGCAAACTTCGATAATGATTTCTTCGCCAATTTGTTTGGTATTGCCATAGGGAGACATTGCTGGTTGAATGGGTGCGTTTTCAGTAATTGGCATCGCTTCGGCTTGACCATAAACCGTACAAGAAGAACTAAAAATAAAGTTTGCTTCGTTTTTTTGTTGTAATTCTTGTAAAATATAAACCAACGAATGAATATTGTTTTCGTAGTACAACAATGGGTTTTCGACACTTTCTCCAACCGCTTTTGAGGCTGCAAAATGAATTACTCCTGAAATATCAGAATGTTTTTGGAAAAATTTTTGAACAGCTCGTTTTTCTCGTAAATCTATTTGTTCAAAAATGGGTTTTTTGCATGTAATGTTTTCTATTCCAGTTAAAACTGTTTCAGAAGAATTGGAAAGGTTATCAATAACAACTACATCAAAACCTTCGTTTTGTAATTCAACAACAGTGTGAGAGCCTATAAAACCTAAGCCACCTGTAACTAGTATTTTCATAAATTGTTGATTTGGTAATCTGTTAATTTGGTTATTCGATTAAATGAATAACCAAATCAACAATAAACCTATTTAAGATATTCTAAAACAGAATCCGTTATAAATTTGATTTGTTCGTCATCAAGTTCTGTGTGCATTGGCAACGACAAAACTTCTTTGACCAACTGATTGGTTACTGGAAAATGGTCTTCTTTGTAACGAGCATCTAAATATGCTTTTTGTGAATGCAACGGAATTGGGTAATAAATCGCACAAGGAATGCCTTTGTCGAGCAAATGTTGCATTAATCCATTACGATCTGCATCGACAATTCGCAAAGTATATTGGTGAAAAACGTGGCAATCGCAAATATCACAAATGCTTGGAGCTACAATATTCTGATGTCCTTCAAATGCAGCTGAGTATTTTCTGGCCGCATCTTGTCGCGCTTTTCCGTAAGTGTCAAGAAGTGGCAGTTTAGCATTTAAAACCGCAGCTTGAATGCTGTCTAAACGAGAATTTACTCCTACCACATCGTGATGGTAACGCTCATACATTCCGTGATTTACAATACCACGAAGTATGTGTGCCAAATCATCATCATTCGTAAAAATAGCACCGCCATCACCATAACAGCCTAGATTTTTAGAAGGAAAAAACGAAGTTGCACCAACGTGACCTATCGTTCCTGCTTTCTTTTTGGAACCGTCAGAGAATTTGCAATTGGCGCCAATGGCTTGTGCATTGTCTTCGATTACGTATAAATTATGCTCTTTTGCAATGTGCATAATAACTTCCATATTAGCAGCACGACCGAACAAATGCACTGGAATAATGGCTTTTGTTTTTGGCGTTATGGCCTTGCGAAGCGCATCAATATCGATATTCATATTGTACATATCAACATCGACCAAAACTGGGGTTAGTTGCAATAGAGCAATAGTTTCTACAGTAGCTGCAAAGGTAAAATCGGCAGTAATTACTTCGTCACCAGGTTTTAATCCCAATCCCATCATTGCAATTTGTAAAGCATCGGTTCCGTTGGCACATGGAATTACGTGTTTTACATCAAGATACGTTTCGAGGTTTTTCTGAAATTTTTGAACTTCAGGGCCGTTGATATAAGTATTAGTGTCTAAAACTTCCTGAATAGAAGCGTTTACAGTATCTTTTATTTTTTCGTATTGACTTTTTAGGTCAACCATTTGAATTTTTTTCATTTTAGGAAATTTGAACAACAAAAATAGCAATTTTACTATAATCATTTATACTTAGTTAAAAGAAAACGTATTTTAGCCTCAGAAATTTATTGATATGCTTTTTCTATATAATTTAGTAGTTCATTTTGCAGGTTTTTTATTAAACATTGTAGCCCTTTTTAGTCCTAAAATCAAGTTATTTGTTGCTGGACGAAATACTGTTTTTGAAACTTTATCCAAAAAAATAAACCCGACAGACAAAACCATTTGGTTTCACGCGGCTTCGCTTGGTGAGTATGAACAAGGATTGCCTGTGATGGAAAAAATAAAAGAAAAATTTCCAAATCATAAAATTGTAGTTACTTTTTTCTCGCCATCAGGTTTTGAGGTTCGAAAAAACAATACGGTTGCTGATGTTACCGTTTATTTGCCTTTAGACACCAAATCGAATGCTAAAAAATTCTTGCACTTGGTGCATCCCGAACTGGTTTTCTTTATCAAATATGAATATTGGCCTAACTATTTGAACGTGTTACACAAAAACAATACTAAAACCTATCTCATTTCAGGAATTTTCAGAAAGAAACAAGCTTTTTTCAAATGGTATGGCGGTTTTTATAGAAATGCGCTACAAACATTTGATTATTTTTTTGTGCAAAACGAAAGTTCTAAAATTTTGTTACAAAGCATCGGTTTTACTAATGTAAAAATATCAGGGGACACTCGTTTTGATCGTGTAGTTTCTATTTTAGAACGAGATAATTCGTTAGATTTTATAGATTCCTTCACTTCGTTTGGAAAGACAAAAAGGACAACAATTGTGGTAGGAAGCTCGTGGCCAAAAGACGAAAGTTTACTAATAAATTACATCAACCAATCCAAAAAAGTAAAATTCATAATTGCGCCACACAATATCAAAGCAGAACAAATACAAGAATTGAACAACAAAATTTCCAAAAAAGTAGTTTTATTTTCTGAAAAAGACGCTAAAAATTTAGCCGATTTTGATGTTTTTATCATCGATACTATCGGGATTTTGACAAAAATTTATAGCTATGCTGATATTGCCTATGTTGGAGGCGGTTTTGGAAATCCTGGTGTGCACAACATTCTCGAACCAGCTACTTTTGGTATTCCAATCATTATTGGGCCAAATTACTCCCATTTTGCCGAAGCCACAGCATTGGTGAATTCGGAAGGGTGCATTTCGATTTCAAATGAAAAAGAATTAAATGAAGCATTCCATTTATTGCTTCAAAATGAAGATATTCGATATGAAAAAGGGCATATTTGCAGTACTTTCGTGGAAATGAATAAAGGCGCGACAGAAGTAATATTAAATCATTTGAAATGACAAGCTTCAAGCCTCTTCAAATTACCGAAATAGAAATCATCACCACAATGATGCAAGATTTCTATGCTATTGATAATTATCCGATTGACATTCAAGTTTCCAAAAAATTATTTGAAGAATTTATTCCCAATGAAAATTTAGGTAAAGCCTATCTTATATATAATGATTCGGAAATTATTGGCTACGCAATTCTAACTTTTGTTTTTAGTTTTGAATACAAAGGAAAAATTGCTTTTTTAGACGAACTATATATTAAGGAAGCCTTTCGTGGTAAAGGCATTGGAAAACAAACTATGGATTTCATAAAAACCGAGAGTCATAAATTATCGTTAAAACTACTCTTACTCGAAGTTGAAAACCACAACCAAAACGCTCAAAAATTGTATCTTGCCAACGATTTTGAAGTACACAACCGAAAATTAATGAAATACAAACTATAACACTATTACCAAATGAAATTTTTAAAACTATTACTCTTATTATTTATCGTTCAAACCCAAGCCCAACAAGGCGGAATGTGGATTCCATCGTTACTAAAAGGGATGAACGAAACCGAAATGAAAAACTTGGGTATGAAAATTTCTGCCGAAGACATTTATTCCGTAAACAAATCGAGCTTAAAAGATGCCGTTCCACAATTTGATGGTGGTTGTACAGCCGAAGTCATTTCGCCAAAAGGATTGATTTTGACAAACCATCATTGTGGTTACGATAATATTCAAAGCCATTCAACTGTCGAAAACGACTATCTAACCAATGGTTTTTGGGCATACAAAATGGAAGACGAACTGATGAACAAAGATTTAGAAGTGACTTTTATTGTAAGCATCAACGATGTGACTTCACAGGTTCTTGATGGCGTTACTTCCATTATGTCGGAAGTCGAAAAGCAAAAGAAAATTCAAGAAAACATTTCAAAGACAAATGCCAGTTTCAAAAAAGAAGCGTGGCAAGAAAACCGAATCAGAACTTTTTTTGAAGGCAATCAGTACATTTTATTTATAATTGAATCTTATAAAGACGTTCGTTTAGTAGGTGCTCCACCAAGTTCGATTGGAAAATTTGGTTCTGATACTGACAACTGGGTTTGGCCAAGACATACTGGTGATTTTTCATTATTCCGAATTTATGCCGACAAAAACAATCGTCCAGCAGCCTATTCTAAGGAAAATGTTCCCTACACGCCTAAACATTTTTTACCAATTTCGCTGGACGGAATCCAAGAAAACGATTTCACAATGGTTTTAGGTTTTCCTGGAAGAACCCAAGAGTATTTACCATCGTTTGCAGTAGCACAAATTCAAAACGAATTGAATCCAGCCAAAATCGAAGTTCGTGATGCAGCTTTGAAAGTGCAAGACGGATTTATGCGAAAAGACAACGCCATCAAAATTCAATATGCCTCAAAATATGCAGGCGTGGCGAATTATTGGAAAAAATGGATTGGCGAAACTATGGGTTTAAAAAAATCTAATGCTATTGCCAAAAAACAAAAAGAAGAACTTGCTTTTCAACAAAATGTAATCAAAGCAGGAAAACAAGTCGAATACGGAAACTTATTATCCGATTTTCAAAAAAACTACATCGACATTAAGGAGTATGCCATTGCCAGAGACTATTTTACCGAAGTTTTTTTACGCAATACCGAATTGCTAAGCACCGCATACAAAGTATATCAATTAGAGCAAGTTTTCAATACCAAAGGCGAACAAGCATTTAATGACCGAAAAAATAATTTGCTTGCTAGTCTGAAAGACTTTTACAAAGATTTTAACCCAACTGTCGATGAAAAAGTTTTCGAAAAACTAATTCAGATTTATGCTACAAAATCGCCAAAACAATTTTTACCTAACAATTTGACCGCTATAAATTCCGCAACATTAGCTTCTGACATTTATAAAAATTCAAAATTGGTAAATTATGAAGCATTAACCAAACTTTTTTCAGGCGATAGCAAAACCATTTTAGCAAATCTAAACCAAGATGTAGGCTACATTTTCGTGAAAGAAATAGCAGACAAATATATGAAAGAGGTTTTGCCTAAATTTGATGAAATCAATCTCAAAAACATCGCATTGCAACGCAGCTATATGAAAGCGCAATTAGAACTGAATAAAAACGCTCGAATTTTCCCAGATGCCAACAGCACTTTGCGAATTACTTATGGAAAAGTAAAAGGATACGAGCCTAAAGACGCTACTATATATAATTGTACAACCTATCTTGATGGTGTAATGGAAAAATATGTACCTGGAGATTATGAGTTTGATGTTCCAAAAAAGCTAATCGATTTATACAACACCAAAGATTATGGGCAGTATGCAGAAAATGGCAAAATGCCTGTTTGCTTTATTGGAACCAATCATACTACTGGAGGAAATTCTGGAAGTCCAGCCATCGATGCTTACGGAAATTTAATAGGATTAAATTTCGACAGAGTTTGGGAAGGCACAATGAGTGACATCAACTACGACCCTTCGATTTGCAGAAATATTATGGTTGATGCACGGTATGTATTGTTTATTATCGACAAGTTTGCTGGAGCAAAAAACATTATTGAAGAGCTAAAACTAGTACATCCGAAGAAAAAATCAAAAAAAAGAAAAAGTATAAATAACTAGTTTTCTTTAAGCCTGAAAAATATTATTTATGAGCAATAATATTTGGCATACATATTGTGAATGAATAAATACCTGTGGGAAAATATTTTTTTAAAAAAAAGCAAAAAAAAGTTTTGCGTATTAAAAAATTTATATCTTTGCAGAGAATTAATAATTAACCTTTTATATTAAGTAAGATGAAAAAAATTGTTTTAAGTTTAGCTTTAGTAGCTATGATGAGTGTTTCTTTTGTATCATGTAAAGATGCTGCTGCTACTGAAGCTCCAGTTGAAGAAGCTGCTCCAGTAATGGAAGAAGCTGTTGAAGCTGCTGCTGCTGCTGTTGATACTGCTGCTGCTGCTGCAACAGAAGCTGTTGAAGGTGCTGCTGTTGAAGCTGCTGACGCTGCTGCTGCTGCTGTTAAAGAAGAAGTAAAAAAATAATTAGATTTTTAATCTAGTTTTTTTAAGCCATCCTTTTGGGTGGCTTTTCTTTTGCATTCAACTCTCAAAAAATGAAAAAAATTATTGTAGTTCGATTATTTCAGGAAAAACAAAATCATTACTTGAAAAATCCAAAGTCTCTGACTTAAAAGCATACCTATTAATTTCGTTGATTCCTTTTTCAAGCATCAATTGAGTTGAATACTTCCTACTTATAGCAATTTCCTTTTTATCAATAATTAATTTAAAGAAAAACTTACCGCTTGAAGATTTAAACTTCATAAAAGTACTATTTTCAAGATTTGTTTTTAGATACTCTATAGCCTCCTCACATTCAAATCGCAATTCAAAGTTGTTACTAATAAATATAGCTTTTCCTTTTCTAGAAGTAAATTCAAATTTATATTCTCCGCTAAGTCGTTTAGTAATTACAAAAGCACTCATTTTCTAATATATCAAAAAGCGAAAATACAAATTCCTAATGGATAAAAATACAAAAAGCAACAAACTAGTTTAAAGCTTTTTGCAAGCCTCCAGCAATTAATCACAAACCAAATAATGTTTGATTTTTAAGAAACGCTACGATTTAAACCAGTATCAGAAGGTTCTGGCCTCTACCCCATTTATAACACCTATCAAGTCAGCGTATAATCGCATTATTCCAGTTGAGTTATGCAAATACACAATGCGAGAATAAACTATTCCAAAATCAAACCTCTGGGAATTCTATCGATTAATCCTGATAATTACCGTTGTAAAACTAACTTTTGTGACTTTGTTATAGCGTCATTCGTAATATTTATAATATAAATTCCAGTATATAATCCGCTTAAGTCTAATCTAACTTTCTCTGAAGCTAAGTATTTATTACGCAATACTATCTTCCCCATTAAATCAAACACTTTAATCTCTGCATTCTCTGGAATATTGCAAATTACTGTTTCAGTACTTGCTGGATTTGGATACATCAAAAAATTACTATTTGAATTGTCGAATTCACCCATTCCAAGTGTTGTATTTGATGCCCACACAATGGCTTTACCTATCATTTGCCCAAAATTTGAATTGGCTACATAATCGGAACCATTATGACCTAAAGCGGTATAAAAGGAACGTCCTCCATCATACTGCTTATACCAAGTTGCAGGTCGGGCTTCATCATAAGAATTATTTCCAGTTGATCTCACTTGTAGTAAATTTATATTGCCGCTATAGAGGTATCCTCCATTTAATCTCCAGTAATACCATTCTTCATTTTTCGACCACGTATTTCCTAAATGATTAACAATAATGTTATTTGTATCTAAAACATCCATTATACCAGGAAAATTATTTGAGGTGTGATTAGGCGATGTTTGAACAATAGCACCTACTAAATCATTATACCAAGACCAACTGCCGTTTCTGTAAGTATCAGTAGCAGCGTGAATACCGATGAAACCTCCACCATTTCTAATAAAAGCTTCAAAAGCGGCTCTTTCACTAGTGGATAATAAATTATCTCCAGAAGTATTTGCCCAGATTACAACTTTGTATTGTGCCAAATTTGTAGCATTAAAATCGGTAGAGTTTTGGGTGTTATCAGTAGTCCATCCATTTGAAACACCAAGATCCGTAATCATTTGTATACCGCTAATAATGGCATCTGTATGTCGGAATCCATTGGTTTTATGAAAAATCAATACCTTAAAATCTACAGCAGTAGTTGTTTTTGTTACATGGTTTTTTGCCTGAATACTAATTCCATTACAGACAAAAAACAAAATAATAAACTTAAAAGTAAATACCTTCATAATATATTTATTTAATACAATATCAACGCATTAATTTAATTAATAGTGTTTATTATATAAAAATATTTTTGTATCGCTATTTCAGGACAAGACAACTTTAAAACAAAAAAAGCTCCAAACATAGTTTGAAGCTTTTTGTACTCTGAGCGGCTCCGAGGCTTCAGAGTTGAACCCGCATAATTATATCTTATTTTTATAGATATGATCTAATATGGTTAAATCTAAAATAATTCTTTCAATAAAACTTCTTGATTTCATTCGTTTAATAAACGCTTCTAATTTATAAGCTTTTATACTAGACTCGGTTTTGTAACTTAAAACTAACTCCCAAGGTAACTCCTCTTGTAGTAAATGATTCTTTATAAAATCCTGAATTATGTTCACAAACCCTTCTATAAACATTATCTGTTGTACCAATATAAAATCTATCTAACTTAGAAGAATATAGAATATAAACAAAAAACATAGTAATCTGATAAAATAAAACGCAGTAATTTTGACACTAAAATAACTCTTAAACTATAACGTTGAATACATAAACAGTATCGTTGCTTTTTATAAAAAAAAAGCTCCAAACATAGTTTGAAGCTTTTTGTACTCAGAGCGGGACTTGAACCCGCACGAACATTGCTGTTCACTGGATTTTAAGTCCAGCGTGTCTACCAATTTCACCATCCGAGCATTTTACTTTTAAATGTTACCTCTAATTTTTATAAAAAATTAATTAAATATAACACCATCCGAGCATTTTATTTGATTTTTGAAATATAAATAGTTCAATCTTCAAATTATTGTATGGTTTTGAGCGAAAAACGGGGCTCGAACCCGCGACCTCGACCTTGGCAAGGTCGCGCTCTACCAGCTGAGCTATTTTCGCATTTTGTATTTAAAAGAACTACAATACGCTTATTGTATTGCGAGGGCAAATTTAATACATTAATTTAATAATACAAGTGTTTTTTATTAAAAAATTTATACTTTTTTATAACTTCCTGAAAACCCTAATTTTAACAGTGTTTATTTTTTGCTTAACATTCGTTTTATTTCATTTAGCTTCATCAAAGCTTCTACTGGCGTTAGTGTATTGATGTCTAAATTCAATATCTCCTCTTTTATTTCTTCCAAAAGTGGATCATCGAGATTAAAAAAACTCATTTGCATATCGTCTTTATTCGATTTTAATCCGTTTAAAGCATCAGCGGAATGATTTTTCTCTAATTTCTTCAATATTTTTTCTGCTTTTTGAATCACTATTTGTGGCATTCCAGCCATTTTAGCCACGTGAATTCCAAAACTGTGAGCGCTTCCGCCTTTGACTAATTTTCTAATAAAAAGAACTGTATCTTTTAGTTCTTTCACAGAAACATTATAATTTTGAATTCTTACCAGTGATTGACTCATTTCATTCAACTCGTGATAATGTGTGGCAAACAAGGTTTTAGGTTGTGCTGGATTTTCGTGCAAAAATTCGGCAATAGCCCAAGCTATCGAAACCCCATCATACGTACTCGTTCCACGTCCTATTTCGTCCAACAAAACCAAACTTCTATCGGAAATATTATTCAAAATGGAGGCCGTTTCGTTCATCTCAACCATAAAAGTAGACTCTCCCATCGAAATATTATCACTCGCTCCTACTCTAGTAAATATTTTATCTACAATTCCCATTTGCACACTATCGGCTGGCACAAAGCTTCCCATTTGGGCTAAAAGTACAATTAGAGCTGTTTGTCTCAAAATAGCTGATTTTCCAGACATATTTGGTCCAGTTATCATTATCAATTGTTGGGTTTCTCTATCTAAAAAAACATCGTTGGCAATATATGGAACACCAATTGGCAATTGTTTTTCGATAACAGGATGACGACCATTTTTTATATCTAAAGCAAACGAATCGTTAATTTCTGGACAATTATATTTGTTATCAATAGCCAATTGCGCAAACGAAATTAAACAATCCAGCTGCGCTACCAAATTTGCATTTAATTGCACTGGCTTGATATACGTTGCAATCCAACTCACCAACTGTTCAAACAGCTGGCTTTCTATTTGCTGAATTTTTTCTTCGGCTCCCAGAATTTTGGTTTCGTATTCTTTTAGTTCTTCCGTAATATAACGCTCGGCACTAACAAGTGTTTGTTTGCGAATCCACTCTGGCGGCACTTTGTCTTTGTGCGTATTTCGAACTTCTATATAATATCCGAAAACATTATTAAAGGATATTTTTAACGATGAAATACCTGTTCGTTCCGATTCGCGCTTTTCTATTCCTTCGAGATATTCTTTTCCGAGTGAAGAAATACCACGCAATTCGTCTAATTCGGCATTAATTCCTGAAGCAATTGCATTTCCTTTACTTATGGCAACCGGAGCATCTTGGTTTAAGGTAGTTTTTATTTTTTCTCGCAATAAATCGCAACTGTGTAAACTATCGCCAATCACTTTTACCGCTTCTTGAGAACTTTGCAAAGCGATTTTTTTTATTGGAATTATAGCATCTAGCGATTCTTTAAGATGAATAATTTCTCTAGGACTAATTCTCCCAGCAGCTACTTTAGAAATCAATCTTTCCAAATCGGAAATTTGCTTGATTTGATATTGTACTTTTTGAAGAATATCTATATTTTCTTTAAAATAAGCGACCACTTCGTGACGAGATTTTATTTTATTAGCATCTTTTAGTGGAAGTGCCAACCAGCGTTTGAGCATTCTTCCTCCCATTGGCGAAAGCGTTTTGTCAATTACATCAAGTAAAGTTACCGCATTTGGGTTATAACTATGGTACAATTCTAAATTACGAATCGTAAATCGATCCATCCAAACGTAAGCATCTTCGGCAATGCGATGAATCGAAGTAATATGCTGATTTTTATTGTGTTGTGTTTCAGATAAATAAAATAAAATGGCTCCTGAAGCAATTATTCCGTTAGTCAATTCTTCAATTCCAAAACCTTTTAACGAATTGGTTTGAAAATGATTGATTAAAGTTTCGGTGGCATAATCTTCTTTATAAACCCAATCTTCAAGATAAAAAGCGTGAAAATTGTCACCGAATTTTTCTTTGAAATCACCTTTATTTTGTTTGGAAACCAAAATCTCACTTGGACTGAAATTTTGCAACAACTTGTCTATGTATTCCTCATTGCCTTCCGATGTCAAAAATTCTCCAGTAGACACATCAAGAAACGAAACGCCTATTATTTTTTTACCAAAATAAATTGATGCTAAAAAGTTGTTTGTTTTAGAATTTAAAACTTCGTCGTTCATTGAAACGCCTGGAGTAACGAGTTCAGTCACACCACGTTTTACAATAGTTTTCGTCATTTTTGGGTCTTCCAATTGGTCACAAATAGCCACTCGAAGCCCTGCTTTAACTAATTTAGGTAAATAGGTATTGATAGAATGATGCGGAAAACCTGCCAAAGCCGTTTCTGTTGCAGAACCAGCGCCTCGTTTTGTAAGTGTTATTCCCAGAATTTTAGAAGCACGAACAGCATCCTCACCAAAAGTTTCATAAAAATCGCCCACGCGAAAAAGCAAACAAGCATCGGGATATTTTCTTTTTATCTCGTTGTATTGCTTCATTAACGGGGTTTCCTTGACTTCTTTTTCTTTTGATGACAAAACGTAATTTTTTTATTGGCAACGAAATTACTTATTTTGAATTAAAAATATATGATTTAACAACAATTTTAGCATAAAAAAGTTAGTGAAATTCAATTTTATTTTTACATTTGCTATTCAAAATTAAAAATGTATAAAATGAAAAAGATAGTATTATTTATTGCTGTTGCATTATTAGGAACAACAGTAACTTTTGCACAAACAAAAACGAAAGCAAAAAAAGTTAAAACTACTAAAACTGTAGTAGCTAAATCTGAGGTAGAAGGTGCTGGAATGAAATTTGAAGCTGAAACTATTGATTATGGGACAATTCAGCAAAATGCAGACGGAAAAAGAGAATTTGTATTTGTAAACAACGGAAACAAACCTTTGATAATTACGAATGCTACTGGATCTTGTGGTTGCACCGTTCCATCGTTCCCTAAAGAGCCTATTATGCCTGGAGCAAAAGCGGTTATTGGAGTGAAATATGATACATCAAGAGTTGGCGGAATTTCTAAAACGGTTACTGTAACTTCTAACGCAGAAGGCGCTCCTTCTAAAGTTTTGAACATCAAAGGAACTGTAAATGCCCTTCCTGCTGTAGTCGCTCCAACAAAAAGCTAATTACATAAAATACAATAATAGCTAAGCTTCCTAAAATTTTAGGAAGCTTTTTTTATAAAAAACAAATGAGAAAATTAGAAAATAGCGAACTCGATAGAAAATCGATCACTGACTTTAAAGAAGCTAAAAAAACGCCCATTATTATTGTATTAGACGACATAAGAAGTTTGCATAATATTGGTTCGGTTTTTAGAACTGCCGATGCTTTTTTGATTGAAAAAATATATTTATGCGGCATCACTGCAATTCCACCTAATAAGGAAATTCACAAAACAGCACTCGGAGCAACAGAAACAGTAGCATGGGAATATGCTAAAAATGTGTTAGACGTAATCGAGAATTTGAAAAAAGAAAAAATCTCCGTTTATGCTATTGAGCAAGTTGAAAACGCCATCTTTCTAAATGATTTTAAAGTCGAAAACGATAAAAAATACGCTTTGGTTTTTGGAAATGAAGTTTTTGGAGTCAATCAAGATGCAATAAAACTTTGTGATGGTACTATTGAAATTCCACAATTAGGCACCAAACATTCTTTGAATATTTCTGTAAGTGCAGGAATTGTGGTTTGGGATTTGTTCTGCAAGTTTGATGATTCGATTGTTCGATGATTCGAATTATCGAACAATCTAATTATCTAATTTTCCTTGAATTGCATCCAAAATTTTCAAATAATCATTTTGATTTTTTACAAAATCAAATTCTGAAACATCAATAATTAAGCAATTCAAATCCGTTTGCGATTTGATATAATCCAAATAGCCTTTATTTATTTTATCCAAATACTCAGCAGGAATATCTTGTTCGTAACTTCTACCTCGCTTTTTGATGTTTTTGAGTAATCTGTCTGTATTTTGATACAAATACACATACAAATCTGGTTTTGGCATTTCTTTATATATGATGTCAAACAAGGTTTTATAAAGCCTAAACTCGTCTTCTTGCAAAGTAACTTTAGCAAAAATCAACGATTTGAAAATATGATAATCAGCCACAACAAAATCTTTAAACAAATCAAATTGAGATAAATCGTCTGACAATTGCTGATACCTATCGGCTAAAAAAGACATTTCGAGTGGAAAAGCATATCGGTTTTGGTCTTTGTAAAACTTAGGCAAAAACGGATTGTCTGCAAATCGTTCTAAAACCATCTTGGCATTAAAATCTTCTGCAATTCTTGAGGCAAATGTCGTTTTTCCTGCACCAATATTTCCTTCAATTGCTATATAATTTAACTTGTTTATAGTAAAATTTATTGGCAGCTTTAATGAACATATTACGCTACAATCACTCTTATCTTCAGTAACAGCAATTAATTCGTTTGTGCTTTTTTGCAAAACAGGATGTCTCCAATCTAGTTTTAAATCCTGCATGGGCAACAATACAAAAAGCCGATTTTGCATTTGTGGATGTGGAATCGAAAGTGAGTTTGTGTTTGTAATTTGCTCATCAATAGCAATAATATCAACATCAATAATTCGGGCTTCATAATTTGGAGATTGCTTGGGGAATCGCCCTATTTTTTTCTCAATTAAAGCAATTTTTTTTAATATTTTTTCTGGCGATAAAGAAGTGTGTAAAATCAAAGCACAATTATAAAAAGCTTCACTTTCAAAACCCCAAGAAGGCGATTCGTATAACTTAGAAACACGTAAAACCAATCCAATTTCTTTTTGAATTAATTGGATAGTATTCTCTATATTTTCTTGGCGATTCCCTTGATTACTACCAAGTGAAAGCACTACTTTTTGTTGCAAATTCATAACGAATGCAAATTAACTAAAAAGAATTTTAGAATCGTAGTATATTTGCAGATGTGTTAATAACTTGTTTTTGTAACAATTTGCTACAAAAACATACTTATAGTATAAATAGATTAATTATGAAGTTTTTAGGAAATGTAACATCAACCATAGTAGGAATATTTGTTTTCTTAATGTTGGCTTTTTTTGGGATTATGATAATTGGAGCCCTTTTTGGTGGTGATTCAAAATCAACTTATGTCGAAGATAATTCGGTTTTAGAATTAAATTTGGAAGAAGTAGTCAACGATTATGGCGGAAAGTTCAATTATGAAGAAATAGGCTATTTTGAAGCAAACCACAATGGTTTAATCGATGTTTTGAAAGCAATTGAAGCTGCTAAAACAGATGATAAAATTAAAGGGATCTCCATTTTAAACAATTCATTATTGCTAGGAGTTGCACAAACAAAAGCATTGCGAGACGCATTAGAAGATTTCAAGTCCTCCAAAAAATTTGTAATGTCGTATGCAAACACCTATTCACAAAAGGATTATTATTTGAATTCGGTAGCTGACAAGGTATACTTAAATCCAATAGGAGAACTCGATTTCAAAGGACTTTCAACCGAAATAATGTACTTTAAAGATTTCCAAGAAAAAACAGGTCTTAAAATGGAAGTCATTCGTCACGGAAAATACAAAAGTGCCGTAGAACCTTTTCTATTGAGCGAAATGAGTCCTGAAAACAGAGATCAAATTACTACTTTTTTAACCTCGATTTGGAATGCAATGGCACTAGATATTTCGAAATCCAGAAAAATTTCAGTCGCACAATTGAACAACATTGCAACTGGATTGTTAGGTAGAACACCAGAAATGGCATTACAAAACAAGCTTATTGACAAAATTGCTTATGAAGATGTGTATCACGATGACATAAAAGCAAAATTGAAATTGAAAACCGATGAAGAGTATTCTTTTGTAAATATTATGGATTATACAGAAAACAATGCCACTTCACTATCTGATTTCAGCACAAAAAATAAAATTGCAGTTATTTATGCGCAAGGCGAAATTGGATCTGGCGAAGGCGATTTGAATGTGGTTGGCGAAGGATCAATGCGTCGTTCGTTGCAAGAAGCTAGCAAAGATGAAAACATAAAAGCCATCGTTTTAAGGGTTGATAGCCCAGGAGGAAGCGCCTTAACTTCTGAATTAATTTGGAGAGAAATTGAAATTGCTAAAAAATCCAAACCTGTAATTGTTTCAATGGGTAATTTAGCCGCTTCTGGAGGCTATTATATTGCTTGTAATGCTAATAAAATTTTTGCCGAAGCAACTACAATTACGGGGTCGATTGGTGTTTTTGGGACATTACCCAACCTATCCGAAGTTACAAAAAAATATGGTATAAACACCGAATTAGTCGAAACACACGAAAACGCTTCTGGATACAGTTTATTCAAACCATTGGAAGACAGCTACAGAGTTTTTGCTCAACAAAGTGTCGAATCTATATACAAAACCTTTGTAACTCGAGTTGCTACTGGTCGAAAAATGACATTTGCTCAAGTTGATGCAATTGCCCAAGGTCGAGTTTGGGCAGGTTCTGACGCCTTAAAACTAGGATTAGTAGACCAAATTGGAGGGTTAGACCAAGCAATAGGTTATGCCTCAAAACTGGTTAAGACAACTGATTACACAACAGTCGATTACCCAAAATATGAAAAAGATTTTAGAGATTTTTTTGGCGGAAGTGGTTTCCCTTTAATGAAAACTCGTGAAAACTTAATCAAAGAAGAAATTGGCGAAGCCAATTATAAAATGATTGAGCAAATTCGTAGACTGAACAAGCAAAAAGGAGTTCAAGCTTTAATGCCTTTCGAAATAAATATAAAGTAAACTTGAAATATTTTTTAAATTAATCCGTTTTAGTAACTACTAAAACGGATTTTTTTATATTAATTTTGCATTGGAGCGGCAAAGTTATTGCTATAAGATTCAAACCAACAAATTCAAACAAAATGAAAAAGAAAATTTTTATAGGCATTGGTGTTTTTTTTGCAGTATTAATTGCCGCACTTTTTGCAATTCCCATCTTTTTTAAAGACCAAATTAAAGCTAAAATAGAACAATCTATAAACGAAAATGTAGATGCCAAAGTTACTTTTGCGGATGCCGATTTGAGTTTGTTTAAAAATTTTCCTCAAGCCAATGTTGGAATCGAGAAGTTAATCATCATTAACAAAGCACCTTTTGAAGGAGATACATTAGTAGCATTTGAAGAGCTTGATTTACAAATGTCAATCAAAGAACTATTTAAAGGCGATGGTGAAGCAATGACACTTCAAGCAATTTCTGTAAAAAACGGAAAAGCAAATATTCTTTTTGACAAAAACGGAGTAGGAAATTTTGATATTGCTTTGAAAGACAACTCAAAAATAGACCCAAAAGAAAGCAAACCATTTGCAATGAACATTCAAAACTATAGTCTTGAAAATTTTAAATTCAAATACTATGACGAACGTTCTAAAATAAAAATGGTTATCACGGAATTAAACCATAAAGGAACTGGAAATTTTGCGGCACAAAAACTAGATTTAAACACCAATACTACCGCAAAAATTTCATTGGATATGGATAAGATGAATTATATGAATAAGGTAGCCATCACACTTGATGCGATGTTAGGTATTGATTTAGAAAATCAAAAATATACCTTCAAAGAAAATAAAGCAAAAATTAATGAACTACCATTAGAATTTAATGGTTTTATTCAACTACTAGAAAAAGGTCAAGCTTACGATTTGACATTTAAAACTCCAACCTCATCATTTAAAAACTTCTTAGGATTGATTCCTGCCACTTATGCAGGAAACTTAAAAGAGGTTAAAACGACAGGTGATTTTTCTGTAAATGGTAAAGTAAATGGAACTTTGACAGACACGACAGTGCCAAAATTCAACATTGCTATTGCATCAAACAATAGTTCTTTTCAATATCCAGATTTACCGAAATCGGTTCAAAATATCATTATAGATACCAAAATTATTAATGAAACTGGCATAATGAATGATACGTATGTAAATTTAGACAAACTCTCTTTCAAAATAGATCAGGACGTTTTTAATGCCAAAGCTAATATAAAAAATATAGCAACGAATGCACTTGTAAATGCAGAACTCAAAGGAACTATCAATCTTTCAAATGTTACAAAAGCCTATCCTGTAAAACTAGACACACCCCTTTCAGGAGTATTAGTAGCGGATGTGACAACAAAATTTGATATGAAATCGGTGGAAACCAATCAGTATCAAAACATTCAAAATTCTGGCACAATGAATCTGTCAGGATTCAATTATACTGGAGATGGAATGGCAAAACCCGTAAAAATAAATCAAGCTGCAATTGCGTTTAACACCAGTCAAATAAAGTTAAATCAATTTAGTGCAACCACTGGAAAATCGGACTTTCAACTGACAGGAACATTAGATAATTTTTATGGTTTTATGTTTAGAAAACAAATTTTGAAAGGTAATTTCAATATGAATTCGAATCAATTTCTTGTGGCTGATTTTATGGCTCCCACAACTTCGACTTCGACAGAAGGCAAAACAACTAAAAAAGAGGAGGTTAAAATTCCTGCTTTTTTAGATTGTGCCATTACTGCAAAAGCCAATACAGTAGTGTATGATAATTTAACCTTAAAAGCTGTTTCTGGAAAAATGATAATTCGAGACGAAGCAGTAACCTTGCAAAACGTAAAAATGAATATTTTTGATGGTGTAATTGGAATGAACGGAGTGGTTTCGACCAAAGGCAAAACTCCTACTTTCAATATGGATCTTGATTTAAACAAAGTCGATATTGCTCAAAGTTTTACGCAATTAGAAATGTTAAAAAAAATTGCTCCAATTGCTGGTGTTGTTAACGGAAAATTAAGTTCAAAAATAAAACTGAACGGAAATCTCGATTCAAAGGAAATGACACCTGATTTAAAAACACTTTCAGGCGATTTGTTAGGACAATTACTAGAAACCAAAGTAAATCCTAACAACTCACAAATGCTAACCGCTTTGAGTCAAAATGTAAAGTTCCTCGATGCAAGTAAACTTAATTTAAACGACTTGAAAGCAGCTGTTTCATTTAATAACGGAAAAGTAAACGTAAAACCATTTCAAATTAAATACCAAGATATTGTTGCGGAAGTTGGAGGAACACACGGTTTTGACCAAAATATGAATTACAACATCAAGATGGACGTTCCAGCTAAATATTTAGGTTCAGATGTGACCAAATTAATAGCTAAACTATCACCTAGTGATGCAAATAAAGTTCAAAACATTCCAATCACTGCTTTAATGAGTGGTAATTTTAAAAGCCCAAAAATTTCCACTGATATGAAAAGTGCTGTTGGAAACCTGACTACACAACTTGTTAAAATTCAGAAAGAAAAATTACTAAATCAAGGTACAAGTGCACTTGGAAACATTTTAGGAGGCAAAAAAAATCCTGCTGATTCCACAAAAACGAAAAAGAATGAAGCTATAAAAAATACGGCAAACGATTTGTTGAATGGTATTTTTGGTAAGAAAAAATAGGCTTTAGAACACTTTATATATAAAAATACCAAAGTATTTATTGAAAACACATTATCTCGACGAGGGAAAAGTCTCATAATCTTACGACTGAATGAGACGTTTCCTTCGTTAATTACAAACGAATTTGTTATTTATTACAGTAATTCAAATATGGTTTTATCCATGATATACTCTGGAAGAAATTATTTTTCCGTCTCGTACTTCAAGGACTTCAGCTACTAGTATATCCTGCTCGTTTTCTACTTGACGGATGTATTCCATAAAAACCCTATCGCCATTGGCAGTCAATGATAAAACTTTATAGTGCAAGCTTGGAAGTCTTTCAAAAGCATCTTGCCACCAAGTTTTCAAGTCATTTTTACCTTGTATCAATCCATTCGTTTGTGGTTGATTTACTTTTAGTTTTGGACTGTAATGTTCTGCGTCGTCATCGTATAGGGATAGTAATTTTTCTAATTCTTTAGTATTGAAATTTTCGAACCAACGAAAGGCTATTGATTGTAATTGTTCTGGCGTCATATATATTGGTAAAAAAATCCCGATTGCTTCGGGATTTAAATTTTATGTATTTTTTAAATTGATGATTTCCTGTTCGGTTAGCAGTCGCCAATTTCCTCTTGGCAAATTCTTTTTGGTTAATCCTGCAAAGGCAACTCGGTCTATTTTGATGACATCGTATTTAAAACTTTCAAAAATAGCGCGAACTACTTTTACATTTGAGGTACGAAGTTTTAAGCCAATTTCTGTTTTTGGTTCGTTTTCGATATAACTTACTTCTTCTACAAAAAGTCGGTGACCATCTAGCGTAACTCCTTTTTCTATTTTTTCTAAATCTTCAAATTTTAAGTTTTTGTCTAACGAAACTTGATAAATTTTTGATGATTTTTGATTTGGCAAACCAAATTTTCTAATCATATCCGTATCATTCGTAAACAATAACAAACCTGTTGTATTTTTGTCCATACGACCAACAGGTTGTAAATTTGCTTTGGTAGCTCCGCGAACCAATTCGTTAACATTTCGCATCATATCGTTTTCGTCAAACGATGTGGTGAAATTTTTAGGCTTATTAAGCAATAGATATTCTTTGCGTTCCGGAGTTAACGTCATTCCGTCAAAATTAACCACATCACCTGGTTTTACCATATATCCCATTTCGACAACTGGTATTCCGTTTACTTTTACATTTCCAGATTGGATGTAAATATCAGCATCCCGACGAGAGCAAGCTCCTGAGTTTGAAATGTATTTATTCAAACGGATTTCGTCTGCGTTTTTAGGTCTTTTTGGTGCTTGATTGGGCTTTTTAGCTACTTTATCAGTAGGTATTTCTTCAACTTTTGTTGTTGGTTTTACTTTTTTAGGGCCTTGGGCACGCTTTGCCATTGCTGGTTTTGGCTTGTTAGAACTTGGTCTTGAGCTGCTTGGTCTTGGGCCTGTTCCTTTTTTACTGCCTCCTGAATTATTCATACTTCTGTAATTTACTTCGACTATTCGGTCTTATGACCTAAGATTTGCAAAGGTAATGATTTGAGATTAAGGATTTGAGGTTTGGGATTTAAAATTTCAGAATGGCTCTTCCATTCAATAAAACCGATGGATCTATCAGAACTATACAAAAAACTCCTGCAACTATTATGGATTTCAGAATATTATGGAGTTGAATGTATTGTTTTTGGCTTTCGGATTTCCAGAGTTTGAATAGAAAGAAAATCAAAATAATTAGACTGATGTAAAAGTACATATCCATATAACCCACATCGTAATTTTCTATCAAAACAAAAACTGGCATTGTGGTAAAAATAGTTAATATTGATATGACTTGCTTTGATGTTTGTTCTCCAAATCGTACAGGAATCGTTTGATAATTATTAGCAATATCTCCTTTTAGATTTTCTAAATCTTTAATCATTTCACGAATCAAAATTAATAGATATAGGAATGTTGCATGGGCAAAAATCTCGGGATAGAAATTTTTAAAATATAATAAAATACCAAAAAAAGGCAAAACAGCTAATAATGAAGCGGTTAAATTCCCAACAATTGGATACTTTTTAAGCTTGTGCGAATAAAACCAAATTAAGAAAATATAAACCGCAAAAAATAGTGAGGCACGCCAAGAAATTATAAAAGCCAATGCGGTTGCTAAAAAATTTAATCCAAAATATACTTTTAGTTTGGTTTGTTGACTTACCAAACGGTCTAGCATCGTTTTTTTAGGACGGTTGATTAAATCTTTTTCAGAATCGTAAAAATTATTGATTATATAACCCGATGAAATGGCTAATGTTGACACAAAAACGATGATAAATAGTCGCCAATCAAGAATTATATCAAGTGCTCTTTGCTCTTTATCTAAAATAAAAATAGCAGATAAATATTGCGCTAAAACTATAATTGGAATATTATAACCACGTACCACAGAAAACAAACTGAAGATTTTCATCAGAAACAGTTTTGATTTTCTTTTTAGCATTTAATTTTATTTTGATATTCTAAATTTGCTTTTATTAGGTTTATGGGGATTTTAAAACTGATATACCACCTCTAAACTATAACCTTTAAGCGAAGATTTTGCTTTTTCTAAATCTTGTGTGAAACCCAAAATATAACCTCCACCACCAGACCCGCAAAGCTTCAAGTAATAATCGTTAGAGTCAATTCCTTGTTGCCACAACTGATGAAATTGCTCTGGAATCATAGGTTTAAAATTATTCAACACCACTTTTGATAATTTTTTGGTATTGGCAAAAAGAGATTTCATATCGCCACCCAAGAAATTTTCTACGCAAGCATCGGTATATTTGATAAATTGGGATTTTAGCATTTTTCGAAAGCCTTCTTCTTTTAATTTTTCCATAAAAATAGTAACCATTGGAGCAGTTTCTCCAACAATTCCAGAATCTAACAAGAAAACCGCACCTTTTCCATTTAGGCTTTGTGTTGGAATTCCAGTAGCTTCAATATTGTCTTTAGAATTTATAAGAATAGGAATACTTAAATAACTATTTAATGGATCTAATCCTGAACTTTTACCGTGGAAAAAAGATTCCATATTGGAAAAAACATTCTTTAAGATTAATAGTTTTTCTCTAGTTAAATTCTCTAATACTGTAATTTTATTTTGAGCATATTTATCGTAAATTGCTGCTACCAATGCACCACTGCTTCCTACGCCATATCCTTGCGGAATACTAGAATCAAAATACATTCCAGCTTCTACATCAGATTTTAAAACATCAATATTGAAGGTAACTAGTTCGGGTTGATCATTCTGTAAAGTTTGCAAATAGGTTACAAAACGTTTTAAATTTCCGTTAGATTTTATAGCTTCATCTGAAGGATTTGCTTCGGTTTTTAAAGCTCCGTTATAAAAATTGTAAGGAATTGACAATCCTTTAGAATCTCGAATAATTCCGTATTCTCCGAAAAGTAGTATTTTTGAGTAAAATAGGGGTCCTTTCATATGGTTTTGAAAATTATTTTATTTTCTTAATTTTATTTGTGCTTTGTCTTGTGTCGAAAAGTGATAAAACTCTAACTTGATTTGAATTATAACGATAATATATAGTTGACTGTTTAGTAATTACACATTTGTTATACTTCGAATTAATTTCTGATTTGGGAAAGCTTTCAGGATTATTTCTAATCATTTTTATTGCACTATACAATTTTACTGCAAATTCTTTTCTTACTTTTTCAGACCATTTTACTTCTAAATATTCAAATAGATTAGTTATTTTTTTTTTGAGCGCGAGTAGAAATTATTATTTCTCTCATTAAATATACTTTTTAATAAAATCTTCAAAATTAACATATTCTCCTCTATCAATTTCTCTATCTGATTCCTCAATCTCAAACTTCTGCTGATTGTTCAACTCGTCCCACCAATCTTTTTTTTCTGTTTTAAAAATCTTTTTTATGGAAGCAATTATAGTAGAATCGTTCGTTTCTTCTATCATTTTGATTAAAGCTTTTTTTTCTAACTGAATGTCCATAAATTTCTATTTCAAAATATAAAGATACATAAAAATATTATTGCATTATCAATTGACTTCCACTTCCAATTTCGTCACAAATGTAATGACCATTTTGACAATAGACAACTAATTCATTTTTAATAAATTGCAAAACTTCATTTACAACGTTTTCGGGATACAAAACGTGAACATTTGCACCAGCATCTAGTGTGAAACAAACTGGAATTTTAGTTTCTGTTCTGAATTTCCAAATTTTATTAATAATTTTCAATGTATTGGGTTTCATTAAAATAAAATAGGGCATCGAAGTCATCATCATACTATGCAATGTCAAGGCTTCGCTTTCTACAATTTGGATAAATTCGTCGAGATTTCCGTTTTCTAAAACAGTTTTTATTTTTGATAAATTATCGTGAGCCTGTTCAAAACGTCTTTCTGCATACGGATGATTGTGCATCAAATCGTGACCGACTGTACTTGAAACTTGTTTTTCGCCTTTATCAACTAGTAAAATCGTATCTTGATAATTATTGAAATTCTCGTGGATTGTAGCTGAAAATTCAACCCCAAATAAATCGGAACTTTCAGAAATGGAATCATTTTTACCCCAAACCACAACGCTTCCTTTAACGCTTCGGCAAGCACTTCCGGAACCCAAACGAGCTAGAAAAGAGGCTTTTTGATAAAAATAGTCATCCGACATTGATGGGTTTAAAATTTTTTCCAAACTCATCACATTCATTGCCAGAGCTGCCATTCCTGATGCGGAAGAAGCTATTCCTGAACTATGCGGAAAGGTGTTATGTGTATCAATCGTAAAATGATAGTCTTTCAAATAAGGACAATATTCGAAAATTCGTTCAAAAAACTTTAGGATTTTTGGTTTAAAATCTTCTTTTGACTTTCCTTCAAATAATAAATCGAATGCAAAGTTGTTATTAGTTTCTTTTTTTACAAAAGTTAACTTTGTAACTGTTTTGCAATTATTTAAAGTAAAACTTATCGACGGATTTGCTGGAACTTGATTTTCTTTTTTGCCCCAATATTTAACCAAAGCAATGTTACTTGGAGAACTCCATTGAAAAATGCCGTTTTCTAATTCGTTTGAATTGTTTTTGAAAATAAAATCTTTTTCAGAAAGCATGTTATAAAAATTTCTTCAAAGATACTTTTTTTGTTTATTTGTAAGTAAATTTGTGATATGAATAAATCTACAAAAATTATTATTTCGATTTGCGTTTGTGTTTTAGTTGGATTTTTATCTGGTTTTGCAACTCAATCCTCGGTAAAAACCTGGTTTTTGACTATTGAAAAACCATTTTTTAATCCGCCAAGTTGGCTTTTTGGCCCAGTTTGGACATTATTGTATATTATGATGGGAATTGCTTTTGGACTGATTTGGTCAAGCGATTTTAAAGATAAAAAAGCTGTAAAAACAGCAATGATTGTTTTCGGAATTCAATTGGGATTAAATGCTTTGTGGTCGATTTTATTCTTCGGGCTTTGCAATCCTTTACTGGCTTTTATCGAAATTTTATTACTTTGGTTGTTTATTTTTGAAACCATAAAAGTTTTTAAACCTATAGATAATTTGGCTTCAAAACTATTATATCCGTATTTGGCTTGGGTAAGTTTTGCTACGATTTTAAATGGAAGTATTTGGTGGTTGAATAAGTAGTTATCAACATCAATTTTAAAAGTTAATTGCAATATCTATGAAAAAATTAAAAATTTTCTGCCACAATAAATCCACTTGTCCAAGCATTTTGAAAATTGAATCCACCTGTTATAGCATCAATATTTACAATTTCACCAGCAAAATATAGGTTTGGTAGTATTTTACTTTCCATTGTTTTGAAGTTTATTTCTTTTAAATCGATTCCGCCAGCGGTAACAAATTCTTCTTTGAAAGTACTTTTCCCGTTAACTTGAAATTCGGCATTTGTAAGTTGATTTGTTAAATTTGCCAACTGATTTTTGGTTAAATCTGCCCATTTCGTTTCCAATTCTATTTGCGAGGCTAAAACGATATTTTCCCAGAGTCTATTTGGAAAATCAAAAGGAGATTTTTTAGAAACTGCTTTTTTGGAATGTTCTAGTTTTAATTCTCTTAAAATCACAGAAGTTTCTTCAAAAGTTTTATCATTCAACCAATTAACTACAATAGCAAATTGGTATTTTTTTGCCGCTAATTCAATTGCACCCCAAGCAGAAAGTCTTAAAATTCCTGGTCCAGACATTCCCCAATGCGTAATCAATAATGGACCTGAAGCTTCCAGTTTAGCTCCTTTCTGTTCGGCTGCGCCACGGGTTGAATTTTTTACTTTGACTGTTGCCATTGCGGAAAGTCCCATTAGATCTTTAATCCTATTGTCTTTGATGTTGAAAGTAAATAATGAAGGAACAGGTTCAATAACTTTATGTCCTAAAT
>NZ_JANOQD010000038.1:0-19887 GCF_031422135.1 Flavobacterium sp. | reverse complement strand
CCGAAATAGTATAAATATTTAAAGAAGCATTATCATCATTTAATGTGCTATAAACAGATAATGTTCCTGTATTTTCAGTTAATGGATTTGGAGACAAAACGAGTTTGTTACTATTGAATTTTGCATCATTAATTGAAAGTGGGCTTCTGTTTACTTGGATAGTTTGGTTAAAGACTTCGGTATTAAAAATATCAGTAGCTTTTAATCTATAATAAACAATATCATCAGTCGTGTTATCAATGTAATTATAGTTTTTAATATCATAACTAATTCCAAGTCCGTTTTGTTGATTTATCTCAGTAAAAGTAATATTATCAGTACTTCTTTCTAAAATAAACTTATTAGAGTTGTATTCAATCAAAGATTTCCAATTTAATTTTATTGGTCCTGTTTGTTGGAATTCTGCGAAGTAATCAGTAATAATTGTCTTTTTTAAGGCAATATCTTCTACTACATCATACCTAGATATTGCAGTAAGCGAGGCAATAGTTGCTGTTAATTTTGATTGTCCAGGAATATTTGTTTTTATAGTTTCTGAATCGGTTCTAGAAATTATCAAATCTTTTTCTATGGTGTAGGTTACTCCAACCAAATCATTGATTTCTCGTTCCACATTATCACTATACATACCAAGTAATTTGAATCTGTGTTGATTTTTTTCAGAAACTTCAATAACATTTTCAGCAAACTTAATAGATTGCAATGTTACATTAGTTGGAATTTCAATTGTTTTATCAAGTTCATGAATGGCAGTCATTTTACCTTCTTTAAAACCGTAAGCGGTAATTTTTATATTTCCAAAAATATTTGCTGGAACTTGGAATGAAAAGTTATTTTTAAATTCTAAATTCACTTCTCTTTCATAATAAAAAGTATTGTCTTCATCCTTATTACTGGTGATTTCAATCATTATTTTATCAACATTTTCTTGATATACATCAAAAGTTGTATTAACACCTGATTTTAATTCTGGAATAAATGAGTTGGGGTGAATTAAAACTTTACTATTATTTACAGTATTATTAGCTTGTCTTAAAGTTTGTCCTTGAAAACCTGCTAAAAAGGTATAATTTAATCCCAGAGGAGCTGTAATACCCTCTTTAGTAAAGTTTGTATTACTATTTTGGAGATTAAACTTTTGTTTTAACTTTAAGAATATTGAACCTTGAATTTCTGCATTTGTAGTTACACCTGAACTATTTAAAAAACTTCCAGTATCAACATGGCAGACATTTTGACCATCGAATGTACTAACAAATTGATCTGCTAAATTAGCTCTCATACTTGCCCTTGGTACAATGGCATCACTTGGGCCATTATAGATATAACTCATAAACGCATCTGCACCCTGTGGTAGAGTATTTAAAGCAAAGTTGGTAGCAGAAAGTAATAGTTTTATCCAAAATATTTTTTTGGGCAATGCAAAAATAGCTCCTGATAGAGCCAAACTCCCATTGCAAAGTATAGGTTCAAGTTGACAAAGCGAAAAATTTGTAGCAACTGCATGAAAAGGGATGCCTTGCATTTTATTTCTGTAAGCTGGACTGTTTAGTTTTGGTACAAACCAGGTAGAAGCATCTAATGCCCCTGATATATAATCATTTTCAACTGTTAAATTTTTAGCGCCATAATGGTTTTCGCGATCAGCTTTCGGAGCAGCAACGCTAAATAGATCTCCAATTCGCAAAGGTTCTGTTGGCCCATAATTAATTTCATTTGAAATTGATAAGTTAGATAATGGTTGTGGTAGTATTGAAGCTAACAATATTGTTTTTTGTAAACCTGATAGTAAAATTCGTTTATCTAAAATTCCGTTAGCTGTTTGAGAACCAAAATGAGGCGTGTTTAATGTTACTAGAGCATTAATGTCTTTTTTATAAGTTATATCGGGTTTAATTTCTTCAATATAAGCACGTGTATACAATCCTCCTCTGCTATGTACTATTACATTTACTTTTCCTGCAGAAACTTTTCCATCAATTGCTTTTTTAATGAGCCCTTTAATATATGTAGGAATGATGTGTGCATCTCTATAAAAATGATTTTCAGCTATTTTAGCATCCAATCTCCATGCTTTTCCTGTTTCATATTCAGTATAGCCACGTGATCTAAAATAATCTTCAAATTGTTGTAATGATGCTGTATTTGACCAAACACCATGACCAAATAAAACTGGTGGCAAACACAATCTTATAGGATGTCTAAAAATAGGGACATCAGTTTGTTGAGGGGTTCTTTTAAATACAAATATATCATAATTTGTATAATGTTTATTTTGGACAAAATCAGTTCCTTCAATATACTTTGGGTGCTCATAGATAAAGTCAACATATTTTAAATCCTGAACTTGAGGTTGTCCCTCATAATCAGCTATAGGCTTTAAAGTTAGTTTTCCATATCTGTCTATATATTCTGGGCTATTTGGATCTCCTGGCAAGGGATCTGAAGTTTCTTTTCTTAATTCTATTTTATAAATTGGATTTTGTGCATAATATCCACCTGGATCATCAGTTTTCAATCTTAATACTGAGGACTTTGTGCCATCTACTGCAAATGAAGGTATTTCTTTCTCAATTCCCCAACTGTATTGAATTGAAATATGAGTTGAAAGTAAATTAGCCATTTTCTCATAGTTTTCTTTGCCGTTGATTTTTTCTTTAAAAGGTTGCTCTTTATCATCAACATGATATACATACACATCTCCAATTGGTAAATTCAACCTCATGATACCAGCTGGTGTTGCAATCCAAGAAAATTCTTCGGTAGATTCACTTTCAATACAGCCAGATGTAATATTATTAGAAAGCATTGTTGGGTCATGAACTGCTCTCAATAAAGGGGAATCATAAGCATCTTTAGTAAATAATGTATATGCATAAGGACTATGAACTTCACCAGAACCATTATATACAATAATTCCTTTATTTGTCCCCATAAAAACTCTACCTGCTGTATCTCCCCAAATAGCTCCTTTGTTAAAAATTGTTCCTGGAGGTACGATGCTTGGGTCTGTTACATTATACCATAATCCTTCCCCTCCGTTTATATCAGTTGACGTTGGCACCCATACAGAAAAGCCATTACCAGCACTAGGAGTAGTAACCCACACGCCTTTATTTTTATTTGAATAAACCGCATGAAATATACCTCCTGAAGTTGGGAAGTATGCATCTTGAGTTGTATATTCTTTTACAAATTGAGGAGGTGTCGTATTGGTGTATTTTAATAATCTAGGTTTGTTATAGGTAATAGGTGTGCTATTATAAATGGGAAAAGTTTCAGAACTATTATAAGGAAAAACACTCATATAGATAAAACCTCTATCAACAGAAATTGCATTAACATTTCGATTGTCAGGAGAAACATTTATAGGTGGATTATAGGTATAGGCCGGGTAAGGGAATTTTTCTAACATAATTCCTCCAGAAGCTCTTGTTTGCCAATCTCTCCAAGTGCTGTAATGAGTAAACGGACCATCTGCATCAGCCATTCTAGAACAGATAGAGCCTGGTGTTACAATATAATCTGGAGCACTAGTAACATCGTGGTATCTGTGGGCAGACCATACTTTATTATTGGGGTCAACTACTATTTGTTGTACCCTTCTTGTAGGTATTCCGTCACCTTGAGAATATGAACTAAACCCTCTTGCATTTATTCCAGGTCCAAAGTGCTGAACAGCGAGAGTAGTTACATTTATTTTTTCAATACCTCCTTGCCCTCCAGTTGTATTAATTCCCTCGTGAGCAACCCAAATATTGCCAGATTTGTCTCTTGCCATAGAAGTCATTCTAGTGGTTCCTATAACAGGGGCTGTTCCTAATGATAGTACACTAAAAGTCGGATTCTGTAAAGTTTGGTCTAAAAAGAAAATCCCCTGACTTGTAGTTCCAGCCCAAACGTTATTGTTTGTATCTGATGTGATTGAAGTAAAAGCCTGTCCAGTTTGAAATGTTTTGAATCTTGGCTCAGGAGTTGGTGTGGTCTGACTTTGCGCTGTAAAATGACAACAACAAAGTAACAAAGCATATAAAATATGCTTTCTAATAGTAATTAGTTTCATAGTTTTGATTTTTTTAGTTCTAACAAAAATAGGTGATACAATAAATTAATTTCAAGTAAAGATGTTAACATTGTGTTAATAATTTACTGGTTTTCAATTATTTAATAAAATTAGATTTCAACTTATTCAATAAATTTTGTGGATTAACAGAAAATCAGATGTTTTTACAAACATTTGATTATAAATAGTTTAACAATAGTTAATTTTTTAACTATTTTAAAAAATATCAAAAGAGCTCATACTTTTTTTATAAATTAGTCGTTTAGTTACTTTATGAAAAATCATTATGGGAAATACTACTTTAACTCGGAGACAATTATTTCATAAATTAATTGTAAAATTTTCTAAGAATGCTCAAGAAATAGATCCCTTATTTCTCAAATACTCTAGAAAGGTTTTTAATGGAAGGAAATCCTCTTCTTTAACCTATAAGAATCGAAGAGCAATAAATCAACGAACTGTATCAGAACCGAAACCTGAACGGGTAAATCCTGTAACATCTGGATTGACACCCTACACAGGCACTTGGTCAACTACAGAAGCTTTGCATTTGTTACGAAGAATAGGTTTTGGATTTAAAAAAGCAGACGTGGATTTACTCACAAGTTTGTCTTTTAATGATGCGATAAATACTGTTTTAGCAGTAAATAACACACCATCAGCACCTCCAGTAAACTATTATAATAATCTTGAACCAGATGAAAACGGACTGCCATACGGAGCGGATTGGACAAATAATTCCTTTCCAAGTTATGATCTCGGTAATGATACGAATGGTTATCGAACAGAGAGTTTACGCTATTGGAGCCTTGGTTTAAAGTTAAATCACGACATCACTATCAAAGAAAAAATGACACTTTTTTGGTATCATTTTATTCCAATTGATTTTGGAATTGTTCAGCAATCTGAAAATCAATATGTAAATACAAACTCAGCAAGAATTTGTTATAAATATGTAAAATTGTTTAGAGATAATGTTGTTACGAGTAATTTCAAAACATTAATTAGAGCAATGGCAACGCAGCCTGCAATGATGTTTTATTTAAACAATCAGGCCAATTCTAAAAACGCACCTGACGAGAATTTTGCAAGAGAAATTATGGAACTTTTTACATTAGGTAAAGACGTTACAAACGTATATTCTCAAGCTGATGTAGTCCAAGCGTCAAAGTTGCTTACTGGTTGGAGGGTACAAAATTTGAATACAGATACTGAATCTACAAACTTTATTTTAAACCGTCACGATACTACTAATAAGCAATTCTCTGCTTTTTTTGATAATACAATGATTCCTAGTTCTGGCGAAATTGAAATCGATTTATTTATCGATATGATTTTTTCTAAATCAAAAATCGTATCCGAATATATATGCAGAAGACTCTATCGTTTCTTTGTGTATTATGATATTGATGCTAATATTGAAACCAATGTTATTGTACCATTGGCGCAAGTATTTGTTGATAGTAATTGGGATATCGCACCAGTTTTAGATAAATTATTTAGGAGCGAACATTTCTTTGATATGGCCAATAGAGGCGTTTATATTAAGAGCCCATTTGATGTGATTTTAGGGTTCATGAGAAGTTTTAATATGAATTATAATGTTTCAGATTCCTCTAATCACCAAGCACAATATGAAATGTGGGGTCTTATTAATTATGCCGTTAGTGAAATGGAGCAAAGTGTTGGAAAAGTTCCTACTGTTTCTGGTTGGCAAGCCTTTTACCAAAAACCCTCTTTTCACGAATATTGGATTAATTCAAACTCTATTCAGCGTCGTTTTGCTTGGATTGGTTATTTCTTTTATGGATTTGATGTTACTAGTAATGGTTTGACTACAAGATTGGAAGTAAATCCAATAGATTTTGTAAAACAATTTCCCAATGCTATCTGTAGTAATCCTGATTTATTAGTTAGCGAATGTATAAAATATTTATTGCCAATAGATTTAAGTCTAGATCAAAAAAATATTTTAAAATTCCGATCTTTATTATCTACTGGACAACCAAATTATTACTGGCAAGAAGCTTGGACTAATTATATTGGGAATACTAATAATGTCGATTTTGAAGCTATTGTTAAACCCAGATTAAGAAATTTGCTTGTGACAATTGTTGAATTTGCAGAATATCAGTTAATGTAACTTTAATTAGTATAAAAATGGAAAGAAGAAAATTTTTAAAGTCAACAGCATTAGCCACTTCAGTACCTATTCTGTTCAATCATATACCCGTTTTAGCTTCCTCTGAATTGGAAAGCAATAATTTACAAATAATGGCTTCGGCAGCCGCAAGGTGTGGAAAAATTTTAGTTATCATTCAAATGAATGGAGGTAATGATGGTTTAAATACCGTTTTTCCTCGTGATAAATGGAGTCAACTTTCCCAAGCTAGATCTAATATGTTAATGAACGAAACTGCGGTTCTTACTTTAGAAGGAAACTTGACGACAGGATTACATCCAGCGATGCCTGAAATGAAAAATTTGTACGACGAAGGCAAGATGATGATTGTTCAAGGAGTTTCATATCCGAATCCTAGTTACAGCCATTTTAGAGCTACAGACATTTGGTTTACAGCTTCAGATAGTGATGTATCTTTGCAAACGGGTTGGTTAGGTCGTGCATTAAATGAAGTGTATCCAGGTTTCCCTATTTTGTTTCCAAATGCGGATATGCCAGATCCATTAGCAATTCAGATAGGCTCTACATTACCATTTTCTTTGCAAGGACCAAATATTAATATGGCATATAGTGTTCCTGATCCAGAACAGTTATTAAATGTTATTAATGCAACTACTGATCCAGCACCAAATTCTGATTATGGTGCCGAATTAACTTTTTTGAGGTTAATGAAAGATCAAAGTAATACGTATCGATCAGCAATTCAAACGGCATATAATGTACCCAAACCTGAATCAGTAACTTATCCAGATAACTATTTAGGAGATCAATTAAAAATTGTAGCAAAATTAATTAATGGTGGTTTACAAACTCCAATTTATATTGTCAATCATCCCAATAGTCACGATACTCACGAAAATCAAGTATTAGATTCTGATAAGACTAACGGAAAACAAGCCCGAAATTTAGGAATTCTGTCTACTGCAATTGGTGCTTTTCAAGCAGATTTAAAACTAATAGGTAAGGAAGAAATTGTAACAGGAATGACTTTTAGCGAATTTGGAAGGCGGATAAAAAGTAATGATAGTAATGGAACCGATCATGGAACGTGTGCTCCAGTATTGTTTTTTGGAGCGGCATTAAAGACTGGAAAAAATACGGTAGCTGGAACAGCACACCCTGTGTCTGGAATGATTGGAAAATCAGTTGAATTACCTGACAATGCAACTGTTGAAAGCGAAATTCCGATGCAATTTGATTTTCGCCAAATATACGCATCCATTATGCAAGATTGGCTGTGTATGACTGAAGCGCAATCGACTGCAGTGCTTGGAGCACGATTTGAAAAAATCCCTATATTTGGACCAAAAATTCCAGATACTCCTGGAACAACTTTTTCAGATGAATTTATGACTATTTTTCCAAATCCTGTCATTGGAGGAACTATAAATATCAAATTCAGTGAAATTCTAAAAGGCACCATAAACATAGCTGTTTATACAATGCAGGGTTCTAAAGTTTTTGATAGTTTATTTACAATTGATGGAAATTCGTTGACATTTCAATCCAGCTATTTAGCAACTGGAACTTATATTTTAGAATTGTTTTATAACGGAACCAATTACATAAAAAAATTAGTTATCCTTTAAAATTTATTGAGTAGAATACCATTCTAGATACAAAGCATCTGCATTTTTAAAAGTAGGTGCTTGTTCTATTATTGTGGCTACTCTTTTCTTATTTAGTTTTAAAGTTACATCAGAAATAGTGGTAAATAATAAAGCTTTTAGGAAAGGATTATTCATATACGATGTCAGTATTGGAATAGCTTCATCCATAGTGTGATTGTGTATTTCTTCTTCGGTTTGATACTTAAAAGTTAGCGTAAATTTAAGTTCATCATCAATCACAATAGTTCGAACATAAATATTCATTAATTGAGTATTGCCAATAGTTTTTGCCAAAGTTAATTTAGCAAAAGTTCCATTACTAATGCTTTCTTTGAATTTATTGAAAAAGGTATCGAAGGTTTCTGTGTTAGGCATTTTTGTAAAATTGATGATATTTTTACAAAAGTAGTTATTGTTTTTAAAATAGGATTGATTCGTTTTTAATTAATCAAAAAAAAATCCCCAATTCTGAAATAAGTTGAGGATTGAAAATTTTATTTTTATTATGATTATTTCACTTTTAGTACTCCAAATTTTTTCATTTTGATATCAATAAAAAGAATATGATTCAGAAAAAGTTTGTTCCCAGTCATACCACCCATTCCCATTTTCATCATTTGGTCAATTTGTGAATTGCTAGCACCGTCAATGTATGTGACTTTATTTAGGGGCATTTCCAGTCCAGCAATTTCTATTTTTTCTTTTGTTATAAAAGTATTTGCAATTAAAAATTTATCCCAAGATTTTACTTTATATTGTGTTGATTCTGTATTGGGTTCTGCGAGTAAAGTACAGGTTTCTTTATTGGTTAGAAGTTCATAAGCACTAGAGCCTGTGTCAAAATAGAGCATTGTTTTCTTTCCTTTAATAACCGTGGGTAATAAAATGCTATTTTGAACAAACATAAAATCAGCTAATGTAATTTTTGAAATTAATTTTTCAGGTATCAAGTCCTGTATAAGAATTTTCTTTTCAGGATAATTAATTGTAAGGGTTTTGTTTTGAATAAAATCGACTCCAAATGTTCCTATTATTTCGATACTTTTTTTATCGTTCCAATTAATTTTTGGATTGCCAAGCTTTTTTAAAAAAATATCATTGGCAATTATTTTGTTTTTACCAATTGTAAAATGTAGGTTACTTAATTTTGTAAGAGAATCGTTTGTATGAATATTTTTAGGATATTTCGACTTAATAGCGTTTATTTTGGCATCATAAAACATCGAATAAGAAGAACCTAAATCAAATTGCATATAGAATTGTTTAGGGCAATCAGCTATTTTTACTGGAATAAGCAAAGCGGAATGTGGTTCTAGTTTTTCACCAACAGAATCGCTTAACCAAACAAAATTGATTTCATTTTTATCAGGTAAGATAAGTTGGTTAATTGGTTTTTTTTGAAAATTTTGAGCCATTGATTTATTAAAAGTGCCAGAAACGATAAATAGCACAATAATCAATAGAAATGCATAACTTTTAGATTGACTTTTCATAGTTGTTTTTTTTACAAATGTAATGTGCAACTTATTTTTCGCTATCGAATTCTACCTGACATTTACCTGACATTTACAAGATAATCTATGATAAGTCCTTATTTTTAGAATATTTTTTTTGTTTTTAAATGTCTTAAATTAAACATAATAATAAGTGCATTTATTAAATACATTGCAAAAAATACTAACATATAATTTAAAGGATATTTTTTATTCAAATAAATTGCCTGAAAAAAATTATATCCAAGTGCTAATAGGAAAACAAAGAGCGTTCCAACAATCCAGTAAATTTGATTTAAAACTATTTTTCTAGCGTACAATAAAATTATAGGATGTTGTTCTTTTCTTCTTTTAGATAAATAATAAGGGACTAGAAAATGTATGTATGGAATTATTAAATACGAAAAGCAAGAAAGATAGAGTATTGTTAAAAAGTGCTTAGCCTCCTCATTTTTAAAATTAACATCTTCTAGAATAGTTATTTGTTCTTCAAATGGAATTTCTAAAGCAGTTGTAATCGATTTTAGTGTAAAAGTGCTAGGAGTTCCTTTTCCGCTTTCTATTCTTTGAATTGTTCTTACAGTAACTTTACTCATTTCGGACAATTCCTCTTGAGTGAGTCCTTTGAGTTTTCTTGCAGTTACAATTTTTTGATTTAGAAACATTAATTTTTAATTTTTTTTCAAATATAAAAAAATCCCCAACTGGTTACACAATTGGGGATTGAAATTTCTAATCTCTTTTAGGATTGTTTTTCTTTTCTCGTTTTTCTTCCTTTTTTTCTTTTGCAGTTTTCAAAGGTTCTTTTTTTAAAGTTTTCTTAGCATCTTGACTCTTTGCCATAATTATATATTTTAAGATTAATTATCACTTGTTATAATCAAATATAGTAATTATTTTCTTTTTAATCGGTGTTCAGTGAACTTCGTTTGAAATGTACAGCTGGATTAGTTTCTAAAAATTATTTTTTTAAATCAAATTTATATTCCATTCCAAAAATAAAAGTTCTGGGTGCAGAAAAGGTATAGTTTGCTTAGTCAGTTGTGTTGTTACCTTTAGCAACGTTGTAAGCATACAATTTATCGGTTAGATTCATAATGTTGGTATAAAATTCAATTCCTTTAATTGTATATCCAATTCGCGCATTAAACAAGTTCTTGGTCAAACAATCCGCCAATAATTAAATTTGACTTTAAAAAATCAAATTTTTCAGAATGCTCCCCTAAAACACCATAACTTTTAAAATCATTTGGGTTGTTTGGCTAAATGGCATTTTCCTTGACACGTGTTCTTTTTAATTTCCTTTTTTATAAAAAATGTTTTGGCAATTTCTTTTTGGCTTATTTTAAAAGAAGCATAAACCGCCAAACTGCTTAGGGAAGGCAATAGTAATAAAATTGAAATTGATATGGAATAGAAAATTTTCAATAGAACTTTTTTCTTAAAGATAAATCATTTTTGTTTCATAATTTTGTATGAGAAACCTTTATCATTTTCGCCTAAGACTTCAACATAAATGGTGGTTTCGTCTAGTTTTGTATATTGAATTTTTTTAGGAAAATCGTGTGTTACATTTTCAAAAGAGATTTTGTTAGTAATCTCTTTATTTAATACAAAATCAATTGGTTGTGCGTTGTTTTGATTCAATACTTTTGCAGTATATATTATTTTTCCATCCACTTTTTTGATTGACAAATATTCGGATACAATTTTTTGATTGGCTTTAATTTTATACGAACTACCTTCCAATTCTGTTTTGCTTATGGATTTCCAAGTTTCATAATTTTCTTTATTTTCCATTTTCCAAGTACCTTCCAAAAAGCGAAGTTCATCGATATTGCAGTTTGTAGAAAAAGCGAATAGGGTAAAAAGTGCGATTAGATTAAATATTGTTTTCATTTTTATTTGTATTTAATTGCATTATTGCAACACAAAATTGGACTAATTTAAATCTCTAAAATTGTAAAAATGCGACAAGCCTATTCCATACTTGAAAATAAAGAAGACATTTTAAGGTTATTGGAATAAAACTTTTTTGGACTGATACCTGTAAATTCTTTAAAGTCTTTGATAAAATGTGCTTGATCGTAGTAATTACTTTCATAGCCAATAGAAGTTAGATTCGTAAATTCTTTATTATTTAGCATTTTTAGCGTGGCTTGTATCCTGATTATTTTAGAAAGTTGCTTTGGACTAAGACCAATAACTGTTGAAAATTTTCGTTCCAATTGCCTTCTGTTTATTTTTAAACTATCAGATAAATCATCAATTGATAGTTGCCCGTTTAATTCCATAATGGTTTCTATGCTGGATTTTATAATGTTGTTTATGGATTGAGGAGTGATTAATTTTGACATTAAAAAAGCTTCAATTATTTTTATTTTATCTTCAACATTAGTTGTTTTTAACATTTCTATTTCTAAAATAACTCCTTCATTTCCGAATAATTCTGTAAGTGGAACCGCTTTATTTCTCATATCGGTAACTACCATTGTAGCAAATGATGTAAAACCATCTGGATGAAAACGAATGGCAAAAATTCCAGTTGTTCCAGTTGGGGCTATATCTAAAGCTTGGGTAATTTGTCCAAAAACAAAACATTTAGGTTGGATTATAAAACTTCCGTCTTCTGAATATTGTTTGTAAAAATCGCCATAATGAAATATCATTTCGATACAACCATCAGGTACAATTCGTTGTTTTTCGGGATTTGACTCCACAGGTGAATCCAATGTCCAATAACATTTAATGAATTCGGCTAATTTTGGAGTTGGTGTATATGTTTTGTAATCCATAATGTTAAATTTACCAAATATAAAAAAAATCCTTAGCTACTTTCGTAATTAAGGATTTATCTATTTTCAATATATAATCTAATTATTCACTAACCAAAACCCATTCACCTGAAATTAATAAGCTTTCTGCTTTTTTGAATTTCATAGTTTCTGATTTACCGCTAACGACATTTTTAATAGTTACATTGTCGTTACGATTTATTTTTGGTTGATCTCGAACGATGGTTTCTGTAACCTGACGTTGTTGCGTTTGTCCTGCTTCGTGGTTTCTAGCCGCTTGTTCGTCACTGTTTAAAACTTCGTCTTTGCTTTCGATATAGTTTTCTTTTTGACGAACTTCTTTTGCTTCTTGAATGTTGTTGTTTTGGTTAGGCAAATCACCTTTGAACAAAAATGAAATCACTTCTTTATTAATACCGTCCAACATATTTTTAAACAATTTGAAAGCTTCAAATTTGTAAATAAGTAAAGGATCTTTTTGTTCGTGTACCGCTAATTGAACTGATTGTTTCATCTCGTCCATTTTGCGTAAATGTTTTTTCCAAGCTTCATCAACAATAGCAAGTGTAATGTTTTTTTCAAAATCAGCCACCAATTGATTTCCTTTGGTGTCATAAGCTTTTTTCAAATCGGTTACGACATTCAACGATTTTTGACCATCCGTAAATGGAACAACAATACGTTCAAAACTGTTATTTGGATTTTCATAAACTCCTTTAATAATTGGGAACGCTTCTTTAGCATCACGAATATTTTTTTCAGCATAGTATTCTGATGCTGCTTTGTATGCTTTTCCTGTCAATTCAATATTTGACATTTTTGCAAATTCTGATTGCAAAACAGGTGATTCAATTGATAAATTTTTTATTAAATCAAATTCAAAACCTTTGGCATCTCCTGATAATTTGTTTTTTTCGACAATCACTTCACAAGTGTCATACATCATATTGGCAATGTCGAGCTTCAAACGTTCTCCGTGCAGTGCGTGACGACGGCGTTTGTATACGACTTCACGTTGCGAATTCATTACGTCATCGTATTCTAACAAACGTTTACGAGTTCCAAAATTGTTTTCCTCAACTTTCTTTTGCGCTCTTTCGATAGATTTTGTCATCATCGAGTGTTGGATAACTTCGCCTTCTTTCAATCCCATTCTATCCATAATTTTGGCTACTCTATCCGAACCAAAAAGACGCATCAAGTTGTCTTCTAGTGATACATAAAACTGTGAACTTCCCGGGTCACCTTGACGGCCAGCACGACCACGCAACTGTCTGTCAACTCGACGAGAATCGTGACGTTCGGTACCAATAATTGCTAATCCTCCAGCAGCTTTTACTTCAGGAGTCAGCTTAATATCGGTTCCACGACCTGCCATATTGGTAGCAATAGTTACTACACCAGCTTTTCCAGCTTCTTCTACAATTTGTGCTTCTTGTTTGTGCATTTTGGCATTCAAAACATTGTGTGGAATGTTTCTCATTTTCAGCATTCGGCTCAATAATTCGGATATTTCAACTGATGTTGTACCAATAAGAACAGGTCTTCCTGATTGTGACAATTCAACAACATCTTCAATAACTGCATTGAATTTTTCACGAACTGAACGGTAAATTAAATCTTCTTTGTCAATACGTGACATTTCACGATTGGTTGGAATTTCTACCACATCTAGTTTGTATATTTCCCAAAGTTCCCCAGCTTCTGTAACTGCGGTTCCAGTCATACCAGCGAGTTTGCTGTACATTCTGAAATAATTTTGCAACGTTACTGTAGCATAGGTTTGGGTAGCATCTTCAATTTTTACATTTTCTTTTGCTTCAATGGCTTGGTGCAATCCGTCAGAATAACGACGACCATCCATAATACGCCCCGTTTGTTCATCAACAATCATTACTTTATTTTCCATAATCACATATTCAGTATCTTTTTCGAATAGTGTATAGGCTTTTAAAAGTTGTGTTAGTGTATGAATACGTTCGCTTTTGATACTAAAATCTTGGAATAGTTTTTCTTTCTGTTCTCCTTGTTCTTCAACAGAAAGGTTTAATTTTTCGATGCGAGCAATTTCAGTTCCAATATCTGGTAATATGAAAAAAGTAGGCTCCGTATCTTTAGACATTACTTCGATTCCACTGTCTGTCAACTCCACCTGATTGTTTTTTTCTTCAATAACAAAATACAATGCCTCATCTACTTTTGGCATTTCTCTGTTATTGTCAGACATGTATTGATTTTCTGTTTTTTGCAACAGTGATTTTATGCCTTCTTCGGATAAAAATTTAATTAAAGCTTTGTTTTTTGGTAATGCTCGGTGCGCTCTCAATAATTGAAAACCACCGTCTTTAGTATTTCCTTCTTTGATTAATCGTTTGGCTTCCGTAAGGAATCCATTTGCCAATTGACGTTGAATGTTTACTAAATTATCAATTTTTGGTTTTAATTCTGTAAATTCGTGACGATCGCCATCGGTTACTTGACCTGAAATGATTAATGGTGTTCTAGCATCATCAATTAAAACCGAATCGACTTCATCGACAATAGCGAAGTTGTGTTTCCTCTGAACCAAATCGTCTGGCGAATGTGCCATATTATCACGAAGGTAGTCAAACCCAAATTCGTTATTTGTTCCGTAAGTAATATCCGCTTCATACGCTTTTCGACGAGCATCTGAGTTAGGTTGGTGCAAATCAATACAGTCTACCAAAAGTCCGTGAAACTCAAACAAAGGTGCTTTCCAAGCACTATCTCTTTTAGCCAAATAATCATTTACAGTAACCAAATGCACTCCGTTTCCAGTTAAAGCATTCAAGTAGAGTGGAAGTGTAGCAACTAAAGTTTTTCCTTCACCTGTTTGCATTTCTGAAATTTTACCTTGATGCAATACCACTCCACCTATTAACTGAACGTCATAGTGAATCATATCCCAAGTAATTTCTTTTCCAGCAGCACTCCAAGAATTTGCCCAAACGGCAGTGTCACCAACTATGTTGATATAGGATTTTGTTGCTGAAAGTTCTCTGTCTTTTGCTGTTGCTGTAACCGTAATTTGCGTATTTTCTTTGAAACGTTTGGCAGTTTCTTTAATTACCGCAAAGGCTTCTGGAAGAATTTCGTTTAATGTTGTTTCAGAAATATCGTAGGCTTCTTTTTCAAGAACATCAATTTGAGCATATACATCTTCACGTTCATCAATATCTTGTATTGCTTCAACTTCTAGTTTTAAACTTTCAATTTTCGCGTCTTTTCCGGAACGAGCTTCTTTAATTGTATTTTTAAAATGTGCTGTTTTGGCTCTTAATTCATCGTGAGATAAAGAAGCCAAACTGCTTTCGAAAGTCTTAATTTTAGCGATAAGAGGTTGTATGGCTTTGACATCTTTTTGAGATTTATCGCCTACAAATACTTTTAATATGTTGTTTATGAAACTCATTTTTTAATTGCGAATTATAAATCACGAATTACGAATTTATAGTTTTAAATTCAGTAATTGTAATTATTGTTTTTAAATAGTATGTGTTTTTTGAGATTGAAAATTTAACCAAAAAAAAGTCTCGTGTAGAGACTTTTTAGTAGGTTTTATTGCTAATATTCATCCTCGTTCCAAAGATAATCTTCGTCAGTAGGATAATCAGGCCAAATTTCTTCCATCGATTCGTAAGTTTCATCTTCGTCTTCTATAGATTGTAGGTTTTCTACCACTTCTAATGGAGCTCCTGTACGAATGGCGTAGTCGATTAATTCGTCTTTGGTTGCTGGCCAAGGGGCATCACTTAAATACGATGCTAATTCTAATGTCCAATACATCTTGTTGAATTTTAATTTAATGCAAAAATAATTTTTCTACTGAAAAAATCAAGTTTTTTTTGATTTATTTTCAAATAAAGTTAAGAACGTGTTTGATTACTGACTCTTGATTAACGATTTTTGATTTTTGATTTGTTTTTAAACTGAAATCAAAATTCAAAATTCAGCAATCTAAAACACCTACTTTCTGGGTATCCATTTCACTTCATCAGCGTTTAAATCGTGGGACAACTTTCGTGCCAAGACGAAAAGGTAGTCAGAAAGTCGGTTTAAATATTTAACAGCCATTTCATCAATGGGTTCATTATGGCTTAAATGTACGGCTAGTCGTTCTGCACGACGACAAACGCATCTTGCAACGTGACAATATGACACGGTTGTGTGTCCGCCTGGCAAAACGAAATGTGTCATTTGTGGAAGAGAATCTTCCATTGTGTCAATTTCTTTTTCTAGTAATTCGATATCCGATTCGATGATTCCGAGTTTTTGAAGACGAAGTTCGCCGTTTTTCATCACTTCCTTTTCAGGTGGTGTGGCAAGAATAGCTCCTACAGTGAATAGTCTGTCTTGGATTTCAATCAAAATATCCTTGTATTGTTGATTTATTTCTTGATCACGAATTAGGCCAATGTGTGAGTTCAATTCGTCAACAGTTCCATAACTTTCTATTCGAATATGGTCTTTAGGAACTCTGGTTCCCCCAAAAAGTGCTGTGGTACCTTTATCGCCAGTTTTTGTATATACTTTCATTATTAACTTAGAATTTAAGATTTTTTGATTTAGGATTTAATCTAATATACAAATTTAGTTTATTGTTTCAGGATTTTTAATTTTTAATTCTGGATTTTTAATTAATTCTAAAATTGAGTTTACAAATTTGTCCATAGAGCCTTTGGCTAAATTAAAATACAAATCTGGTTCAAGACATTCGATTTCCATTAAATGTAATTCATTTTCGATAATTATTCCGTCCACTCTTGCATAAAGTAAATCTTCAGAAAACGTATTGACAATTTCTTGTGCCTTTCGAATCAAAATTTCAGACGGTGTAACCAATTGGTATTTTCCGCCAAATTGCACTTGAATTCTAAATTCGCCATCCACTGGTTTTTTGTTTACGGCGTGTGAGAATTTTTTGTTAAAAAAAACAAATGATGTTTCGCCAAGAGTTTGAATTTCAGGTATAAATTCTTGTAAAAGCAACTCTTTTTTGGAAGCAATGGATTGGTATTCTTGGTTTATTTTGTCAGTTTCTTGAACTTCAAAAACAGAAGTTTGATAGGAACCAGCTGAATAGGCTGGTTTTATTACTGCTTTTTTCCAATGTTTTGGAATTATTTTTAAAATGTCTAAATCGTCTGTTTTTTCGATAAAAACTGTTGGAAGAATTGTAAAACCTCCTTTTTGAAGTTCTCTCAAATAAAACTTGTGTTTGTTTTGATTGATAATTGCTATCGAATTCAGGGTTTTTATATCCAGTTTTTCTATTTTTTGAAGCCAAACATCAAATTCTTCCTGTTTTTCGTAATAATCCCATGTGTTTCTGAAAATTAACACGTCGAAATCTTGCCAATTGATGGTTTTATCGTCCCAAATTACTGCTTTTGCAACGATATTGTGTTTGGCTAATGCTGGAATTAATAATTGATCGGTTTCAAGAAGATTGGGTAATTTTTCGCAGGTTAAAAGTGCAATATTCATTTTGGTTGTAAGATTTATTGGTTTCAAAAATACTTAAAACTATGCACTTTAGTGCGTTTCCCTTTTAGGTTCTAAAAATTTAAACACGAATTTTCTTCGCCAGTCACACGGACACGAGCGGGGGCGAACTAACTAAGTAAATAGCTTCTAAAAAAAATTATTTTATTGTGTCGCTTTCTATCAATCCGTCTCGTAAACGTATGATTCTGTGTGCGTAAGCAGCAATATCTTCTTCGTGAGTTACTAGAATTACAGTGTTCCCGTTGGCGTGTATGTCGCCAAAAAGTTTCATAATTTCTTCGGATGTTTTGCTATCGAGATTTCCAGTAGGTTCATCAGCAAGAATTATGGATGGTTTATTTACTAATGCTCTAGCAATAGCTACCCTTTGTCGTTGACCACCAGAGAGTTGATTGGGCTGATGATCCATCCTGTCATCGAGGTTTACTTGCGTTAAAACCTCTGTGGCTCTAGCTTTTCTTTCTGATTTTGAATAGCCAGCATAAATCATAGGCAAAGCCACATTATCTAAAGCGGTTGTGCGTGGCAATAGGTTGAAAGTTTGAAAAACGAAACCGATTTCTTTGTTTCTGATTTCAGCGAGTTCGTCATCAACCATTTGGGAAACGTCTTTGTTATTTAAAATATAGGTTCCTGATGTTGGCGTGTCTAGGCATCCCAAAAGATTCATTAAGGTTGATTTTCCTGAACCTGAAGGTCCCATTAAAGCTACGTATTCGCCTTTGTTGATTTCTAAATCGATACCTTTAAGTACATTTATGATTTCAGTTCCGAGAACAAAATCGCGTTTGATATTTGTTATTTTGATTAAAGGTTGACTCATATTGATTTAAGAATGAAGATTAACGATTTTTGATTTCAGATTTTAAAGTACAAAATGAAATTTGAAATATAAGTATCGTTTTTTGATAAAATGTTACAGTTTTAAGTTCAAAATTACATAAAAATTCACAAAGTTAACACAAAGCTTTTTTGTAAAACTTCTTTGTTTCTTTGTGCATCTTTGTTTAATAGTATTAAACCCGAATTATAAAATGTTCCTTTTCTTGCTCGATTCTAAAAAACACAATTCCCCATTGAAAAGTATCAATAGTAACTCTAATTTTTGGATGGTTTTTGATAATTTCCAAAGCTTCTTCCATATCTTGTGACCAATGAATATCATCGAAAATCCAAACAGAATCGTTAGCAATTGTTGGTAATAAAAGTTCGAAATAATCTAAAGTCGCTTTTTTTGAATGATTACCGTCAAAATAAATAAGGTTGTAGGTTTTTGGTTGAAGTTTTTTAAAGAATGCAGAAAATTCGGTATTTATAAATTCTACATTATTGAAATTGCCTCTCGACTCCGCTCGAGATGACAGTTTTTGAAATTGCAATTGACATTGATTCATAGTATTCGGACAACCTTCTAATGTCGATATTTTTGCTTTCGAATTTCCTACTGATAATGCAGCGGTTGCCAGTCCTAATGAAGTTCCTATTTCTAAAATACTATTTGGTTGAAAATAGCGAACGATTCTAAACAATAATTCAGCTCTTTTTTCAGAAATTCCTGCTGTTTTAACAATTTTAGCAATTTGTCTTGTATTGTTTTTAAAAACTCTTGAACCAGCACCAAAATCGGTTACTTCAATTGTATTTTTATTTTCAAGAAGTGATTTTCTATATTCTTTTAAAATGGAATATTCAGGGTATTTCTTTTTGTCATAAAAACATTTGGTAATCAAATCAAACACAAAAGGAGAATGCACTCCGTGTTCGTTTTTGGAGCTCCAAAGGAATTTTAAATACGATTTTGCAATCATAATTCTTAGCTGTATTTTTCCATTAATGACTTTACGACTTCCTCCGTTTTTGCAAAACGCTCTTTCCGTTCCAATTTTCTGGGTTGAGCAACACGTTCCTGACAGTCAATAATAGCGCAGGATTCGCAAGTAACACCAACTTTTCTCTTTTTTATATTAGAATCGTTCAAAAAAGCAATTTTGCTTTGTGCGTGTGGCGAAATCAAAATTCCTAACGCAATACTTCTAAAATAGCCATATCTAAAAGGATCTTTTGTTGCAGATGATAAAACAAAATATTCATTTTCAGTATGATCATAGGACGAAATTTGTGCCTCAAACAAATGATTTTCATCAGAAATCGTTATTTCTTTCAAGGTTTTTATAGAAACCCATCTTCTGCAATAATGTTCGTTATTTTCATTGGC
>NZ_JANOQD010000037.1:0-3293 GCF_031422135.1 Flavobacterium sp. | reverse complement strand
AAAGGCTGGCACACAACAGCGGTTTGCTGCAAGTTGGGCTTTCGGGCAAACTCCAAAGTTGGTTTTGTACTTGGAAGTTCAGTCATAAATTTATACATTTGGCTTATCTAATCCCAACCTGACAGCAAGCCACGAGACGTTGTGTGCAACCTTTGTGCGACAGAAACAGAGAAGTAGAAATCTAACTTAATTATTCTATAATTTACTTTAACTATTTTACATTTAGATATAATAATTTCTTGCACAAGCGTAATGTTTTTATATTATCTTGTAAACATTTTACTGTTTTTAATAACATTCTAATATTATAATCGATATATTTGTTAAAGTGAAACAACAAAGTCGCACATAAACATCAACTAATATGGCAAGTATATCAGAAAATTCCTTTGGCAAAAGACTAGACAACGCACAAGCATTAGCAACTCATATTGAATCTTTCGGTAGTTATACTGAACTAAATGCAGAGTTGTCTTTGGAAACATTAAACAGTAAAATTACAGAGTTATCAAATAATAATACAGAAGTTGCAACTAAACTCCAATCCTACTCTATTTCGGTTGACACTAAACAGAAAATATTCACAAAAGAACCGAACTCGATAATCAAAATTGTCACGCCAGTTATCGCAAACGTGCGTTCAATTTTCGGAAAAAACTCGAAAGAAGCTCAAAATATCTCAAATCTAGTAACCAAAATCAGAGGAATAAAAGTAGCAAAACCATCAGTTGGAGCAACAACAGAAACGGTGAGCCAATCCGAAAGGTCATACGGAACAATATTGCAAACATTTTCGGATTTAATCGCAACTTTAGAAACTTTAGGAGCAAATTATTCGCCAGCAAACGCGGAATGTAGTGCAACTAAACTGAAACAGAAACGTGATTTGGCATCGCAAATCAATACCAAATCAATTCAAGATTTCGGACAATTAAAAATCGCTCGTGAAAGCAGAATTGTAAAATATGAACAACTTTCTGCACTTTGTCAAAGATTTAAAGAAACTGTAAAAGCACAATATGGAACGCAATCAACTGAATATAAACTCGTAAAAGGATTAAAAATCTAAAAAAAGGCTAGCACACAACAGCGGTTTGACGCAATTGGGGGTTTGGGGCAAACTCCAAAGTCGGTTTTGTACTTGGAAGTTCAGTCTTAAATTTATACATTTGGCTAACCAAACCCCCAACTGAGCGTCAAGCCACGAGACGTTGGCAGACATATTCGAGCGACAGAAAAAGTAAATAAATCAATAAACAAAAAAGAAAATCTATGAAAAAATTATTATTTGGAATTTCCACATTTTTACTCATAAGTTGTGGGGCAAGTATTAAATCAAGTTTTACAGAACAATTAAAACCGCTTACAATTGAAAACAAAGTTGCATTTTTGGATTTAGAGAATAGAGTGCCAGAAAACTCGAAGAAAATTGGAACAGCAAAATTTGGTGACACAGGATTTTCAACTGACTGTGACTTCAACACAAATTTAATTAAAGCGAGAAATTTAGCTCGCGAAAATGGTGCAAATATTGTTAAAGTAATTGAAAAGAAAACGCCGAGTATTTTGGGTTCTTCTTGTTACAGAATAAAAGTTGACTTTTACTTTTATGACGGAGATGTATCTAAATTATCACAATATCAAATACAAATTAATTAACCCTAAATATTTTTAAAAATGAGAAACAAAATTATCTCTTGCTCTTTAGCGCTAACTTTTTTAATGACAAGTTGTGCAACAATCGTTTCAGGTTCAAAACAGAATGTAAAATTTTCAAGTAATCCATCAACAGCAACAATTTTTATTGACGAAGTTGAAGTGGGAAAAACACCATTTGAAATTAAACTTGCACGAAAAAGCGAACATAGCGTTATGCTTAAACTTGAAGGTTACCAAACTTACCAAACAAAATTAACCAAAAAGTTCAATGCCTGGTTTCTAGGAAACATATTAATTGGCGGTTTAATTGGAATAATTATTGATCCAATTACAGGAGCAATGTATAACTTAACTCCGAACGAAATAAATGCACAAATGAACAAAGGTGTGGCTTTCAAAAATAACGGAAAAGATGTTTACATAGCTGTTGCATTAAGTATTGACCCAAGTTGGAAAAAAGTTGGACAACTTGAAAAATTAAACAACTAAAAAAGAAAATACGTCTGCCAACAGCGGTTTGCAAAAATTGGGGTTTTGGTCTTGAATTTACACATTGTTTTGTACTTTTGTGTTTAGTGATTAATCGAAGTTTAGGCTAACCAAATCCCCAACTTCTGCAAGCCACGAGACGTTAGCGGAAATGCTAAAAAAAATCCCGAAAATAAAAATTATATTAATGAAATGGTGAAATTTCTTATTTTTAATAAAATCAAAAAAATTTATTTAACAAGAAGTTTGATAATAAATTCTTTAGCACTTATATGTGTTTTACCATTATTAGTTAATTTATTGATGGGACGAAAAGTGTTATCATATTTTTCAGCAGAATTGGGAATTATAGCCTGTTTGTTGATTTTAATTGGAATTATAACTAAAATTGTTGGGCAGTTTAGATACGAAAAACTGAAAGGTTTCATTAGGGGAACAATTGAATTGCACAATGAAAAAATAATTGTTAATGAGAACGAATACTTAATAGAAGAAATAAAAAAAATCGAAGTTTACGGTGGAGATTACAAAGGAAAATGGATATCAAAACATAAAACCGACTTTGGAAATGCTTTATCTAACGGAGTTGAAAATGCAATAAAAATTGTAATGGAAAATGAGAAAGAAACTGTAATAATCAATTTTTTGCAGACTGAAAAACGTGAAATTAAAAAAGCGGAAAAACAATTAATAAACTATCATAAAATGGGTAAAATTCATTGGTTGAAACTAATTGAAATATTAGACATAAACGATTACGACGAAATCCAAAAATTTAAAAGCACTATCCGCTAACAGCGGTTTGCAAAAATTGGGGTTTTGGTCTTGACTTTACACATTGTTTTGTACTTTTGTGGTCAGTGATTTACTGAAAGTTCAGGCTAACCAAATCCCCAACTTCTGCAAGCCACGAGACGTTGGCAGATATAATTTTAAAACAGAAACGTAAAAATAAAAAAAATATGAAAATTAATTTAACTATCGCATTTTTAATATTAACTACATCTATATTTTCACAAAAAATATCGGTCAAAGAAATTAATGAAAGCAGAACAACTTCTGATAATTCATACAACAATAAATGTGAAATAAATTTAAAAATAAGTGGTGATGAAATAAGAAAATACAAGTTTGTTAAAATTAGT
>NZ_JANOQD010000036.1:0-6617 GCF_031422135.1 Flavobacterium sp. | reverse complement strand
ATTCAAGTGCAAATGGCTTGGCAAAAAAACAATTCCGAAAAAACCCCTTGGATTCGTATGACAAACCCACACGCTGGTGGTGGAAAAGGAATGTATTTTATTCCCGAAATTGGCGAAGAAGTTTTAATCGGTTTTGAAAGTCAAAATGCGGAAAAGCCTTATGTTTTAGGAACTATGTACAACGGGGCAGAAAGTTCAGGATATAACACCGAGGGCAACGACCAAAAAGCAATACAAACCCGTTCGGGAACTAAAATAATTATGAATGATGCCATTGGTAGCGTATTCATTGAAGACCCTAGCGGAAATACTTGGCTGATGGACGGAAAAGGAAATATCAGAGTGAAAGCACCAAAAGACATTATTATTGATGCAGGCGGAAATGTGAGTATTACCGCAGGTATAAATATTTCAACTTCGGCTGGTGTAAATATTTCTGAAACCGCAGGAGTTGACAAAACCGCAACAATTGGAATGATGAATAATACGTTTGTGGGTGGGAATAGTTTTATAAATGTTACAGGTAAACTGGTTGAGAATATTACGGGGAACAAGGAATCAAATATTGAGAAAGACAAGGAAACCAGCGTAAATGGCAAAAGAGTAAGTCAAGTAAATGGAAATCACGAGCTTCATTCTAAAAGCGAAATTGTCAATAATTCGGCAGAAAAATCAAAATTCTTTTAACTTATGGGCAAGTACACATATATAGGTGGCGATTATATAGAAAATATAGGCGGTAGCAAAATTGTTTATGTAAAAGGAAACAATGAAACCCATTCAAACGGTCAAATTATTCAAACCTCTGAAAAAGGAATGAGTTTTAGCGAGCCAAAAGACCCACCAGTAAAAGAAATTGAAAACGAAGATAAAGATTTCCCACTTGGTTGGTGGAGTTCAGATCCAGAGGGAAATGTGCCTGTTGAATATGACAGATTATACAACACTGGGTATAGAGCAGAACTGGAAGACGTAGTATATTTTCAGCTTAGAGTAAATAAAAAAGTACCAGTTGGAACACAAATTAAGTTTAAACTATGGGACCACGACTCCTCATTTCTTCGTTTTTTATTAGCTCCTGTTTTTTATGTTATTCATAATGACGACGATGACGATTTTGGTGTAGAAGGCGAAGAACTTTTCAAAACAAGTAAAGTAAAAGATGTAGGCGACGAAAATTTTAATAGAATTACAATAAAAATACACTTAAACCCACAATGGAAAGAACAATTAGAAAAAGACAAAGGCAGTTTTAAAGATGCTTGTTTAGATTTTTACTGGACTTGGCAGTATCAAAACGAAAAATGGCAATCTAAAGACATTCTTCTAAGAGTGTATTATAACAGAAACTTATTTATCAAAGAAGTTTATCCTTCAAAATATACTTTTCCCGAAGTCATTGACAGTAAAACAGGCGATTATATTGTATTCTTAAAAAATGAGGCAGGCGATGTTGTAGGAGATATAAACAGTAAAATCGACCGTTTTTATGCGGTAAGAGTCACCGTTACTGGAAAATACGAATTTGAAGGACGCACAAACAAGGTAACCAAAAAATTGTATGAAGAAAAAATAAACCTACACACAGGAAAAAGTAGCAATAAAAAAATATTCGAGGTCAAGGAACTCGTGGCATTCAAAGCAAAAAATACTGCCGAAATAACTAAAATAGAAAGTAGCGAAGTAACCCAAGTAAAAAAGAAATTTTCTGATTACTATAATGTTCACGATATAGGGAAATATGGCATACAAGGGTTGCAAGAAGCAATGAATGTTTTTGGATATATCGACCTTTTTAATGATGCAAGCGATGCCGTTGCAGGCAAAGGTTTGGCTGCCTATGATGCAATTGGTCTTGGTACTGCCGCAGCAGAACAAGCCACCAAAGTAGCAATAGCACAAGAAACAAAATTGGGATTAATGACTGCCGAAGAAATAGCTTTAATGTCTTTGCCTGAATGGGTAAACCCTGTAGCTTTTGGTTTAGCGGTTTTTGAAGAAACAATCTCAAAACCCTTTGTAGCTCAAGTAATGCAAGATATTGAAGAAACAATGTTTGAGAAAATGGAAATGACAAAAAGAGGAGGGTTTGAAGCAGTACGATTACTACTTGACTTAAATCATAATGTAGCAAATTATTACATTTTAGTACAAGGTATACCACAAAATAAACACGACGAGGTATTTGCTGGAAAGATAAAAACCTATGAAGATTTAAAAAACAATAATGCTTTGTACCGTTCTAAAAATCCAAATGCCAAAACATATATATACCTTTTACAAAAAATTAAAACAGATCAAACAGATGTATTTGATTATAATATTGATACAATATTTATATAAAAAAAAATGAAAAATAATATTTTAAGTTTATTTATTTTATTTATGATATTATCTTGTTCAAGCAAGATAAAAGATGTGCAGATAAAACATATTAAGAACGTTAAAAATTATAAAGGCTTTATATCAAATGAAGAAATTTTTGATTTTAAAAAACGGGATACAATTTTTATATACCATCCAATTTCTTTTAGAATAGAAAATAATACTGGACGTAATTTAAAGATATCAAGTCTTAAAGATAATTTTCAAGTAGGAGTGTTTTATCCTTTTATTTACAATAATAAATATTTTAATGAAGTTGAAAAACCAATTGAATTATCTTCTGGTGATGATACTGATATTACTATGTTTGTTCATCTACCAGTTCCCGCGAATTTGTTAGAAAAAAAATATTTGGATGAATTGTTAATATCTTGTAATGATATTAAATGTGATACAGTTTCGATAAAAGAAATCAATCCTAGGCTACAATTTGTAATTGATTCTTTACTTAAAAAGAAAAGTATTTCTGCACATCTATATGAGGATAACGATTTTTATGGTGGTGCTTTAGTTATGTATTGTGTTAATAAACAAAAATCTGAAACGTTTAAGATGGATTCATTAAGTAAACAAAAAACTTCTTTTAGATATAATTGTGATTAACTGCTTTTATAAAAGCTAAAACCTATGAAAAAAATTATAGTTTACATATGCGTTCTATTCCTTATATTATCCTGTAAACATAAGATTACAAATATGTCTAATATAAAAATAGCATCAACCGCAAAAGATGAAACATACAAATCTTATGTAAAAAAATATGGATTAGATATTGATTCTAAAATGCTTGGAGATGATTGTCCTTGGATTGATAACCCAAAAGAAAATATTTTTATAAATATACCTATCTCCTTTAAAATAGATAATAATACAGGCAGTAATTTACAAATCTCAAATATATGGGATAATAATGATATAGGTCTTTTTGACCCAATTATAGTAAATAATCAGTATTATGATTTTGTAGGAACTAGAATTAGGATACAGTCTGATGAAAGTGCATACATAACTATGTTTGTACATTTCCCCGTTCCTGTAAATTTATTGGACAAAGTTGATTATGAGCGATATTTAAATGCACCTAGTAGTCGTAAACGAGATTCTATAGTCATAAATAAGTTTAATCCTAGATTACAAAAATCTATTAAAGATTCACTTAAAAAGAAGCAAATATCCATATATTACAGGACTAACGATTTAAAACAAAAAGCTATGGCAATTTATTGTATTGATAAAAACAATTTTAAAGTTTTTAAATCTGACACTGCGTCTATAACAATTCCTGATTTTAAATATAATTGCGATTAGCATCAAAAAGAATACAAGTAAAAGAAAATTACAATTAAATTTGTTTTATTTGCTAAAATGTAAATTCTTATTAAAATGTTAAACCAATCAGAATCATTAAAAACGACTCAAAAAATTGAAAATAAACTAGTCGTATTAACTCCTGAAATTGAAAAAAAATTAGAAAATATGTCTACTGATTTACTTTCCAAAACAGTTATTGATTATCAAAAATACAAGTATGATATCAGTGTTAGGAACAAAGCAGAAGAAATCTTAAATAAGCGAGGCTTTGTGATTGAAAAAGAAATAATTCCACAACCAGACCCTATTAAAAGTAGCACACTTTTTTTTTACATTTTTTTAGGAGCATCATACGTAGGATTATATATCTATTTTCAAGACCATCCATCCTATTTTCTTTCTTACTTATCCTATATTTTAGTTGGGGTAATCTGGTTATTCAGATATTATTACATAAATAATAAAAAATAAAATAATAAAAGCCATTCCGAAGGAATGGCTTTTATTATTTTATTTTACAAGCAATCATTATTTTAACTATTTTTGAAATTATGAAATCTAAAAAAATATAAATATGGCATCTTCATCAGAAGTAGGACACGCAAAAAACATTGCAAACCTCAATTTATTAAACACCAATATTGTAGCAGTTGGCGCAATTTACAATCCAAGTAATTCAAAATTACTTTTAGGCAATCTTCAAAGCATTTACACAAATTCATTTGCATATCAAAAAAGTGTGAATGATTCCCTAGCACCCTATTCGGTTGCTGTTGATGGCAGAGAAGTAATATTCAAACCTCTAAACCGTGAATTAACAAAACTTCGCAAAGCATACAAAGCAACCGAAGGAGTTACCGAAGTGCAACTAGAAGATTTTATGACAATTGTCAGAAAACTAAAAGGAGTTCGTAAAGAAACGAAACCGAAAACCAATCCAGAAGAAGAGCAAATTCAATATTCTGTATCGCAAATGAGTTATGACCAACGAACAAATAATATGGATTTATTAATTGCATTATTGCAAAACACACCAAATTATAATCCAAACGAAACAGAATATAAAGTACAAACTTATCAGGATAAAAAAGCAAAAATGCTAGTGAAAACGCAAAATGTTGCCAACACATATGTTCCGCTAAATAACGCAAGAAGTTTGAGAAATAACTCAATGTACAACGCCGAAAATAACCTGGTAGAAAACGCAAATAAAGCGAAAGATTATTTGTTTACAATACTCGATTCTGATTCGCCACAATACAAAGCAATCTCAAAAATCAAGTTCAAAAAGAGATAATCGAAACAACCTTTGTCCAAATCGAACAAAGCCTTGGCGCAATCGAACAAGGCTTTGGCTCGACTAAATAAAGCATAGTTCAAATCGAACAAGCCTTTGGCTCGACCCGAAAAGACAAAGTCCTAATCGAACAAAACAATGTCTAATTAAAATCAACCAAAGTCTCGAAAAAACAAAAGAACGGCTAAAAAAATAGAACCGAGAACCAAAATAAAAAGTAAAAACAAAAAAGAAAAGACGTCTGCCAACAAAGAACTGTGCTGAAAACCAAATAAAAAATCAATTATTTTCTCTATTTTTATGTTGAAAAAACAAATTTGTCTTGCGAGGGGAAAGTGATTTATTTTCACTTTCTCTTCAAAAGAAAATTTATATCATTTTTGGTTGCACGCTTCTATAATTTTCATTGTACTCCACCCCTGATTTTGCTATAGCAAACGCTTGTTTCAAGAGCTTATTGCACACTGCAATGAGTGCTAATTTTCTACTTTTTCCTTGATGGGTTATGCGTTCAAAAATGGCTTTGCACGCTTTGTTGTGTTTAAATGCGGTAAAACTGCACATAAATAACAAGTTCCTCAACTTGGCATTGCCGATCTTGCTTATTCGTGATCGCCCGTTAATACTCGTTCCAGACTGCCTAATTGATGGTGTGAGTCCGCAAAAAGAACACAGTTGCCCAGCACTTTCAAACCTGGTAAAACCATCGGTTAAAACCACCAACATTACCGCAGTTTTGCGACCAATACTAGGAATACTTTCTATTTTGGTGAGCATTTCTTGGTAATCAACTTTTACTAAAGCTAGTAATTCTTTTTCTATTGATTCGGATTCTTTTTGCAAGTTTTTCAAACTTCTTTTCAAAGATTTTACAACCGACTTACTTGGATTTCCCAATGTTTGCTCAGCTTGAAGCTTGTTTTTGTAAGCCGTACTTTGCTTGGTATAGGTTTCCAGTAATCGTATCATTTGAAAACATTCCATCTGATTTTTGGAATACCCAATCCAAGGCTGCAGTTCGCGCTCTTGACCATACATACAAATCATCTTGGCATCGGATTTATCGGTTTTTATGCGCGATAATTTCATTTGAATGAATCGTTTGATCGACAATGGATTCTCCACCGAAACCAGTATTTTATTTTCGACTAAATAATGTGCCAATTGGTAATGATAATATCCAGTAGCTTCCATAACACAATGGCTATCAGAATTTAATAGCTTTAAAAACTTTACAAAACCAATTTGATTATTTTCAAACTGACTGTGTTTTCCATTAGAATCCATCACATCAAATGTGTTTTTACTGATGTCAATTCCAAAAATTGTTTTAACTTTGTTCATAAGAAACTGTTTTTATGAAAGGACAATCTACTTGTTTTCATCACCTTAAAATCGAGGTCTTGGCCTCACAGAACTGTACGAAATAAGAGTAGAAAAGGCTGGGGATTATCACTGTTGACGAGGTCATTGCCTCTGCGGTTATCGAGAACCTTACTCCAGCCTTTTGTTCTTTCTGTTTTATATTAAAATTTTATCTAAATTTACATAATGTAAACTTAAGGCGGTTTGGCGCAATTGGGGTTTTAGGCAAACTTTAAAGTTGGTTTTGTACTTGCAAGTT
>NZ_JANOQD010000035.1:0-86957 GCF_031422135.1 Flavobacterium sp. | reverse complement strand
TTCTAAAAACAGCTTGCTGTGACTTGAAAAACTTGTTTTTAAGCATCTTATTTTTTGAAAACTACCACTTAAAACCCAAAATAAACCTCGCTTAAACGTGCTTAAACGAGGTTAATTTTTATCCTTATTTTGATCCCGAAGTGTCGGGATACTTTTTGAATGAGGTTGCGCAACAGCTACCGCTGTTAGTGGCTGGCTTCATTGTTGTTTAGATTAACCTATCATTTATTTTTAAATACTGCATCTATTTTGAGATGGTTTTTCTTATTTGAAACTGATTTCAATTCAAAAATCAAATCTAAACTTGTAGCTGGTTGCAATGGAAATTTATGTTTTGCTAACAAATTTTTTAAAGCCAAATTAATTTTATCCTCTCCAATTAGCAAATACAGTTCATACATTTTTACTAAGCCTTTATTGTAAATTACATTAGCATTATTTGGGTTGGAAGTGTATAATGGTTCTTCTCCGCTAAACGCTTTTTCGCTATCGTACATGCTTTGATACAGATTTACCATTTCTAACATTTTATCTTTACCATATTCGTTTTTGAACAGCATTAATTGTGTGTATTGTGCTAAAGTTTCAATTATTACACCGCTTCCTTCTCTGTTAGCTGGACTCATTTGAGCATTACGTCCCCACCATTGATGTGACAATTCGTGTGCTGCTAATTCATTGATTATATCTTGACCTTCGCCTTGAGTTAAGTTTAAATGAAATTGTTTTTCATTAATGTAAATAGTCGCAGGATATGCTGTTGCTGCAAAACCTCTAGTAAAACTACTAATTTCAGCAAAACGAATTGTTTTGAACGGATATTTTCCAAAATTGGTTTCACAATATTCTATAGAATTCACAATGCTTTTCATTAAATGTTTTATATTTTGATTGTGCTTTGGATCGTATAAAACTTCAATTGAAATATCATTATAATTAGATACTTGAATAGCATATTTTGCTGATGAAACCGCAAATCGAAACGGAATATTTTGTGCTTTATAATGAAAATAATTTCGATTATTTTTCAACTTTTTTTCTGCCAATTCACCAATAGAAATAGCCGTTTGATTTACTGATGTTGAAATAATAGCATCAAAATTGATGAATTGATAATCATAAGGGTTTTCTAATGGAGCATCAACTTTGGCAAGCGGATCAAGTAAAGGCATTTTTCGAGTTTTTCTTTCTTCTTTGTCTTCAATTTGATTGTCTAAATTATATCCAACAGACGGAAAATAATTGCTAATGCGAATAAAAGTACCATTGTCTACTATTGCATTAAACGATTGATGACCTCTCAAGGGTTCAATTTGATATTCAAAATCAAAATTGATTGTAATGGTATCATTTGGTAACATTTTTTGTTTTGTTTTATACAAATACTGCCCAAACTCACTATCTTTTTTTTCTAATACTAGTTTCGATGAGGTTATTGAATTCCATTTTATATCTTTATCAGTAGAGATTAAAATTTCTGAAATTTCCGATTTAGTTTTATTAACCAAAACATAAGTTCCTTTTACTTCATAACTGTTTTGTTCAGGAAATAAATCAATGGTTGTTCTTACATCAACTACAGTTGGTTGTGGCTTAGTTTTAAACGATTTATATTTTTCTTCGTATTGTTGTTGCCAATTGATAGCTTCTTCTGTTGAAATAGTATTACTTTTTGAAACGATGTAGATTCCAAAAATTGACATTAATAGAATTGGTATAACAAGAACTAATGCTTGTATGAGTTTGATTTTTAAAATCGATTTATTCATAAATAGTATTCCTAAAATTGAGAATAATACAGTAAATGAAAAACTATAACACATATTTATAAAAAATGCTTTTGGAAAATAACCGAAACCATTTATATCACTATACACATCTGGTAAAAAATTAGCAAATCGAGTTAACGGATGCGAAAATCCAATTTCTTTTGCAATAGATGTATTTGTAGCTATAAGAAAAACAGCAGAAATGGAAAGTGCAACGTATTTGTTTTTTATTAGATACTGCAATCCAATAACAAACCAACCACAGATTGATGCTGGCAAACCAATATAATAGAACAAAGTCAAATAAGCTTTCCAATCGATAATTGGATATTGATACATTACTTGAAATAAAACGCCTAGCAGTATGCAAAAAAATATCAAAATCAACGAAATGACGAGTAGTGTAATAAACTTTGAAATAAACAAAGCCATATTTGAAAAAGCTGTTGAATTTTCGATGGATAAAAAATTAACACTCTTACTTTTCCATACTAATTCGCTTCCATAAAAAATCATTGCCAATAACAATATAAAGGGAATTGTAGCCAATATTGTATTAATCATTAAAGCTGTTGTAACAAAATATTGTGGTAATCGAACACCGCCTTCAATTGCTCCGTACATTTCCATTCCAAGAATAAACAAACTACAAAAAATTAACAAAACAAATGGAATACTTTTGATGGTTGATTTTAAATCAATCTTTAAAAAGGAAACAATTGTTTTAATGAAATAACTACTTCCATTTGATTTGGTTTTGGTTTTAGTAAATAGATATTTTCTTTCTTTTGACACATTACTAACTAAAGTTTTCTTTTTTTGTTTGTTTGAGATTTTAAAATGAAATAATTTGTAAGCAATAAATAAAAAACCAAAAGCCAATACTATAACGGTAACTCTATTTAATAATAAATTACCTGAAAGCTGAAGTACAGTAGTATTTCTTTTTAAAGCCGACCAATATTTTGTTTGTTCAAAAAAAGCAGCCATACCAAAAGGATCTAGTTTTGCTGATAAACTCATAGCTGCATCTGAAACAGGCAAAGATCCAGAAATTAAAGGTGTATTTGAAAAAATGGAAAAAATCATATACAGTATATAAGTTCCCAATCCACTTAAATAAACAAGCATTTTATTTTTACTAAACCACGCAGTTATACAAACGATTACTGTGCAAAAAAGTATATTCGGTACTACAATTACAAAAAAGGAATAAAAATAATGTGATAATTGAAAATCACCCCATTTTTCGCTATTGTCAATTTTTAAAATATGCCCTAGCATATATCCACTAAGAAATAATAAAAATGTAAAAATGGCAACCCCAAAAACTATTAAAAACCGACTAATAAAATAGTTGTTAACTGTAATAGGCGTTGCATAAAGAACTTCATCAAACCGATTGTCTTTTTCTCTTAACAAACTCTGTGAAGCTATGATTACAATAGGAAAAAGACTTGTAAGTGAAAATAATCCGAAAAATAAATTAATAACATAAGGCGAATTGTAAGTAATGTTTGGAAATCCAATTCCAGCTGATGTTCCTATCAAAATTCCGAATCCGAAAAATGCTAAGAACATTATATAAAATGAAATTTTACGGCTATAAAATCTCCATTCAAAAAAAAGTAAATGACGTAACATAATTATTGGAGTTTTAGTAATGTGTTGAAATAAACATCTTCTAAATCAGCTTCGGTTGAAGTAAATCCGTTTTGCGGATTTTCATTCGCAAAAATTCTAATATTTAATTTGCCAGTTTGTAGTTGTGTAGAAATAATTTTGTACTGATTTTGAAAGTCAATAAGTTTACTTTTGTCGATTTGTTTCTTCCAAACTTTACCATTTAGCGAAGCAATAAATTCCTCTGGATTGCCACTTACAAGCAATTCTCCTTTATTGATAATTGCCATTTGTGTACACAGATTTCGAACATCTTCCACTAAATGTGTTGATAGAATAACTATTATATTTTCGCCTATTTCACTCAATAAATTATTAAATCGATTTCGTTCTTCTGGGTCTAAACCGGCTGTTGGTTCATCAACAATTATTATACTTGGATTACCTAAAAGTGATTGTGCTACACCAAAACGTTGACGCATTCCGCCGCTATAAGTACTTACAGCTTTGCTTTTGTGATCAATTAAATTGGTTTTTTCAAGTAAAGCTAAAATTTGCTCTTTACGAGTAATTGGATTGTTTAACCCTTTTAGAATGGCCAAATGATTTAATAAATCATAAGCCGAAATATTTGGATAAACACCAAAATCTTGTGGTAAGTAACCCAATTGTGTTTTAATGAAAGTTGGATTTTCAACAATATCAGTATCATTGAAATTAAGGCTGCCTTGGTCAGGTTGTTGCAAACCTACAATTGTTTTCATTAATGTTGACTTTCCTGCACCATTTGGACCTAATAAGCCAAACATTCCGTTTTCAATTTCAAGTGAAATGTTACTCAACGCTTGTACACCATTTGCGTAGGTTTTTGTGAGATTTTTAATTTTTAAACTGTTCATTTTTGATTAATTTTAAGATGATGATTATTATTTTTTGGACATAGAAATCCCTGTCGGTTAAAAAACCGATATTTTAAACTTATATGTTGATTGATTTATTTTTTAACGTATTCTATAATGTCTCCAGGCTCACATTGCAATATTTCACAAATGGCTTCCAAAGTATCAAACCGAATACCTTTTGCTTTACCTGTTTTTAAAATAGATAAATTAGCAGGTGTTATATCTAGTTTTTCGGCTAGCTCTTTAGACTGCATTTTACGTTTAGCAAGCATTACATCTATGTTTACAACTATTGGCATAACTAAATAAATAAGTCTTGTTCGTTTTGTAATTTATAACCTTGTTCAAAAATGGCATTCATAAAAAATATAAAGAAACCCATAATTAAATGCGCTACTATCATTGCAATAAAAGGAAAATCTTCAACCGATTTAAATGACCAAAACATTACCAAAATTGGATATACCGCTAAATTAAAAATGTAGAAATGTTTTAACTTTTTTATTCCAAAATCTGTAAATAATTTTTCTTGCTTGAAAGCATTGAAAACACCACTTAATAAATAAAAGAAAAAACCATACAAGGCAATTCCAATAACCATTTCAGCAACATAAGCTGGTGTAAATTCTGAACCTAATAAAAAATGTTTAGAAGTAAAAGGAAAATTTATTGCAAAGCGATTATTTTCAAGTTTTTCAAAAAAAGGCCCCTCAAATAGACAATTAATTAATATATAAACTGCGGTGAATAAATAACCTATAGCAATAATTTTGACAGCATAATACAACATAGAAGAAATAATTTTTATTGATTTCATTAAATTGAAAATTTAAAATTAATGATGCAAATATAATAATTAATTATTGTAAAACAATAATTAATTAAAATTTATTTACAAATATTAAAAAATCGATTTAGAATGAAAATTACATTAGGTTCATGATTCTGCGCAATAAAACACCACAACGTTTTGTCACTTCGACGCAGTAGAAGTCACATTTAGAGCATTTATTTACAAACCAATACCTGACAGGTTTTAAAACCTATCAGGTATAATTTAATAATTAACATTACTGTTTGTCACTTCGACGCAGGAGAAGTCACATTTCTATCATTTATTTTCTTCTATTAGCTTTACTAAAGTGCTATTTACATTTCATCATCATCCAAATAATCCATTGGATTAAAATCACCATCATCATCTTTAAAAAAATCTTCAGGAGAAATGCCAGGTGGATTAAACAAACCCCACGAATCAGGAATATAATTATTAATGTCAAATGATGCAACCCAATCTATAAACAAGAGCCTAAATTCATCTATTTCTTTACGAATAAGCATTATATAATCATCAGCATTAATGCCTTCTTCATATTGTAAACTTCCAGCTTGAACAGATAATTCTCTTGCCGCTTTTCTTATAATAGCAGCATTTTCCATTCGCAAATCATACAAATTACCACCTTCTGCACCAGCAATTTTTGCAGGAATTAAATAGGTATTTTCATGCATAAAACCTTTGATAGTTTGCAAATACTCATTGTCTTCAGGAATTAATTTCCCCAAGCCTTCTGCCAGTTTTGCAATTTCCATCGCTTTAATCATGATGGGCATTTGGTATATTTTGTCTTTCATTAATTTACTTTTTCTAATACACTAAATTTTTCCAAAATTACGAAGAAATTAAAAAGGGTGTTTTTCCCCTTTCATAAGAAAAAAATCCACTATAAATTTGTAACATATTATTTTTTAAGCACTTATAAAATTAAATTCTTTTCCGCCTAATGCAAAATGCAAAATAAAAAGGCAAAATAATATTTATATAGGAATGGCTGATTTTATAATCAATGCAGCTTTTCTTTTTGGTCAAAAAGGAAAATCTAAATATACATAAAAATTTAAAAAAATAGTCAAAAAGATGAATGAGCAATCCAAAAACAGTTCCTCTTCTCAATTTCTAAAAACAGATGGTGGCAAAACCAAATCGAATGCAATAGAAGTGCCAAGTATTTCTTTGCCTAAAGGTGGTGGTGCAATAAAAGGTATTGATGAAAAATTTTCTGTAAATGCTGTTAATGGCACCTCTTCATTTTCAATTCCCCTTCCTTTTTCACCTGCAAGAGGAGTATCACCTTCATTGGGACTATCTTATAGTTCAGGCGCTGGCAACGGTATATTTGGGTTGGGTTGGAACTTAAGTTTAGGATCCATCAAGCGTAAAACTGACAAAGGATTACCACAATATTTTGATACTATTGATTCTGATACTTTTTTATTTTCCGAAGCGGAAGATTTGGTACCTGAATTTAAAAAGAATCTCGATGGTGATTTTGAATTGGACACCGATAATGAATATCTCATTAATGAAAGAGATTCATCCAATACGCTTTTTACTATCAGAAATTACAAACCTAGAATTGAAGGATTATTTGCTCGCATAGAACGTTGGACTGATAAAACAATGGGAAGAATCAAATGGCGTGTAATTACTAAAGATAACACAACTACATTATTTGGTTGGACTGATAATGCTATTATTTCAAACCCAGATGACCCAACAAAAATTTATGAATGGTTACCAGAGTTTGTATTTGATGATAAAGGAAATTGTTCTCAATATATTTATAGAAAAGAAAATGAATTTGGTTTTGATAATAGCCTTTTACATAATCGCAATCGCATAAAAAATAATCTAATTTCATATACCAATTTATATCTTGAAAAAATACTTTATGGAAATCAAACGCCTTATGGAGGATTTGGAGGTACTTTACCAAGCGAAACAGATTATATGTTTCAAACTATTTTTGACTATGGTACTTTATTAATCAATGACTCATTTGATGTTATCAATGATTGGGATTTTAGACCTGATGCTTTTTCTGATTACAAAGCAGGTTTTGAAATAAGAACCACCCGACTGTGCAAAAGAGTTTTACTTTTTCATGTATTTGATGAATTGGCAATATTGCTTGATAAATCAGATAAAAAAACACTTATAAAATCTGTAAATTTTGAATATGACCTTTCAACAGAGCAAGATTTCACATTCCTAACAAAGGTTACTTCTTTAGGATATATCAAAAAATCAGATGGTACTTATTCCCATAAAAAACTCCCACCTATGGAGTTTGAATACCAAAAACATGATTGGAGTAATGAAGTAAAGACTATTTCCTCCGACGATTTGATTCATGCTCCTTCAGGTTTGGATGAACAGCAATACCAATTCACCGATTTGTATAATGAAGGTTTATCGGGTATTCTCACTGAACAAGCCAACGGCTGGTATTACAAGCATAACCTAGGCGGTGGAAAATTTGAACAAGCAAAATTGGTTTCTCCAAAACCATCTTTTAGTGGATTGGGTGGTACTTTGCAATTAGCCGATTTGGATGGAGATGGTGGCAAACAGCTAGTGAGTTATGGTAGTGAACCAAAAGGCTTCTTTGAATTAGATGATGATAACCAGTGGGAAGGTTTACGTTCCTTTAAAGCGCTACCAAATATAGATTTTGGTGATGCCAATACTAGAATGCTCGATTTGAATGGTGATGGTAAACCAGAAGTAGTAATATCAGAAGATAATGTTTTTACTTGGTATGCCTCCGAAGGAAGAAATGGATATGCAACAGCAAAAAAAACAGTGAAGTCTTTTGATGAAGAAGAAGGGCCACATATTGTTTTTGCCGATGCAAAACAAACCATTTATTTGGCTGATATGTCTGGAAATGGAATGACTGATATTTTACGAATTCGAAATGGAGAAGTATGTTATTGGCCCAATTTAGGATATGGCAAATTTGGTGCAAAAATAGCCATGGATAACGCTCCCGTTTTTGATCATCCCGATATTTTTAATCCTGCTTATTTACGATTGGCAGATATTGACGGTTCTGGCACTTCTGATATCATTTATTTAGGTAAAAATAAATTTACTTGTTGGAAAAATTTAAGTGGAAACCGTTTTGGCAAAATTCCATTTGAAATAACATCCTTTCCAGAAATTCATTCTCAATCAAAAATAACAGTTACTGATTTATTGGGAAATGGCATTGCTTGTATTGTCTGGTCAAGCCCACTTTCAAAAGATGCCAATGCTCCCTTAAGATATATTGACCTTATGAACAGCAAGAAACCCCACATCATGGTTTCTTATAAAAATAATTTAGGTAAAGAAGTTTCCTTAGAATATACATCTTCTACCAAATTTTATATTGAAGATAAACTGGCTGGAAAACCCTGGGTAACTAAGTTGCATTTTCCTGTTCATTGTGTTTCCAAAACGATTACACAAGATAAAATATCAGGGTACAAATTTGTGAGTGAATACAAATATCATCATGGCTATTATGACCATCCTGAAAGAGAATTTAGAGGCTTTGGAATGGTAGAACAAATCGATGCAGAAACTTTTGAACATTGGGTTAAGAGCGGTGCTACAAATATTACCGATGCATCGCTGCACCAAGAACCTGTGGTTTCAAAAAGCTGGAATCATACTGGAGCTTTTTTGCAAAAGGATAAAATCTTGAATCAGTTTGAGCAAGATTATTGGTATAATGAAATGGATAGACAGCTGAATATTAATGTTATACACAATGAGGAAAAACTCCCCGATGCTAAAATAATTTTGGCTCCAGCAATTAATGAATCGGTTTTAAAAAATCTTTCAAGTCAAGAATGGCAGGAAGCACTAAGAGCATGTAAAGGCATGGGATTGCGTTCTGAAACTTTTGCAAAAGATGCAATTAAATATGGTAATACCTATGATGCTCGCAAAAAAGAACTAACGCCTTTTTCAGTTGGTACTCATAATTGTATTATTGAATTGCTTCAGCCAAAAGGCAAAAACAAACATGCTGTTTTTATTGTGAAAGAAAGCGAAGCGGTTACATATAGTTACGAAAGAAATACTGAGGATCCTAGAATTGCTCATAGTTTGAATATCAAACTGGATGAATACTGTAATGTTTTAGAATCGGTTGCCATTGTTTATCCGCGTTTGCTAGAAGATGTATCACTTCCCGAAGCAACAAAAAAAGAACAGGACAAAACAGTAATTATTTATACCCAACATCAGTTTACAAACGACATTAATGAAGAAAATGACTATCGTTTGCGATTACCCTCAGAAGTAAAAACGTATGACATTAAAGGAACAAAGTTTGTCACTCCAACAGGTTTATTCAAGTTGACGGATTTTGATAATCCTGCTGCTACTGTTCCATATAATATTCTTCTTTCATCAACGGTCATTCCTTATAAACAATACAATAATAATCCAGCAATTAGTACTCAAAAAAGATTAATAGAACATATTCGATCTACTTATTGTCGAAATAATCTAACTTCTTCTTTGCCTTTAGGACAACTAGAATCGCTCGCAATACCTTCTCAAGGATTTCAATTGGCCTATACACCCGATTTAATAGAAGATATTTATGCAGGTAAAGTAACAGATGCTTTATTAATAGAAGGGAAGTTTGTGCATAGCGAGGGAGATACTAACTGGTGGATTCAGTCTGGAACAACACAATTTATTAGTGGAGCAGAAACTGTTGTTGCTGCAAAAAACAGATTTTATTTACCAATATCTTATACTGATCCTTATGAAGCCAAAACTAAAGTTAAATATTATGGAAATTATTTTCTTTTTATAGAAGAAACAGAAGATAATTTAGGGCATAAATCGGTGGTAGAAAACTTTAATTTCCGAACATTATCTCCCAAAAGGATGAAAGATATCAACGGTAATTTTTCTGAAGCAGTTAGTGATGAATTAGGCTTTGTAAAAGCAGTAGCTATTATGGGCAAAGGCCTAGAAGCAGATGAACTTACTGGTATAACAGAAATTACTGACGATGCAGAATCAGATTTAATCGATAGTTTTTTTCAAGCGCCTAACTCCGTTCAACTAACCACTATTGGAAAATCATTATTAAACCGCTCTTCTTCAAGATTTGTTTATGATTTTGAAGCTTACATTAATTCTGGCAAACCCGCAGTGGTGGCAGCTATTACTAGAGAAACACATTATAGAAAACCAAACGGAAGTCTTAATCCAGAGAGTAAAGTACAAATTGCCTTTGAATATTCTAATGGTATTGGCGAAGTAGTGATGAAAAAAGGACAAGCAGAACCAGGTCTTGCTAAAGAAGTACTTGTAAATTCTGACAACACTATAGCAATTACTGATATTAATACGGCTTCACTTGTACCCAAACAACTCCGCTGGATTGGCAATGGCAGAACCATCAAAAACAACAAAGGCAATGCTGTAAAACAGTATGAGCCCTATTTTTCGGTAAGTTGGAAGTATGAAAATTATAAAGAATTGGTGGAAACAGGCGTTACGCCTATCATGTATTATGATGCAGCAGGGCGATTGATCAAAACCGAAATGCCAGACGATACTTTTACAAAAATAGTATTTGATTCTTGGAAGCAAACGGTTTATGATGCCAATGATACCATACTCGAATCTCCATGGTATCTTAACCGAACCAATAGGGTTATTGATACTCAACTCTTAGCCGAAGGAAAAGATCCAGCCCGAGAAAAAATTGCAGCTGATAAAGCTGTCAAACACGCCAATACGCCCTCTGTTTTGCATTTTGATACTTTAGGAAGACCTGTTTTATCGATAAGTCATAACATAAATCCAATTACTGATATAGAAGAGTTTCAAAAAACTAAAATATTTTTAGATACCGAAGGGAACTTACGTACGGTTACAGATGCCCGAGAAATTCCTGAAAATAGTAATTTAGGAAATGTCGTAATGCAGTACAAATATGATATGCTGGGTAACTTAGTGTATCATAACAGTATGGATGCTGGAGAACGATGGCTTTTGGTTAATATTTTAGGAAATCCGCTTCGTACTTGGGATCAGCGAAATCATGAATTTCAGTATTTTTATGATTCTTCCCATCGTCCTATTTACAATAAAGTTTTGGGTGGAGATGGAGTGGTGCTGTTAGATAATATATTTCAAAAAATAGTGTATGCCGAAAGTCTTTTATTGCCTGACAGAAGCAACGAGATGGTTTTGCAAAATATAAATATATTAGGAAAACCTATTGCACTTTATGATACTGGTGGAGTAGTCCTTTCACCAGAATATGATTTTAAAGGACAACCTATTTTTACCACCCGAAAATTATTTAAAAAATACAAAGAAACAGCCAATTGGATTGACGGAAATCTAACGAATGATCTAGAGTCTGGGCTTGGGTTTACTTTTTCTACAGAAACCGATGCATTAGGCAGAATAACCAAACAGACAGCTCCAGATGGAAGCATTATTACACCTTCTTACAATGAAGCAGGTTTACTAAATGGAGAAGAGGTCTTGCATAATTCACCTTCACTCAGCCAGATTTATATAAAAGATATCGATTATAATGAGAAAGGACAGCGCAATAAAATTATTTATGGCAACGATGTAATGACTACTTTTTTTTATGATAAAAAAACTTTCCGTGTAAATCATATTCAAACCAAACGAAAAAACAATGACCCTTTGCAGGATTGGTATTATACTTTTGATGCAGTAGGCAATATCACTCATATTGAAGATAAAAATATACCAGTTACTTTTTTTAACAATCAAAAAGTAACTGGAGATACAGAATATACCTATGATGCCCTTTATCGTTTGATAGAAGCCAAAGGACGAGAAAATGATGCCGCACTTTCATTTACGAATAAAGACAATTGGAACGATCAGCCTTTTATGAATACGCATAACAATGGCGATATCATGGCAGTACGCAATTACACTCAAAATTACCAATATGATTATGTAGGGAATATTAAAGAAATGCGTCATCAGTCATTAGGTAACAATTGGACAAGGGTGTATGATTATGAAACAGATAATAATCGCATAAAAACTACAATAATAGGCTCTGAAACCTATGTTTACAAACACCATACAGAACACGGTTTTATTACCGAGATGCCGCACTTAGACGAAATGGGCTGGAGTTTTAAGGAGGAGCTTGTAAAAACGATCAGACAAAAAGTAAATGCGGGTAATGGCACTGCCGAAACTACTTATTACCAATATGATGGTCAAGGCCAGCGTATCCGTAAAATCACAGAAAACTCGGCAAGTCAAGGAAATATTCCAACTATAAAAAATGACCGAATTTATATTTCTGGCTACGAAACCTATAGAAAATACCAAAGCAATGCCTTAGTTTTTGAACGCGAAACCTTAAGCCTAATTGACCAAGGCAATAGGTTTGTAATGGTAGATACCGTAAAAGAAAATACAGATGCCTCTGCTGCTATTGAAGACCGAAAAGGCGAAAGATTAACACGATACCAATTAAGCAATCATTTAGGCTCAGCAGCATTAGAGCTAGACCAAGCCGCCCAAGTAATTAGTTACGAAGAATACCACCCTTTTGGCACCACGGCTTACCAAGCCAAAAGTGCCACCATAAAAGCAACGGCCAAACGCTACCGCTTTACGGGTATGGAACGAGACGAAGAAACAGGTTTAGCGTATCATAGCGCAAGGTATTATTTGCCATTGCTGGGCAGGTGGCTAAGCAGCGACCCCATTGGCATAGGCGACGGGGTAAATTTGTATGCGTATTGTAAGGGGAATCCGGTTGGCAAAAGTGATAAGAGTGGGAAGCAAAGTTCTCCACCCCCGGGATTAATTACTAATAACCCTAGTATTGGAGCAGCATGGGAACAAGCCGTTGTGCGTACTCTTGGAGGCAGGTATGGTACAGCCAGTTATTCTGATACGGTAACAAGATTTCAATCAGAAGTTTCTACACGAATAACTGCTAATGGTGGTTCACTAGGTTCCAACAGAGCAGCAGGAACAGCTATTAACTATGCCCGTACAAATTACGCTTCAGTTCGTACAACTTTTGGTGCAATATTGCGTGATAGAGGAATATCGTTAAGTGGAATTCAGGTTCATCATAATTTTGATGAACTTGCAGAAAATCCAAGGTCTGCCCTTACGACCACAAATTTATTGTTTGCTAGAGGTAATGCTGGTACCGTTGGTTCTGGACACAATTTCGCTCATAGGGTTGGAGATGCTATGGCAAACGGGGTAAGAAATCCTGGTATACATGTAAGAGATGAACTAGCAGCAATTGGTGTAAGACCTGATGTACCTGAATTGAGTTCTTCACCAACAATTACGCCATCCGCTCCCGCTCTAAGCATATCTGCACCTGCTGTAACACCAAGAGCAACTTTAGGTGCAACAATAAGAAGTGGAGTTGGTAATGCAATATCTTCAGGAAGAGCATTTGTATCAAGAAACCGAGGTGCAATAGCAACTGGAGCAGCTACTACTGCTGCCAGAGCGGCAACATTAGGAAGAGCCACATTAAGTGTGGCGGTAAGAACCCTAGTGCCTGGTGCTGCAGAAGCAATGGATGGGGCTGCAATGGTTAGATCGATGGGTGGAGCCAGGGTTGTTGCAAGGGCAGCAGTCCAACCCGTTGTAACTGCGGCGAGAGGATTGGCAGCAGCAGTTTCCGCAGCACCTGCGGCAGCGGTAGGCACAGCATTAGTTGCTGGAGTAGCAGGTGGATTAGTAGGTAATGTTGTAGAAGAACATGTTACTGCTGCTACTGGAAGCAGAGAGGTTGGAGTAGGAGCTGGAACACTTGCAGGGGCAGCAACAGGTGCTTTAATTGGCGCTACAATAGGTTCCATTGTACCTGGTTTAGGTACAGCTGCAGGAGCCGTAATAGGTGGTGTAGCTGGTGGTATAGGTGGATTCATAGGATCTTATTGGTAACAACGCCTTCGGTTCGAGTCCTCACGAATCGAAGTTTAAAAAATATTATTAACTGAAAAACAAATTATTGCCAATGCATTATTACAAAAACTATATACAACTTAAATAGGAATTTGTCACTCTGAACGAAGTGAAAAGTCATAAAAAAGCAGAAGTGGTGCGTAGGGACACGCACCAAGGCAAAGAATTTTAAAATATACAATGTTAAAATATAAATAAATATTTAAACCTATTAAAAAACCACCTATCATGGCAACAACAACTCAACTTCAAAACCCAAATACCGTTACCGGTAAAGTATCCGATAAAAATGGCAAACCTTTGGCAAACCTTACAGTAGCAATTTACGATAAAGATATGCGGAGCGAAGATTTACTCGCCGAAACACAAACCCTAAAAGACGGTACTTATACAACAACGTGGTTGCACAGCCAGTTGGCGGGCCGAGGAAAAAAAGAGGCCGACATTTTGATAAAAGTTTTTTCTACCGAAAAAAATAGATTACTTTTTTCTTCTACTATTAACGAAGTTCGCTTTAATGCTTCGCCCCAAGAAGAAATAAATATTACTATCAAAAACACAATTTTAGCCGAATGGGTTGAGTATGATTATCTATTAAAACAAGTTACTTTTTTAGCCCATAAAGTGGCTATAACCGATTTACAAGAAACAAAAGAACAGCCCGATATTACTTTTTTATCAAAAGAACTAGAGGTAAATTCAACTAAAATACATCATTTGGTAGTTGCGCATCAGTTACAAAAAAATTCAAAAATTGATGCTGCATTTTTTTATGCCTTGTTGCAAAAAAACACTTTGCTAAAAAGTGGTAAATCGGCAGTAGTTACTACTCCATTGTTTATTGATATTAACTCAGACACCCAAACTGTTTTGTATTTAGCAGCGTTAACCGATGCTAAATTAATTCAAAAACATATACAAGAGTGTGTTAAAGAGTTAATTGTAAACAAAGAGGTTTTAAAAAATAGCGAACAAAATATAAAACTACTACAAAGCTATGCTAAGGAAGCCGAAGCGTATTATAAAACTGGGCATCCTAAAAAAGCTTTCCAAACTGTTTCTGATTTTATAAAATCGGGTAAAATTAAAGAAGTAACTACCCTTTTTGAAGACAACAAAAATGATTTAGGTGCTTTTTTTGAAAAGCTGGGCGATACTTCTTTCACAAGTAAAGAAACCAAATCTACTGATGATAAAACCCTTACAGCTTTAAATAATCTTTTTGGTTTTGGTAACGAAATGATTCCGCTGATTATTAAATCAAAAAAAATAACCAAACCAGAAGATGTTAAGAAATTAGCCAAGCTAAATAAAACCGAATGGGTAGCAGAATTAACCCAAGCTAAAGGCAAAAACATAACGTTCGAGGATAAAAACAGTATCAACTTATTTGCATCAAGTATGGTGCGTAAAATGGAAAACGATTTTCCAACACTTGCCTTTATTGCACAATTAGAAAGGGAGAAGAAACCTATTTTAAAAAACCAAAAAAACATAATCACCTTTTTAAATAAACACGATGATTTTGATTTAAAAAACGACAATATTGACCATTACTTAAGAGAAAAAAAAGTACCTCAAGCTGAAAGTGTAGCCATAAAAGAAGAACTAAAATCTGTTCAACGTATTTTTAAGTTAACACCAAACTATAGTAAAACCAATGCTTTACGTAGCCAAAACATACACTCTGCGCAAAGCATTACTGCCCTAGGCGAAACACGTTTTGTAAACGAAATTGCACCCAAAGCAGGTTTATCAACTAAGGAAGCTAAGCTTATAGTTAAAAAAGCAGAAAATATAAACACCGCTACCATGCTTATCATGGGCGAATTGCAGGATACTATGCGAGCAATGGACATGGCATCGTTAGAGACCACTACATTAGCAAAAAAACTGGAAGCCGTAAGTAAAGATTTTCCCAATTTAAAATCGCTATTTAAAATAACGGATAATTGTGCCTGCGAACATTGCCGCTCTGTTTACAGCCCGGCAGCTTATTTGGTAGAAATATTAGAGTTTTTAAAAAATAGAACCGTTAAAGATACCGTAACAAATACTACTTCCAATTTAGCTAAAGACGAGTTATTTAAACGCCGACCAGATTTAGGTGAAATTGATTTAGGTTGCGCCAACGCAAATACGCCCGTTAAATATATTGATTTAGTTTGCGAAATTTTAGAAGAAGCCATTGCACCCAACAGCCATTTTGTGTATTCGGGTATGCTATCTGATGGGGCAAACCCATTAGAAGGTATGATATCGGCCAATTTATTAGCAAGCATTAATAGTGCACAAATACAACTTACCGACCCTGTTTCGGGAAACCCAATTTTTGTGCCCAGCAACTACGAAATTACGGATAAGGCATTTATTGTTGATACTGGAATATTTGAAATTTCAAAACCTGTTTATTATTTACGCGATAAAAGCATTGTTTTTAAAATAGTTTTTGAGCAGGTAGTTGCAGGCGTTAATCAATATAAAGTTTACCGCTTAAAACAAACTTTTGGCACTGCCGAAGAGTTAGATGCAGCACCAGAATATGTAAATGTAAGCGCCTACCACGAATTACAAAACAAGGCCTTTGCCTTTAAACTTCCGTTTGATTTAAACCACACCGAAGCAAATGCTTATTTTAATCGCTTTGGTATAGCCCGGAGCGATTTGATGCAAACTTTTAAAGTTGGAGCTACACCAAGTAGTGGAAGTATAGCAGCCGAAAAGTTAGGTTTAAACCATACCGAAAGGGAGTTAATTATTGCTCCTTCGGCACTTACCAATATTGCCCAACAAGCCTTTTGGAATGTGCCAACTCCTGGCAATGTAGTAGATTATTTAAAACACGTTAATCATTTTTTAGATAAAACTAATCTTAATTTTGCAGAGCTAGATTTACTTCTAAAACTAAAATTTATTGATAAAGACAGCAACTTATTTATAAAGCACAATTATGATGACTTGTTGCCAGGAGAAACCACTGCTGATAGAAAAATATCTTGTGACACCGCAAAAAAAGAAATTGCCAACCTAAATTTTGCAGCTTTAGACCGCATACACAGGTTTTTGCGCTTGCAGAAAAAAACAGGTATTAAGTTTCAATTACTTGATGAGATTATATCTCAGCCTAAGCTTGGCAATGGAAAGCTAGATGCTGGCGATGACAATGGAAACGGAATTACCAATGGCGACGAGTGCTTAATTATTACAGCTACTTTATTAGAAATTGCAGCAAAAACAGGTGTTAAACTGGAACAATTAATAGGCTTTTATGGTACAATTCCGCTTAAAATACTTTCGCATGATTTGCCAAAACCTTTGTACTACCAAGTTTTTTTAAACAAAGCAAAAAACGGTTTTATTGATATTGGTTTACTGCCCGAAAACGTTGGTACGCCTCAAACTATATCCCCACTTAAAACATCAATTGCTGTATGCCTACAAACGAAAGAAGAGGATTTAGACAAACTATTACCTTTACTTCCTAATGGAGATCTTACTTTTTCTAACCTTAGCTATTTATACGGAGCAACCCAATTGGCAAAAAAACTAAGACTTAAAATAACCGATTTTGTAATTCTAAAAGAGCTAATCAATATAGATTTTTCTCAATCGCCACAAGCAACACTAGATTTTATTAATGCAGTTAACGATTTTAAAAAATCGCCATTAAAGGCTGCCGAAGTAAAATTTATGCTTAAGCACCAAGCCGTTGATATTGTAAATATTGATGAGAAAAGAAAACAAATTTTAGAAACCCTGCAGAAAGGATATCAGGCAAATATTGATGCCAACAAATCACTTTATGATCCATTACTATCTGCCGAAGAGCAAAAAATAACCTTACAAACAGAATTAGGGAAATTAGCAAATATTAGCGAAGATGACGTTAAGATATTAGTAAACTTAATTGATGCAAATTGGAAGTTTAAATGGATTGATAATACTGGTGTTGAGATAGAAAGCAATAATGATACTGAGGCAAATGTATATCTGGTTGCCAAACTTAGTCAGCATTTTAATACAACTAGTGTAAGCACTGTATTACCTGCCTTAAACACCGCATTAGGCAATGCCAATACTGCAAACGCTAACCAAAATGCAGCAATTTTAGAAATAGAAAATAAACAACAAACTGTTGTATTGGCAGCCAACCCTGCTGATTTAGCTACAGCACAAGCGCAATTAGTGGTTGCAAAAGCAAACGAAGTTATAACTGCTTTAGCTGCAAAAAACGCAAACGAAGCTTTTGAAATTTTACGCAAAAGTTTAGTTGAACTATTTTTAAATCTAATTGCAGGGGCTAAACTTACTTCAAGCAAAACAAATACGCTTCAACAAACACTTTCTTTAGCCTTTAAGGCCGATTTAGAGCTGGTAAAAATTATATTAAAGTATGCTCAATTAAAAAAAGTTGCACCAAATACTGATCTTATTTCTACTATTTTATTGTCTGATGAGCTCAATCAAAAAGTTGGAATTCCTTTAGCTTTACCAACGTTTACCCTAACAACGCCCGCCAAACAACACGCAGCCTTAAACTTATTAAGTAAAATTATACCACTAATAAGTGCTTTTAAATTAAGTAACAATCAAATAGAGTGGTTTTTTAAGAACAATGCAGATTTTGCTTGGTTCCAGTTCGATGATATCCCTTCGGCACCAGCAGAAACAGCAAGCAGCTATGCACCATACCACAACTTTATTGGCATGTATGATTTAATAAATCAGTTTGGCCCTGTAATAAACCCTGCCGACGCCGAAAAGCCTATTTCTATATTTAGTTTGTTAGAAAATTATGGCAAACCTTTAACGGTAACCGCAGCGCAAAAAAATCAGTTTTTTGAACAGTTGGCATTACTTCTAGCCTACGATAAGCAAGATTTACAAGCCGTTGATACTTTACTTTTTCCGGCTGCTGCAAATCTTAAACATTACAATTTGGCTAAAACGTGGCATAGTGTGATTAATTGTATGCAAAGTTTGGTAAAACTAGGCGTTACTGTTTCGCAAGTTGCTGCTTACCTAAAACCCACTTTAACAGCTGCTGATGTTGCAAAACTGCGTACTACCCTAAAATCAAGCTACGACGAAGACACTTGGCTTGAAACCTTAAAGGAAATCATGAATACCATTCGCCCGCAAAAGCGTAACGCATTGGTTGCTTACTTGTTGGCAACAAACCCCGACATGAAAGACGAAAATGATTTGTTTGATTACTTTTTGGTTGATGTGGAAATGGAATCTTGCATGCCATCATCGCGTATTGTGCAAGCACATAGCACCATACAAGTTTTTGTGCAACGTTGCTTAATGGGTTTAGAGCCAAAAGCTGCTGCAGATTTAGAAATAGATATAAATTGGAATCAGTGGAAATGGATGAAAAACTACCGAGTTTGGGAAGCTAATCGTAAAATTTTCCTCTATGCAGAAAATTGGATTGAACCTGAACTACGCGACGATAAAACCTTTTTATTTAAAGATTTTGAAAACGAGTTACAGCAAAGTGAGTTAACAGATTTTTCGGCCGAGCAAGCTTTAGCAAACTACCTTGAAAAACTAGACACCATTGCTTTTTTACAAGTAGTAGCAAGTTATTATCAAACTAATATAAAAACAATGCATGTGTTTGCCCGAACCAAAGGTGGCGACCCGTATTTGTATTATTACCGCAAACTTGAAGCCGAAAAAGCTTGGACACCTTGGGAAAAAGTAGAGTTAGATATAACGGGTAATCATTTAATAGCATTTGTACGCAACAACAGATTGTGTCTAGCTTGGCCAATTTTTTCGGAAGAATTGGACCCAGTTCAAAAAGCAACAATGCCCAGTCCAGCACCTGGTGTTGAGGTAACTTTGGCTAAAACTAAGCGGAAACTTAAAATACAATTAGCCGTTAGCGAGTTTGCCAATAACAAATGGCAACCAAAAAGAGTATCTAGCGATAGCATAAAAACACCCTCTGGCGATTATACAACCGATGAAAATGAATTAAGAAGTGATATATATTACTTAACCTATTTTACATTCCCCGAGATTAAAAGTTTAGCTATTGATAGTGTAATTTGTGTTTTTAAACAAGCACCCAATAATTCAGAAGCACCACAAACCATAAACGGAATATTTAAAATTGCTGGTTGCAAGGGTTATCCAGAATTGATATTTGAGGAAAGTATAGGAGCAAATTTTCCTGATTTTTTACCCGATTTTAATGATACTAAATTTATTAAACAAAGATACATTGAACAAAATGAGGTTGCAGGTGAGGATTTATCAGTTAAAAATGGGGTTACTTTCTTTGATTCTAGTAATTATACCCAACTTTTAGCAAATACACCGGGCAGATTTAGAATTTCTTACCCGCATCAGTTTACAAAAATTGATTTGGTATCGCTTGTTTTTCAGTTATTATCAAATCTTACCAATACTGCACAAACCAATACCTCTTATTATGGAAGAGATAAAAGAAATAAATTTAAAATACCTATGGGTACATTACTACCCTATTTTAAAGAAGACAGCAAACATGCTTATGTAATTATACCAGGTTACTATAAAAAAGGAGATATTAGAGATGGTTTAGTAGGTAATGATTTTACCGATATTGAGAAAAAAACGGCTTCAGATGTACTTAAGCTAATTGATGATATTGTAAATTTCTTCAATAAAATGAAATTAAAATATCAAGCCATAATAACTCCTCCACCTGTTGATAATATTGCCTTTATTCAAGAAATTAGTGTAGACCCAGAATTTAACAAAATAATTGATGAACTAGGTGTTTATGAAGAGTTTGATGTGCTATATACCTACTTAATTGGACAAAGCAGCAATACCATAATTGATACTATATTAACAGACCTTAAAAGTAAGCAAGGTTTAGAATATGGAGAGCAATTTAAAAATTTGTACCACCCTTTAGTTTGCCCATTAAGAGCCGCTTTTTATAATAAGGGTATTCCCGAGTTAATGAAAAGGAAAACTCAAATGCAAAAAACAGACTTCGATTTTAAAACTTATTATCAACCTAATGGTAATGTAATCCCGCAATCGTTAACCGCATTTCCCGATGGAACTAAAGATTGGTCGTACCCTATTGAAGATGTAGATTTTTCTAAAGAAGGAAGTTATAGTTGTTACAACTGGGAATTGTTTTTTCATATGCCATTAATGATTGCTACTCGCTTAACCAAAAACCAGCGATTTGAAGAATCTATGACTTGGTTTCACTATATGTTTAACCCAACTGGCGCATTAGATGGTACTGCCCCACAAAAATATTGGGTTACTAAACCGTTTTATTTAAACCAAGATGCCGATTATATAAGCCAGCGAATAGATACCATATTGTACAATACGGCCAACCCTGCTTTTACCAATAAAACCGATTTAAATTTTGCTATTTCACAATGGAGAGAAAAACCTTTTAGACCTGATGTTATTGCTAGAAGCAGGCCAGTTGCTTACCAAAAAGCTTTGTTAATGAAGTATTTGGATAATTTAATAGAATGGGGCGACTATTTATTTAGACAAGATACTATGGAATCTGTTGCGCAAGCTACCCAAATGTATATTTTAGCCGATAAGGTTTTAGGACCAAAACCTAGAACGGTACCACCAGTAGTGAAACCTCCGTACCAAACTTATAACCAAATAAGAAGTAATTTAGATAGTTTTGGCAATGCATTGCTTGATTTAGAAAACATTATTCCAGATTTTGCACTTTTGCCCGAATCTGGAGACGAATTACCAGCTAATCCAGTAACATTATCTTTGCTTTATTTCTGCATACCGCAAAACGATAAAATGTTAGAATATTGGGGACGCATTGCCGATAGGTTATTTAAAATACGCCATTGTCAAAACATTGATGGTGTTGAACGTAGCTTAGCCTTATTTGCACCACCTATCGACCCAGCTATGTTAGTTAGAGCTGCGGCTTCTGGTATGGATATTTCATCGGTAATTGCTGGCTTAAACGCACCTGCCCCTTTTTATAGGTTTAATGTACTTTCGCAAAAAGCAAGCGAACTGGCACAAGAAGTTAGAGGGTTAGGTAGTTCATTATTAGCAGTTTTAGAGAAAAAAGATGGCGAAGCAATGGCTTTGTTACGTAGCGAATTAGAAATGAAGGTTTTAGTTTCGGTAAAGGATATTAAAATCCTTCAAATAAATGAATCTAAAGAGCAAATTGAAGTTTTAAAAAGAACTAAAAAAGTTACCGAAGAAAGACAAAAATATTACGAAGACATTGAATATATAACCTTACTAGAAGGCACTACTTTAGTTTTAAATGGATTATCTATAATAGGATTTACCATAGGTTCTATTATGGAATTGGCTGCTGGGGCAGTTGCTTTGGCACCAGACGTTTCAGTTGGTGCAGCGGGTATTGGTGGCTCGCCTGTAGCTACTAGTAAAGTTACAGGTGGCGAGCAAATTTCAAGTTCTATAAGCACATTTGCAAAAGCAATTTTGTTAGGTTCGCAGGTGGTAGATAAAGTAGCCGCTGGTATTTCAACCATGGGAAGCTACGAGCGAAGAAACGATGATTGGGAGCTTCAAGAACGCTTAGCTACTAAAGAATTAAAATCTATAGAAAAACAGATTTCTGCAGCCGAAATCCGTAAAGAAATTGCCGAAACAGATTTAAAAAATCACAATATACAAATTGATAATTCTAAAAAAACGGACGAATTTATGCGTTCTAAATTCACCAATAAAGAATTGTATGATTGGATGATAGGACAAATAAGTTCGGTGTATTTTAGTTCGTACAAACTAGCACATGATTTTGCAAAAAAAGCAGAACGCAGCTACAAGTTTGAGTTAGGAAACGATGATTCTTTTATTTCGTACGGTTATTGGGATAGTATGAAGAAAGGTTTGCAAAGTGCCGACCATCTAATACACGATATTAAGCGAATGGAAACAAGTTATTTGGATAAAAACAAAAGAGAGTACGAGCTTACAAAACATGTTTCTTTAGCTATGTTAGATCCTTTAGCTTTAATAAGATTAAGAACCACTGGCATTTGCGATTTTGAAATACCTGAAGTGCTTTATGATATGGATCATCCAGGGCAATATTTTAGACGGCTAAAATCAGTTAGTGTAAGTATTCCTTGTATTGCGGGTCCATATACATCAGTAAGTGCTAAACTATCGTTGGTAAATAACAAGTACAGGAAAAATACAAATCCTGATAATGCAGCAACAACTGGCTATGCAGAAGACCTTGGCAATGATGAACGTTTTATTTACAATATCGGTGCCATACAATCTATAGCTACCAGCAATGCACAAAACGATAGCGGTGTTTTTGAACTAAACTTTAGAGACGAACGCTACCTACCATTTGAAAACACTGGAGCTATAAGTAGTTGGAGATTAGAGTTGCCAGAATTAAAACAATTTGACTATAACACCATATCTGATTTAATAGTACATGTAAAATACACCGCCAGAGAAGGTGGTAGTAGCTTAAAAAATGCTTCAAACACTATTATAAAAGAACAATTAGAATTGATGAAACAAGGTCTATCACAAGAGGGTTTACACATTGCATTAAACATGAAACACGATTTGCCTAATCAGTGGCATTTATTTAAAAAAGAGGGAACCATTAATTTAACCATTGATAAATCAAGGTTACCATATATGGTTCAACCCTTTAATACGGCAGAGATTGAAAGCGTATTATTTGTAGCAAAAGTAACAGGTAACCCAGCTATGTTTTCATTAAATGTGGATACAAATCCACCAATAAATCTTTCATTTATTGCAAACTTAAAGTTAAACCGAGGTAAAAGTGATGATATAGTTATTGATACACCTTTCATGCTTTCGGTTTCAAACGCTAATAGGTTACTTTTAGAAGAGATAGTGATGGTAATTAAGTATAAATTTTAAAGTTTCATTTTAATCCACTTGATAGCTTTTTTGCATTTTTTACACGTGATAGTTCATATAAAAAATGCAAAAAAGCTATCAAGACAATGCACAACGACAAACAATGAAAGTGAAGATTGGATGTGCAAATAAAAAGTGAAGATAAAGTTAAGCGACATTTTTATGGCATACTACCTAGAATTTAAATTCCTAGTTTGTCACTTCGACGCAGGAGAAGTCACATTTTGAGGATTTATTGGTCTCATATATAGTTTAAAACTATGCACTTTAGTGCATTTACCTTTCAGGTTCTAAAAACTTAAACACAAATTTCACTAATTATCACTAATTAATTTGTGTAAATTAGTGAAATTCGTGTTGAACATATTGCATCTGGCAGACTTTCAGTCTGCAAAACCAAATCTATGGACTTTTAATCCATAGTGGTTTAGTTTGTACAATCTTAAAAAAAGAAAGGGTCTTTTCATCTTTAGCATCATAATCAATACTGGTCGTGTAGATATCTTTAATTTTCTGATAAAAGAATTTTTCAGAAAATCGTATTTCTCTAATGCGCCCTTGCAGTTCGTCAAAATAATTCATCGAATTACCCAATTTAAAACGATCATCATTGAGCGCAAAACCTTTTACAATATATTCTTTCAAACGTTGCGTTGCCCAAATTCGGAACTGAGTTCCTTGTTGCGATTTGACACGATAACCAACTGAGATGATAACATCAAGATTGTAATGTTTAACATCATTTTCTTGTGTTTTTCCATCTATTGCTCCATGCTGTGAGGTTAGTCGGAAATTCCGACATACCACTTTCTCTATTAATTCTCCTTCTTCAAAAACATTAATAATATGCTCTGTAATAGTAGATCTTCCTTTACCAAAAAGCAAAGCAATTTGCGCTTGTGTCAACCATACCGTTTCTTCATCAAGTCGAACATCTACTTTTATTTTCCCTTCATCGTTGGTATAAATTAGTATTTCACTGTGGCTCATATATTGTATACTATAATGGTTTACAAAAACTTTCAAACAAATTTAATTATTTCTGTTTATTATATGGTATTTTTATTCAGTTCCTTTCGGAAATAAAGCTATTGGGATGTTCTTTAAATTTTTATCATTACTACGCACCGTTTTGTCACTTCGACGCAGGAGAAGTCACATTTTAATGATTTATTTACAAACCAATACCTGACAGTTTTTTAAAACCGTCAGGTATAATTCGCAATTTGTATTATAGTAACCTTAAGTAAGTTTATCTTTTAAATTTGCATATCCAGCCACTAAAAATTTGGAGTTTATAAGGTTTAACTACCCATTTTTTGTCACTTAGATACAGGAGAAGTCACACTACAGATTTAAATTCAGTCGTCAAACAGAAATATTCCAAATAATGAGGCTCTAAATATTCTTTAATGTCTTCCGCAAAGCGGTTTTAATTTTTCTGCAATTAATTTTTCAAATATGTTTAAATATGCAGAATATTCAAACCTCTTAAATTCAATGACTTTAATTGTTATTTTATAATTTTTATTTCTTGCATATTCATATAATTGTAAGCCTTGTGTACTATTGTTTTCATAATATCCTAAATGTTGACAAATTCGCCCAGTTATATTAGTTAAATTTTTAGATTTAGTATAGCCTCCTTGTCTTATTCCAACATACAAAACATTACTGTTATCATTTGTATTTGTTGCTGGTACTTTTTTTAGCTTTTGGATTCTATATGCATCTAATTCTTTTTTTAAATCCTCAGCTACTTTTTCATTATCAAGTTCAAACCAATACAAACAATGGTTTTCTTGGATTTCATTAGGATCTTTAAAAATTGGTATTAATTCACCATAATTATTTATAAATTTTGTATAATTTTTATGGTCAATTAATTGATTTGTGTTGAATTCTAATTTATGATAATATTCATCATTATTTTTGTTTTCATAAATTGTTTGAACATAACTAGTTAATAACTCATTAATTTCATTAATCTGTCTATCAATATTTATAGTCTTCATCTCTTGATATATTATTAGGCACTCTTACTATACAAATATTTCTGAAACCCAATAAATGTATTTCGAATACTGTCAATTCCTCCTAAATTAGCTGTAGAATCACTTATAGATTGGTATTTAAGCATCAATAATTGTGGTAATTTTTCCTGATCTAATTCATCAACACCAGTTTCTATATATTTAGATAATACAAAATTTAAAAACTCTTGGTGTTTTGTGTCTAAATCTAAGTAGAAACCTTTTTTAGCTAATTCCACACGTTCGGTTCTTAGAATAGGAGTAATGTTATAAGCTATATATTCTAATACATCAAATAAGTCACTTTTTTCAGCTTCTATAAGTTCTTGCAAACTCAATAATATATCTTTACTGTAACCAGCAATATCTAATTTATCTAAAAAAGATTTTCTTGTTATTGGATTTGACCAAATGGTTCTTAGTTCTTCTTCATTACTGAAAAATTCAGGCAATTTTCCAAATAAGTTTTGTATAAACTGTTCAGCTGAAATAGGTTTCCCATCTGCATTCCAGAAGGAAGTAGACATCATACTTTTGATACTTCTTTCTTTACCATCAGCTAGTTTTATTTTTATTTTCTCGCGCTTCAGCTTCGCAATAGGCTCTTGTGGTGGTTCATTTACAATGCCTGGTTTCGGTCCATTTCCTCCTATTATTGGTTGATTTGGTTCTGGTTCTATAGGTTCTCCATCCCATTCTGGGTCAAGGAAGTTCTTATAAGCATCTACATAGTCATAGATTGTGAAATAATCTTTGCCATCAAACATTCTTGTGCCACGACCTATAATCTGTTTGAATTCTATCATTGAATTAACTGGACGTAACAAGACTACATTTCTAACATTTCGGGCATCAACTCCAGTAGAAAGTTTTTGAGAGGTAGTTAAAATGGTTGGAATTGTTTTCTCGTTATCTTGAAAATCTTCGAGGTATTGTTCTCCCTTTGCGCCATCATTAGCTGTTACTCTTACACAATAGTTTGGATTTTTGCTGTTACTCAATTGGTTTATCAAATCTCTAACAGCTGCTGCATGAGCTTGATTAGCACAAAAAACAATCGCTTTCTCATTTGGGTTTGCATCGTCTAGATACAACTGTATCCTTTTTTTCTCTCGTTCTTTGATTTCAATAATTCGATTAAAATCTCCTTCTTTGTAAACCTTTTTTTGATCTATTTCACCTGTTACAACATCATCATCGTCGGTGTAAACATATTCGTCAAGAGTCGTTTGTATTCTTTTTACTTTAAAAGGAGTTAGGAAACCATCATTTATACCTTCTTTAAGTGAATATATGTAAACAGGCTCACCAAAATATTTATAGGTATCAATATTGTCTTTTCGTTTTGGTGTAGCGGTTAAACCCAATTGAAATGCTGGTGAGAAATACTCCAAAATTCTTCTCCAATTCCCTTCATCATTTGCACCACCACGATGGCATTCGTCGATAATAATAAAATCAAAAAAATCTTTTGGATATTCTCCAAAGTAAGGTTCTGGATTGCCATCAGTATCTGTACCACTCATAAACGTTTGAAAAATGGTAAAGAAGATACTCCCATTTGTAGGTACTTTACCTTTCTTTTTTATTTCTGAGGGTTTAATACGAACCAATGCATCTTCTTGAAAAGCTGCAAACGAATTAAATGCTTGGTTGGCTAATATATTTCTATCGGCTAAAAATAATATTCTAGGACGACGAGAACCGTCTTTTTTTAAGTTCCAACGAGATTGAAATAACTTCCATGCAATTTGAAAAGCAATAAATGTTTTCCCTGTTCCTGTAGCTAAAGTTAAAAGAATTCTATCTTGATTGTTAGCAATGGCTTCCATAGTTTTGCCTACTGCATTTTCTTGATAATATCGAACTCCTTTTGTACCTCCAATTAATTCGAACGGAATAGCATTAAATTTATCTCGCCATGCATTGGTTTTTGCAAATGTCATTTGCCATAATTCTTCTGGAGTAGGAAAGAAGCTAACCAGTCTTTCGGTTGCGGTTTCCATTTGAATGTGGTAAATCTCTATACCATTTGTGGCATAAGTATTTTTTAATTGCAAACGAAACGCATATTCTTTGGCTTGCATGACACCTTCGCCCACTTCTAACTCGTCACTTTTTGCCTCAACAATAGCCAGTTTAATGCCTTTATACACGAGAATATAATCGGCAATAATTGGCTTGGCTCGTTTGCCACCTATTTGAATACGTCCTGCGGTAATGTGGTATTCACGGAAAACTTTACTATCTTCAACAATACCCCAACCACTGGCTTTAAGCTGTGGATCGATTAGTTCGGCTCTTGTTTCGGCTTCGTTCATAAATGAAGTAGTATAAATAAAAAAAGTAACCCAATTAGGTTACTTTAATGCAATGGCATCATTTGTTTGAATTACTAAATCCTCTTTTACCAATTCAGTAACATCAACTGTAGGTAAAAAGAATTTATTAAAAGCAGTATTTTCGGTTTTAGCATGTAAAACACCTCTTATTGTTCCTACTGAAAGCATTACCATGTGTATTGCTATTGCTTTGGGTAGTTTCAATTCTTTAGTTTCAGTATTGAATAAATTATTCCAATCCTCCTCAATAATTTCAAAATAGCAACCTATTTCTAATACCAAAAATGGGCCTTTTTCTTGACTGAAATTAATTGTCAATAAAACGGTTACTATTCTTTTTTCAGTATTAAAACCAAAACGAAGACCTGTTCCCAATTCTATATTTCCATTGCTTTCATCAAAAGCACTTTCAATAATTGCAAATTGCTCTGTAGTTATTCTTCGCAATCCAAAACTGATTTGTTCTTTCTTTTCCATTATGCTGCAAGTGCGTAGTTATTCTCTCCTGCTTGAACTTTCACATCTACTCCTGAATAAGGAGCAGATGTTTTTACTGGAGCTACAATTATATTTAATCTTTCTAACCAATAATTGCTATTGTATTGAACTGTTTTTGTCGATTCTATTTTAGGCACTTCAATTAAAGTGATCCCTAAAATACGACCTATTTTACTAATCGTTTCTATTTGTAAATTCTCTTGTCCTCTCAATAGTTTGTTTACATATTGAGCAGAACAACCCATCGCTTCAGCCAATTCTACTTGGCTTTTCGGATAGATATTGGCTTTTTTATTAGCGCTTAAAGTAGAAGCTACTCTAACAGCAATGCTAAAAGAAATATCCAACCAATATTCGTTTTCTTGGCGCCATTTGGCTTTTTCTAACCAACCAGAGTCTTTTTCTGAAACGTGTTTCAAAAAGTTTTCGATGTTTTTGTTTTTTTCCATAACTAAAAGCATATTTCAAAGAATGATTCATTGTCATAAACTCCAATAGTTTTTAAATAATCTCGACATTGAATGATTTTATTTCGTTCTTCTTTACCGTGATCTCTATCTTCTATGTTTTGGGTTAATTTAATCATTCCTCCTGTTATAACATAAAGGTCTTGTTTATCTTCTTCTGTGATTTTTAAGGCATACAGTCGTAGCCAACTTTGTTTGGCTTTTTGGTGTGGTAGTATAGCTGTTTTGTATTCATTATTGTATAAATTAGCAAAAAATTCGTTCAATTGGTGTGGATTTGCTTTAGCCAAATCTAGCATCCTTTTTCTAAACTTTTTTACTTGTTCTCTTGTCTTTTCAACGGCTTCTGCAATAGAAAATTCTTCTTTTAAATCGGTTTCATTTTCTTGAAAGAATTCAAATAGAAACAATGGATTTTCCCAGTCATCAAATACACGTCCCAACTCATCAAATTCCCCATTAGGAAACTGAAAAGCATATAGATTGGGAACAAATGTACTAACTATTTTCATAAAATCAACCTGTAAGTTTATTTTTTTACTAATTCAACCCTTTTACTCGTTAACTCCCCACTAAACGCCTTTTGCAAAACACTCTTCTTCAACTCCTCTAAATCCTGCAATTTTTGCACATAAACCGCTTCTAACTTCTTGGTTTGCTCTCTCAACGCATCTAGTTTTGAAACTATAGTTTTTTGGTCTTTTAGGGATTTTGGGAATGATATTTTTATACTTTTAACTTCACTATCAGTTACAGCAGGATAACTAGCTCCTTTTTGTAATTTCTCCATTTGTTTATTAAAACTGTTTGTTAAAAGAAAATAGAATACCAAATTATTATTTAGCATTTCTTTGGCTCTTAAAACAAAATAACCTGTACTACAAACTTGTCCATCATATTCATCAGTAATAATAGCAACTCTGCTATGTGTTGGTCTTACTGTAGCAAAAATTACATCATTAGCTTTTATACCTTTTCTTGCTCTACTTGGAGCATCTTTTCCTAATAGAATAGTTACATTTTCTATTTCTTTATTTTCTTTGTTTACACTTGATACATCAAGATAAACAAATTCTTTTTCAGGTTGTTTAGTTGGATCAATGGTTTTTGTTTTTTGTAAAACATCACCCAAAGTTTTCTCCTCCCAACCATCACCTTTTTCACTAAATACCCTTTGCAACTCACTTTCAAACAACTCCTTCGCATTTTTTAAATTCTGCTCGGTATTAGCTTTAGCTTTATCAATAGCAGTAAACGCTTCATCTAAAATAGAAACAATGCGTTGTTGTTCTTGGAGTGGTGGTAAAGGAATTGGTATTTTTGAATAATGAGAATATCCATAATTAGGTTGTTGACCAGTAGAATAAGAACTCAAGTTATTTTTAAAATAATCAGTTTTAGTTAAATAATACAAGTATTTATTACTGCCTAAATCATCAAAAAAGCGTAATCTTAAAGTACTAGTATTTAAAATTAGAGTTTCATTATTCAAAAACATAGCAGATTTTCCCCAACTTCCACCTGAACAAGCTGTAACAATATCACCATAATTTATTGTGAAATGTTTATATGTATTATTATATTCATTTAAAGAAATATATTTTTTTGATTTTTTTAAATCTACATCTCCCTCTAAAATATTTGTAACCGTTAAAAATTGGATGCCTTCATTAGTATATTGATGTTTTCTAATTCCAGGACCTTCTTGAATTATTGAAATATCAGATAGATAGCACCAAGTCCATTCTTTGGGAATTAAATAAGGTGCTTCTGAGATAGGATAGATATTTTTATCTCTTTTATCAAGTATTTTTTTTTCTGAAATTAATCTTTTTTTTACTTGAACCAATTCATAAAGTAAACTATTATTGTAACTCATAACATTTCCAAAATTGAGTTTAAAATACTATTTGTTTCCGCATCAAGCGTTTTCATTTCTTGCAAAATAGATTGTGGTGCTCTCAAAGTAGCAGCTTCTTTTTTGTTGGGATTTTTGGCGCTTAAGTCAAAAGTGTTAGAGTCTAAGTTGGCTACTTTTATACTCCAAGAGTTCTCGCTATCGGCAAAGGTTTTTTGCAACTCCACAAACTCGGCTAAATCTTTTTCATTTAATGGGTTGGTTTTACCCAAGTTGCGGTCTAAGTTTAATTGGTAAAACCAAACTTTATCGGTAGGCATACCTTTTTCAAAAAATAACACTACGGTTTTTACTCCAGCACCTGTAAAGGTTCCACCAGGTAAATCTAAAACCGTATGTAAATTACAGTTTTCTAAAAGCATTTTACGTAAACTTACTGAGGCATTATCAGTATTACTCAAAAAAGTATTTTTAATAACTACTCCTGCTCGTCCGCCAGCTTTCATCATTTTTACAAAATGCTGCATAAACAAACTTGCCGTTTCTCCTGTCTTTATAGGAAAGTTTTGTTGTACTTCGGCACGTTCTTTTCCACCAAAAGGTGGGTTGGCTAAAACTACATCATAGCGGTCTTTGTCTTGTATGTCGGCCAAGTTTTCGGTAAGCGTATTGGTATGTATAATATTGGGTGCTTCTACACCGTGCAAGATCATGTTCATAATCCCAATAATATACGCCAACGACTTTTTCTCTTTGCCGTAAAAAGTGGTTTTTTGCAATAGCTCCGCTTCAGTAGTCGAGAGGTTTTTAGAACTTTTTAGGTAATCAAACGCTTCACACAAAAAGCCTGCACTACCCACGGCACCATCGTATATTTTATCGCCTATTTTAGGAGCCACTACTTTTACAATAGTTCTAATCAGTGGGCGAGGCGTGTAATATTCACCACCATTACGCCCTGCATTGCCCATGTTTTTTATCTTGTCTTCATACAAATGGCTCATTTCGTGCTTTTCTGCATGGGTACGAAATCGCAATTCGTCAATGCGGTTAATCACTTCACGCAAGTTATAACCACTTTGTATTCGGTTTTTCAACTCGCTAAAAATTTCGCCTATTTTGTATTCTAAAGTATCAGCACTTTCAGCAGAAGCTTTAAATTTTTTGAGGTAATTAAAGAGTTGGTTGTTTACAAAGTCGGTCAAGTCATCGCCAGTCAAAGCTGTATGATGGTCTATTTTACCATCAGCATCTTTAGGAGCAGCCCAAGTATCCCATTTGTATTCTTTTGCAATAATAGGTTGGTATTCTTTTCCAGTCAATAATGCAGCATTCTTTTTATCTTCTTCTAAATCGTCTAAGTATTTCAAAAACAACACCCACGAGGTTTGTTCTACATAATCCAATTCGCTACCACAACCAGCATCTTTATGAAGTATATCGTCGATATTCTTAAAAGTTTGTTCAAACATATTTTGTTATTCTTATTATAATTTTTTATATGGTTTCAAACTTACCATTTTAAACCCACTTTATCAATTTTATCACTCCTCTATTTCCCACAAATATAAAAACCGCAAAATAAATAATTTTACGGTTTTCCACATTTTGAATATTTTGATTACTATATTTTTTTAATCTTAACTTACTTGTACACCTATAAACCGCTGACAATTTACGCATCCAGTTTGCACAAGCCAATGCTATAAACAACGAAGTGACCTTAAAATATGGTGCGTTCAAACCAACCATTGCCAAGCGCCAAAATATTTTCAAAACACTATTAGAAACAGCTTCCCGCATCAAAGAAGCTGTAAAATCGCAATATGGCACCGATTCGGCAGAGTACAAACTCATCAAAGGTTTGCGTTTTTAAAAATCAATTATTAAAATAAAAGCCACATAGCCGAATATAGTGTCAAAAAAAAGAGGGATTAGCCATTCATAATTTTTTAGATTAATATGTACTGGCAATATAGAACGTTATGTGGTACATAAAACGGCTTTCAAAATCAGGAAAGCCGTTTTTATATCTCACACTATTGAGCAAAGTGGCACGAAGAAGTTTTTCAATGAAAAAATAAGGCAATTAATATTTCAATCACTATCAATATAATTATAATCCATTCTAGTCGAGAACTTTCTCGAACATTTAAAACATCGGTAAAAAGCGTCAGGTTATTTTCTACAATCTGTAATCGATAATCAAGATCCTTGAAACGAGTGTTGATATCAAAATTGGCTTTTAATTGTCGGTTTAGAAAATTCAAATCTTCGTTGTCCCAAACTAAATTGGGGTCGTCAAGAATGTATAAGTTATCTACAATACTATTTTTTACGTTGAGTACTTTACCTATATATTTTAGTAAATTTATTTTGGAAATACTCAACTTACCTCGTTTTTCTAATTCTAGAATATATTCTTTGGAAGAAGTAATCAGCTTGTCTGTTAATACCTCATAATATTCTAAAGCTACTGATTGCCCAATATTGAGCATCACAATTCTTAAAATAGAGGGATTTATTTCAGGAACAGTTACATAATTATTCTTGATAATTACTTTAGTTATTTTTTCGTCTGTCTCAATTTGATATTGTTCGGATAAGTCTAAATCAACATTTTCGGTCGAATAGTTTTTAATAAACCGAATAAACTCTGTTTTTTCTACAGCATCATAATTAGCAAATACAACAACACCATAATCAAAAAGGTATAAATATTTATTATTTTCTAAGGCATAGAATACCTCTGAAGTAGAACCAGAATGCGCTTCTGCCTGAAATTCGGTTCGAAACTTCTTGATGTTAAAGGATTCGGCTATTTGATTGGCTTCAATTCTGATTTGCATTTTTTTATCAAAGATAAAGCATAATCCTGTTTCTAAAAAAAGTTTAGTTTTAAAGAATAGACATTACAAACTAATTTTTGTTCATTTGTATTCAAACGAATTGAATTGAAACCAAGGTATGAGTGATTGTTATTGTAGCGCCGAAAATACATTTGAAAACTGTTGTGAAAACTATCTTCTTGGTACCGAAAAAGCACCAACTGCTCAAGTGTTAATGCGCTCCAGATATTCTGCGTATTGTGTTCAAAATATTGATTATCTAATTCAAACTACGCATACTTCAACACGAAAATTCTATAATAAGCAGGATGTTTTCGATTTTGCTACTCAAAATAAATGGATTAAATTAGAAATATTAAATTTCTCTGAAACCATAGTGGAATTTAAGGCGCATTATTTAGATGTAAATAAAAAACCTCAAATACATCACGAAAAATCTACTTTTAAGAATGAAAATGGAATTTGGTATTATGTAGATGGAGCATTTTTTGATGTTTGATCTTTCTTATTTATTGATAATATTGTCAATTTCGACGAAGGAGAAATCTCAAATGGTGATTCCATTATTTTTAAACATAAAGTGGTATTGCAATTTAATCAATCACAACCTTATTTTTCCTCTTCTTTTTTAACTACTTTTCGTGCCACTTCTATTTTAAATTTTTTACCTTTCATTTTTTCGTCCCGAATATTTTGAAGCAAATCTTTCACTTTTTTAGATTTTACAGCTGCAAAAGAAACAAAATCTTTCACTTCAATTACCCCTAAATCGCCTTTCTCCAATTTCCCTTTTTGAGAAAAGAAACCCACAATGTCAATTTTGTTCAGCTTGGTTTTCTTTCCACCTGAAATGTAAATGGTTTGAAATTCTGGTGCTTTTGGTAGTTGAGATGAATTGTCAACATGTAGAACTGCCATTTTATAATCAATATAATCTAATTTTTTTTCACTTTCGTGAATCAAAACATACGATGTTCCTGAGGCCAACATTCTAGCAGTTCGCCCGTTTCTATGTGTAAATTCGTCTTCTTTTGAAGGCAAATGATAATGAATTACGTGCTTCATTTCTGGAATATCTAGTCCACGAGCCGCTAAATCGGTAGTAATTAAATAGGAAATACTTCCATTTCTAAACTGTATTAAAGCGCGTTCTCGTTCGTCTTGATCCATTCCGCCGTGATAATAAGTGGCATAAATTCCTTTTTCGCAAAGGGTATCGCTAATTCTCTCAGCTGCATCGCGATGGTTGCAAAAAACAATCGCTGACTCGGATTTTAAAGAACAAATCAAATGAAACAAACTTTGTATCTTGTCTTTTTCTTTTGAAATTACTAGTTGAATCGAAAGATTGGTATTTTCTTCTTCCGTAGGAATAAAATCCAAAACGGTTGGGTTGATAACTCGAGTATATTTTGGGATTTCAATATCTGAAGTGGCAGAAACCAAAACGCGCTTGTTTAATTTTGGCAATCTGTTGATAATAAATGACATTTGCTCGTGGAAACCCAATTGCAACGATTTGTCAAATTCATCTAAGATAAGAGTTTCAATAGCATCAAATTTGAAAGTTCCTCTGTCCATATGATCTGCAATTCTGCCTGGAGTTCCTATTAAAACAGCTGGCGGATTGCTTAAATTTTTGATTTCTGTTTCAATAGAATGTCCACCATAACAAACATTTACTTTGAAATTGGTTCCCATTTTTTTCCAGACTTGCTCAATTTGCAATCCCAATTCTCTAGATGGCACAAGAATTAAACATTGAACAGTAGCAATTTCTTCTTGTAGCATCTCAAAAATTGGTAACAAAAAAGCCAATGTTTTTCCTGATCCTGTTGGCGAAAGCAACAAAACATTGGTATCATTTAGAATAGCACTTTGTGCTACTTCTTGCATTTCATTTAGGTTCTCGATACCCAAATTGAGCAATATATTATTGGAATGGTGCTTGTTATTCATTTTGCAAAGATAGTCTTTGAATTACGATATACGAATTACGAATTAGCATTTTTTGAAATCCGTGTTATTTGCGTTCCATTTTTTTATGCAAATCATAATTATTTACTTATTAATTTTATGCAACACAGATTTTAGAAATTTTTAAAATTTCTAAAATCTGTGTCAAAAAAAAATCTACATCTATAGTATATTTAAATTTTTTTGAAATCCGTATAAATCCGTGTTATCCGCGTTCCAATTCTCTATTTAAATAATTATTTTTTTTTAAAATCCGCATAAATCCGCGTTTTTGATTTATCAAATCCGTGTCATCTGCGTTCCGTTTTTTTATTTACATTTGAAATTAAATTACAAAACGTGCAAAATGAGATTATTTATTCTTTCTTTTCTATTTATTACATTCTCAATTTCAGCCCAAAAAGACAATAAATACAAAACTTTTTTCGAAAAAGGAAACGGAAACCAATCAGCCAATTATCAGGAAACTATCGATTATTATAAAATATTAGATACTGATTTTCAAACCATCAAAATGGAGCAAATGGGTTTGACGGATTCTGGCGAATCCTTGCATATAGTGACTTTTAATGCGGATAAAACATTTGATTTTAAAGCGATTCAAAAAAATAAAGCCATCATTTTAATCAATAACGGAATTCACGCTGGCGAACCTGATGGGATTGATGCCACAATGCAATTGTTTCGGGATTTGGCTTTAGGAAAAATTAAAATTCCTAAAAACACCATTATTGTTACCATCCCTATTTATAATATCGGTGGTGCTTTAAACCGTAATTCCACTTCGAGAACCAATCAAAATGGTCCTGAGGAATACGGTTTTCGGGGCAACGGAAGAAACTTCGATTTGAATCGTGATTTTATCAAATCGGATACTAAAAACACCAAAAGTTTTGTCGAAATTTTCCATAAACTCAATCCAGAAGTATTTATCGATAATCACGTGAGTAATGGCGCCGATTATCAATATGTTTTAACATATATTCAAACGCAGCACAACAAACTAGGGAAGGAGTTGGGTGATTTTTTGCAACATAAAATGACACCAGCCATTGTTACGGATTTAAAATCTAAAAAAGTGGAAACCACACCTTATGTAAACATTTGGGACGGTTCGCCAGATGAAGGCTTTGCTCAGTTTTTTGAATCTCCACGCTATACAACGGGTTACACATCACTTTTTAATACAATAGGTTATGTAGTGGAAACACATATGCTGAAGGATTATGCAAAACGTGTTCAGACTACTTATGATTTTATGGTAAGTACAATCAAATATGTAGATCAAAATGTGTCAGAATTGAAATTTGCAAGAACTAAAAATGCCAATCAATACAATCCAAATGAGAAATATCCAATCAAATGGGAATTGGATTCGACGCAAGTTACTAAAATGAATTTTATTGGTTTTCAAAGTGGCTACAAAAAAAGTGATGTCACTTCTGGACAACGATTATTTTATGACCAAACCAAACCGTTCAATAAGGAAATTAATTTTTATCCAGCCTATAAATCGGTTCACGAAGTGGTCATACCTATTGCCTATTTGATTCCGAAATCGCAATGGGAAGTTATTGATTTACTGAAAAATAACAATTGCAACTATTCGGTTTTAAAAAAAGACACCCTAATTGAAGTAGAAAGTTATAGAATTATCGACTACAAAACGGCAACGTCTGCTTATGAAGGTCATTACAATCACAGAAATACAAAAGTGTCAAAATCTATTCAAAAAATAAAATTCTTTAAAGGAGATTTTTTGTTTTCAACATCGCAACCAGCCATCAAATATTTGCTAGAAACACTAGAGCCTGAAGCTATTGATTCGTTTTTTAATTGGAATTTTTTCGATACTATTTTGCAACAAAAAGAAGGATATTCCGATTATGTCTTTGAAGATTTAGCGGCTAAGTATCTCAACGAAAATCCTGAAATTAAAACTAAATTTCAAGAAAAGAAAATTTCTGATAAAGCTTTCGCCGAAAACCCATCAGTGCAATTGGATTGGGTTTACAAAAATTCACCTTATTACGAAAAGGCACATTTGCACTATCCTGTTTATAGAATTTTAGAATGATTTTGAACTTTTTTAAATCACTTTTTCTTCTTCAAATAATAACTTTATATTTTCGTATGAATTTTTTAGAGCTTCTTTAATTTCATCAGAATTTAACCAAGCAACTTTTTCGATTCCTTCTTCGAGTTGCCCAATGGGTGTGCCTTCAAAACTGGTTCTCATTTCAAACCAATGCGTAATTTTTAATTTGTAAACACCGTTTCGTTTGAAAATATGATAGGTTTTTTGCAATTTATCAGCAATGACAAGGTTGGTCACTCCAGTTTCTTCTTCCACTTCGCGAATGGCGGTGTCTTCTATTTCTTCCCCTTTTTCGGTTCCGCCTTTTGGCAAATCCCATTTCCCATTTCTGAAAATAAAAAGTACTTCATTTTTTTTATTATAAACCAATCCACCACCAGCTTTACTTACAGGTATTTTAGCCTTTAAAGTTTTCATAATCTCCTTTTCGTCAGGATGATACAGATACGCTTTGTCCAATTTATTTTGAAAAAAATTGATGATAATCTGATTGATGTCAGCACTTTCCAACAAGAAAAATTTGAAATCAGTTTCTTTTTTGATTTCATTTGTTAAAAAAAGTGGCTTGTCGTTCACAAAAACTTTATACATTTGTATTATGATTTTTAATAAAGATACAGCTAGTCAAACTGCCGAATTGCTTTTGCAAATAAATGCAATTAAATTGAATTCTGAAAATCCTTTTACATGGGCTTCAGGATGGAAATCGCCAATCTATTGTGATAACAGGATAATCCTCTCATTTCCAGCCATCAGAAATTATATTCGAGATGAATTTTCTAAAAACATTGAAAAACAATTTGGAAAACCTGATGTTATTGCTGGTGTTGCTACTGGAGCCATTGGAATTGGTATACTTGTTGCTGAATCATTAGGAATTCCGTTTGTATATGTGAGACCAGAACCAAAAAAACACGGCAGACTCAATCAAGTAGAAGGTTTTTTGCAAAAAGGACAAAACGTAATTGTGGTAGAAGACCTAATTAGCACAGGAAATAGTAGTTTACTTGCCGTTGAGGCTTTGCGTAATGAAGGAGCAAATATTAAAGGCATGGTAGCCATATTTTCGTATGGATTTGAAGTGGCAGAAGTAAATTTTAAAAATGCCAATGTCGATTTATTTACCTTGAGTAATTATGAATGTTTACTAGAATTGGCTGTAGCCAAAGAATATATAACTGAAACAGAACAAGAATTGCTACAAGAATGGAAAAAAAACCCTTCAGAATGGAATGTAGAAGTTTAATGTTTATTTGGTAATTCGGTTAATCGAAATCAGCAAAGTCTAAAAATCTAAGAAGTCTACTAATCTAACAATCTAATTAATGAATTTAGAAAGTCAAAAAGTTACGGTTCAAAAATCGTCAGAATATATTTTTAACGAATTATCACAAGTTAAAAGTTTTGAAAAATTAATGCCTGATACCATTTCAAAGTTTGAAGTATTAGACGAGAATGCCTTTATTTTTGGTTTAAAAGGAATGCCAGAAATTAAATTAAAAATGAAAGAAAAAAAGCCTAATTCTCAAATAATATTAGGTGCGGCTAGTGAGAAATTACCTTTTACATTGACAGCAAACATCTCTGAAATATCAACTGATACTACAGAAATACAACTTTTATTTGATGGTGAATTTAATGCGATGATGGCTATGATGATAAAAGGACCAATAAGTAAGTTTATTGCGACCTTGGCTGAAAATATGGTAAAACTTTAATTATAAATTTTATTTTAATTAATTTAAGTTGCTAGTTATTAATTTAAATCAACCATAGAAGAAGAATCTTTTTTTGTACACAGAATTTAAAAATTTCTAAAATCTGTGTTGAATAAAAATAGTATTTCTATTCTAATTACACTAATTTTTACTACTATTATCAAGTAATTGATTGTGATTTAAATAAAAAATTAACTAGCAACTTAAATTAATAAATCATTGTTATTTCTTTGATTCCAAAAGATTTAACACTATCATCTTCCAACGATACTTCAAGTCTTCCATCAGGATTGACCCTTTCAATAATTCCCATAAATCGTTCTTTGTTCGGATTTTCAAATAAAGTAGGGATGCCTTTTTTGAATAAAAAGCGATGGTATTCTTCCCAAAAAAAAGAAATAGTGTTCTTTTTAATATTCTCTTCGATTTTCAAAACTATTTTTTCAATAATTTCTTCAACATCAAATTCTTTGTTCGTTATATTCTTTAAAGAAGAAGCTTTTGGCAGTTTTTCAAAATTAGTTTGATTGATATTTAGTCCAATTCCAATCACAGAATCAATTTTTTCATTTTCCTTAATACTATTTTCAATTAATATACCCGCAATTTTTTTAGTATCTGACATTATGTCGTTAGGCCATTTAATTTGTAAATAGGGTATTTTTAGAGTGTTTAAAACTTGAATTATACTTACAGTGACTATAACATTTAGATGGAATAATTCATTAATATTCAAGATAGATTCTTTTATTAAAATACTGATAATTAAGTTTTTACCTGATTCTGTTTCCCATATAGAACCCATCTGACCTTTGCCTTTAGTTTGCGTTTTGGCAGTTACAACAGTAAAGTTTTCAAGGCTTTGATTTTGTGATAATCCTTTTAAAAAATCGTTTGTGGAATCTATGGCATCGAGTTTGATTAACTTCATTGTGTGCGTTTTTTGAAACTATTTAGAATTAACATTAATTTACCACCAAATTAAGCACAAAAATCAATAACTTTGTAAAAAAAATATTTTTAAGAAATAGATGGCGAAAAAAGAGATTAATAATGATGTATTGCTAGCAAACATTATCAAAGGAATAGAAGAAGTAAAAGGGAACGATATAGATATTCTTGATTTAAGAGCACTTGAAAATACAGTATGCGATTATTTTGTAATTTGTAACGGAAACTCAAATACACAAGTAAATGCCATTGTAAATTCAGTGCAAAAAGTGGTTTCAAAAGAGCTTAAAGACAAACCTTGGCACGTAGAAGGTGCAGATGTAGCGGATTGGGTTTTAATGGATTATGTTCATGTGGTAGTACACGTTTTTCAAAAACACATTCGCGAATATTATGACATTGAAAGTCTTTGGGGTGATGCAAAAATTACGTCTATTGAAAACAAATATTAAATAAAAATTAAGTATGTCAAACGAGACCAAAAAGAATAATTTCAAGTTCAATCCATGGTGGATTTATATTTTAGTCGCTTCAATTTTCGTATTTATGTGGGCTTCTGGCGACTCAAAATGGGTTGAGCCAACTAAAACTTCCGTTTCAAAATTTTACCAATTTCTAGATTCAAGTCAAATTGAAAAAGTAGTTGTTTACAATAAGAAAACTGCAGAAGTTTTTATAAAAAAAGCTGCCTTAAGTCAAAAAACACATTCCAAACTTCCTAAAGAAGATTTATTGGGAAAACCCAATCTTGGGCCTCATTATGTTTTAGAGATTGGAAACGACGAAATTTTTCAGAACAAACTAGACGAAGCTCAAAAAGCAAACAAAATACTTTCTTACGATTATAAAACATCAGATGATTGGACAGGTATATTATTTAATTTGTTGCCTATAGTTTTGTTAATAGGTGTTTGGATATACATAATGCGCCGTATGTCTGGTGGTGGAGCTGGTGGCGGTGGTGGTCAACTTTTTAGTATTGGAAAATCAAAAGCTAAATTGTTTGACGAAAAAAACGACATTAAAACTACTTTCAAAGATGTCGCAGGATTAGAAGGCGCAAAAGAAGAAATACAAGAAATAGTTGAATTTCTTAAGAACCCAGGAAAATACACAAATTTAGGAGGAAAAATTCCTAAAGGAGCTTTGCTTGTTGGACCTCCAGGAACAGGTAAAACGTTGTTAGCTAAAGCTGTTGCTGGCGAAGCAAAAGTTCCATTTTTCTCACTATCTGGTTCTGATTTTGTTGAAATGTTTGTAGGAGTAGGCGCATCGCGAGTAAGAGACTTATTCAAGCAAGCCAAAGAAAAATCGCCAGCCATCATTTTTATTGATGAAATTGATGCTGTGGGACGTGCCCGTGGAAAAGGAAACTTTTCTGGAGGAAACGATGAACGTGAAAATACATTAAACCAATTATTAACTGAAATGGACGGTTTTGGAACCAATTCCAATGTAATTGTTTTAGCAGCAACAAATAGAGCTGATGTATTAGACAAAGCTTTAATGAGAGCGGGTCGTTTTGACCGTCAAATATATGTGGACTTACCAGATGTTCGGGAACGAAAAGAAATTTTTGATGTGCATTTAGCACCACTTAAAAAAGTAGAAGGACTAGATACCGACTTTTTAGCAAAACAAACACCTGGTTTTTCAGGTGCTGATATCGCTAATGTATGTAATGAAGCGGCTCTTATTGCTGCTCGTTATGACAAAACAGCCGTTGACAAACAAGATTTCTTGGATGCTGTAGACAGAATAGTTGGTGGATTGGAAAAGAAAAATAAAATCATTACGCCAGAAGAAAAGAAAGCAATTGCTATTCACGAAGCGGGTCACGCTACTGTAAGTTGGATGCTTGAACACGCAGCACCATTAATCAAAGTGACTATTGTTCCTCGTGGTCAAAGTTTAGGTGCAGCTTGGTATTTGCCTGAAGAAAGACAAATTGTTAGACCCAATCAAATGCTTGACGAAATGTGTGCTACTATGGGTGGACGCGCTGCGGAGAAAGTGATTTTTGATAAAATTTCGACTGGTGCTTTAAGCGATTTAGAAAAAGTAACCAAACAAGCTCGTGCTATGGTTACCATTTATGGGTTGAATGATAAGATTGGTAATATAACGTATTACGATTCTTCCGGGCAAACAGATTATAATTTTTCAAAACCATATTCTGAAGAAACAGCTCGGACAATCGATCAGGAAATATCAATTATGATTGAGGAGCAATATCAAAGAGCTATTGCAATACTTCAAGAAAATAAAGACAAATTGAATCAACTTGCAGATATTCTTATTGAAAAAGAGGTTATTTTTAAAGATGATTTAGAAACAATTTTTGGAAAAAGACCTTTTGATAAAGAGGTTTTGACAGAAATTGTTTAAAACTTCGTTAATAACAAACTTAAAAATCTTAATCTAAATACTCGTTTAGGTTAAGATTTTTTTATCTTTGATAGTTATAAAACATTAATTTTCAGTTTTAAACTAATTATGAGTATTTTCAAAAAATTTTTTGGTTCAAGTAGTGAAACTTCCGATGAAGTTGATGATACAACATACAGTCAATCACAAGATGTCAATGCTGAACTTCCTGTTGACGAACAGTTTACTTATAATTTTAAAAAAAATGGGGGCAAATTTTTGTATTGTGAAAACACCTCTGAATTGAATGAACAATTTGAAAATATCTTAGAAGAAAACGATTGGTTTGAATCAGAAGCTTTATGTTTAGAGTCAAGATTGTTCACAATGCTTGAAGAAAATAAAATTGAGTTCGAAAATCCTAAATCACCACGTTTTTTATTAGCCAGCTGTGAAAGTTTGATTGCTGATGAAGGTTCTATATTGTTTTCTTCCAATCAGATAAAACAGAAAAAACCAAACGAATTACCAGATAATATAGTATTAGTTGCCACTACAAGTCAAATTATTGCTAATAAGGGTGATGGTTTGCGAGAAATTAAAAGAAAGTATACTACAAATTATCCAACCAACATAACAACGATTAATTATTTTGAAAAAGCAAAAGACGAAAATTTTTTGCATTATGGAAGTTGCGCTAAGAATTTGTATTTACTACTATTAGAAGATTTGTAAAATGAATGAAACAATAACACGTTCATTATCTGGATTTATTTATATTTCACTATTAGTCTCTGCCACTCTTTTTTCAAAAGAAAGTTTTCTATTGCTTTTTGGTCTTTTTTTGCTGCAATCCATTAGTGAATTCTGTAATTTGATTCAATTAGAAAAAATTCCCGCATTAATTCTTGCTGGTTTTCTGTATCTTATTTTTAGTTTTTTACTGCCAAACGATTTATTTATTGATACTGGATTAATTATAATTTCAATAATTATTCTTATTCAATTAATGATTTGGTTGTTTAAAAATACAAGCACACCATCAAGCAAAATATCCAAATGGATACTATTAATTGGTTATGTTATTTTGCCTTTTATTTTTATTGTAAAAATTCCATCTGAACATCATTTTGAACCCATATTAATTATTTGTATCTTTATATTAATATGGACAAATGATACCTTTGCTTATATAGTAGGAAAATCCATAGGTAAAAATAAATTATTTGAATCTATTTCACCAAAAAAAACTATTGAAGGTTTCGTTGGAGGATTATTATTTTCAATTATTGCAGGAATAATTATTGCGTATTATTCTTTTTTGAAAACAACTAGTTTTTGGATTTTAACAGCATTATTTGTTAGTGTTTTTGGAACTATTGGTGATTTAGTAGAATCCAAATTTAAAAGAATTGCAAATGTTAAAGATAGCGGATTTATAATGCCTGGTCACGGCGGTGTGCTAGATCGATTAGATAGTATTATATTTGTAGCACCATTTTTATTTTTATTACACAAAATTATAGCTTATGTTTCATAAAGAAGGTTACAAAATTATTTTAATAGCAACAGTATTGTTCGTTATAAGTATTGTATTAGCAGGAGAATTAATTTCTATTAACTGGTTGCGAATGGCATTGCAACTTATTGCCTTGTTTTTATATGTAATTGTATTACAGTTTTTTAGAAATCCTAACAGAACAATTGTTTCAAATGACAATCATATTGTAGCTCCAGTTGATGGAAAAGTAGTCGTTATTGAAGAGGTTTTTGAACCAGAATATTTTAAAGACAAACGTTTACAAGTTTCAATTTTTATGTCTCCAATAAATGTACATGTCACTCGTTACTGTGTTTCAGGATTAGTTAAATTCAGTAAATATCATCCGGGAAAATTTTTAGTAGCCTGGCATCCAAAAGCTAGTACTGAGAACGAAAGAACTACAGTTGTAATTGAAAATAAAGTTTTCGGAGAAATTTTGTATAGACAAATCGCTGGTGCATTAGCCAAAAGAATAGTAAATTATGCAGAAGAAAGCACGCAAGTAGTCCAAGGAACAGATGCTGGATTTATTAAATTTGGTTCAAGAGTAGATCTATTTTTGCCATTAGGAACAAAAGTTAATGTGAAATTGAATGAAGTTGCAATTGGAAATAAAACTATAATAGCAATTAGCTAAATGCCAGAAAAAGATTTAGATATACTATTTAATAAAGCAGTTGAGATTGCTTTAACTATACCACAGTCATCTTTGCCACAAGATGTTCAACTTCGTTGTTATGCTTATTACAAGCAAGCAACTTTTGGAGGTATTGGTAGTATGAACTATTCAAATCTAGATATTCGAGATGCATTCAAAAACAATGCTTGGTTGCAAATAAGTCACATTTCTGAAGAGGAAGCAAAACAAAGTTATATTGATATTATAAACGAAATTGTAAAAAACAGAAGTAATGAAATTTTTTAAAATACTAACCTTTGTTTTATGTATTGTCTTCTTCTCGTGTAAAAAAAACACACTTGTAGAAGTAGTTGATGTTCCATCAGTGCCTATAGAAGCTGTTGAAGTTGAAGGAGGTTCAAGCAAAGTTTCGGAAGTAAAAGCAAATGAGGGTTCTTTTAAAATGATTGGCTTAGCTTATGAGTATAAAGATTTAGAACCATATTTTGACGCTGCTACTACCGAAATACATTATTCAAGACATCATTTAGGATATGTTAACAATTTGAATAAACTTATCATAGATAAAAAATATGAGGTGATGTCACTTTCAGATATTTTCAGAAATTTAAATGCATCAGATACGGATATTAGAAATAATGCTGGCGGGTATTACAATCATAATTTTTTCTGGGAAAATATTTCACCAAAAGGTGGAGCAGAACCAGAAGGAGATATTATGGGTGCAATTATTAGAGATTTTGGTTCATTTGATGCTTTTAGAAGCCAGTTTGTAACTATATCAGCTCAATATTTCGGTTCAGGTTGGTCTTGGTTGATTTCAGATAAAACTGGAAAATTAAGAATTATTACAACCCCTAATAATGATAATCCTTTGATGAGAACGTTAAATATAAATGGAATTCCATTGTTGAACCTTGATTTGTGGGAGCACGCCTATTATTTAAAGTTTCAAAATAAACGACGTGAGTATGCCAACACTTTTTTTAGCATAATCAATTGGAAAAATGTATCTAAAAAATACGATGAGATTCCTAATAAAATAGAAATTAAGGTAATTGATTCAGCGGTTAGTTTAGGTTCTGATTCCCTTGTAAAACCTAAAAAAGAAGTAATAACTGTTAAAAAACCGGAGATTACACCCAAAAAAGTAGAAGTTAAAACTGAAGAGAAACCTAAACCTGAGGATAAAAAGGAAGTTCCTGAAAAAAAATATCCTGGAAAGGAAGAGGAAAGCGAATTTGAATAATAACTAAAAAAAACTATTCTTTCAAATAGTTTTTTAGTTACATTTTGGATGTATTATTTTATTCTAAACTTAACGTAATCTGACCATCATCATCTAATTCTATATTTGAATCGTTAATTTCAGTATCGTTTTCAATTACTTCTAATTCTTCTGGGATAACCTCAACAGGTTCTTCAAAAGGCAAAGATTCTAACAAGTTTACTTGTTTTAATTTATCTCCAGTCAATTGATTTCCAATGGCTTTTATTCCTTTTATGGTAATGAATTGCTCCAAATCAATAGTTTGGTTTTCCTTTTGAACACCTTTTACTTTATTAAAAATAATTTCAGCAACTGGACGCCAATCCGTCGATACAATTTCGAGTTGCGATTTTTCGTGTTCTGTAATAAAAATTTCCTCTTTGTTTTCGTTTTCTACTAAAAATCTTTTGATAAAATATTTTTCTTTTTCACCATCAAAATAAATAGCAGAAATTGGTTTTTTTGGATGCCATTTTTCAAGGATTACCATATCTTCATCAAAATGCGTAGTCAATTCTGGAATAATGGTTTTCAATTTTCCAGATTGATTGATGGTTAACAAGCGATCATTTGGACGGAACTCTCCCAACAACTCGCCTCTTCCATCAACATTCAAACGTTGTACAGTATCGTCAAACCATACTTTTCGTGGTCGTAATGTTGAAATTCCTTTTTCTTTTAACTCGATTTTTTTAATTGGATATTTAGTAACCGTATTCCCTTTACTAACACGCCCTTTTATAGCAATATCGGCAAAATCTACATCCCATTTTAGCTTTTTAATACTTCCAACTTGTCGTAGCAAAATGGTAATTACTTCCGCTTCTCCATTCGGATTGTGTGAAAAATACAAGACTTGTGATCCTGCTGTTCCATTGGTTAAATCATAAGATTTGTCGCGTGTCACACCCGAAACATTGAAACGTTTTATAAACGAAGAACCATTTTTTCCATCACGATAAATCATATTATAAATGGTTCGCTTATCATTTTTATCGAAAACTGCAATATGAATAATGTCTTTTCCAACAAATTTTTTATCATCAACTTTGGAAATCATCATATTTCCATCTCGAAGAAAAACAATCACATCATCAATATCCGAACAATCAGCGACATATTCGTCTTTCTTTAATCCTGTTCCAAAGAAGCCTTCTTCTTTGTTTACATATAGTTTCGTGTTTCGCAACACTACTTTTGTAGCTTCAATATTTTCAAAACTTCTGAGTTCAGTTTGACGTTCCCGACCTTTTCCGTATTTTTCTTTTAGTTTGGTAAAATAATCAATCGCAAAATCGATTAAGTTGTCTAAATGATGTTTTACTTGTTCGATATCGCCTTCCAAAGATTCTATTTTATCTTGCGCTTTGTTGCTGTCAAATTTAGAAATACGCATAATTCGTATATCCAACAAACGAAGGATATCGTCTTCAGAAACAGCTCGTTTTAGTTTTTTTGTAAATGGTTTTAAACCATCATCAACCGCTTTGATTACATCTTCACGAGTGGTTTTGTCTTCAATGTCACGGTAAATTTTATTTTCGATAAAAATTCGCTCTAGCGAAAGGAAATGCCATTGCTCTTCGAGTTCGCTCAACTGAATTTCGAGTTCACTTTTGAGTAATTGAACGGTTCTATCTGTCGAAATTTTTAACATTGCCGAAACGCCAATAAACAAAGGTTTATAGTCTTCAATAACACAACCCAAAGGCGCAATGGATGTTTCGCAAGCCGTAAAAGCATACAAAGCATCAATCGATTTATCTGGCGAAACACCTGGATATAAGTGAACTAGAATCTCTACTTCGGCAGCCGTATTGTCTTCAATTTTCTTGATTTTGATCTTCCCTTTTTCGTTGGCTTTCAAAATACTATCAATTAAAGTAGAAGTATTAGTCGAAAATGGAATTTGCGTAATCACTAATGTTTGTTTGTCTAATTGTGCAATTTTGGCACGCACACGAACACGTCCGCCACGCAAACCATCATTATAATTAGAAATATCGGCAATTCCTGCCGTTTGAAAATCAGGGAAAATGGTAAATGGTTTTCCTTTCAGAATTTTTATTGAAGCATCAATCAATTCATTAAAATTGTGAGGTAAGACCTTGGTAGAAAGTCCTACAGCAATTCCTTCTGCTCCCGAAGCTAATAATAATGGGAATTTTACAGGAAGATTGTTGGGTTCGGCACGACGACCATCATACGACATTCCCCAATCGGTAATTTTTGGGGAATACAAAACTTCCAAAGCAAATTTACTCAAACGTGCTTCTATATAACGAGAAGCTGCTGCGCTATCGCCAGTTAGAATATTTCCCCAGTTACCTTGGCAATCAATCAATAATTCACGTTGCCCAATTTGCACCATTGCATCGCCAATACTCGCATCTCCGTGAGGGTGATACTGCATCGTGTGACCCACTACATTGGCAACTTTATTGTATCGACCATCGTCTAACTCTTTTAAAGAGTGCATAATACGACGTTGAACAGGCTTAAAACCATCTTCAATAGCTGGAACAGCTCGCTCTAAAATTACATAGGAAGCATAGTCCAAAAACCAATCTTTGTACATTCCTGTAACTTTGGTAATGGTATCTTCTGGATTTTCGTCGTGGTCATAGAAATGGTCTCCAGTAGAAACGATGTCTTCAAAACCTTCGTCTGTACTTTCCTCGTTGGTTGATTGCTCCGCCTGTTCGCTATAGCTCGAGTCGTTTAACTCGTCGTTAATTTCTTCGTTGATGTTATCTTCTTCTTCGTCTTTCATTTATGCTGAATTTATTTCAGTATTTATCTAGTATTTATCCCAAAAAACATCCGTATTTATCTTCTTTAATTATTTTAAAAAAAGCATCAATATTACTTACTTCTTCTATTTTATAAGGATCCCAATTATCATTCGCTCTTTTCCAATATATTTTCCAAATTTCTTTTGATTTAAAATATCTTGTTTTTGCAAATTCAATATTCAAAATTTTATCTTTATCTATAAAACTTGGGCGAATTTCAAATAATATCAATACATTATTTATAAATGAATATCCAATATCTAATTGATCCCGCATATGTTCTGGAGGACGAATATTTTCTAAATTTGTTTTTATAGTGTTTTCAAGAATACTAATAACTGTCATTATCTATCTATTTTTGATTAAAGCTATTAAATCTTCTTTGCTAGGTAAAATAGTTTTGTATTTACTAGCAAAAATTTGTTCGTTATTTTCTGGTAATGTATATTCAACAACCAATTCGCTTTTATTTTGGCATAGTCCAAAAACCAATCTTTGTACATTCCTGTAACTTTGGTAATGGTATCTTCTGGATTTTCGTCGTTTTCGTAAAAATGCTGCCCTTCAAAATGTTTGGCTTCAACTTCGATTATTTCTTCGGATTCTTCCTCTTGATTTTCATCAAAAGTGCCTTCTTCGGATTGATAATCATCTTCTGAATTTGGAATTATGTTATCTTCTTCTTCGTCTTTCATTTATTGAAATCGATATTTATTAAATATAATCAATGATGTTTAAACTTTTTACAAATTCTTCTTCTTCTTCAATAATTAATTGTTTTCGCAAAGTTAAAATTGACTCTTTATTATTTTTGTCAATAAGATATAAATCTTTCATTTTCTCAATAATGAAATAGTTATCAAAATTTTGAGAAGATTCTAACATTTGAGACAAATCAGGTTGCCTTTTTGCTTTACTTGTTATATCAATAAAAATTAATTGATTTTCCTTTTTATAATTGTTTGTTAAACTAAATAAATTATATTTAGGAATTACATTTTCGGGAGTATCAAATTCCTTAAATAATTTTTCTTGACTAAAATAATTTTTATCTTCAATATTAAATTTATTAAAATTATTAGCAAAATTTACCATAAAAAGCAAGTATGCTTTTGACCTAACAGAACCAAAAGTAATTTTTTCTGGTAGTTCAGGCACTATAAATCTCTGATTTGGCTTATCATTATATAAAGAAATTTGGCTTTTCGATTGAGCAAAATTCTGAAAGACCTCAAAGGCTTTTTTCCTTTTTGATGGATTATAAATAGTAAAGTAATTAGAATATGTAGTTTGCCAAAACCACTTTTTTAGTTCACTTTTCTTATCATAATTTAAATTTTCATTATGATTAAAAAACTCAACTAAAAAAATAAACTGCATGTTTGCTGGTAGCATATCATAATTTAAAACACCAAGTTCTGTAATAAGAAACTCCACAGTTTTAATTACACCAAAATTTAAAGTTCGAGATACAATTTGCTCAAAATCTTTTTCTTTTTCTAAAGAATAAATACTTGTTTTTTGATTATCCAAATATAAATTTCCAAAAGAACTTTGAACACATCTGAAAATTAACTCTCTTAATGAATTAAGTTTTTTCTTATCAAAAAATTTAAATTTATTAACCTCAACTAATGTCTCATTAATTAGAGAACCTAATCTAAAATTATTTGAAGATTTTAAAGCCGATAATTTCCATTCATCTGATATTTTAGATCCTGCAGAATTTACCCTACTGAAGATATCAATAGCTTCTTTTATATTTCCTCCAATTAAATCAATAGAAGGAATATTATAATCTACAAATTTAAAACCTACATCTTCATAATTCTTAAGATATTTATTAATCTTATCATCATCTAATGTCAACTTCAATAAATTAGTTTGAAATTTATAAAACTCTTTAGTATCTACTAATTTATACAAAGGAATTTTATGGATATCGAGAGTTGCAAGGTCTCTTTTCTTATTAATTTCAAAATCTTCGCTTTCTAAATTATATATGATATTATAATTGTTAAACCATTCATCATCATCTCTTTCAAGCTTTGTCTTTTCTGGACTTATTAAACAACCAAATAGCGTAGAAAGCCTTTGGTAACCGTCTAATATATAAAAAAAATCAATAGCTCTTTCATTCATTATATAAGAACCAATACTCTTAATTTCATAATCAGAACTTAATATTTCTTCTACAATTTCTGGTCTCCAAAATAATATTGAACCTATTGGATAACCTTTTTTAATGCTATCAAATAATTCTAATTTCTTTTTATCATTCCATACAGAATCTCTCTGAAAAAGAGGAATTCGTATTAATCCTTTCTCAAAATCTTCAAGGTAATAAAATAGCCTTCGAACACGCGTATTTATTTGTAAATTACTCATAGTAATCTTTTAATTTCATTAACAATATGTTCGTACTCATTTCTTTCTTCTCCATCAATTTCTGATTTTATTAAAGGCTGGTATTTAATTACTTGCAGAAATTCACTTTTTTCAACTGAATTAAAATCTTTTGAGAAAGTAGACTTAAAATTATCTCTATCAAGTACACCTTTTTTTAATATTTCCCAATCTTTATCACCGATATCATTAATTTCAAAAAAATCAGCTTCTTCTTTTCTATTATTTTTCCAATTCCCGTCTGATTTATTTTTTTTATTAAACCCTTTTTCAATATCGAAAAAATCTCTTTGTCTCTTACCGTTATCTTTAAAAACTCTTAAAAAACAATTAAAATATTCAATATTTTTTGAATTTAACTTGCTCCCAGGTAGATAATTCTCTTTTTCTCTTTTGTGTAAAACATGATAATCAACTTTTACACTTTTTAAGAATTCAATTTTATAATCTAAAGTATTATTTATCATATTTATATGAGTTTTGTCACTATCCATAATAACAAAATACCTCAAATATTTAAACTTTTCTTTTTTAAAGCACGTGTTATTAAACTCATTTTCTAACTCACCATTAATTACCTGTTCAACTGAAGAACCTGCAAACATTTCGTATTTCCACCATTTATTTTTATGTGCATCTTCAATTTCATAATCATCAAATTTATTTATAATAGCATTAAAAAATGGGGGTTCATATTCTTTATTCTCAACTAAAACTACTAATGGTTGATCTAAGTATAAAAAAGCCTCTTCTAAAGAAAATTCATTTTCTGAAATAATAATTTCTCTTTTATATTTTTGAGGATGCTTTAAACCTCTAGTAATTAATTTCAAATCATCTCCTTTTATCTGTTTTTTCCAAGTTGAATTTTCAAAGGATAAAAAGTCATCAGGATTATTTAAAATTAGCTGATGCTTTCCCAATCGAAAAAAGGTCAATAAATTATCTAAGTACGAATCATTACTAGAATTAGAAAATATATCTTGACAAATACTAATTAACATCTTCTTTCCTCTTTTTTTGAGCTTGTTTCAACTTTACCAATTCATCATAACCTTCATTAAAAATATTATCCGGCCAATCTTCAATTTCTCCGTTTTCATCAATCAAAATCTCTTTGATTGAACTTGAAAATAAATCCTCTTGATAATTGACATAGTAGATTTTTACATCTTCATTAGTGAATTTTACTTCAGGATCTGCAATCAACCTTTGAATTCTCAAAATAAAATTCTCCGAATGTGTTTCAATAAGATAATTTTTATTATTATTATCTATGTAAGATTCTACAAATCTTTGAGCTAAACTTCCATGAGCGGCAGGATGTAGATGAGTTTCTGGTTCTTCTATTGTAATTAAAACTGGTTCCTCATCATCCATATAAGAACGAACAATTAAAGGTAAAACTTGATTAATACCTTGTCCTGTATAAACAATATTAATATCTTTTAATTTCTCATTTGATAATACAACTTGATATTGTATACCTGAAGGGGTTGCAAAATCTTTTATGTCTAAATTCCAATTATCAAAATTTTCTTTATACCATTCACTGATGTTATTTAGTAATTCTCTTTTATCTTCTTTGTCTTGAATTAATATAGAGTAAGCATTCTCTCCTCTTAATCCAATACTCTCATAATCTTTAGAATCATAAGAATAGTTCACCTTTGGAATTTCTCTAAATGCTCCTATATAATCTATATTTAAATTTAATTCTTGAATTAGAGAATCATTTTTCTTAATCCCAGTAAAAATATCTTTTTCATTTCTTTTATGAACTGATTTTTTATTTTCAAAATATTCCCAATCATAAACTTCTGGCTTTTCCTTTGGCTTATCAGACAATTTAATTTTAATTTTAATTTCTTTAGAATTATTATCATTGATTTCATTAATTAAATCTAATTCTAAAAAATCTGTAAACTTAATTTCCCTATTATAAACTAAATCTCTATACTCTGAACCTAATCTAACATTTTTATAATCTAACTGTAAAGCTTCTTCAAACTCACCACTCAATGATCCTGCAATCATAACTGGTAACTTCAAAACAGCACTTTTTCCACTATTATTTTTACCAATCAAAATAGTAATTGGTTTTAATTCTAGTGTTTGTTTTTCTTTAAAAAGCTTATAATTCTTAAACGATATCTTATTAATCATTAATTCTATATTTTATAGATACAAAAATAGTTAATAATAACTGTATTTTTTATTTAATGGGATTTATACTTCTGTAACAGCATCCAATTCCACCTTCAAATTATTGATAATAAAAGTTTGTCTATCAGGTGTGTTTTTACCCATATAAAACTCCAATAATTTTTCGATAGAAGTTGCTTTGTCCAACATTACTGGATCCAACCGAATAGTTTCTCCAATAAAATTTTTAAACTCATCGGGCGAAATTTCTCCCAATCCTTTAAATCGAGTTATTTCTGGTTTTGGTTTTAATTTTTCTATCGCATTTCTGCGTTCTTGTTCTGAATAGCAATAAATGGTTTCTTTTTTATTTCGCACACGAAACAAAGGCGTTTGCAAAATATACAAATGTCCTTCTTTGATCATTTCTGGGAAAAATTGCAAGAAAAAAGTGATTAACAGCAATCGAATATGCATACCATCGACATCAGCATCGGTAGCGATAACAATGTTGTTATAACGCAGATCTTCCATACTTTCTTCAATGTCTAATGCGGCTTGAAGCAAGTTGAATTCCTCGTTTTCATACACAATTTTCTTGGACATTCCATAAGAATTCAAAGGCTTACCACGCAAACTAAAAACCGCTTGTGTATTCACATCACGAGATTTAGTAATCGAACCTGAAGCGGAATCTCCCTCGGTAATAAAAAGCGTACTTTCTAAACTTCTTGGATTTTTAGCATCGGTTAAATGGACACGACAATCCCTTAATTTTTTGTTGTGCAAACTAGATTTTTTAGCGCGGTCTTTGGCTAGTTTTCTAATACCTGAAAGTTCTTTACGTTCCCGTTCTGCTTGGAGAATTTTACGCAAAAGCAAATCTGCAGTTTCTGGGTTTTTGTGTAAAAAATTATCAAGTTTTGTTTTTATAAAATCATTAACAAAAGTTCTCACTGACGCTAAATTAGGACCCATATCGGTTGAACCTAACTTAGTTTTGGTTTGCGACTCAAAAACAGGTTCTTCCACACGTACTACAATCGCAGAAACGATAGATTTCCTGATATCCGAAGCTTCAAAAGGTTTGTTGTAAAATTCTTTAATGGTTTTTACAATCGATTCTCGAAAAGCACCTAAATGCGTTCCTCCTTGTGTCGTATTTTGTCCATTTACAAATGAGTAATATTCTTCGGAATACTGAGTTTTACTGTGAGTTATAGCTATTTCAATATCATCACCCAAAAGATGAATAATAGGATATACCATATCTTCTTCGGCGATGGTTTCTTCTAATAAATCTTTTAAACCATTGTCTGAATAATATTTTTCTCCGTTGTAAATTATAGTTAATCCAGTATTTAGATAACAATAATTTTTGAGCATTTTGATGATATACTCATTTCTGTATTTATAGTTTTTGAAAATAGCTTCATCGGCAATGAAAGATACTTTAGTTCCTTTTCGCTTTGTGCTTTCAATAACATCTTCTTCGAGAGTTAAATTTCCCGCACAGAATTCGGCTGCTTTTTGTTGGTTATCACGAACCGATTCTACTCTGAAATAATTCGACAAAGCATTCACTGCTTTAGTACCAACACCATTTAATCCAACTGATTTTTTAAAGGCTTTAGAATCGTATTTTCCACCTGTATTCATTTTAGAAACTACATCGATTACTTTCCCTAGCGGAATACCACGACCGTAATCTCGGACGGTAACCAGCTTGTCTTTCATAGTGACTTCGATAGTTTTTCCAGCTCCCATAACAAACTCATCAATACAGTTGTCGAGTACTTCCTTGAGTAGAATATAAATTCCATCGTCGGGTGAAGACCCGTCACCTAGCTTGCCAATGTACATTCCTGGACGCAAACGAATGTGTTCTTTCCAGTCGAGTGAACGGATATTGTCTTCGTTATATTGATCTAATTCTGCCATTTTAAAATATGTCGATTTTGTGCTAATATAAAGCAATTCGATAAACTTTAAAATACTAGATTATTAAAGTTATTGACAAAGTAATGAGCAATAAAAGAGAATAGATAATAAATTAAAGAGATTTTTTTTGATATAAATTTACTCATAATGACAAAAAATTCCTCCATCGTAAGGTGTCCAAAGAGCTGCTTTTTGATTGGATACTTTCAAAGCTGTATTTGCCCAAGAATTACAAGTTTTAAATAAGCTATAACTCCCTTTTGCATTATAAAAAGCATCGTTTTTAGCATAGCTGTGCCCAGAAATCCATTGTATGTTTTGGTTTGAATTTCTTTCAAAACTATCTGAAATGTAGATTACAAGTCTTTTATAATTTTCTTTTGAAATCATAATTTTTTTACAGCTTTCATTTTCTTGAATGGTTTTGTAAAATGTGGTATGCATTGCAGAAGTACTTAATCCTGTAGCGGCTTTAAAGGCTGTACTTGCTTTCAAATCTGACCATTCTGGCGTGTCAAGATAAAAACCTTTATCTCCCCAACCAAAGGCTAGATGATTCATTATGGAGTCTTTTGATTTTGTGTGTTGGAATTGGATTTCCGAAGTCCAATCTTTAATTTCATTTTTTAATGGAACTACAATATCAGTATGAACTCCATTGGTTTTAATATAAATATCGATTTCTTGATTTTGACTGACATCAGAATTGACCATAGTTTTTGAAAGGCAAAAGGCTGAAAGAATGTACATCAAAATAAAAGCAAGCAACGCCAAAATGGTTTTGAAAAAATAGTTGAAGGTTTGTTTTAGGGTCTTCATTTAGTTATTTTTTTAAATTCTTGTTGATATCCAAAATTTTTCAAATTTATAAATTTACTAAACTCTTTTCTGGAAGCCTTAATTATGTATGAAGATGAATCAATCATTTTTGATTTTATTTTGGTAATGGAATCCATCTTTTTTAGGTCAGAATCAGAATAAATTTGTGTTATTTTAAGATTTTTTTTATCTAAATTAATCAATTTTACTTTCCAAAAAATAGAATCTTTTTCATTTATAACCAAACTACCATTGATACGTTTTGCTTTTTGAGTATTTGAAAAAATAAAAAAAGTATCAACATCTTTGTTTGTTAATTCAATAGAATCTTTAAGTTCTCTATAATTATAAATTTCTTTTGAAATCTTTGAGATAAACTTTCCGTTTATTATTTCAAAATCATCTTTTAAGGAATCTAAATGCTTTTTGTTAAGGTAAAATGTATACTTTTTTTCAGTTAAAATAATATTTTCTTTAATATTTAAATAGGTAGAATCTGAATTCATAAAAATACCTTGAAATTTATTTGGTATGGAAATTAATTCGGAATCATTTATTGGCTGTGGGGTTTCAAAATAATAAGTATTTCCAAATGGTTCGGAAGCAACATCTTTACAAGATGAAAAAAGGACAAAAATTAAATTAAGATATAAAAGTTTTTTCATAAAAATAGTCTTATAATTTTAAATCCAAAAATTGAGCCAAAATAAAAAAGTCGAATGAAAAATTATTTTCATTCGACTTTTGATTTCAAAAAATTGAAGTTTATACGTTAAAACGGAAATGCATCACATCGCCATCTTTTACAATATATTCTTTTCCTTCTACTTTAATTTTCCCAGCTTCTTTGGCTTTAGCTTCGGTGCCATAATGTATATAATCTTCGTACGAAATGACTTCGGCACGAATGAATCCTTTTTCAAAATCGGTATGAATTACTCCTGCTGCTTGAGGTGCTGTGGCTCCAATATTGATGGTCCAAGCACGAACTTCCTTAACTCCAGCCGTGAAATAAGTTTGTTGTTTTAGTAATTTATAAGCAGCACGAATTAAAACGGATGCTCCTGGCTCGGTTAGTCCCATATCTTCTAGGAAAACTTGTCGTTCTTCGTAAGTTTCAAGCTCTGTAATATCGGCTTCAGTTCCTACTGCAAGTACAATAACTTCAGCATTTTCGTCTTTTACTAATTCACGAACTTGTTCTACATATTTATTTCCTGTTGCTGCTGAATCTTCATCGACATTGCAAACATACAACACTGGTTTTGAAGTGATTAATTGAAATGTTTCGAATAATTCTTCTTCTTCATATCCGATTGGAGTTACAGTTCTTGCTGATTTTGCTTGCAATAAAACTTCGCGAATGCGATCTAATAATGCTTTCTCGGTTTGCGCTTCTTTGTTACCCGTTTTGGCAGCACGATTTACTTTTTCGAGACGTTTTTCAACAGTTTCTAAATCTTTTAATTGCAATTCGATATCAATCGTTTCTTTATCGCGAATTGGATTTACATTTCCATCTACGTGAATAATATTGTCGTTATCAAAACAACGCAAAACGTGAATAATGGCATTACATTCTCTTATATTTCCGAGGAATTGATTTCCTAAACCTTCTCCTTTACTTGCTCCTTTAACTAGACCTGCAATGTCAACTATATCCACAGTTGCCATTTGTACACGTTCAGGTTTTACTAATTCTTCTAGTTTTTCTATTCTTGGATCGGGCACGTTTACTACTCCAATATTAGGTTCGATAGTACAAAACGGAAAGTTAGCACTTTGCGCTTTTGCGTTTGATAAACAATTGAATAAGGTTGATTTCCCTACGTTTGGTAATCCTACAATTCCTGCTTTCATTGTGGTTTTATTTTAAAAGTGTGCAAATATAGCTTTATTTAATCAAAGTTGCAAAGTTGTAATAACGGAATGGTTTGATTAAAATCAGTCCGCTTTCTTAATAAAAACTTTATAAAATCCAAAAATGAATAAGGCTAAAAAAGTTATAATAATTAATTTATTAAAACCAATCCAATAATAGAAAACATTAAAAATTTTAATTTGGTATTGATCTTCTTTGCTTTCTAAAATTTGAAGTTCATCATTAACATTGAAATTTGAATACATTACTAAACTACCCTCTTCAGTTTTGACAGTATCCTTTTTACGATAATACTCAAATTTAGGGATATCTCGGTTTATTTTGACAGACTTTCTATATGAACTATGTGTGGTTGTGACATTCTCAACATCAGTTACTTTGCCATTATAAATAGTGTAATTTTTCAAATTAACAAAATCAATTAAAACAAAAACTGCAAATACAAAACAAAATATTTTTGTAAATAATGATTTTAAAATATACCTGAAAATAGAATGTAAAATTCCTAAAAAATTATTCATTATGCAAAAAAAAAGCTTATCTACTCAAAAGTGTTTCTTCACTTTTAACTTTAGATCAAATGATTGCAAATATAATTTTAAAAACAGAAAAGCTAAAAGTTTAAAGCATTTATATTTTCATAAAAATCTGTAATTATAATTTATAAATAAATATACAATAATCATTATTTTTAAACAATTGTTGTAATATTTTTTTTATTTATTTAAATTTAATAACAAAAAATTATATCTTTAACGTTTTATACTGAAAAAATATATTTTATTTTGTTATTGAAACATCTATTAATAAAAAACAAGCAAAAATAACGATTAATACTAATATTAAAATAATAAAATAAAATTAATTTTTAAACAACCAACCAACTATTAACCAATTCATTTATTATGAAAAAAATCACTTTATTATTATTTTTATTTAACGTTACCCTTCTTTTTGCACAAAAAGATATTAGTGGAAAAGTTACTGATGCCTCGGGGCAAGGCATTCCGGGAGTTAACATTTCAGAAAAAGGATCCTCTACAGGAACTACATCTGATTTTGATGGTAAGTACCTCATTAAAGTACAAGATGGAGCTACGTTAGTTTTTAGCTATTTAGGTTATAAAAAAGCTGAAAGAAGTACTGCAAATGTTACTGAAATTAATGTTACACTTGAGGAACAAGATGGACAACAACTTGAAGAAGTAGCAATTGTGGGAACAAGAACCGCGCCAAGGAGTAATACGACATCAGCTTTACCCATTGATATGTTGTCAGCAAGAGATTTAACCTCGACAGGTCAAGCTACTTTTGACAAAGCCTTGCAATACAGAATACCGTCTTTTAATACGGTACAAACACCCGTAAATGATGCAACATCTTTATTAGACCCTTACGAAATTAGAAATTTAGGTCCAAGTAGAACCTTAATACTGATTAATGGGAAACGTAAAAATATGAGTGCTTTGGTTTATACCCAAACTTCTCCTGGACGTGGAGAAACAGGTTCAGATATTTCGGCAATTCCTACAGACGCTATTGAAAGAGTCGAAATACTTCGTGATGGAGCTTCTGCCCAATATGGATCTGATGCTATTGCAGGTGTAATGAATGTAATTTTGAAAAAAAATACAGGTTTTGGTTCGTCTACATTAAGAACAGGAATCACTTCTGAAGGCGATGGTGAGATGTATGGTATAAGTCTAAACAATGGCTCTACAATTGGAAATAAAGGTTTTATAAATTACACAGTAGATTTTTCTAAAGTTAATCTAGCTAATAGACCCGGAATTTTAAATGTTGTTGATGAAGTGTCGTTTTGGGGAGCGGATCCAACAGAAGTAAAAACATTTTTAGATAAAAGACCCGATGGAGGAAACGTAAACGGATCACCTGAAACTGCAGCAGCTAAATTTTTAATTAATGGGGGTTCAGATTTGAGCGAAAATACACAATTTTATTATAATGCTGCCTATGTGTACAAAAAAGTAAACTCTTTTGCAAATTATAGAGCTCCTTATTGGAGATCTGCTTCTTCGATGCCTTATTTAACTAGTTTATATGGAAACGGAACATTGGGGTCTTACGAAGGTTATGTACCAACATTTATTGGCGATTTAAATGATTACAATGCCACGATTGGTTTTAAATCAAAAATGAATGGATGGATAACGGATGTAAGTTTGACTACTGGTGGAAATTCTCAAATATATACTGTAACGAATTCACAAAACAGATCATATACTGACACCAATGGAAATGGAGAACAAGATGATTTTATTACTGAACCTTTCATTTATGCATCTGACCCTAATGTATATACTGGTCAAACTGATTTCAAACCAGGAGGGACTTCTTTCAACCATTATGTAGGAAATTTAGATATTTCAAAAGTATTGTCTGATAAATTAAGTATTGGTTTTGGTTCTGAATTTAGAACTGAAAATTTTGAAATTTTAGCTGGTGATGAAGCTTCATATATTGGAAGTGGAGCTGACTCTTTTCAAGGAAATAGACCCGAGAATTCAGGAAAATTTAATCGTTATAATTTAGGATTTTATTTTGATGCGGCTTATGATGTAACTAAAGATTTTCTAGTAAATGGTACAATTCGTTATGAAAATTATAGCGACTTTGGAGATGCAATTGTATGGAAATTAAGTTCAAGATATAAACTTTGGGAAGATAAGTTAACATTTAGAGCATCAGCTTCGACTGGTTTTAGAGCACCTTCATTACATCAAATTTATACAGAAAAATCACAATCTACATTTTCTGGAACAAATATAGTAGTTACAGGAATTACGAGCAATGTTTCTACAACCGCAAGAAGAATTGGAGTTCCTAAATTAACGCCAGAAAAATCTACAAATTATACTTTAGGTTTTGGTTTCAAACCCGCTAAAAACTTTAACTTAACTGTTGATTACTATAACATTAAAGTTTCAGATAGAATAGTTTTAGGAAATCTTATTAACTTTGGAGCTACTGGAGAACAAGCCTTTTTTGTTAACGCTATAGATTCTAGAACTGAAGGAATTGATTTTGTTGCTGGCTATAGAAATATTTCATTAGGATCTGGAAAGTTAGCTTTAAATTTATCTGGTAACTATACTACCGTAAATAGAACAGCAGGTACAATTAGAAATCCTGCTGGTGTTCAAAATTTGACAGGAGCTTTAGCAGGTCAATCTGTATTTAATTCAACTCAAAATGCATTGATGTTTACTTCAAGACCACAATTTAAATATATTTTTGGTGGAGATTATGAAATAAATAAATTTGTTTTCTCACTTAATAATACTGTTTTTGGTCCAACAAAATTTAATAATAATGATTATTCTTCAAAAGATACGGCTTTAGACATTAGAACTAATGATTTGAGAACGGTTTTCCTCACTAAACTCGTGACGGATTTAGGAGTGACTTATTCAGCATCTGAGAAATTAACCGTAGCTTTAAATGTTAATAATTTATTGAACGTTTTACCAGAATATAAAATTGAGGCTAATACTCCAGCAGCTCAAGCTTTAATTGATAACCCTGTAAATTTAAAAAGAATACAACAAAACATCACCTTCAACGGGCGTTACTCACAAATGACTTATGATGGATATCATTTTAGTCAATTAGGAACGATGTTTAATTTATCATTGAATTATAAGTTTTAAACATATTCTGAGTATTTTAAAAATAGCTGTCGATTGACAGCTATTTTTTTGTTCCATTTTTTTTCTTAATTTTAGTATTCAAAATCAAATTTTATGGCAAGTTTATACGATGGAGAAATGGCAAAAGTTTATGATTTAATGTATCAAACTTTTGTTGATTATGATGAAGAGTATCATTTTTACAATACTCTAATTGTAAAAAATAATTGTAAAAATGTTCTGGAAATAGGAAGTGGAACGGGCAATTTAGCAAAACGTTTTTATGAAAATAATTTTGATTATTTAGGGCTCGATTTTAGTCAAGATATGATTAATATAGCGAAAGAAAGAAATCCAAATGTTACCTTTATTCAAAGTGATATGCGTAATTTTAGTTTAACTAAAAAAAAAGATTCCATAATCATAACTGGTCGAACAACGAGTTATTTAATCACAAATGAAGATGTAAACGGCACATTTGCATCTGTATATAGAAATCTATCGGAAAATGGTATTTTTTGTTTTGATTTTATAGATGCCAATCGATTTATTCCTTACACAATTGAAAATAAGTTAATTGTTCACCACGCAGAATATGACGGTATAAAATATTATAGAGAAGGGAATTGGGAAATAGCAACTCTAGAAAATTTTATGCTCGATTGGACGGCAAACTATTATACTTTGACAAATGATATCAAAACTTTAATTGGAAGTGATTTATCAACAGTTAGAGTTTTTACATTAAATGAAATCCAGTTATTTTTATATTTAAACAATTTTGAAATCATAGAAACAATCGATCGAAAAACCTATGCTTATGATACGTATGTGATTGTAGCAAAGAAAAAATCCTGAGTTTTACTCAGGATCCATATCTTTATTCATTATGCAAAAACGCTTGTCTATTCAAAAGTGTTTCTTCACTTTCAACGTGATTATCGTCTGGAACACAACAGTCAACTGGGCATACTGCCGCACATTGTGGTTCATCGTGAAAACCTTTGCATTCGGTACATTTTCCTGGAACGATGTAATAAATATCGTCAGAAATCGGAGTTTGTGCTGCATCAGAATCGATTTCTGAACCATCAGGAAGTATAATTTTTCCTTTTAGTTTAGTCCCGTCTTTGTAGCGCCAATCGTCAGCACCTTCGTATATTGCAGTATTTGGACATTCTGGCTCGCAAGCGCCACAATTGATACATTCGTCAGTTATTATTATTGCCATTTTATTTTAGAATTTAGATTTCAGATTTTAGACTTATAAAAAAGGAAATCATTATTTTTGTACAAAATTACAATCAAAACCATTCATATACAAGTAAACAAATGTTACAAAACGAAATTAAGGCAAGTTTTATTGAATTAGGGAAATTTTTAAGTCAATTTTCTGAAAATAATACTGTAAAAAATGATTCTGTTTTAAACAACAATTTGTTTTATAATGATTTTTTAGATTTAATTGAATTATCCCAATCGCATAACGGTTGGTACACGTCTGAAAATGTTTTTTTTTCCTTAAATTCTTGGTCGGAAGCTTTAACCGAGAATAATTTAAATCAATGGATTTCTAAATATTCTTTTGAATGTGTTCGAAAGGACAAAAAAACTAAATCTGTAGCCATAATTCTTGCTGGAAATATTCCGTTAGTTGGTTTTCACGATTTTTTGTCAGTTTTAATTTCAGGTTATGAGGTATTAGTCAAAACATCGTCAAACGATCAGCATTTATTGCCTTTTTTAGCTAAATATTTAATTGCTGTTGCGCCTGAATTGGAACATAAAATTACTTTTACGGAAGGAAAATTAGAAAATTTTGATGCCGTAATCGCAACGGGAAGCAATAATACGGCACGATATTTTGAGTATTATTTTAAAGACAAACCAAGCATTATTCGCAAAAGCAGAAATTCGGTTGCTGTTTTAAACGGAAATGAATCCAAAGAGCAAATGATTGCTTTGGGGGAAGATATTTTTAGATATTTTGGATTAGGTTGTCGTAATGTATCCAAGCTTTTTGTGCCGAAAAATTATAATTTTGATTTGTTTTTTAATGGTATGTTTCCCTATCAAGACGTTATTAAATATGAAAAATATGCTAATAATTACGATTATAATAAAGCTGTTTTCTTGATGAGTAATTTTAAGTTGTTAGACAATGAGTTTCTAACCATCAAAGAAGATACAAGCTACGCTTCACCTATAGCTTCTGTTTTTTATGAATTTTACGATGATTTGAATGATTTAAAAAAGCGTTTAGAAACCGACAAAGATCTAATTCAATGTATTGTTTCAAACGATATAATTGAAAGTTCAATAGAATTTGGACAAACTCAAAAACCAAACCTTTGGGATTATGCTGATAATGTGGATACTATTGCTTTTTTGATGGAAATTTAGCCTCTAAAGTTATTTTACTACAACGTTTTTGTTAATAACATAGTGTATTAACTAATAAATAAACTGGGATTTTCAAACCTTATTTCCGAAATTTGCATTTCAATTAAAAAAAAATGAAAATACACAACTACAGTGCTGGTCCTTGCATATTACCTAAAGAAGTTTTTGATAAGTCGGCACAAGCCATTTTAAATTTTAACAATTCTGGACTTTCCATATTAGAAATTTCGCATCGAAGCAAAGATTTTGTTGCCGTGATGGACGAAGCACGTGATTTGGCTTTAGAACTTTTAGACTTAAAAGGGAAGGGCTATCAAGCTCTTTTTATTTCTGGAGGTGCTAGTATGGAGTTTTTGATGGCACCTTATAATTTAATGAAAATTGATGGGAAAGCTGCTTACCTTGACTCAGGAACTTGGGCAAATAATGCTATAAAAGAAGCCAAAAACTTTGGAGAAACTGTTGTAGTAGCTTCTTCCAAAGAAGAAAATTACAATTATATTCCAAAAGAGTATACTATTCCTGCTGATGCTGATTATTTTCATTGCACGAGTAACAATACCATTTTTGGAACCCAAATGAAATCGTTTCCAAACACAAATATTCCTGTAGTTTGCGATATGAGTTCTGATATTTTTTCGAGAGTTTTAGATTTTTCAAAATTTGACTTAATTTATGCAGGAGCTCAAAAAAATATGGGTCCAGCGGGTACAACTTTAGTCGTTGTAAAAGAAGAAATTTTGAACAAAACAGGAAGAACAATTCCTAGTATTTTAGATTACGAAAAACACATTAAAGCTGAAAGTATGTACAATACACCTGCTGTTTTTCCTATTTATGCTTCTTTATTAACAATGCAATGGTTGAAAAATTTAGGTGGAATTGCTGCTATCGAAAAAATAAACAACGCAAAAGCAACATTGTTATATACTGAAATTGATAGAAATCCCTTATTTAAAGGAACTGCCAAGATTGAAGATCGAAGCAATATGAACGCCACTTTTGTTTTAAATAACGAAAGCCATACTGAAACATTTGACAAAATGTGGAAACAAGCTGGAATTTCTGGATTAACTGGGCATCGTTCTGTGGGAGGTTATCGTGCTTCGATGTACAATGCTTTGCCACTAGAAAGTGTTCAGGTTTTGGTAGATGTGATGGAAGAATTAGAAAATAAAATATAGTTTATTTGTTAGTTTGTTTATTCGATTAAACAAACCAACAATAATCGATTAAACAATTAAAAATGAAAATATTAGCAAACGATGGCATTTCTCAAACAGGAGTACAATTATTAGAAAATGCAGGATTTGAAGTAATTACTACAAAAGTAGCACAAGAACAAGTAGCCAATTATATAAATGAGAATAAGGTAGCGGTGCTTCTAGTTCGTAGCGCAACCAAAGTTAGAAAAGATATTATTGATGCATGTCCTTCCTTAAAAATTATAGGTCGTGGCGGTGTAGGAATGGATAATATTGATGTTGATTATGCTGTTTCTAAAGACATTCAAGTGATAAATACACCAGCTTCGTCATCAAATTCGGTGGCAGAATTGGTTTTTGCACATCTGTTTTCAGGTGTGAGATTTTTGTACGATTCAAATAGAAACATGCCTTTAGAAGGCGATACTCGTTTTAATGATTTAAAGAAAGCCTATGCCGATGGTATTGAACTTCGTGGAAAAACGTTAGGAATAATCGGTTTTGGACGCATTGGACAATCAGTTGCTAAAATGGCATTAGGATTGGGAATGAAAGTCATTGCAGCAGATAGCTTTGTTGATAAAGCTATGGTAAAAGTCGAATTCTATAATGGTCAGTTTATTAATGTAGAAATTTTCACAGAACCAGTCAACGATTTACTCCAACATTCTGATTTTATTTCGCTTCACGTTCCTGCGCAAAAAGAGTATATAATAGGTAAAAAAGAATTTGATATAATGAAATCTGGAGTGGGTATTATTAACTGTTCTCGAGGAGGCATAATCAACGAAGTCGAATTGGTTGAGGCATTAGATTCTAAAAAGGTTCTTTTTGCTGGTTTAGATGTTTTTGAAAACGAACCAACACCAGCAGTTCAAGTGTTAATGCATCCACATGTTTCACTTACACCGCATATTGGTGCTGCAACACTGGAAGCACAAGAAAGAATTAGTATTGAATTGGCAGAGCAAATTATAGGTTTATTAAAAGCTGAAATATAAAATTTATTCATACATTTATATCATTATTAACTTAACAAATTTATATAATGGCTGGATTAATAGATTTATTAAATAGTGACTTAGGAAAACAAATTATTTCTGGAGTTGCAGGAAAAGTCGGAACAAGCGAAGGCGAAACTTCCTCTGTTCTTTCCTCTGTTTTACCTTCTTTGGTAGGAGGGATGATGGATAATGCAGCAACACCTGAAGGACAAAGTGGTTTGCTTGGAGCACTTCTAGGCGGAAAACATGACGGTGGTATTTTAGATAATTTGTCAGGATTCTTAGGTAATGATGACGACACCGATGGTGGAAATATTTTAGGTCACGTTTTGGGTGGTAATCAAGAAAATATTCAAAATCAAGTCAGTCAAAGTACAGGTGTGAGTTCAGATAAAATTGCGATGATTATGAAAATTGCTGCTCCAATATTAATGGGGTATTTAGCAAAAAAAGCGATGGGAAGTAGATTAAATCAAAATGGTGAAACACCTGATGGGGGAGGATTAGGCGGTTTGCTTGGCGGTTTATTAGGCGGGCAAGCACAGCAACAAGCACCAGTTCAATCAGGAAATATACTAACATCAGTTTTGGATCAAGATGGCGATGGTCAGCTAGGTTTAGGTGATGCAGTAGCAGTAGCAACCAAAAAAGGAGGACTTGGTGGACTGCTTAGCGGTCTTTTTGGAAAATAAATTATAATTCAAACCACGTCAACCAGCGTGGTTTTTTTATGCAATACATTATGAAAACATTTTTTATAGTATTTATTATTTTATTTAGTATCATTAATTGTAAAACTAAAACTATTGATGTTACAAACAATTCAAAAAAAATCATTGGTGATACTGTAAAGATTGCCAATGATGAACTTGAATATGAAGTAATAATTATAGACATTGGATTTTCAAATTGGTTGAATGGTCGGTCTTTTCCTAGAGGATATCATTCAGAATATTTTTTAGAAAATAAAAACCGTTTTTACGTTACTGAATGGAATAATAGGGCTTCTCAGCCTATGAGCTTTGATCCTAATTTATATCAAATGCAAATCGATTATAATAACTCAATTCATTACGGATATGAGGTAAATTATTTGATTTATAATTATATGATCTATTTTCAAAATACTTATAAACAAAGATTATTTGGTTATGTACCTTCAAGATAAAGTTTTTATATTTGTGAAAATACTTTTTTTGATGGAAAAACTAAAACAACGATGGGGAATACATACTAATTTTCAATTAGTTATTATTTTTGTGGTTTTTGGTATTACAGGTTCCTCTTCTGTTTTTGTATCTAAACCCATTTTTGAATTTTTAGGTATTACAAAAGCTTCTATGAATTTGTTTTTATTTTATATTTTAAAAATAATTATTGTTTTTCCTGCGTATCAAGTTTTATTACTTTTTTTTGGATTCATTTCAGGTCAGTTTACTTTTTTTTGGAATTTTGAAAAGAAAATGCTACACAGTTTGGGTTTAGGATTTCTATTCAAATCATAAAAAAAATCCTCAAGGATTAGTTGAGGATTTGGATGTGTTATTAGTTTCTCTTGGCAATATAAAATTCGTAAAACCAAGTTAATGTAAAGGTTGGAATAAAATCCAATCCAGGAACAATTTCTTCAATAAAAGCGACAATTCCGCCTATTTTACCTACAGAACCTTTGTACATCATGGCTAGAACAAAACCAGCTATTGGTGCCCAAATAATATCAGTAGCTTCTGCTACTACAGGAATGGCATACGATAGCATTCCTATTAAATCTAAAATAATTCCAATGATTAATTTAGCAATTTTATGATCTGATTTTGTATTGGTTTGTACTTGTACTTCTTGTGACATTTCTTTTTAAATTAAATTGTGTAAAGTAAATATACAAAACTAATGCCAAATTTTATTTTTCAGAATGTATCATATTAAAAAAATCATTTCTGTTTTCTTTATCATTAAAAATCCCTCCATATTGAATGGTCGATGTAAAACTTGATTCGTGCTTGATGCCCCGACTTGACACGCATAAATGCTTTGCTTCCATAACTACAATGACATTTTCAGTATTCAAAGCAACTTTCAAGTCATTAAAAATTTGCATAATCAATCGTTCTTGAACTTGAGGTCTTCTTGAATAATAATCAACAATTCTATTTAATTTTGATAGACCAATTACTCTACCGCTCGAAACATAGCCAATATGGGCTTTTCCAAAAATGGGTAAAAAATGGTGTTCACAAGTAGAGTTGAAACTGATATCTGCTTCAACAAGCATCTTGTCATAATGATATGCATTCTCGAAAGTAGAAACTTTGGGCTTATTTTTTGGATTTAAACCGCTAAAAATTTCATTTACAAACATTTTTGCTACACGATGCGGTGTGCCTTGCAAGCTGTCATCAGTCATATCAAGACCTAGTTCGTGCATTATTTCGTGAAAATGATTTTCGATAACCTGCATTTTTTGATCATCGGTTTTGTTAAATGCATCCGATCGTATTGGAGATTCTGAAGAAGTCATTTGATGATCATCACCCAGAATTTCAATCATTTCTTTGTCAGTTAATGTATTGTTATTCATATTTAGTTTTTCAATTTATCTTTAAATTCTTTTTTTACTTTTTCCACTTTTGGTGTAATAACATACTCACAATAGGATTTATTCTTATTCTGGTTGTAATAATTTTTATGGTAATCTTCGGCCACATAGAATGTTGATGCTTCAGAAATTTTAGTAATTACTTTTTTCCCAAATGTGTTTTCAGTATTCAAAAAGTTTATGTACCCTTGGACTATTTTTTTTTGATTTTCATTGGTATAAAAAACTTCACTTCGGTATTGCGAACCCACATCATTTCCTTGTCTGTTAATCGTTGTAGGATCGTGAGTTGCAAAGAAAACCTCTATTAATTCTTGATACGAAATTTTAGTTGAATCAAAAATGATTTCAACAGCTTCTGCGTGGCCAGAATAACCAGAACAAACTTCTTCATAGGTTGGATTTGGATTTTTGCCACCTATATAACCAGGCATAATGGAAATTACACCTTCAAGCTGTAAAAAAACGGCTTCAGTACACCAAAAACATCCTCCTGCAAAAATGGCAACTTCTTTTCCTTTTTCTAAATTCATTTTCTTAGATTCAATAGTTATATTCGTTTTAGCTTTAGACTCACAACTACTAGTCATAAAACAAATAAAAATTAGAATTAAATTTTTCATAATCATTCAATTTTAATCAAAATTAATTAAATCTATCTGTTGAGAATTTTCCTTAACAAAACTTTATTTGATGTTGAGGCATTTTCTTTGTTTCTTTGTGGAAATTGATGCCAATGATTATTGCAAAGAACATTCACAAATACTACGATACACTTCACGTTCTTAAAGGAGTTGATTTACACATTAAAAAAGGAGAAGTTGTTTCTATTGTAGGCGCTTCAGGAGCAGGTAAAACAACGTTATTACAAATTTTAGGTACATTAGATCATCCGACTAATGATAGCAAGACATCGTTACTTATTAATGGTGAAAATGTGATGATAATGAATGATAAAAGTTTGTCTAAATTTAGAAATACAAATCTGGGTTTTATTTTTCAATTTCATCAATTATTACCTGAATTTACTGCTTTAGAAAATGTATGTATTCCCGCTTTTATTGCAGGAAAACCAAAATTAGAAACCGAAACCGAAGCCAAAAGACTACTGGATTATCTTGGGTTATCACATCGAATAAATCACAAACCTAGCGAACTCTCGGGTGGTGAACAACAACGAGTTGCAGTTGCCAGAGCTCTGATAAATAAACCTGCAATTATTTATGCAGATGAACCTTCAGGAAATTTGGATACTGTCTCTGCCGAGAATTTGCATCAATTGTTTTTTAAACTTCGAGATGAATTCGGACAAACATTCATAATAGTTACTCATAACGAAGATTTTGCAAATATGGCAGATCGAAAATTAATTATGGTCGATGGTAATATCAGTAATTAGAAATGGAAATAGTCGAGCTTAAATCGTTTCTTGACGAAAAAGTTGATTTATATAATAATCTAAATTTTATAGAAAGCGATCCTATTCAAATACCGCATCTTTTTACTTTAAAAGAAGATATTGAAATTGCTGGTTTTTTGAGTGCTACTATTGCTTGGGGTAACCGAAAGATGATTATTCAAAACGCTCACAAAATGATGAATCTAATGGGAAATTCCCCATATGATTTTGTAATGTCACATTCAGAAAGTCAATTAGAAACTTTAGACGGTTTTGTACACCGAACTTTTAATGGAAACGATTTTACGTATTTCATAAAAAGTTTGCAAAATATTTATTTGAATCATAAAGGTTTAGAGACTGTTTTTACAAATAACGCGGAATCATATTCAATGCAAAAAAGCATTTCAGAATTTAAAAAAATATTCTTCGAAATTGATCATTTACCTCGAACCCAAAAGCACATTTCAAATCCAATGAATAATTCAGCAGCAAAGCGACTGAATATGTACCTTCGTTGGATGGTTCGTCAAGATAATAAAGGAGTCGATTTCGGTATTTGGAAAACCATTTCTCCAGCGTCACTTTCTTGTCCACTAGATGTTCACTCTGGAAATGTAGCTCGAAAATTAAAACTACTTGTTCGAAAACAAAATGATGCAAAAGCACTTTTTGAATTAGATACAAATCTCAGAGTTTTAGATTCCATTGATCCTGTAAAATATGATTTTGCATTATTTGGATTAGGAGTTTTTGAAGATTTTTAAAATATCACTAATATTAGTGATTAAAATTAAATATAATTAGTGATATTGCAGTCAAAAGTTTCATTTGATGATTATAATTTATACTTTTATGAAAATATTATAATTTATAATCAATATAATGCAATTTATAGCTACTTTAATAAAGTTTAATCAAGTACTACGCTATGTAGACGAAACTTTTACGGCTCGTTTTTTTTATAATGTTTTAAAGTATGTAGCCATTCCTTTTCTTGTAATTTTAGTTTTATGTTTTATTGGTTCGCTCCTTTTAAACAGGTATTATTTTGATGCATTAGCTAATAAAAAAAAGGAAATTGAACAACAGATTAATAATTTTTTGACAGAATTAATCTTTTCTAATTTTAGTTTTCAAGAAACAAAAGCAAGAATTAGGGACTTCAAAAAAACGCCGGTTTTTAGAAATAAATGGTGTAAATATCTTATTCTAAACAAGCTCATTCACATTAAACAAAACATAAGAGAAGTTAATCCTTATTTAATTTTGATAATATACAAGCACTTTGGTTTAAACAATTATAGCAAGAAATTGATTAATAGAAGTAAATGGTACTATAAATCACTTGGATTTTATCACTATCAAAGTCTAGATTATAAAATTAAAAAATGTCAAATCAAACCTTATTTGAATAGTAGGAATAAATATTTGAAATCAAACGCTTTGATTGCTCTTATTGCATTATCTGACGAAAAATTTGATGTTTTGAATAATTATCCTAAAAAAATTCCAAGTGCTGATGAAATGAAAATTTTAGATTTGATATATCAAACAAAATCTGAAATACCATCGTCTATATATTCTTGGGTTAAAAGCGGCAACAGTTCCGTAGTAATTCTTGGTATTAAGCTAATAGTTCGATATAGAGAAAAATTATGTCTACCAAAAATTAAATTTTTATTGCTAAATCCTGATGATGAGGTTAGGAAACAAACCATTTTTGCAATACGAGAATTATTTATAGTGGATGCTTCCCAATTATTGATGGAACATTACAAAAAAGAAAAAAACATTCGAAACAAAGTCTCTATACTTAAAACACTAGGTGTAATTGGAGATTATAAAACTAAAAACTTTGCCATTGAGTTGTTAGAAACTGAAACTGAAATTGATATCAAATTTGAATTGGTAAATTGTATTCACAAAATTGACAATACACATTTTGATACTATTGAACTTGTGAACAGTTCAGAAAATGAGCTCATAAATAAAATTTATTCACACGTTAACAATCCTTATTTAGCTTGAGTAATTTAGAAAAATTTATTGATAATTTTGAAATTTTTTCAGGAACATATGCTGTTATTTATGTTCTCATCTATCTCGTTTTGTCTGTTTTGTCGTATTTGGCCATCAAGAATTATTACAATTCTAAATACTACTTGCACAAAGACGTTTTAATAAAATCCAATCATACAACAGGAGTTTCAGTTATTGCGCCAGCATATAATGAGGCTACAACCATTGTATACAATGTTAAATCATTATTATCTCAGGATTATCCAAAGTTTGAAGTGATTATCATTAATGATGGTAGTACTGATGACACTTTGCAGAAATTAATTGACGAGTTCAGTTTAATTAAAGTTGACTTTTTTTACAGAGAAAAAATTGTCACAAAACCAGTTAGAGGGCATTACAAATCTACAAATCCAGTATATGCAAAATTACTAGTTGTAGATAAAGAAAATGGAAAAAGTAAAGCTGATGCTTCGAACGCAGGAATAAATTCCTCTCGATATGCACTTTTCATTTGTACAGATGTAGATTGTATCCTTCGAAAAGATACCATTGTAATGCTCACCAAACCATTTATTGAAAACACAACCAAAGTAATTGCTAGTGGAGCAGCCATCCGCATTTCAAATTCTTGTGAATTCAAAGATGGAATGTTATATAAGTCTCATTTTCCTGACAATTTTTTTGCTCGTTTTCAAGAACTAGAATACATTCGAGCCTTTTTGTTTGGACGAATGGCCTGGAGTAAAACCAATTGTTTATTACTGGTTTCAGGAGGATTAGGAATGTTTGACAAAGCAACAGTGATCGAAGCGGGAGGTTATTGGCACAGTTCACTTGGAGAAGATATGGAACTCATCACACGCATGAGAAAATTAATGTATGAGAAAAAAGAAAATTTTTTAATTAAATACATCCCAGAATCTTTATGTTGGACAGAGGTTCCATCAGATATGAAAGTGTTTTTAACGCAACGTAAACGATGGGCTAGGGGACTGGTTCAAACGCTATTTTTGCATCGAAAAATGATATTCAATCCTAAATATGGTAGAACAGGATTAGTAACAATGCCACATTATGTATTCTTCGAATTTTTTGTACCTATTCTGGAAGTGTTAGGATTGGTCGTTTTAATTATAGATATGCTATTTTTTAGTATAAATTATGATTTTTTACTCATTGTTTCCGTATTTGTTTACTTTTTTTATACGGTAGTTACGTTAATTTCTATATATTTAGATCAGCTAATTCATCAACAGTATTCTAATATCAAAGAATTATCAATATTGATAATTATGGTTTTTTTAGAACCGCTTTTATACCATCCTATAAATGTGTATGCTTCAATTAGTGGTTATTTACAATTTCTACAGAAAAAAGAAATAAAATGGGGAGTTATGACTAGACAAGGGTTTACTAAAGTAAAAGAATAATATGAAAAAATTTAGTATTACTATTTTTGTAATTTTTATTTTAAATCTGTCTCTTTTTGCTCAAAAAGTGGATACAGATAGTCTTTTGATAAAAACGCATTATGAAATAAATACTTTAAAAAATTATCCAAATGCAATTAAATTGGCACAATTAGGGATCAAAAAGGCACCTAATTATTTAGATTTTCATTTGGCATTAGGACGAGCTTATTATAAAACACAACAAATAGATAGTGCAAGACATTATTTTAATTATGTAATAGATAAAAACCCTAAATACAACGAAGCTTTTACTAACTTAATACAGCTTGAAATTAATCAGAACAGGCTTTTTGAAGCAATAACTGCGGTTAATAAGGCTTTAGTTCATTTTCCAGACAATAAAGAGTTTGAATTACTAAGACTAAAAATAGTAGTTGCAGAAGAAAATGATGAACAAACTATAGACTATTTGAATGTATTATTAGAAAAATATCCAGACGATAAAAATTTAAAGCAACAATTAGTTAAGCTCAAAACCAAAAGCAGTTCCAATCGTGTTGGAATATCATATAATAATACCAGTTTTAGTCGAGATGGAGTTGGACCTTGGCACTTAATAGGATTACAATACATTCGGGAACGTAAAAAACTATCATTAATTGGGTACCTAAATTATGCCAAACGACTTTCTTTTGACAGTTCCACAAGTGGTGTTCAGTTTGGAATTGAAAGTTATTTTAAAAATAACAAAAAAAGCTACTCAATGTTTGATATAGCCTACAGTTATGATGATGAGGTATTTCCCAAATTACGACTAGCTTATTCTTATTTTCATAGCTTTAATAAAGGTTGGGAAGCCGATGCTGGATTACGTTATACAAAAACGACAAATTTTGAGTTTTATGCTGCAGTATTTGGAGTTGGTAAATATGTTGGCAACTACTGGTTCAATTTAAAATCCTATTTGCAGTTTTTTGAAAGTAAATCGTATCCTTCATTTACCGCAACAGCGAGATACTATTTTGATACTAAATACGATTATGCAACTGCATTTTTTGGATATGGCACATCACCAGACGAGAGAATTACATTAGGACAATTCCAAGAACGATTCAAGTTTAGCTCTTATCGATTTGGAATGGGTTACCACAAACAAATTTGGGAGAACTACATTTTTGGAATTCAAGGATCAGTAAATAGACAAGAGTATAAGCTAGATAATTTTCAGAATGAGTACGATGTTTTTATCTCAATGCAATACAAATTCTAATATATAAATCCCCTAATTTTACCCGTAATGAAAAAAATATTAGTAATTGAAGACGATAAAATCATAAACAACATTATTGAATTTCTGCTAAAAAAAGAAGGATACGAAATTGATATTGCCAATGATGGAAACGAAGGAATGGAAAGAATTGCGAACAATCCACCTGATTTAATTATCACAGACATTATGTTGCCATACAAATCAGGGTTGGAAGTTACCTCATACGTGAAAAACAATTTTCCTAAAATTCCTATAATCATTGTTTCGGCATTAGGAAAAGAAGATTTAACTATTATTGAAGCGTTTAAATTGGGTGCTGATGATTTAGTAGCCAAACCTTTTAACCCAATTGAGTTAATATTGAGAGTAAAACGATTGTTGTTATAGTTTCTAACGCTTTGAGATACAAATCGCAAAGGTTTTAAAGTTTTAGTAAAATTCATACTTTTTCCTTTAAATAACCTTTGCAACGTTGTAACTTTGTACCTCTGAAACGTCTCATCAAATGATTTACCACGATACCATTGTTGCACTTGCCACACCATCAGGAGCTGGTGCTATTGCTGTAATTAGAATTTCTGGCTTCGATGCTCTTAAAATAGCCTCTATTGTATTTCAATCTGTTTCAGGTAAAGATATTTCAAAACAAAAATCACACACACTACATTTAGGTCATATTGTAGATGATGCTAAAGTTTTGGATCAAGTATTGCTTTCTATTTTTAAAGGAACAAATTCCTATACTGGCGAAAACACTATCGAAATTTCGTGCCATGGTTCTTCTTATATTCAACAACAAATCATACAATTACTACTCAGAAAGGGTTGCCGAATGGCACAACCTGGAGAGTTTACGTTGCGTTCGTTCTTGAACGGAAAAATGGACTTATCCCAAGCAGAAGCTGTTGCCGATTTGATTTCGTCTGACAATGAAGCAACGCATCAAATCGCAATGCAACAAATGCGTGGCGGTTTTAGCAACGAAATTTCTAAACTCAGGGAAGAACTCCTAAATTTTGCTTCCTTAATCGAATTAGAATTGGATTTTGCGGAAGAAGATGTCGAGTTTGCTGATAGAAGGGCATTTAAAGAATTACTAAACAGAATTGAGTTTGTATTGAAACGATTAATCGATTCATTTGCCGTAGGAAACGTTATCAAAAACGGAATTCCAGTAGCAATTGTAGGTGAACCAAATGTTGGAAAATCGACACTTCTCAACGCCTTACTAAACGAAGAACGTGCCATAGTTTCTGAAATTGCAGGTACAACTCGAGATACAATCGAAGACGAATTGGTTATTGGTGGTATTGGATTTCGGTTTATAGACACTGCTGGTATTCGCGAAACCAAAGATGTTATTGAAAGTATCGGAATCAAGAAAACTTTTGAGAAAATCGAACAAGCTCAGGTTGTTCTTTTCTTGATGGATAGTTATGCGTTATCGGTTGTGAGTTTAGAGACTGTTAAAGTAGAAATAGAGAAAATCAAAAATCAATTCCCTTTAAAACCTTTAATTATTGTTGTCAACAAAATTGATAAGATTTCTGAAAAACAAGTTGAGATTATCAAGGAGCAACTCAAAACTCATAACTCAAAACTCATAACAATATCTGCCAAAGAGAATATTGGTGTCGATGATTTGAAAAACACATTACTATCGTTTGTTAATACTGGTGCATTACGTAATAATGAGACAATCATAACTAATACAAGACATTACGATTCATTACTTAAAGCACTTGAAGAAATTCAGAAAGTAAAATACGGTATGCAAACAAACTTATCGTCAGACCTAATGGCGATTGATATTAAACAAGCCTTGTACTACTTTGGTGAAATTACAGGACAAGTGACCAATGATGAATTGTTAGGGAATATTTTTGCTAATTTTTGTATCGGGAAGTAATGTAGATAATAAATTTTCGAATAAAAAAACCATTATGGACTTAGAGTTCATAATGGTTTTTTTAATGGAAAAAAGGGTGTTTTTCCCCTTTTTTATGTAAAAAAAAAAGTGTTAAATTTATAACATTAAAAAACAAGTGTTTACGCTTTTTTTTAGTTTAATGTTTTTAGTTACAAAAATAGACGACTGTATTAAAACTCTTATTGAATTGATAATTAGAACTTATAAAATCATTAATACTGTTTTTTTGAAGATAATTTGCTCGTTGAAGATGCAAATTAATAAATAAAAGAATATCATTATGTTGGTAATATTTATAAAAGAAAATATGGGATTGACTGATTTTTTAATATCCTTCAGCATTATTATGATGATGTTGAGTATTGTTTCTGAAAGAGCTTCAAACTTTATAAAATTATATTTTCAAGGCAAGATAATATACATCCCATTTCTCTATACAAATGAGCATAAAAAATGGAAATTTTTTCTTTCTGCAAAACTTGAAATATTAGCTTATAGTCAACCAACCGAGGGAGCTGAAAAGGAAAGAGAATACAGAATAATGATAATTAATATTATAATTGGAATTATCATAGCTGCTTTGGCTAATGCTAATTTTTTTGAAATTGTAAAAAAAATAAGTTCAAGTTTTACCAATAATGATGCAATAATAGTACAAGGTTGGTTAATGAGTGATATTAATAAAGAAAAAGTTTTTGGATTTATCTATCTATTAATATTTCTTTGGTCTTTAAGCTTAATGCTATTTAATAAACTTCAGGAAAACAATACTAATGTCAATCAATACTATGTTAAATCCCCATTTTTAATATGGATTGTTATTTCTATTATTATTTTATTATTAAGTCAAGGTAATGTAGATTCCTATTTTTTAAAAATAATAAATCATACAATTGGTTATATTTTTATAGGTATTTTTTTGAGCCTTGGTTCTAAATTTTGGCATGATTTACTCGATATATTGTTTAAATTTAAAAATACGCAACAAGTACTTTCTAACAATAAGACCTATAGCAATTATGACAGTGCAGATAAGTTAATGGCACTTGCCGAAACATCACAGTATGAAGTTGCAGAACGATTATTTGAATTGTATAAAAATGACATTAGTAAGATAGAAGGAGTTGTTTCTTATGGGTTAAACACAATTCAAGATAATCGTTCAAATCTTTTTAGAAAAATAATTGAAGTTGAGTATACAAATGCTACAGCACAAACGCAATTATTAGAATTACAAAATAGTGGCTCCATAGTGTTGAATTACAATACATTTTATTTGAAGGACTATTTAAAAATTCTATATACTAGTGAGCTTTTGGCAATAAGTGGTATAGATACATTACCTATATGTTATGCTTATAATGCTAAATCTCCAAATTCAAAAGGGTCATTTAGTGTTTTTAAAAAAGGCAAAAAATACTTTGCAAAGAGTAATTTGCATGTTTTTGCAAATGATGATGAATTTGCAAATTTTTCAGTTAATCCTAATTTTATTATAAAGAACAAAGTTGTTTTGTTTGTAATTGGTAATAATAATCCTTTCAAAGGAACTATTCTAGAATATAAATTTGGCAATTACAATGGATACGGAATAGATTATTGCATATGTGAAATTAATAAGGAATTGTATGATGTATTTATTAATAACATTGATACCAATAAATTAATAGAAATTGATGAAAATTCTATGAGTATGTTTGGTGCTGTAAGTAAATATTTAAATTTTCATTCCTATAGAAATCCAACAATGTGTACTGTATCTTATTCTCATTTCAAAAAAGAACTCTATTTATTTAAAATAGGTACTTCAACTTCGGGTATTTCAAATGTAAGTAACGGTGATAGTGGTTCAACGATCTATTATAAAATTAAAACTACTGACAATTCAGAATTGATTTGTACAGGTATATTAGTTGCTAAAAGTGATAATTATGCATATATGTTTCGAGAAATATAATTTAAACGTTAAAAATCAATAACTTAAAAATCAACAACTTAAAAACCAAACTATGAAAAAATCAATCACACTCTTTTTTGCATTTTTGTCATTTCAATACTTTTATGGACAAATTGAAGTTAAAATAAATGCATCACAATTAATAATTGGAAAAGATGGAACAGATAATACAATTCGAATTATAAATGATTCCGATAGTACAGGAAATGTTGACATAAAGATATCTGATTACACTGAACTTGATGAAAAGGAAAAGTCTTGCGGTAATATAAATTATCAATTAACAAAAGCTGAAAATAAAATATTATTTTGGATAAAAAATCAAGATAAAAAAAATGCAGAATCTATATTTTACTGTGATTCTATAAAATTATTTTCAAAAAATAAAACAAATTGTGAAGAAATAATAAATAATCAATCTAGAGATAATAGTATTAAATCATTTGATGATTTAATCGATTTTGTTAAAGAAGACATTTCAGAAAAAGGATATAATTATATTGGTGGTCAATCAAATGTTATAGTAGACAATAAAGGTATTATTCACATTTATCTAGATGAAGATTGTAATCCAATTTATAATGATTTTCCAGTTAGTGCAAAAGATAATTACGATAAATTTCAGTTTCACATTATTGCTAGTAAAGGTTTAAGATATATTATTAAGAGTAAAGGTGTTTTTAATCCAAAACCGCTTGTAGATGAAATTCAACAAACTGATCCTAATGCTGCTGTAGCAACCTCTTTAAATCCTTCACTTAAAGTATATGATTCTCAAATTTTTGGTCCATATACAACATCTTTTCCTTTTACAATTGAGAAAAATGGAACAGAAATATTAGCCAAAAAAATTATTTTATTAAAAACGAATAGAGTTAGTTTAGGAACAAGTGTAATTGCATCATGGTTAAAAAATCCAGAAAATATTGCTACTTTTATAAAGCCAAATGGTGAAACAACATTAATAGCTGATAATAAAGAAACTAGAGCTTATTTAGGATTGTTTTTGACTTTTCATTTAACACCACGTAATCTTGATATTAAGCCAAGAACACTTAAAGAGAGGGTTGGCATCTCAGTTGGAACAAATTTAAATGATAAATCATTTACTAATTTCTTTCTTGGTTTGAATATTGAAATTACAAATGGGCTTTTTCTTAATGGTGGTTTACATTACAGTCAAGTTAATTATGCTGTTGGTTATGATGATTTTGATTACGGAAATCAATTATTTACAGGAAATTTAGAAACAAGAAAAAAATGGGATATTGGTGGTCCTTATTTAAGTATTAATATTGATGCAGCACTCTTTGCTAAAGCTTTCAAAAATATCTTAGGACCGTCTACTCCATAATTTTCTTTTAAAACTATTTATAACCCGTAAAAAAATAATTTTTACGGGTTTTATTTTTTGAGCATATATGTTGAAAAAAAATTGGTTATATATAATCAAAAATGTATTAGATAGATTATTAAGATAACTATCCTAAAACTTTAAAATAACCTCAAAACTATACCACCACTTTTTTAGCTTTAATCACAAAGTACAATCCTACAATCACAAAAGGAATACTCAACCATTGTCCTGTAGATAAAAGTCCTAATGCGGATTCAAAACCACCTTGACTTTCTTTTACAAATTCCACTACAATTCTAACAGAAAAAAGCATAACGAGGAACATCCCAAAAAGATAACCTTGTTTCAAACGAGCATCTGTTTTCCAATACAAAAACAATAGTATAAAAAAGACAAACACATACCCAAAAGCTTCATACAATTGTGATGGATGTTTGGCAGGTATTGTATCTAAAATACTAGCGAAATTTGGATCTGTAGCAATAGCATTATAAGCAGCTTTTGAATTGCTTATTTTAGTGAGTTGTATGGCTTCATTTGGTCGAATAGCATCTTGAACAAACTTGATTCCAAAAGGAGATGTCGTTTTGTCACCCACAATTTCAGAATTAAAAAAATTCCCTAATCGTACTAAAATAGCACCGCTTGCTACAGGAATTACAACTCTATCGAGTATCCAAAGCATAGGTCGCTTTAAAATTTTTGAAGTATAAAAATACATCGTAACAATAACTGCTATTGCAGCTCCGTGACTTGCTAAGCCTTGAAATCCTGTGAACTCAAAGGTAGGATTGAATCGGAAAGGAAGCAAAATACTCAGTGGATCTTCGGTTATTAACTCCGTTTGATAAAATAAAACGTGTCCTAATCTAGCTCCTAATAATATGGACAAAAACATATACATAAACAAACTGTCTAGTTTTTCCATTGATTCACCTTCACGCTCAAATATTTTTTTCATTAAGAAAAAACCTAAAGTAAAAGCAATTACAAACATTAAACTGTAAAATCGAAGTGTAAAACTACCTATTTCAAAACCTTCTGATGGATTCCAAACAAAGTGTAAAAAGTGTGTCATTTCTATAGTGTTAAAAGCCATAAGGCATTAGCCAAAAGTATAAATTAAAAAAGAATTAGACAAAAGTATTTCTTGAAAAGCAATTTTAGATTCTTTAATTGAAAAATTATTTTTATCTAAAACTAAGGAACAGGATCATAACCGCTTTTCCCCCAAGGATGGCAACTAAAAATTCTTTTTATGCCTAAGTAACTTCCATAAAATAGCCCGTGTTTTTTTAAAGCCTCAATCATATAATGGGAGCAAGTAGGAGTGAAGCGGCAAGTAGCTGGTAACAACGGAGAAATTATTATTTGATAAAATCGTACCAAAAACAGAAATGGAAAAATTAGAATTTTTTTCAGCATAACCTACAAGCAATTAATTTTAAACACTGATTACTGAATACTAAACCCAGTTCCGTCTTTTCCATCTTTCAATTGAATACCGAGTTTTAATAATTGATCTCGAATATCATCAGACAATTGCCAGTTTTTGTTGGCACGAGCATCGTTCCGCATGCCGATTAACATACTGACAACACCTTCCAGCTTTTCAGTATTGTTAGTGTTTTCTTTTTCATTACTAATGCCTAAAATATCAAAAACAAAGATTGCCATTGTATTTTGTAATTCCTTTAAATCTTCAGCAGTTATAGTTTCTTTTGTGTCATTCAACAAATTAATAAACTTGATTCCTTCAAACAAATGAGCAATCAGAATTGGGGTATTAAAATCGTCATTCATCGCATCAAAACAATTTTGCTTCCACGCTTGAATGTTTATTGAAGAAACTGTTTTAGGCTCAATAGTTGGTAACAATTTGATGCCTTCCATTAGTCGCGCAAATCCTTTTTCGCTGGCCACCATTGCATCGTTAGAAATGTCTAAAACACTACGGTAATGAGCTTGCAAGAAACAAAAACGAACAATATTTGGATGAAAAGCTTTTTCAAAAAAAGCATTGCCACCTTCAATCAATTCCATAGGTAGAATAAAATTTCCAGTTGATTTGCTCATTCGCAATCCATTCATAGTAAGCATATTGGCGTGCATCCAGTATTTAACAGGAGAGACACCGTGAGAAGCTTTTCCTTGTGCAATTTCGCACTCGTGGTGCGGAAATTTTAAATCCATTCCACCACCGTGAATGTCAAATTTTTCGCCTAGATATTTTGTACTCATAGCAGTACATTCTAAATGCCAGCCTGGAAAACCTTCTCCCCAAGGCGAATTCCATCGCATAATGTGCGCAGGCGAAGCTTGTTTCCACAACGCAAAATCTTGAGGATTTTTCTTTTCGTTTTGTCCGTCTAAATCTCTTGTATTGGCTAGCAATTCTTCTACATTTCGATGGCTCAACTCACCATAATTCAACCCTTTTTTATTGTATTCTAATACATCAAAATAGACTGAACCATTACTTACATAAGCAAAACCGTCAGCAATTAATTTTTGTGCTAACTCGATTTGTTCTAAAATATGCCCAGTTGCGGTAGGTTCTATATCTGGAGGTAAAAAATTAAACAAATCCAATACTTTATGAAAGTAAACCGTATATTTCTGAACCACTTCCATAGGTTCTAACTTTTCCAATCGAGTTTGTTTCACAAATCGGTCGTTGTTCACATCGCCATCATCAGTCAAATGTCCTGCATCGGTTATATTTCGTACATATCTAACATTATAACCTAGGTGCAAAAGGTATCGATTAATGATGTCAAAACTCATAAAAGTACGTACATTTCCCAAATGAACATGGCTGTAAACCGTTGGTCCACATACATACATACCCACATTTCCTGTGTGAATGGTTTCAAAATTTTCTTTTTCGCCCGAAAGCGTATTGTATATTTTTAAGCTTTGATTTTTGTAAAGTTGCATTTTTTTTGGAGCTATTTCCTGCTTTCGCCTTTATCTTTGTTCATTCTTCACAAAGGATATCGGCTCTATCAGGGCTATTATCGTGATTTCAATTTAAAATTTTGTTTCCAGTTTAATGTAATCTAGAAACTCTCTGCGGGTTTGTTCTTCTTTAAATTTACCGCCAAATTCAGAAGTTACAGTGCTGCTTTCAATGTCTTTAATTCCTCTGGAATTTACACACAAGTGTTTGGCATCCAACACACAAGCAACATCCTGTGTGCCAAGAGCCAGTTGTAATTCTTGTACAATTTGCATTGTCAAACGTTCTTGAACTTGGGGTCTCTTAGCATAATATTCCACAATCCGATTCATTTTTGACAACCCAATAACTTTACCATTGGAAATATAGGCCACGTGAGCACGACCAATTATAGGTAATAAGTGATGCTCACAAGTGGAGTAAACTACAATGTTTTTCTCAACCAGCATTTCACCATACTTATAGTTATTTTCAAAAGTAGATGGTTTTGGCTTTCTTTGAGGATTCAAACCGCCAAAAATTTCTTTAACAAACATTTTTGCTACACGGTTTGGAGTGCCGCTCAAGCTATCATCAGTCAAATCCATACCAAGCGTATTTAGAATGCTTTCCACATCCTTCTTGATAGCTTCTATTTTTTGTTCGTCAGATAAGTCAAATGCGTCTTTTCTTATAGGATTTATAGCGCTTGTTGCAATATGATTGTCTCCAATTTCTTCTTGAAAATCGTCGTTATGAGCCATTAAATAAGGAATTATATTGTAAATTAGTTATACCTGCAAATATAATTAATAAAAATAGAAATACATTGAAATAATCATTTTGTATGTTAAAATTATAAAAAACAAAAAATTAATATTAAACTTTTCTTAAATTTATGTAAATTTCGCTCGATTTATAAACAATTATTTAACAAATGAAAAAAATATACATAAAATTAGTATTAATTCTTTTATTCTCCCAAGGTATAAAAGCGCAAACAACATCGAATTGCGAATTTGTTTACAAGCTAGAAACCATAGCTTCTCCAGATGAAACTTCGAATGCTGATAAATTTGTCACCCTAAATTGGGATTTCACACAAGTTGGTAGTAAGAATAAAAACATAAAAATAGAAATAATTCCTATTTTAGATTGTTATAAGAATGAAAATGCCAAACATTATAAGGAGACACTTTTTCTTACTATTGATGGTAAGTTAAACACCATTAAAGGTTCCAAAGTGTTCAAACACATAGAAATGATGAGTAAGTGTTTCAAATACAGAACTCTAATTACTTCCAATTCTTGTGAAAAATCTTCAGATTGGAATTATTATTCATTTATTAATTAGTTTTTAAGATGAAAAAAAATATTTTTTTAATTGTTTTTGTTTTATGTGCAAATTTTTTGTTTTCACAAAATGACAATTGCAATGCTTCCGTAGCTTTTTGTGGATCTAATTCTGCAAATCCCACAACACAAACATTAATATATGATAATACTTTTGGGCAACCTTTTTCACCTGGTATTGCTTGTTTAGGATTGATTCGAAATCCAACTTGGTTTTATTTAAAGGTTGATACAGGCGGCACTTTAGCCTACGATATCATTCAGAATACTACTTTTAATGCTGCTGGGGATCCAATAGGTGTTGGACCATTAAATGAATTAGATGTTGATTTTGCTGCTTGGGGGCCTTTTTCAAGTCCAAGTGGGAATTGTTCAAGTTTGTACGGTAATCCTGTATGTACACCTACAGCCTGTCCTACTAATATAGGAATTGGTGGTGCTTACCCAATAGGAAACCTGATTGATTGTAGTTATTCTTCAGCCGCAATTGAAACATTAACAATTAATGGTGCGACTATAGGGCAATATTATCTTATTCTTGTTACTAATTTTAATGGTGCACAAGGAAAAATAAAATTGCAACAAAGAACATTTGATCCTTCAGGTGTTCCTTATCCTTTACCTGGTTATTCGGACTGTGATATTGTTTGTGGGGTTACACTAGGAGCTGATATAACAGAATGTGATAGTACGCCTGTTCCATTAACTGCTACTTTTGCTTCACCACCTACAACTGGAACTCCTACTTATGTTTGGAGATTAAATGGAGTTATTCAACCATTATATACAACACAAACCATATCTGTCAATCAAGCAGGAACATGGTCTGTAACCACTACTAGACCAGGAGGTTGTTTTGAGGTTTCTGACGCTATGGATGTTATTTATCTTCCAGATATACCTGTAAACAGTCCAGTCAATTTGAGTGATTGTGGAACTCTACCTTATGTATTCCCAACAATAAATCAAAATTTGGTCATTTCAAGTGGATATAGTTTGACTGACTATTCCGAAATATATTATACAGATAGAACAACAGCTGAAAATGGAGATTTATCTGGTCCAAACGTTATTGCGCCAGCTAGTTTAATTAATTATGCAATAACCATTTCTCCAGTTACCATTTGGGTACGTATTGAAGATAGAAATACAGGATGTTATGTAATTACTCCTATTGTTTTATCAGTAAGTGCCTCTCCTACAGGTTCCATAGCCTATTCTGGAAGTCCATTTTGCACAGGTACAACGACGGCTCAACCTATGACAGGAACAGTTACTTCCAATGGACAATACACTTACGCTACGATTCCTCTTGGTGGACCTGGTATATTAAGTTTGGATCTCAATACAGGAGCTATAAATCCAAGTCTAAGTACTCCTGGAAATTTTACAGTTAATTATGACATTAATACACCGAGTTGTGGTTTTTTTCATCGAGATGTAACCGTTACTATTAATGCTAGTCCAGTAATATCTCCAGTTGTAGCAGGTACTCTGTCTATTTGTTCCAATGCCACAACCCAATTAGCCGCTACGACTTTGCCATCACTCACAACTCCTTGGTTGTCTTCCAATCCAGCAATAGCTACGATTAGCAATACAGGATTGGTCACAGGTGTTGCAGCAGGAACAGTGATTATAACGTATACTAATATAAACGGATGTCAAGACACAGAAAATATTACCATCAATGCCCTGCCAGTAATTTCAAATGCAGTAGTTTCTGTTTGTGTGAGCAATAGTATCACCTTATCAGCCATCAATACGCCAGCTACAATAAGCCCTTGGTTGTCTTCCAACCCAGCAATAGCAACGATTTCAAACACAGGAGTGGTTTCAGGA
>NZ_JANOQD010000034.1:0-8290 GCF_031422135.1 Flavobacterium sp. | reverse complement strand
CGTTCCCAGTCTCCACACGGTCGCTCCTTTCGTTCGTCGTGGCTACTGTGTCTTTTTTAGCACTATTTTTTTTCTTTTTTTAATCGGTTGAAAATTTTCAGTTGAAAAAAAAATAGTCCTAAAAAATCCACCGCCACTTGTGTTTTGGCGGTTGCTCAACCGCCAGCCATCACGGTTGGCTCCGCTGAAGCTTTGCCCTAAATCAAGGAACGCTAACGCTGATTTTAATTTTTTCCGTGCCGTTCCACGCACACAGTTCTTCCACTTCTCTCGTTCCTCGTTCGTTCCCAGCTCTGTGGTGGCTGTCAGTGCCGCAACACCGCCACTCGTTCAGCAAAAAAAAGCTCCTTGCAAGCACCGCTTTTTTTGCTTCACTTGGGGTGTTATTGTAGAACCGTTGACTAACGCCCTTCGGTTGTTTGCTCATTTTTTTAGAAGATTGCCAAAGGGCAATTATCTAAAAAACAGCATTCTATAATGGCAATCTTCCAAAAAAATCGAGCCCAAAATGAAAGCTAATCAGCCGATTTTGGGTCTTGAATTTAATGTTCCAGCTTCTTTGCTTTGGTTCACGGATAAAATAAAGATGATTATTTTTTCAATTGAAAGAAAAAGGATTATTTTTGGAAAAGGATAATGAAAGGGAACGTTCTTAAAAAATAGTTTTTCACTCGCGGGAAGCCATAAACAAACGCTCGGGCGGAGAAAAAAGTGCTCAGGGACGTACAAGTATAAATATAATGGGAAAGAACTGCAAGACGAGTTGGGTTTGAATCTTTACGACTATGGGGCTAGGAATTACGACCCAGCTTTAGGAAGATGGATGAATATTGACCCGTTGGCGGAAAAAGGGCGTAGATGGTCTCCATACAATTATGCCTTTGATAATCCAATTTATTTTGTTGATCCTGACGGAATGTGGCCAGATCCACCCGCATCGTGGTATAATGCTAGTCGAGCAATAAGTAGTGCGTTTAGTAGTGCCAAAAGTTATGTGTCTACTCAAACTTCAAAAGCAGTAAGTTGGGTACAAAATCACGCTGTTGCTAAAGTAGAAGGAAAAATTACAGTTGGTGCTCAAATAGGAGTAAAAACCCCTTTTGGTTCACTTGGTGGTGGTGTTGCAACAGTTGATGTAGCAAAAGCAAAAGCAAGTACAACAGGAGATAGTTATGTTAAAGGTCCAAAAGAGATGGATGGCAAAGGACATTATTTTGCAGAAGCAAAAGTTAATATACCTGGAGAATCATTAACAGCTGGAGGAAAAGTAGATTGGGTAAATGATACTGCTTTACCAAATGGTAATGGTAATGGCTCAAATGGAAATACTGATTTACTTCAAAGTAGTTCTTATCAAGGAAAGGCAGAATATGAGGGTAGTTTTGGACCAAAAGGGAATAGTCCAAAAAGTGATGTTGGAGATATTTCTCTACCTTCTGTTAAAAATACGGTATCCGCTAGTAATAAAGAAGATTGTAGTAGTTGCTTTGAAATTAAATTTGGCGCAAAAGCGGTACTTGGTTTTGAGGTAAAATTAACGATTGGAGTTAATAAATAGATATGTATAGAGCGGTTTTTTCTTCAGGAAATTCAGACGATAAATATTTTAGAGGTAACGAATTACTATTTACAGTAAAAACAAAACAGCCTTTTATTGGTTCAAAAAGCAGATGCAGTATATTTAAGAACGATAAATTAATTTTTAGTTTTTCTGAAACCGTATTTACACGTTTATTTTGGAATTTAAATATTTTAACTCAAAATTTAGATAAAAAAGTATTCATTGAAAAAGTAAAAAGAAAATATGTTTTAGTAGTTGATGGTAGAAAGATTTTTCTAAAATTTACGAATAATCCATTTACCAAAAGATTAAGTGAAATATATCTTGATGGCAATCTAATAGGAGAAATCAATAAAAAATATGATAAATCTGGAACAAATTTTCTTTTTGATTTTTATGAAAATTCAGAACTTGAATATTATGTTTTAATTTTATTTACTATGTATTCAGTAGGTATAGCAGGAGGTGATTAATTTTAAAAAAAAATGAAAAAAATATTATCAATTATAATTCTACTTAATTTTATTTCTTGCAACAATACTGGTGTAACTGCAAAAGAAGAAAATGCAGTTCAACAAGTTTTGAATTTCTATAATGGTGAATGCTTAAGAAGTAAAGGGTTAAAATCTGAAAACGGAAATAGTAAATCCTACTTTGAACTCGAAATGAGTAAAAGCGAATTATTAAATATAAAAGCTAAAAGTTTAAAGACCCATTCTGCAAATATTGCTTATCTCTTCTACTCTAATTTAGATGGAGAAAAAGAGAATTATCAAGAAATAAAAGTTAAGGTTATTTTAGACAATGGGACTAATGAAGAATTTACATATTCAAATCTAGAACTTTTAGAAATCGAAAAACTTCAATCATTTATAAATCAAATTATTGAAAAAATAACTAAAAAAGAGTATGAAAAATTATTAATATCATTTGACAAAAGTATCGATATTGAAGCTAAAAGTATTGAGAATTTATTTTCTACATTAGAAAATCAGTATGGTAAGATTAATAAAGAAGTTCAGTTTCAAGGTTTTGAATTTAGAGAAACAAAAAATTACGGTAATGTTATCGTTATAAAACAAGCCCTAATTTTTGGCAAAACGGCATTGTCGATGAATTTAATTATCAAAAGAGAAAACAGTAAACTAATTTCAATCGAGTTTCAATAAAATAATTCAGTTTTTTAAAACGAAAAAAACGAGCGTAATTGCTCGTTTTTTTTCAATCTTGATAATGTCCATAAAGAGAAAACACAACAATTTGTTCTTCTTCTACTTTGTAAATAATGCGATGTTCAAGGTTTATTCTACGAGACCAATAACCGCTATAATTGGCTTTTAAAGGTTCAGGTTGCCCTATGCCTTCAAAAGGAGTTTTACAAGTATTCTCTAAAAGGCTATAGATTTTCTTAACGTTTTTAATATCGTTTTTCATCCACCAGCCTAAATCTTGCCAAGCTTTTGGCATAAAAACTAAATTACGCATTAATCATTGCTTTAAGTTCAGCTAAATTAAGCGGTGTAGGAATTACTTTTTTACTTTCGTAATCTTCAATGCCTTTTAAAATAGCTGTATTAGTAATCTCATTAGAGGCAATCGCTTTTACTTTTTTCACGAAAGAAATTGACTTAAAAAACTCTTCAGCAAAAGCCATTTTATTTTCTGGAATGTCTAAAATATATTTCATTTTTTATTATTTTAAGGTATAAACTTTATCTTTAAGAAAGTTGTTGTTGAATATTGTTTTTAAAAATAAACCCATCAATAAACTCAATCAATAGTGATTTTTTATCTTCTGAAAGCTGTTCTATTTTTTTAAACTGAATAAGCAATTTTTCATCTTTTAAATTATCTTTTGCTTTGTTTTCTAAAGTTCCATTCATTAAATAATCAGGGCTTACTTCCAAGGCACTAGCTATTTTATTAAGTACGTCAGCCGAAGGCGAGGCGTCTCCTCTTTCATAACGTCCAATATTTGTATAATGCACTCCTGCCAATTTTGCTAACTCTTGTTGAGAAATCCCTTTATTGGTTCTTCCCTCTTTTAATAGAGTAGACAATGTAGTTTTTGATAGCTTTTCCATAACACTTACTTTAAAGTAAAAATACTTATTAACAGTGCAAATATACATAATACGCACGTAAAATAGGCGTATCGTAAAGCAAATGTGTATAACTTTTACAAACTAGATATTGCGTAATAAAGTAAAAGTGGTAAGTTTGTAGCGAAAACGCACAATTAAAACTTTTCAACAATGGAAATACAAGACATTAAAAACAATCTTACTCTATCTCATATACTGCAAAACTACAATCTAAAACCCGACAAAAACAATATGCTCCGTTGTCCGTTCCACGAGGACAGTACAGCAAGTTTACAAGTAAGTTTTAGCCAAAATAAATACAAATGCCACGGATGCGATAAAAAAGGCGATGTAATACAGTTTGTTCAAGATTATGAAAAGCTAACCAAACACGAAGCATTAAAAAAATGTACTGCAATGATAACAGCCAACCCAACAACCAACAACAATAAACCATCAACCAAAGTAGAATCCAAAACAACAGCAATAATAAATACTTACTTTATTGAAAAAATGTATTTAAGTTTTAGAAAAGGATTAATATGTAGCGACCCAGCCAAAGCATATTGCAAGAGTAGAAATTTAGATTTTGAGAAATTAGAAGTCGGTTTTAATAGTGGTCAGTTCCATCACGGAGTAAAAAAAGAAGAAAAACTAATCAATGATGCAATGCAATGCGGACTATTGACAATGGCGGGTACAAACAGCAGAACAGGCGGACAAGCTTACAAACCTTTTGGAAATAAATCAATCCTTTTTCCATTAAAAAACAAAGAAGATCAAATCGTAAGCTTTTATTTTAGATCAACATTGAACAACGAAAACGGGAAACATTTTTATCTGAAGAACAGACAAGGACTATATCCAAATTATCCAAATCCTGATACAAAGAAATTAATCCTTACTGAAGCTATAATCGACACAGCTAGTTTATTACAAATAGACGAAATCAAAGAAAATTACACACTATTAACCTGTTATGGAACCAACGGACTCAACCAAGAAATCCTAAACGCAATCAAACCACTGAAACAATTAGAAGAAATCATTTTCTTTTTTGATGGCGATAAAGCAGGAAGCGAAGCTATAACCAAATATGCTGAAATACTACGAGAACTACATCCAAAAGTAAAAATAAGCCAAGTAGAAACTCCGAAAGATGAAGATATTAATAGTTTAATAATTGGACACGAAACAGAAATTTTAATCCACTTAATCGACCAAAGAAAAGAACTACCTTTTTTATTTTCAATTGAAGACAACAGCACCATTATTGAAGAACCTATACAACAAAAAACTACTCCAGAAACAAAACCAAAACAACCCATTTTAGAAAACACAATAGACATTTTAAAACAAAACAATCTACTACAACAAATCAACAAATTAATAGAACAAAGCGGAATAGTTGGAGAAGCAAACAGCCGATTATTATTGTTCATTATTGCAAGTTCATACAAAACAAAACAGCCATTACACGCCATAGTACAAGGAAGTAGCGGAAGCGGAAAAACCCATTTAATAAGCAAAATAGCCGATTTAATACCACAAGAAGATGTTTTAAGATTTACAAGAATTACAGAAGGCAGTTTGTACAATTGGGGCGAATATGACCTAGTAAACAAATTATTAATTATTGAAGATTTAGACGGATTAAAAGAAGAAGCACTTTTTGCAATGCGTGAATTAATCAGCAATCAAAAGCTATCGAGTTCGGTCAGTATCAAAGATAAAAAGGGAAATATCAAGAGCGTTAAGAAAGAAGTAAAAGGCGTTTTTAGTTCATTAAGTGCTACAACAAAAGGCGATTTATACGAAGATAATATGAGTAGGAGTTTTTTATTAGCCGTTGACGAAAGCCAGGATCAAACAGACAAAATAATCAATTATCAAAACAAGCGAATAGCAGGAGAAATAAACGAAATTAACCAAGAGAAAGCCAAAGAACAATTACAAAAAATACTGCGAGCTTTAAAAACAGAAGAAGTACAAAATCCGTATGCTACACAAATACAATTACCTGAAAACGTACATAAAAAACGACGATTAAACGAAATGTTCCAAAGCATTATTAAGCAAATTACCATTATCAACCAATACCAAAGAAGAACCCAAAACAATAAATTAATCACCGAAATTACAGACGTTGAAGAAGCCGTAGAGATACTTTTTGAAAGCATTATTCTAAAAATAGACGAACTGGACGGAAGTCTTCGACAGTTTTTTGAGCGACTAAAAAAGAAGTTTAAAACCGATGATTTTACACGTTTTGAAGCAATGGAAACCACAGGATTTAAGAAAACACAATTACAATATTATATCAATCAATTGGTACAACTGGAATACATCAAACAATTTGGACACGGCAACAAAGGATTTAAATATAGAATAGCCTATTTTGATGACATACAAAGCGTTAGAAAAAAACTAAAAGACCATTTTATAAAACAAATACAACAACTAAAACCGAACACTAACGAACGCTAAACGGAAACCAAACGAACACTAAAAAATCTGTAAAACCCTATTATATAAGCAAAAACCAAAAAAATAACTCTAGCGTTCGGTCGAAATAAAAAGTACAACCTAAAAAACATAATAAATGATACTAGATAATACAATAAATGACTTTAGAAGAGAATTATTGAACCTGGGATATAGCAAAAATGCAGTAGTAAATTATCCGAAATATGCACAAAATTTATTAAATCATATAAAAGAAGTTCCTCAAAAAATTACAGATGTTCATATCAAAAATTACTACGAATATTTAAAAACAAAAACAAGCAGAATAACAAAGAAAGCAATGAGCGAAAGCCACATCTACAGCCAATTATTAGCCATTAAACTCTACTTTGACTATTTAGAAAGAACTAGGAAAATCAAACAAAATCCATACAATCTAAAAGTAAAACAAACCACCAAAAACGAGCGAATAATATTTACTCAAGAAGAAATCCAACTACTTTACAAAAACACTCAAAACCTAGAAGAAAAAACAATATTACACTTGTGTTATGGTTGTGGATTACGAAGAAGCGAAGCCCAAGACCTGAATATAAAAGATGTAAACTTGGAACAAAAACTACTATTTGTTAGAAAAGGAAAAGGCAAAAAACGCAGAGTAATCCCACTTACTGAAAGCATTGTAAAAGACTTAAAAGACTATTTTAGTTATACTGAAATTGTTAGAAAAGAAAACGAAGAAAGCTTTTTGGTCAATATATACGGTAATAAAATCAAAGGCGAGAATGTATATGAATTATTTAAAAGAATACTCCAAAGAACCCAAAGCCTAAAACCAGAAAACTATTGTTTACACTCACTTCGTCACTCGATTGCAACACATCTTTTAGAAAATGAAATGAGTATAGAAATGGTTCGGGATTTTTTAGGACACAGCCAATTGGTATCAACACAAATTTATACAAGAATTAATTTTTTAAAAACAAAGTTACAGCAATGAAACTCGAAGATTATTTAAGCCAAAGTTTAATGCAAAGTTCTGTAGAAAGTTATGTTTATGACATCAATAAATACAAAAAGAACAATAAGAATGCAGACAAATACGACTATCAAAAAGTAATGCAGTATATAGAAATATTGAGAAATGAACACAGCGTAAGCAATGTAAAAAGAGTAATCGCTTCTATCAAAAAATACTATGATTATTTAATCGAAATAGGAAAACGAAAAGACAATCCAGCCAGAGCCATAAGAATACGAGACGGACGTGAAAATCCAATCCAATTACAAGATTTATTCACAGAAAAAGAACTACAAATACTACTAGTTCCAAGAATAGAACGTTATCCATTTTTAATTAAAAGAAACAAAATTATAATGAGTTTATTAGTCAATCAAGGATTAAGAATAGGAGAAATAGAAAACATTAAGATAAGCGATATAGATTTAGAAAAAGCTTGCGTTCAAATACATAAAACAGGAATAACCAACGCTAGAAATTTACCTTTAAAAGCCGAACAAATCCTTTTATTATATGAATTTATCAATCAGGATAGAAACAAACTTAAAACCTGGAGAAATGATGAAAATGCGTTATTGTTGGGTAAACTTGGAACGCCAATAAGAAAAGAAGATGTTGATTATTTAATTAGCACTTATCAAAAACAATCCAAAAAAAGATTAACCAGTACAACGATAAGACAAAGTGTAATAGCAAATTTATTAATCAAAAATAATGATTTACGGATAGTACAACATTTTGCAGGACACAAAAGCCCAGATACAACAGAAAAATATCGGCAAACAGGATTAAATGCTTTAAAAACGGCTATTGATAAACTGCATCCAATCAAATAAATTTAGGTTTAAAAAGAACAATCCAGTTCCAAACAGCAGAGCAAAAAAGCGGTCTCCCTTCGGTCGCTTCCTTTGTTCCGCTGGGCTGTTCCAGTCGGCTAAAAAGCCTCCGTTCCACAGACCACTTGCCACCAAAAAAAAGAGCAGCCAAGAAAAATGGCAGCTCTTTTTTTGTTGTCTACGTTCCCAGTCTCCACACGGTCGCTCCTTTCGTTCGTCGTGGCTACTGTGTCTTTTTTAGCACTATTTTTTTTCTTTTTTTAATCGGTTGAAAATTTTCAGTTGAAAAAAAAATAGTCCTAAAAAATCCACCGCCACTTGT